>NZ_JBTOPV010000001.1:0-568743 GCF_055284355.1 Pseudomonas sp. HP_01 | reverse complement strand
CGATTGCGGTATGTCAGACCTGGACATGTCGCAGACACATTGCAATCGCGGGCAAGCGCGCTCCTACAGGTGGGGTATTACTTCAATAGCTTCGCTTTGCCGTCGTAATACCCCGCCTTCTTCAGTATCTCCTCCATCCTGCTGCCAATCGCCTTGGCACCGGCCTCCACGCTGGTTTTGCCGAGCATGATCGCGGTGCCGTTTTCGCCGACCACTTCGGAAATCTCCGGCCATTGCGGGAAGCGAGGGCGGTAGTCAGGCACGCCGCCTTCCCACGAGGTCACCATCGGCTGCACAAACGGGTATTTCTTCTGCACGTCGGCGTCCTTGTACACCGACATCCGCCCGCTCACGCCACCGGCGTCCAGGTATGGCCGGGCCATGGCTTCGGACGTGACCCACTGAATGAACAGCCACGCGGCGGCCTTCTGCTTGTCGTCGGACTTGGCGTTCACGCCCAGAGAGAAACCACCCAGTGCCGGCTTCAGACCGGCCGGGCCTTTGGGCTCGGTGGCCACGGCTAGGCAATCGGTGATTTTCGATTTTGTCGGGTCGGCGAGGGTGCCGTAGAACGCCGACCATTCGGTGATCATCGCCACTTTGCCTTGAGCGAGGGCGTTGACCGCTTCGTTGTGGTCGTAATCAACGATGCCCGGCGGCATGTATTTCATCAGGTCCTGACGAAATTGCAGGCCTTGCTGAGAGGCTTTGGAGTTGAGATTGGATTTGAATTTATCGTCCAGCAGCGAGCCGCCGAACGGCCAGAGGAAGCGCATGAAGCTGTCCGCCGATTGGGTTTCACCGCGTCGCGATTGCAAGGCGTAGGCGTAGCGGTCCTTGGCCTTGTCGGTGAGCTTGGGCGCGTAGTCCTTGAGCAGCTCGTCCCACGTGGCCGGCGGCTTGTCGAAACCGGCGTCCTTGAGCATGCACTTGTTGTAGAACAGCAGGCCGGAGTAGTTATCGAAGGGCAGGCCGTAGGTCTGCTTGTCCCAACTGCCGAACGACTCCAGCAGGATCGGGAAGAAGCCTTCCAGCTTGAGGTCCGGGTCGGCGAGCTTCGCGTCCTGGGTGAAGGTGGTGATCGGTTCGAGCCAGCCGTTGCCGGCAAATTCGCCGATCCACACCACGTCCGTGAGCACGACGTCGAGCTGCTCACCGGAGGTGAAGCTCAACACCTCGCGCTCGCGGCTATTCTCGTAGGGGACGGTTTCGTAGCTGACTTTGATGCCGGTTTTCTTTTCGAACTCCGGCAGCAGTTTGATGGCGGCGGCGTAACCGGGACGGTCGAGGAAAATCGCTTTGATCTCGGTGCCCTTGTACGGCGCGGCGGCCTCTTCCAGCGTCCAGGCCTGTGCGGCGCCGGAACCCAGCGCAATCGACAGGGAGAGGGCATTCCAAACCAGCTTCTTCATTTACGTGACCTCATTATTGTTGTGGGTGAGGGTTACGCGGGACATGTGCTTCGCGGTGCATGCAGGTGGGGCTGCGGGGCAGGGAAACCGCTTCGGGTGAGTTCCTTGACATTTGTAATATACGAATTACAAATGATCGTAGGACAAAATGCATTGCTGTCAAATCAGCACGCCGTTGTCAGTAAAAATGCCCAAACAACAATAATTCAGGGGATACGATGTTGACTGAGCTCAGTTTGAGTGGCGTCGAGAAAGCCTATGGCGAGATCAAGGTCTTGCATGACATCCACCTGAGCATCGAGAGCCGCGAGTTCGTGGTCTTCGTCGGGCCTTCGGGCTGTGGCAAGTCCACCTTGCTGCGCTGCATCGCGGGCCTGGAGAGCATCACCCAGGGGCAGATTCGTATCGGCGCCCGGGACGTCACCTACCTTGAACCGGCTGATCGCGGCGTGGCCATGGTGTTTCAGTCCTACGCGCTGTACCCGCACATGTCGGTCTACGACAACATCGCCTTCGGGCTGAAAATGCAAAAGATCCCCAAAGACCAGATCGAAGCCAAGGTGCGCAATGCCGCGCGCATCCTTCAGCTCGAACCGCTGCTCGACCGCAAGCCCAAAGCCCTGTCCGGCGGGCAGCGTCAGCGCGTCGCCATTGGCCGCGCCATCGTCCATGAGCCGGAAGTGTTTCTGTTCGACGAACCGCTTTCCAACCTCGACGCCTCCCTGCGCGTGCAGATGCGCATCGAGATCGCCAAGCTGCACGCCGACCTGCAGGCGACCATGGTCTATGTCACCCATGACCAGGTCGAAGCCATGACCCTGGCTGACAAGATTGTGGTGCTCAACAAGGGCGGCATCGAGCAGGTGGGATCGCCGCTGGAGCTCTATCACCATCCGTGCAACCGCTTCGTCGCGGGCTTTATCGGCTCGCCGCAGATGAGTTTTCTGCCGGTGACGGCGGTCGCTAGCAGTGCCGAAGGCGTCCAGGTCAGCCTGCCGGGTGGCGAGCTATTGTGGGTTCCGGTGAAGGGCGAGCAGGTGAAAGCGGGCGAGTCATTGACGCTGGGCCTGCGCCCCGAGCATCTGTCGGACCGAGGCGAGGGCGATGCACAGATCCCGGTGAAAACCCTGGTGGTCGAGCATTTGGGCGGCGAGACGTTCACCCACGCGCAGACCGACGAGGGACACGATCTGATGGTCAAGGGCGAGGGGATGTCGGCGGTCAAGGCCGGGCAATTGCTCCGCGTCGGTGTGCGGGGCCATCGTTGCCATCTGTTCGATGCACAGGGCCAGGCGCTGGCCCACCGCAGGCATTACACCGAAGCGGGCGCCGAAGGGCAGCAGACGCTCGGGTCGGCTCGCGTTTAGATCAGGGCGCTGGCGATCAGCATTACTGCACCCCGAACATTGCCGTCCAGTAAATGCCGGCATCGCTTTTCGGGTCGGTGGCGTAGGCAGCGCCAAGGTCATGAAACTGCGGATTCATGAGGTTGGCGCAATGGCCGGGGCTGGCGAGCCAGCCTTCTACTACCTTGCGCGCATTGTCCTGCCCGGCGGCAATGTTCTCGCCGATCTGCTGGCCGATGTACCCGGCCAGCTCCGCGCGGTCTCCCGGCGTTCCGCCGTTGCGACCCTTGTGATCAAAATAATTGTTGTTGGCCATGGAGCGCGAGTGGCTTTCGGCTGCGCTCATCAGGGTGTCGTTCCACACCAGCGGCGCGGCGGCGGAAAACGACTGGGCGCCACATTGCTGCGGTTGTTTGCGCGCTTCATTGATCAGGCCAAGCAGTTTCTGCCCCTCGGCCTGCGCATTCCCCAACCCGCCCGCGAGCAGTGGACGCGCCAGCACGATGCGCCAGTCGCGGTCGTTGCGGCTGACGCCGATGTCGACGAACTGCGGATTGAGCACCACCTGACAAAAACTTTCCTGAATCGCCGCCATGGCCGCTTGCGCATCGCGCGGGCCCGAGAGGGTGATCGCCTGGACGCTGACCATCGGATACGACGCCCGGGCCAGCATGGGCTGCAGATCGACCGTGCCACTGGCGGGCAGGTTCAGGCGCGGGTCGCTGTTGAGCGGCGGCAGCTCGGTCGATGCCACATTGGCGCAAGGCTGAGCCTGGCTGCGGTAGGTATTGATCGACTGGATCAGCTGCGTTTCTTCGCCGGCCACGGCTGTCCCTGCCATCAGCAGCGCCAGGGGCACAACCGCGAGACACTGGATGAATGATCTGAAACGCATGGAAATCTCCCTCGAACTGACGCGCCCACGGTGCGCGATTTTACCTGTCGCGAATAGTCTGAGCCGCACAAACCGTGGAGGTTGCAGCGATGAGCAGGGTTTTTGCAATAGCCGAGGTGAAAACCAGCTGTTTCGCCACATAATCAGTGCTCGACCCTGCAGCGTGACTTCGATGACCACCACCATTAAGCGACTGACCCCGGAATATGCCTCGGCGTATCGAGCCCTGATGCTTGAAGCGTACGCCCTCCATCCTGATGCCTTTACGTCCGACGTCGCCGAGCGCGAAGCTCTGCCGATCAGTTGGTGGGAACAACGGCTCTCGGCCGGGCCTGACGCGACGGAGGTGGTGTTCGGCGCTGTTGAAGGAGAAAGCGTGCTGGGGGTTGCCGGCCTTTCTGTTGAGCGCAGAAAGAAGGCCCGTCATAAGTCCACCTTGTTCGGGATGTACGTTCCCCACGCCTGTCGGGGCAAGGGCATTGGGCAGGACCTCGTGCGCAGGGTGCTGAGCCATGCCCGGACGCAACCGCAGTTGATGCTTGTCCAACTGACGGTGACCGAGGGCAATGGCGCTGCTCAGGGCTTGTATGAGGGGATGGGTTTTGAGGTTTTTGGGGTAGAGCCGTACGCCGTCGCCGTGGGGGACCGGTATGTGTCGAAGGTGCATATGTGGTGTGATTTGATGTGTCTGGCGGGTGAGGCTTGAGCAGGGCGCTCTTTCAAGTCAGTCCCTGAAGGCCAAGCGCTCTGCCGTCGGGCAGAGCTGCTGTAGTTCTTAAGATCTTGAGTTCTTGATCCTGGCCTTACAACAAAGCGGCTCCCACCAGCCCGCTGACCACCCCGACCAGCATGGTCAGCACACCCACGGTCACCAGCACTTTGGCGTCGAAGGATTTGCGCAGCATCAACAGCGACGGCAGGCTCACGCTCGGCAGGGTCATGAGCAATGCCACGGCAGGCGCGGTGCCCAGGCCCAACGTCAGCAGGGTTTGCACAATCGGAATTTCAGCGGCGGTCGGGATCACAAACAGCGTGCCGACGATCGCCAGCGGCACCAGCCACAACAGGCTGTTGCCCATGGCACCGTCGACGTGGGGGAACAGCCAGACCCGCGCTGCGCCCAGGATCAGCACGGCGATGACGTAGATCGGGATGGTGGTCCAGAACAACTGCCAGAGCGTCTTGCCCCAGCGCACCAGCAGGCTGCCCTCGTCCGGTGTCTCGGCGTTGGCCACGGCTTGCAGCGCCTGTTCAGGCACGGCTTCCGGGCGCGAGATGCGTTGCGCCACCAAAGACACGCCAATCACCAGCACCAGGCCCGCCACCAGCCGCAGCGCGGTGAAGCCCCAGCCCAGCACGAAGCCCATGAACACCAGCGTGGCCGGATTGAGCACCGGGTTGGCGATCCAGAAGGCCAGCGCCGCGCCCACCGAGACGTTCTGCTTGCGCATGCCCGCAGCCACCGGCGCCGCGCAGCAGCTGCACATCATGCCGGGCAGGGCGAACAGGCCGCCGCGAATGGTCGAGCCGAGTCCGGCGCGGCCGAACATTTTCAGCAGCCAGTCCCGGGGAATCAGCACCTGCAGCAGCGAGCCGAGAATCACTGCCAGCACGGCGGCTTTCCAGATCGCCAGAAAGTACACCTGGGCGTACGCCAATGCGGCAGCCCACGGTGTGGCCGGGTTGTCGTTGATGATCGAACCACCGATGTTATGGGTATCGGCGGCGATAAAAGATTTCAGGTAATACGGCGACCACTTCACGTAGTACAAGCCGATGGCGGCCACCAGCAGGAACGCCAGAGGTTTCCACCAGAACGACCAGCCGCGGCGTTCGGAGGTGAGCGGAAGGGCAGTCATGACAGGCACCAGAGCAGGAAATCGAGGGGGCGCGATGATACGCCGTGGCCGGGCATTATAGTAGGTGTCGCAAGGTATGTCGGCTCACGCCTGTCCGCCGAAATCCAGCCCGGAAGCGCGCAGCAGTTCCTGGGTGTACGGCTGTCGCGGGTTGCCGAAGATCTCCCGCGCCGCGCCTTGCTCGACCACTTTGCCGTCCTTGATCACCAGCACGTCATGGGCCAATGCGTGAACCACCGCCAGGTCGTGGCTGATGAACAGATAACTCAGGCCGTGGCGGATCTGCAAATCCCGCAGCAGCGCGATGATCTGTTTTTGCACGGTGCGGTCAAGCGCCGAGGTAGGTTCGTCGAGGAGGATCAGCTCCGGCTCCAGCACCAGCGCGCGGGCGATGGCCACGCGCTGGCGTTGACCGCCGGAGAATTCGTGGGGATAGCGATGACGGCTGTCCGGGTCCAGGCCGACTTCGCCGAGTACGCGGATCACCGTCTGTTCACGCTGGGCCGGGGTGCCGATGCCGTGGGTCAGCAGCCCTTCGGCGATGATCTGTTGCACCGTCATGCGCGGACTCAAGCTGCCGAACGGGTCCTGAAACACCACCTGAATGCGCTTTCGCAGCGGCCGCATCAACTGCTGGCTGCGCAGGCTCAGCTCCTTGTTGGCGAAGCGGATGCTGCCTTCGGAATCGATCAGCCGCAGGATCGCCTGGCCCAGGGTCGACTTGCCTGACCCAGACTCGCCGACAATACCCAGTGTCTGGCCTTTCAGCAGTTCAAAACTGACGCCGTCCACCGCCTTGATGCAGTGCCGCTCGCGCCGCAGCAACGGTTTGGGCAAGGGGAACCAGACCTTCAGCGCCTCCACCGACAGTAGCGTCTGGGTGTGCTCGCCGGGCACCGGTTCGCCGTCGGGTTCGGCATTGATCAGCAGGCGGCTGTAGGGGTGCTGCGGATCGGCGAACAGCGTCTGGCAGTCTGCTTGCTCAACAATTTCGCCGGCGCGCATCACGCAGACCCGCTGGGCGACGCGTCTTACCAGATTGAGGTCATGGCTGATCAGCAGCAGCGACATCCCCAGCCGCTGTTGCAGGGATTTGAGCAGCTCCAGAATCTTCAGCTGCACCGTGACGTCCAGCGCGGTGGTCGGTTCGTCGGCGATCAGCAGCTCGGGCTCGTTGGCCAGAGCCATGGCGATCATCACCCGCTGGCGCTGCCCGCCGGACAGTTGATGGGGCAGGGCCCGGAGCCGCTGCGGCGGGTTCTGGATGCCCACCAGCCCGAGCAGTTCCAGCGTGCGCTCGCGGGCGGCCTTGCCCTTGAGGCCCTTGTGCATGGCGAGGATCTCACCGATCTGTTTCTCCACGGTGTGCAGCGGGTTCAGCGAGGTCATCGGCTCCTGAAAAATCATCGCGATGCGGTTGCCGCGCAGGCCCCGCAGCGCCTTGTCACTGGCCTGCAGCAGATCGACGCCCTTGTAGCGAATGCTGCCCTGGGTGCTCACGGACTTGGCCGGCAGCAGCCGCAGGATCGAGTGTGCGGTCACCGACTTGCCCGAGCCGGACTCGCCGACCAGCGCCAGACACTCGCCGGGCTGGATGTCAAGGTCGATGCCGTGCACCACTTCGGCACCGTTGAAGGCCACGCGCAGGTTGCGGATCTGGATCAGAGGGTCAGTCATGGCAGCGCTCATGTGCGGGGGTCGAAGGCGTCACGGCAGGCTTCGCCGATGAACACCAGTAGCGTGAGGATTAGCGCCAGGGCACAGAACGCCGTGACACCCAGCCACGGCGCCTGCAAATTGCGTTTGGCCTGGCCGATCAGCTCGCCCAGGGACGCGCTTTCGGCGGGCATGCCGAAGCCGAGGAAGTCCAGTGCGGTCAGTGTGGCGATGGCGCCGGTGACAATGAACGGCAGGTAGGTGAGGGTGCTGGTCATGGCATTGGGCAGAATGTGCCGCCACATCAGCGCGCCGTCGCTGAGGCCCAGGGCGCGGGCGGCTTTCACGTATTCCAGATTGCGTCCACGGAGGAACTCGGCGCGGACCACGTCGACCAGCGCCAGCCAGGAAAACAGCGACATGATCCCCAGCAGCCACCAGAAATCAGGCTCGACGAAACCGGACAGAATGATCAGCAGGTACAGCACCGGCAGCCCCGACCAGACTTCCTGCAAGCGCTGGCCGATCAAATCCGCCAGCCCGCCGTAATAGCCCTGAACCGCCCCGGCAAACACACCGATCACCGTGCTGATGGCGGTCAACGCCAACGCAAACAGAATCGACACGCGGGTGCCGAACAACACCCGCGCCATGACGTCCCGGGCCTGGTCGTCGGTGCCCAGCCAGTTGCGCGCGCTGGGCGGGCTGGGCGAGGGCTCGCGGAGTTCGTAATTGACCGTGTCGTAACTGAACGGGATCGGCGCGAAGAGCATCCAGCCGCCCTTGTCGGCGATCAGTTTGCGCACGTAGTCACTGGAATAGTCCGGCTCGAAAGGCAGCTCGCCGCCGAAGTCGGTTTCCAGGTATTGATGCACGGCCGGGAAGTACAGGTCGCCCTGGTAGCGGACGATCAGCGGCTTGTCGTTGGCGATCAGTTCGCCGCACAGGCAGATGATCAACAGCGCCACGAACAGCCACAGCGACCACCAGCCGCGCCGATTGGCCTTGAAGTTGGCGATGCGGCGCCGGTTTTGCGGGGAAAACTCGAACATCAGGCGCTCCTTGCGGAAAAGTCGATGCGCGGGTCGACCAGCGTGTAGCACAGGTCGCCCACCAGCTTGATCAACAGGCCGAACAGGGTGAACAGAAACAACGTGCCGAACACCACCGGGTAATCCCGGGACACGGCCGCTTCGTAGCTCATGCGGCCGATACCATCGAGGCCGAAGATGGTTTCGATCAGCAGCGAGCCGGCGAAGAACACCTCGATCAGCGCCTGGGGAATGCCCGCCACCACCAGCAACATGGCGTTGCGGAACACGTGGCCGTAGAGCACACGCTGTTCACTGAGGCCTTTGGCCCGGGCGGTCACCACGTACTGTCGGCCGATCTCGTTGAGGAAGCTGTTTTTGGTGAGGATCGTCAGCGTCGCGAAGCCGCCGATCACCAGCGCACTGACCGGCAGCACCAGATGCCACAGGTAGTCGCGCAGCTTGCCCAGCGGCGAGAGGCTGGCGAAGTCGTCCGAGAACAGGCCCTGGGCCGGAAACCAGCTCCAGTAGCTGCCGCCGGCGAACACCACGATCAGCAGAATGGCGAACAGGAACGCCGGGATGGCGTAGCCGATGATGATCACCGTGCTGCTCCAGACGTCGAAACGGCTGCCATGCAGCACGGCCTTGCGGATGCCCAGCGGGATCGAGATCAGGTAAGTGATCAGGGTCGCCCACAGTCCCAGGGAAATCGTCACCGGCAGCTTTTGCAGAATCAGCCCGGTCACCGTGGCGCCGCGAAAGAAGCTGCTGCCAAAATCCAGCTGCGCGTAGTGAGTCAGCATCAGCCACAGGCGCGCGTGCAGCGGCTTGTCGAAACCGTATTGGTGCTTGATCGCTTCGACCAGCTCCGGGTCAAGGCCCTGGGCGCCACGGCTGATGCCGCCCGTGGCCGCGACTTCGCCACCGCCGCCACCGATTCCACCCGCCGGGCCCATGCCCTGAACCCGGGCGATGGCTTGCTCCACCGGACCGCCCGGCGCGGCCTGCACGATGAGGAAATTGACCACCAGAATGCACAGCAGCGTGGGAATGATCAGCAACAGGCGACGCAGGGTGTAGGCGAGCATGTCACTGGCCCTCCGTTTCTGGCGTTGGCGTTGGCGCAGGACGGTCGTTCGACACACTGCGTTGTGGCGTGAGACGCGCGGCCATTTGAGCGTTGCTCAGCGGCATGCGGCTGACCTCCCACCAGCTTTCCAGCCCGACGTCGTAGATCGGCTCGATAGCCGGCCGGCCAAACCGGTTGGCAAACACCACCGGTGTGCCTTGGGAGTAGTAGTTCGGAATCATGTAGAAACCCCAGAGCAGGACCCGATCCAGCGCCCGCGCGTAGTGCAGCATGTCGTTGCGGTTATTGGACGCGACCAGGCCGTCGATCAGGCGGTCGACCGCGGGGTTGCGCAGCACCATGGCGTTGGAGCTGCCGACCTGTCGGGCGCTTTGCGAACCGAACAGGTTGTACAGCTCACGGCCGGGGGAGAGGATCGGATTGCCGTTGGCGGGCAGCGTGACCACGATCATGTCGTAGTCCCGGGCGTTGAGGCGGTTCATGTACTGGGCCGAGTCCACGCGGCGGAAATTCAGGGTGATGCCGATCTGCGCCAGCACGCGCTTGTACGGCAGCACCAGCCGCTCGAAACCGCCCTGGCCGTCGAGGAAGGAAAACTCCAGCGGCTGTCCGTCGGCGTTCACCAGCCGGTTGTTCTTCGCGTGCCAGCCGGCGTCGGCCAGTAACTTGAGGGCCTTGAGCTGCTTGTCGCGGATGTAGCCGCTGCCGTCGGTCTTCGGCGCGCGCCAGACCTGATCAAAGACTTCGTCCGGAACCTGCCCGCGCAAGGGCTCGAGAAGGCTCAGCTCCTGGGCGTCGGGCAGCTCGGTGGCGGCCATCTCGCTCTTCGGAAAGTAGCTTTGTTCGCGCACATAGAAGTTGCGCATGATCTGCCCGTTGACCCACTCGAAATCCCAGAGCATCGCCAGGGCTTCGCGCACGCGCCGGTCCTGAAATATCGGTTTGTCGAGATTGAAGACGAAGCCCTGACCGGCCACCGGGCGGCGTTTGGCCAGAATGGTCTTTTGCAGACGGCCGTCCTGCAGGCTCGGCGCGGTGTAGCCGACGACATAGCCTGCCGAAGAGAACTCGCGGTTGTAATCGAAGTTGCCGGCCTGGACCAGTTGCCGGGCCACGTCGACATCGCCGTAGAAATTCACCGTCAGCGCGTCGAAGTTGTAGAGCCCGCGGCTGACCGGCAGGTCTTTGCCCCACCAGTCCTTGACCCGCTCGAAGCTGACGCTACGCCCGGCATCGACCCGCGAGACCCGATACGGCCCGCTGCCCAGTGGCGGTTCGAAGCCGCCGCCCTTGGTGAAGTCGCGGGTTTTCCACCAGTGCTCGGGCAGGATGCGCAGGCTGGCGAGGTCCAGCGCCAGGGTGCGGTTGGTGCCGGTCTTGAAATCAAAACGGATCTGCCCGGGCGCTTCGATCACCGCGTCCTTCACGTCGCCGTACAGCGGCCGATAGCTGAAGCTGCCTTGGGTGATCAGGGTTTGCCAGGTGTAACGCACGTCTTCGGCGGTGATGGGTGTGCCGTCATCGAAACGCGCCTTGGGGTTCAGGTAGAAGCGCACCCAGAGGTTGTCGGGGTCGCGTTCCATCTTCTCGGCGACCAGCCCGTACACCGTGTAGGGCTCATCGAGTGAGCGATAGGCCAGCGGCGCATACACCCAGGTGTCGATCTGGCTCACGGATATGCCTTGATCGACATAGGGCGTGAGGTAGTTGAACTGGCCGATCTCCTCGGACGCGCGGCTCATCGAACCGCCCTTGGGCGCGTCAGGGTCGACGTAATCGAAGTGCTGAAAATCAGCGGCGTATTTCGGCGCTTCGCCATAGACGGTCAGTGCATGCACCGGTGTGGCGAATACCTGAGGAGCGCCAAGCAGCAGCGAGGTAAACAACAGCACCGTGTACAGCAATGCCACGCCCTGCAGCAGGCGTGGCAATGAAAGAGGAGGGGTGCACATGGGCGGACAATCCTTGGGTGCAGCCCGACGCGCCGGAGCACCAGCGCGTCGGGCGTCAGCGCTTAGAAGTGGTACGTGGCGCGGGCGAACAGCGTTCGGCCCAGTGGATCGGTGTAGCGCGGGTCGTAGCCGGACTGGAAGTTGTAGGCCTGGTTGGTGAACGGAGGGTTGCGATCGAACATGTTTCTCATGCCGACATCGACATCCAGTACTTTTTCGAAGGTGTAACCCGTCGCCACGTCCCATACCGAGTAGGACGCAACGCGCGCGTTCGTGTCGCGGTCGTAATCGTTGTAGCCAGTGGTGAAGCGGTTGGTCAGCGTGGCACGGGCCGGGCCCAGGTTCCAACTGGCTGTCAGGTTGTGTTTCCAGCGCGCAATCACGCCATCACCCTGGAAGTCGCCGACTTTGTCGGTATAAGGCCCTTTGATCGTGCTCTGGAAATCATAAGCGTCGACGTAAGTGCCTTGCAGGCCGAGGCCGAACTGGCCGTATGGCGTGTTCGGGAAGCGGTAGTCCAGCGAGACGTCCACGCCGTTGGTATCGACGTTACCCAGGTTGGAGTTGGTCGCGATGATGTTGGCCAGCGTGCCGTCGGCATTGCGCACGTAACGGTCGGCATAGGCCGCTGAGTCAGAGAACACTGTGGACTCCGGAAACGCCTGGATCTGGTTTGAGATGTGAACCCACCAGAAGTCCAGACCCACCGACAAATCGCGAACAGGCTGATAAACAAAGCCGAAGGTGACGTTACGGGCTTTTTCAGGCGCCAGGTCCGGATTGCCGCCGATCTGGCTAAGAAATTGCTGGCCGCAGTCGCGACCGGCGTTGCCGCCAGGCTGCACCACGCCACCGGCACACAGGCGAGGGTCGTTGTAGGACGCTTGGGTGAAGGTAATGCTTTGCGGAGCATAAAGCTCATACAACGATGGCGCGCGAAACCCTTCGCTGTACGCACCGCGAACCACCAATTGCTTGAACGGCTGGTAGCGGAACGAATACTTAGGGTTGGTGGTGCTGCCGAAGTCACTGTAGGCATCGTGGCGAATAGCGGCGCTCAGCTCCAGGCTGTCGAGCACGGGCACGTTCAGTTCGGCGTATTCAGCTTTTACAGTACGGTCACCGGTCACGCTGCCGTTTGAGTCCAGGCCCAGGCTGCTGATGTCATCGACGAACGGGTTGAAGTCCTGGTGGAATTTCTCTTTGCGGTACTCACCGCCCAAGGCCAGGCCGGAAGGGCCCGCGCCAAACCAGTCACCGATTTCACGGCTGACTCGACCGTCCAAGGCCATTACACGACCGACTGCCGAGGAATACTGGCCGTGATACGCCGCGTCGTCGATGTACTGCTGGCCCGCTGCGGACTGGGCGCCGAACGGGTTGATAGTGCCATTGGCCAGGCCGGCCACCATGGCGCTGTCGCTGACGTAACCATTGGTGACGGACGAGAGAATTTTGTTCTGGTTATACGAGGCGCCGACGTTGTAGTCCCAGCCGCCAACCAAGCCGTCGAAGGTCAGCAAAATACGCTGGCTGGTGTTCTGGTCTTTGGATTCGCGGCCGCCTGCAGCGGTTTCACGCCAGTTGAGATCTACAGGTTGGGTCGGGTCGAGGGCGAAATTGCTGGGTAGCGGTGTGATGCCGTTCCCAGGGTAATAAGGGGAGGACGGGCCCAGGCTTTGGCCGGTCAGTGGTGCCGGAGCAATGGCGGTGGCGTTGTTGTTGCGCGCCCAGAAGTACTCCAGGCTGACGTTATGATCGTCGGCCAGCTTGCCAGTGGCTTTACCGAAGAACGACGTTTTTTCAGTCTGCGGCACCAGATCAATGTATTGCTTGGTGTCGAAGCGGCAAAGGCCACGGCTCAGTACCTGGCCTGGACCACTGCAATTGCTCCCCAGCAACGGGTTGCTGGCATTGTCGCCCTGGTTGTAGTTGGCCGGGAACGAGGTGCCCGAGGTCTGGTCAAGGCCGCGGCCAGGTTGGTAGCTATTGGCAAACGAGCGGTCACGGGCAGCGAGGTTGCCTTGGGTGTTGTAGTTGAACACGCCCATGACATTGAAACGCTGTTCCTCCAGATCGCCGTAGCCCCAACTGGCGCTCATGTCTTTGGTGTCACCGCCGCCGGCAGCGGTAGGGGACGAGCCACCGAGGCTAAGCGAGCCGTCGGTCAGCGCTTTTTTTGTGATGAAGTTGATCACGCCACCAATGGCGTCGGTGCCGTACAACGCCGATGCTCCGTCACGCAGCACTTCCACGCGTTCGATGGCGGCGAACGGGATCATGTTCAGATCGACCGCTCCACCTGCCGAGTTGGTGCCCGACAGCGCGTTGTTGGCAAGGCGACGACCGTTGAGCAGCACCAGGGTTTTGTTCGCGCCAATACCGCGCATATCGGCGAACGAAGCGCCGCCAGTCGCTGAGCCCACGGAGCCTGCGCTGTTGTTGATGGACTGACTGCCAGTGATGCGCTGAACCAGTTCGGCGGTCGTGGTAACGCCCTGTTTCCTGAGATCATCGGCGCGCAGGATGGTAATAGGCACCGCCGTTTCGGCATCGACCCGGCGAATCGCCGAGCCCGTTACCTCTACCCGTTGCAGTTGCGTGGTCGCAGGCGCTGCAGCGGAGGCTGGTGCGGCAGCTTCGCTGGCGCCATCGGTGTTTTCTGCGCCGTAGGCCGGGCTCATGCCGACCGCCAGTGCGCAAATCAGCGCACGGGGGTGGCGTTGTACGGCAACAACAAGGGGCTTGAGGGTAAAACCGGGAAAGCTCATCAGCATGGTAGTTTCCGACTTATTCCAGATGTTATTGAAATGGCCTTGTGAGCCCTCGTTGCTCCGACGCGGTGATGGCGGTCGGGAATTTCCTTATTTCAAGCAAGCCGCTCCCCTCCGAGGCAAAAACCCGGACGGCGGTGAATCGGGAGTAGGGTGTGCAGCGCCGCAGCGAGGCGCGGCGCCTATTTCAAGTGCAGATCAACTGCCGGTCATGGGCCGATCATTTCGAGGTCATCACTGAAATTTTGGTGATGCCCGAGCGTTCGATCGACGCCATCGCCTTGGCCACCTGGCCGTAGTTGACGTTGGTGTCGGCCTGCAGCTGTACACGGACCTCCGGGTCCCTGGCCTTGACGTCCTTGAGGCTGAGCTCCAGGGATTCCGGCGCGACTTCGGATTTGGCGAGGTAGAACTTGCCGTCCTGGTCGACGCTGACCACCACCGGGTCTTTCTTGTCGGCAGCGGCGATGGCGTCGGTCTTCGGCAGGTTGACCTTGATGGCGTTGGTCATCAGCGGCGCGGTGACGATGAACACCACCAGCAGCACCAGCATCACGTCCACCAGCGGCGTGACGTTCATTTCGCTGAGCACTTCATCGCTGTCTTGGGTGGAGAACGACATCAGCTCGCCTCCCGCACGGCCTGGCTGTGCTTGCTGGCGATGGCCTGACGGTTGATGGCGAATGCGCTGCGCTGGGCGAGGGCGTCGAAGTCGTGGGCGAAATCATCCATGTCGGCGACGGCGAGCTTGAGACGGCGCAGGAAGAAGTTGTAGATCAGCACCGCCGGGACCGCGACGGCGATGCCGACACCGGTGGCAATCAGCGCGTGACCGATGGGGCCGGCCACGGTCTCCAGGCTCGCCGAACCGCTGGCGCCGATGCTTTGCAACGCCTCCATGATTCCCCAGACCGTGCCGAACAGACCAATGAACGGCGCGGTGCTGCCGATACTGGCGAGGATGGCCTGGCCGGCTTCCAGGGCGCGGCGTTCTTTCTGGATCTGCTGGCGCAGGTTGCGCTCCAGGCGATCGGAGCGGTTGATGGTGTGGGCGAGCTGCTGGGTGTTGCGCGGCGAATCGTCCACCGCCATGGCTTCGAAACCGCTGTTGGCGATCCGCGCCAGGGAGCCCGGGTATTGACTGGAGTGCTCGGCGGCGGTGAGCAGATCCGGCGCGGCCCAGAAGGCTTTGGTGAACTGTTTGTTCTGGGTCTTTAAGCGTAAGTACTGTGCGGATTTGATCAGCAACAGTCCCCAGCTCAGCACTGAAAACACTACCAGCGCCCAGAGTACGCCGGGGACAATCATCGAAGAGATCGATTCGTTCATGGTTACACCTCACCCGCTCTATAAAAAGTTGTTGTTGATGGGCTGACCGGGTTCATTCGGGCAGCTTGAAGTCGATGGTTTGCGTCGCGAAGCCTTCGATCGGGGTGTCGCCGCGCTTGGCCGGAACAAACTTCCAGTTGCGCACCGTTTCCACCGCCGCATCGTCCAGCACCTGTTTGCCGCTGGATTTGGTCACCTCGACCGTGCCGGCGCGTCCGTTCGGCAACACCTTGATGCGCAGGATCACGCGGCCCTCCATGCCCTTGCGCAGCGCCGCGCCGGGGTATTCCGGTGGCGGGTTGCCCAGGCTGGCGAGGCCGGAAATTGCCGCCGATTCCTTGGCCGGTGCCGCCGTTGCAGCAGCCGGGGCCGGAGGGGCGGGCGAAGGCGACGGTGCGGCCGGCGCAGGTGTGCTCGGCGCAGCGGGTGCAGCAGGGGCGGGCGGTGTTGGCTTTTTCACCGGTTCAGGCTTCTTGACCGGCTTGGGCTTCTCGACCTTCGGCTTTTCCACCGGCTTTGGCGGCGGCTTGACCGCGTCGGGGTCCTCGACCGGTTGCTCCGGTTCAGGAGGCGGCGGCGGAGGCGGCGGTGGTGGTGGCTCAGGTGGAGTTTCCGGGGTTGGCGGTGTCGGGCTGGTCAATTCCACGGTCATCTCGGGCACTTGCGGCGCAACTTCCGGGACCTCGGCTTTGGCGGTCTGCATATACCACCAGATGCCGCCGTGAATAAGGAGCGAGGCGGCAATCAATATCAACACGTGCGTCCGGCTTAGTTCACCCGGGCGCGAGGTGTTTTCCTTGAAAGGAATACGCGGCCAGGCCATGGACAGAGCGTCCGGCGCCGGGTCAGGTATGACTTTCGTTTTTACCGCGTCATTCATTAAAGCTCCCTCGGATGGTTGAAGGGCAATAAGGGTCCGTTCAAACAAGTTGCCGTGTTTGAAGTTGACGTCCGTGCTGTCGGTAGCACGAGGCCTGGAGGAGCAGGTCTTTAAAGAACCACTCTTATATAAGTGCGTTGCTGCGTGAGCTATGGAGACGACATTGCAGTTCCCTGATTTCTTGTTGAGTACGGAGATGTACGTCTTTGTTTCAGAATGACTACCTAACGATAATCGCTATTGCAACCGCTATGCCAGTGCAGGGCTCTGGCCCGCCATTTCTGGCCTGGATCGGGGCGATGTCGCATTCCTGTAACTTTTTAGCGAATTTCATCAGTTCTGTCTCAGTTGGCTCTATACAAGCAGGGCAAGTTGCCTGATCAGGGGGCGAACCTATCCACTCAGGTTCACCGCGTGTTTGCGCGTTGACCTGTTCCGGTTGGGTCAGAAGTGCAATGCACCAAACGTGATTAAGTAGGTGCAAGTTGGTGCGTGAGTGTTCAAGTGATCATTGTGGTGTGTCCTGAAAGTGTGACTTGTCGGTCAGAGCGTGAAGGGTGGTTACCGTTGGCGCGCACTTCTTAAAAACGATCAGTGATGGTTTTTAGTGTGCGTGAATCAACAGCGAACGATCCCGCGCGCTATTAAAAATGTTATTGGGACAGGCGCACCTGTCCCGAACAGGAACAATAAAAAGTGGCTACTGAATCGCTATAAAAGCGGCAGCCATTGGAACGAAATAAAGATGAGGCACTGCAGCGAAGGGGCGCTGCGTTTCAGCCGGAGCGCTGAAGGGAAATGGGGCGGACGGCAGGCTCGCTGACGGAGGCGTGCAGCGGAAAAGGTAAGGCGCGGTGTGGGAGGATCGGGTGTGAAGGGCGCATGTCTGGCACGAATCGAGTTCCTTATCGACGGACGCCAGACTTCTGGTCGACGTCCTGCACTGTTTCGGACGGGGTAATGTCCGGTTCCTGCCCCCGGGTGCGTGGTGCGCACCGTTTGGCAGCGTAGACTCGCGGCAGCCTGGGCTGGACGCGAAGCGTTTCGTGGTACTGACGTTCCACAAGAGAAACACTAGAAAGAAGTGTGCCAAAACGTGTCCGGTTGTAACATTTTTGACGCAGTGTCCCTTTTCCGTTGCGTTCGGCCTGTCCAGTACTGACCTGTTCGCGCGGTGCCATCGCTTTCTGGAGTGCATTCATGAGCCACTTTTTCCCTGATCGTCCGGGTTATCGCCAGTTGCGCGAGCGTTTCAGGGCGGCAGCCACCGCCGCTGGCGCTCGGTTGAGTGAGTACGTCCACCCGTTGTCGGGGCCTTTTGGTGAGGCGCTGGCCACGGACGTCGCCTGGCTCGGCGACCCGGATGCGCAGCGGGTGTTGGTGGCGTTGAGCGGCACCCATGGGGTGGAGGGTTATTACGGTTCCGATTGTCAAAGCCGCTGGCTCGAGGGGTTTGACCCACGCGCGCTGCCCGAGGGCGTGGCGATCCTGATGATTCACCTGATCAACCCTTGGGGCACGGCGTGGATGCGGCGGGTCAACGAAGACAACCTCGATCAGAACCGCAACTACCTGGACTTCAGCCGGCCGCTGCCGGACAACCGCGCCTATATCGACGTCCACGGGATTTACGCCTGCGAGCAGTTGCGCGGGCCAAAGCGCGATCAGGCTGATGCTCAGTTTCAGGCAGCGATCGACGCGCGGGGCTGGTCAGGCTTGATGTCGGTGGTGGAGGCGGGGCAGTACGCATTCCCCGATGGGCTGTTTTTCGGTGGCAACGGGCCGAGCTGGTCCAATCGCACCCTGCGCAGCATCGTCGGCCAATACCTGCAGGACGTGGAGGTGGTGAGCTGTTTCGACTTGCACACCGGCGCCGGGGATTACGGCCATCCGATGCTGATGAGCATCGTCGAGTCGGCCTATCCCGCGCTCGATGATGCCAAAGCGTTGTTCGGGCCGTGGCTGTTCACGCTGATCACCGGCGCCAATCGCGTCAGCGAAACCGGTGTGGCGGCGACGTCCACCGGCTACACCTCGCAGATGCTCCTCGACGCGCTGCCGGGTGTGCACCTGATGCCGTTTGTCATTGAATGCGGTACGTACCCGGGGGCAGCGGTGCATGGGCATTTGCGGGACGACCATTGGCTGCACTTGCACGGCGATCCGCTGGACGAAACCGGTCGGCGGATCAAGGAAGGGCTGCTGGAGCAGTTCTATCCGGCGGACCCGGACTGGCAGGAAGTGGCGTGGGTGAGGACGCGGCAGGTGTGGGACCGGGCTTTGGCGGCGTTGCCGGGGATTCGCGGCGTCGAGATGTGACTGGCTGAATGCCGGCTGTTCGCCGACACCTGTAGGAGCGCGCTTGCCCGCGAAGAGGCCTTCAATGCCTACGCCTCCAGCAACCGTTCAGCCAAGGCCGGCAATAACACCTCGCACGACGCTTCGATCTTCAGATCCAACAGGTCATCCGCCCGGGTTTTGCCCAGGTTGATGGCGATCAGCGGTTTGCCCTGATCGTTGATGGCGCGGCACAGACGAAACGCCGAGAACGCCATCAGCGATGAGCCCACCACCAACAGGCCTTGCGCGTCTTCCACCCGCTGCATGGCCTTGGCCGCCGTGGGTGGTGCCACGTTCTCGCCGAAAAACACCACGTCAGGTTTCATGCGTTCGCCGCCGCAGTGGGGGCAATGGGGCACCTGGAAGCGTTCCTCAAAGGCCGGGTCCAGCAGGGTATCGCCATCGGGCGCCTGTACCGCATCGACACCCGCCAGATAAGGATTTTGCTCGACCAGGGTCAGCTGAATGATGTCGCGCTCGGTGCGCTGGCGGCAGTCCAGGCAGAGCACCCAATGCAGGCTGCCGTGCAACTCCACCGCATCATGACTGCCGGCCTGATCGTGCAAGGTGTCGACGTTCTGGGTGATGACCCCGCTGATGAGGTCGTGCTGCTGCAAGCGCGCAATCGCCTCGTGGGCCGGGTTGGGTTGCGCTACGCGAACGCGGGGCCAGCCGAGCATCGCGCGGGCCCAGTAACGGCGCCTGGCCTCGGGCGCATTGAGGAATTCCTGAAACATCATCGGCTGCCGACCCCGGCGCACGCCCTCGCTGTCGCGGTAATCCGGAATCCCGGAAGAGGTGCTGATCCCGGCGCCGGTCAGCACGACGAACGAGCGGTCGTGCATCCATTGCAGCAGGGTATCGACATGGGTGTCAGGAACATCAGGCATGCACAGGTCCTCAAGAGCGGCTGTGCGCTGATACTAGTGGGACCGGCTTCAGCCGGGAAGGGGCCTGAGTGAGCCCCATCGGTTTTGCAGCGTGACGCCTGACGCCTTCCCGGCTAAAGCCAGTCCCACAGTCGAGGTCTCCGCCGGTTTTTTTGGATGCATGCGATCCATTAGTGGGACCGGCTTCAGCCGGGAAGAGGCCCGAGTGAGCGCCGTCAGTTTTGCAGCGTGACGCCTGACGCCTTCCCGGCTAAAGCCAGTCCTACAGGTTGACCGCGTTGTGTCAGTCGGACCGCGGTCAATTTGTGGGACCGGCTTCAGCCGGGAAGAGCCCCCAGTGAGCGCCATCAGTTTTGCAGCGTGACGCCTGACGCCTTCCCGGCTGAAGCCAGTCCTACAGGTTGACCGCGTTGTGTCAGTCGGACCGCGGTCAATTTGTGGGACCGGCTTCAGCCGGGAAGAGGCCGGTTCAGGCGCCATCCACTTCAGACCATGATTGCTTTCCCTAACTCAACAACTCCGCAAATGCCTTGTCATCCTCCAGCACCTTCGGCAGCGCGGTGAACACCGCATCCAGGTCAACCCCCTCCAGCAACGGCCCATCCACTTCCTGCTTGGCCTGCGCGGTGGCGCCGCCGTGATTCTCCAGTGCCGCAGAAATGGTCAATGCCTGAGCCACGATGCGGGGCTGGATCGCGTTACCCGGCGCCTGCATGGGCCGCGCCTGATACGCGATGGCGTTCTGGATGACCTCGGGCAATCCCCAGCGTCGGGCCAGTTCCGCGCCGACTTCCGGGTAGCCAAAGCCCAGCTGCAGCGTTTCGATGGCCGCACGGCCTGTCGTGCCGGTCTTGGTCACGCTGTTGATGCGCTCGGCAACGGCTGGCGCGCCGGTCTGGATCAGCAGCTCGCCGATGTCGTGCATCACCCCGCAAGTAAAAGCGATTTCCGCATCAGCGCCGGACTGTTTCGCCAGCAGACGGCAAATCCCCGCCACCTGAAAGCTCTTCAGCCAGAAGCCCTTGAGATCAAAACTCGGTCCTGCCTTGAATGCGCCGGTCACCGCCGACGCCAGCACCAGCGTGCGCAAGGTATTGAAGCCCAGGCGCATGGCCGCATCCTCGATGCTCGACGACTCCCGCGCCCCGCGAAAGCGCGCGGAGTTGGCCAGCCGCAGGATCTTCGCCGCGATCACCGGATCCTTTTCGATATTGCTGGCGATGCTGCCCAAGTCCGACGACGGGCTGTCGAACTGCTTGATCAGGTCCTGCGCCACCTTGGGAATGCTGGGAAGACTGCTCAAATCGGCAAACAATTGATCGATACCCATGGGTGCTGCTCCTGTCTCAGACGATGTACACACCATAGGCAACATTGGCGAATCTGCACACGTCCGGCAGCTGTTTTGCTACAGACGGCACAAACCAGGAGGCTTGAATCAGGCGACAGTGGATCTTTTTCAGCTCATCTGCCGCCGAGGCGGTTTGCAGGGAGAAAAATCAGTAATATGGCGACACACCGGAACGGGTCGCGTCCTGTACCGGGCCTTATCGAGGAAACGCCAGACGCCGGACACTCCCGGCCGCGCTGGCCTGGACATAGAGGGTGTCATGGGTAACGAAAGCATTAACTGGGACAAGCTCGGCTTCGACTACATCAAGACCGACAAACGCTACCTGGCTCACTGGCGCGATGGCGCGTGGGACCAAGGCACCCTGACCGAAGACAACGTGCTGCACATCAGCGAAGGCTCGACCGCGCTGCATTACGGCCAGCAATGCTTCGAAGGCCTCAAGGCCTATCGCGCCAAAGACGGCTCGATCAACCTGTTTCGCCCCGACCAGAACGCCGCGCGCATGCAGCGCAGTTGCAGCCGCCTGCTGATGCCACACGTGCCGACCGAGCAGTTCATCGAAGCCTGCAAGCAAGTGGTCCGCGCCAACGAGCGTTTCATCCCGCCGTATGGCACCGGCGGCGCGTTGTACCTGCGCCCGTTCGTGATCGGTGTCGGCGACAACATCGGCGTGCGCGCTGCCCCCGAGTTCATCTTCTCGGTGTTCTGCATCCCGGTGGGCCCGTACTTCAAGGGCGGCATGAAACCGCACAACTTCGTGATCTCCAGCTACGACCGCGCCGCGCCACAAGGCACCGGTGCTGCGAAAGTAGGCGGTAACTATGCCGCGAGCATGATGCCGGGCGCCGAGGCCAAGAAAGCCAACTTCGCCGACGCCATCTACCTCGATCCGTTGACCCACACCAAGATCGAAGAAGTCGGCTCGGCCAACTTCTTCGGGATCACCCACGACGACCAGTTCATCACACCGAAATCGCCGTCCGTGCTGCCGGGCATCACCCGCCTGTCGTTGATCGAACTGGCGCAGAGCCGTCTGGGCCTGAAGGTCACCGAAGGCGAGGTTTTCATCGACAAGCTCGACCTGTTCAAGGAAGCCGGCGCGTGCGGCACCGCTGCAGTGATCACCCCGATCGGCGGCATCAGCTACAAAGACAAACTGCACGTGTTCCACAGCGAAACCGAGGTCGGTCCCGTGACCCAGCGCTTGTACAAAGAGCTGACCGGTATTCAGTCCGGCGACATCGAAGGCCCGGCGGGCTGGATCGTCAAGGTCTGACCCCGACGCGTCCTGCAGGTCTGTAAAACCACCGCCTTCGTGCGGTGGTTTTTTTTCGCCCTTGCTTCGGTCAGGTAGGTCATCGAAGACGTCAGGGTATGAAACCACTGAACTGATCGCCCGGTGCAATGCCGGTGGGTGGGCTATGGTTCAAGCGCGCGCGTTCTTTTAGTGGGACCGGCTTTAGCCGGGAATTGAGCCGGAAATCGGCCGACGTCTGTCACCGACGAAAAACAAGGAGACCTCATGCACTCAACCGTCTTGTCCCGTCCTGCCGCCTTCAACCGGCCGCTGACCCTGTCCCTCGGCTTGCTCGCCGCCATGCTGGCGTCCAGCGCATCGGCAGACGATTACCCCCACGCCCGGGAAACCATAGGAACGGTCGAGCAGATCTACGACGGCGCCATGCTCCCGGATCTGGCGGTCAGTACCTATCGCAATATCGGCCGGCTGTTTCCCACCCACACCATCAAGGCCGGCGATCACCCCTATGAGTTGCCGAAGTCGGATCGGCAACTGCCCAACGTGCGCTTCACCGTCGACGGCAAAAAGTACGACCTGTATGACTTCGTGGCGCTGGACAGTATTACCGCGATGCTGGTGATCAAGGACGGCAAGATCGTCTTCGAGACCTATCAGCGCGGCAACACCGAGAAAACCCGCTGGATGTCGATGTCGATGGCGAAATCCATCACCTCGACGCTGACGGCGGCGGCGATCAAGGACGGCTTGATCAAAGGCCTCGACGCCCAGGTGGTCGATTACGTGCCGGCCCTCAAAGGCAGTGCCTACGACGGGGTGACCGTGCGCAACGTGCTGATGATGTCGTCGGGGGTGAAGTGGAACGAAACCTACACCGATCCGGCGTCGGACCGGCGGGCGTTGCTCAAGGCGCAGATTTCCCAGCAGCCTCACTCGGCCATGGCGCTGATGGCGAGCCTGCCGCGCGCGGCCGAGCCCGGTACGGTGAACAACTACAGCACCGGTGAAACCCAGGTCCTCGGCGAGATTGTGCGGGGTGCGGTGAAGATGCCGCTGGCCGAGTACCTGTCGAAAAAGATCTGGCAGCCTTTCGGCATGGAAAGCGACGCCACCTGGTGGCTGGACTCGCCTGACGGCGTGGAGATCGGCGGCAGCGGGATCAGCGCGACGCTGCGGGATTATGGGCGCTTCGGACTGTTCTTCATGAACGACGGCAAGATCAACGGCGCCTCGATTCTGCCGGACGGCTGGGTCAGGGAAGCGACACTGCCGACCACCCTCAAGGGCGGCAAGAGCCTGGATTACGGTTACATGTGGTGGACCGCCTGGACCGCGCCCTCGGTGAAAGATGGCGCCTATTCGGCGGTGGGCATCCAGGGTCAGAACATCTACGTCAACCCGGCCAATAACGTGGTGATCGTCACCTTCGGCGCGCAACCCAAGCCGGTGGACAAAGAGCCCATCGACCCGATGGCTTTCTTCGATGCGGTGGTCGCGGCGTTGAAGTGACCTTGTATGCATCGCTGGCCCCACCGCGCACGCCTGACCTGCAGGCGCGCGTTTGCCTGCCAAGAGGCGGGCATGGGCACCTTATCCGTTGATGTAATAAATGCACATCGACAGCGTGACCAGCGAGCCGAGCGTTGAAATCAGGATCGTGCTCGACACCACCGACGCCTCGCGCTTGTAGTACTCGGCCAGCATGAACGGCCCGGTGCCGGTGGGCAGGGCGCTCAACAGCAGGGCCGAGTTGGCCCACAGCGGCGGCAGGTGGAACACGCGAAACGCCAGAAACCACGTCAGCAGCGGATGGGCAATCAGTTTGATCAGCACCAGCAACGTCGTGCCCACGCGCGTGCCTTGCTGTTTTTGAGCGAGAAACAGGCCCAGGGAAATCAGCGCGCAAGGCGTCGTCGCAGCACCCAGCAGATTGAGGAATGTGTCCAGCGCGCCCGGCAATGCCGCGCCGGTCGATGCCCAGCAGGCGCCGAGGATCGGTGACACGACCAAAGGGTTTTTCGCCAGCGCCAGCAGTACTTTGAGCACGATGCGATGCACCCGGGCCTCGCTTTGCAGACCGATTTCGATGCACACCAGGGCGATGCCAAACACCACGCACACCACCAGCAACGACGCGATGAGGGCCGGCTCCAGGCCTTCCTGGCCCAGCACCATGACGCACAGCGGAATGCCGATGTAGCCGGTATTGGCGTAGGAAGCGCTGAGGGCATCGATGCTGGCATCGGCGAAATGCCCGGCCTTTCGGCGCCGCAGCAGCAAGGTAATGACGAACATCGCCAGGGTCGACAGGGTAAAGGTCAGCACGAAGCCCGGGTGCCAGATCTGCGCCCAGGTGGCATGTGCGGTGGCCGTGAACAGCAGCGCGGGCAAGCACAGCCAGACCACCATCCGGTTGATTTCAGACGCGGCAGTCGGCCCTAAACGGTTGGTACGGCGACAGAGGTAGCCCACGAGGATGAGCGCGAAGATCGGCAGCAAGACATTCAAAACGGAAGACATCGAACCCGGGCCCATGACGCAACAAACGAGAGGCGCAGAGTAGAGGGCGCTATCGTCAGGGTGCAACCTTTGTTGTCAGCGAAAAGCGGATGAGGCGGGCGTTGGGAGATGAGGCTGGCAAAGCGATGCCCGACGGGTGTCGGGCACGGTGACGGGCGTAGCGGGGATTACTTTTTCAACGGTTTGAGGTTGCCCGGCGCGATGTCGAGGACCTTGCCGTCTTCCATGTTGATAAGCGCGTATTTATCGCTGATCAGCACCCATTGCGTACCTTCCCTGGGCGCAGTGAGGCCCTTGCCTTGCCAGTCCTTGACGCCGACACGCTCGTCTTTGTACAGGTCATGGGTGGTGTCGCCGACCTTGTACTGCTCATTGGTGTGTTCCGCCTGCACGCTTTTCGTCGCAGGGGTCTGCGCCGCTGCGGAGAAGCTGGCCCCGCCCAGAAAAGCGACCACGGCCGCGCAAGCCATCAGTTTTTTCATGTTCATGGGAAATTCCTTTGGTCGTTATTGGAATTCTTTCTCGACACTTTTTTCGTTTGGCGTGCGCCCCGAAACCCGACGCACTGGGTCAGTGCCCCGGCTTACTTTTCGATCGGGACAATCTTGGTGATCTGGCCATTAGTCGTCTGCACTTCAACGTATTTGTCGTGGATGCGCACCCACTGACTCATCTTGGCCGGTTCTTCCAGGCCCTTGGCTTTCCAGTCCTTGAGCGCGGCATCGGGACGCTGAAATTCCTGCGGCGAGCGGCTGCCGACTTCGAGCTCCCGCATGTTGTCCCTGGAAGGTTGAATGGTTGGCTCCGTTGCGTTGGCGGCCTGCACCGTAAAACTCGTAACGGAAATGCTACCCAAAATCGCCAGACCGGCAATGAGCGATTTGCTATTCATTCGAAACTCCTTGGCCAGCGCGTGGTGCGCTGTCATTAGTTCCGACCGTGGTGGGCGCAAATCATTCAGTGGACGTGCTGGCGCGCCGCCCGCTGTTGCAGGTGGTGGCGGCGAATGTTAATGGGATAGCGCCTCAGTAATGCTGGTGGACAGTGGCGTGGTCGGCCGGCCCATCAGGCGGCTCAACTGCCCACCGTCTTCGAACAGCGCACCTTTGGCCGCGGCGGCATCGGAGTTGGCGAGCAACTCGGCGACGAACTCCGGCAGCCCGGCCTGCAGCAACACTGCTTTGTAGTCGGCCTCTGGAAGATCGGTGTAGACGACAGGCTTGCCGGATTGCTGGGCGATTTGAGCAGCGAATGCCTTGAGCGTGTAGGACTCGTCGCCGGCCAGTTCGTACACCTTGCCCGCCTGATCGTCACTCGCCGTCAGCACGATGGCCGCCGCCTCTGCATAATCCGCCCGCGCCGCTGAGCTGATCCGGCCTTCGCCCGCGCTGCCGTAGTGCGCGCCGTTCGCCACCGCGTGGGCCACGCCGGCCGTGTAGTTTTCGTGATACCAACCGTTGCGCAACACCACCGCCGGGACGCCGGCTTGCGTCAGTGCCTCCTCGGTCTGTTTGTGTTCCTCGGCCAGGGCCAGCGCCGAGGTGTCGGCGTGGAGCACGCTGGTGTAGGCCAGCAGTTTCACGCCGGCGCGGCGGGCCGCGTCGATCACCGCCTGATGCTGAGCCACGCGCTGGCCCACTTCACTGGACGAGATCAGCAGGATTTTTTCGGCGCCTTCAAAGGCGCGGTCCAGCGTGTCGGGTTTTGAGTAGTCTGCGTGGCGGACCTGCACGCCTTTTGCGGCAAGGTCGGCCACTTTTTCCGGGCCACGGGCGGCCGCAACGATCTGCGAGGCAGGCACGGTTTTCAGCAATTGAGCGATGACGAGGCGGCCCAGCTGGCCTGATGCACCGGTGATGACGATCATGATGATTCCCGAACAAGGTGATAGGGCGATCAGCATACTCAGCGTGCTAACCTTTCGTAAGTACGTACGAAAAGGTAAGTGTGATGAACGATATTGCTTCTCCCTTTGTAGGCAGTGTCTCTCTGCTGGAGCGGATCCGTACCGGTGAGGTGCTGGCCCGTGACTGTCCTTCGCGGGAAATCCTCAATCATGTGTGCAGCCGCTGGGGCGTGCTGGTGCTGGTGGTGTTGCTCGACGGCATGCACCGGTTCAGCGAGCTGCGGCGAAAGATCGGCGGTGTCAGTGAAAAGATGCTTTCGCAGACGCTGCAGAGCCTGGAACAGGACGGGTTTGTCGACCGCAAAGCGCTGCCGGTGGTGCCGCCCCATGTTGAATACCGCCTGACGGCGATGGGCAAGGAGGTCGCCTTGCAGATGGACGGGCTGACGACATGGATCGAGGAAAACCTGCCGCGCATTCTGGCGGTGCGGGAGGGTAGAGCGGCCGTGCTTGAGTGATCGGGTTAGCCCGTTTAGAGCGTTGGTATTTTATTGCCATGATGCGCAAGAAGTTGCGCACTTGATTATGTGTTTCTGGGTGCTTTCTGCGCTGTAAGCCACGTCTTCTGTGGCCTGCAGACGAGTGCGCAATAAGTTGCGCAGGGGTGCGCAACTTCTTGCGCACTTTCTCTTTGTTATTAGGGTTGGCGTTCGCTAAAACCCGTCATTTTCCTTCTTAAGCTATTGATTTTGCTCGGCTAATTCATAACTGGCACAAGCCTTGATATCTCCGTGGCCCCCGGATTGGCATTCACGCCTTTTCCGATGGTTTTTTGAGCACGGAGAGCATCCTTGGCAACCCCTTTAAATCTTCCGGTTGGTGGTGAGAAACGCGAACCACAGGTCGCAATTGTTCCGCTTGATCAAATTCAGGTCGAAGACGTCGGCACCGGTGCGGCCAATGTTGATGCCTGGCTGCAGGACATCAGCGGCGGGGTTGTCACGCTTGAGCGGATCAAGACCCTGGCCGGTGGGCTGCCGGTGGTGGGCAACATCATGGCGCTGGTCGATGCGCTGAACGACATCGTTCGGCTGGCGACCAGTGACGAGCGTGACCCGCTGGACTGGGTCAGTCTGGGCATCAACCTGATCGGGATGGTGCCCATTCCGCCGGGCATGGCGGCGGCGCGGATGAGCCTGCGGCCGATGCTGTTTCTGGTGCGTCAGGAGATGCGGCAGGCCGGCAAGATGGTGCTGGGCGATGCACTGATCGAGATTCTGATCGGGCACCTGAATGCAACCATTGTCGGGACGCTTGATGACTTTGTGACTCAGGCGCAGGCCAGGCTCCCCGGGATTATTGAGGATGCAGGGAAGCTTGGGGAAGGCGTGCTGTTTGAGATCGCTGCTGGCTTGGAGAGCTTGGTAGACCCCAAACTGAACGCCAAGGCCGATTTGCTTGAGGCGGGGCAGTTGGCTCATGCCGCAGGCGATCTTTGGGCCTACGACCCTCAGGCCGCGATTGGCAATATCTTCGTCGCGGCTGCAGATATTTGTGTTGCTGCGGGCAAGGGTGCGGTGAATGGCGCTGCTGAATACCTCGTGCCTGAAGCGGTTAAAGATGAGGTCGTCAGACACGCCAGTTTGTTGCGTGTTCTGGCGCCTCAGCTTCGCACGCAGATCACGGGGCTGGCAGATCCCGAAGCTCAGCATTCTATCGCGGCGTTGCTGGTTACTTTGGAGGGTGCGGTCGTCAGCTGGCGGTCGCGCAATGGCCATGCACAGGCTTTCAACATCAAGCCCGGGGTGGTTAATAAGGCCAAGCGCCAGGCGGGTGAAGGCAAGCTCGAAGTTGTTCAGCACGAGAAACCTGCCAAGGGCCGGCCTAACGAAAAGAAGAATTGCGCCTGCGCCTCGACGATCAAGAGCATCAGTTTCGCGATGGGCTCGGAGTCGGTCAGTCATACCGATTTCAGCCTGCCGGGGCCGTTTCCGATTGAGTGGACGCGGACTTATTGCTCGAGTCTGGATGCCTACGATGGTGACGTAATTGGCGCGCGCTGGATTACGCCGTTTACCACACGCTTCGATCTCGTCGGCGACGGTCTGGTGTTTCATGACTCCGATGGGCGTAGTCATGAATTTCCTCTGCCCAAGGTCAAGCTGTTTCACTTCAACGCCATTGAAAACCTGACGGTCGTTCGCCTCAGCAAAGATCGATTATTGCTGATGCGTGGGCTTGATCACCGCGAGACATATGTTCGGCGGGGTGACCGTTTTGTTCTGATCAACAAGATGCTGCCCAACGGCGCCGGGGTGATGCTGCATTACGAGCACCGCCATGATGGGGGTTCGATGCTCTTTGAATTGGTCACTTATCGGGAAAAGGACGCCCGTAAAGTCCACTTGCGCCTGGGTACTTTGATTGATGATCAGGGGCGCTTGACGGGTGTTTGGGAAATCCGGGACGGCGACGTCAAACGCCAATTGTGCGCCTATCAGTACGATGACTTTGGCGATCTTGTTCTGGCCCAAGACGAGAACGGCGCTGCCTGGCGTTACCAGTACGAACACCACCTGATTACCCGCTATACCGACCGCACCAATCGCGGTTTGAACCTGCAATGGCAAGGTTCCGGTCCGGATGCGAAAGCCATTCGCGAATGGGCGGACGACGGCAGCTTCGACACGCGACTGGCGTGGGATGAAAACATCCGCCTGACCTACGTCACTGACGCTTTGGGCCACGAAACCCGGCATTACTACGACAGCTTGGGTTACACCTATCGCATCTGCCACGCCGATGGGCGTTCGGAATGGTTCTTCCGCGATGCGGCGAAGAACATCATCCGCCACGTCCACACCGACGGCAGCACCGACCGATATCGCTACGACAAGCTCAGCAATCTGACCGAACACACCCGCGCTGATCACAGCGTGATGAATTACGCGTATGACGATAAAAGCCACCTGATCAAGATCAGCGATGGCGAAGGCGGGTTGTGGAAACGGGATTACGACTTTCGTGGAAATCTGATCGAGGCGATCGACCCGCTAGAGAGCGTTACCGAATACGCCTACAACGGCTTCGGCCTTCCTACCGCGATCAAGGACGCTAACGGCAATACAAAGGCGTTGGCCTACAACGACGCCGGACAACTCGTTAAGTACGCCGACTGCTCGGGCAAGGTCAGTGTTTGGGAATACGACGACCGCGGCCAGATGGTTCGCTTCACGGATCCCGCTGGCCACGCGACTGAGTACGAGTACAAAGCCGGTCAGCTTGTCCTGATCAAACATCCGGACGAGACCGAAGAACGCTTTAGCCGGGACGCCGAAGGTCGTTTGCTGGCTCATTCCGATGGTCTCGAACGCTGCACCACCTGGCGCTACACCGCTGCAGGCTTCATCGCCGAACGCGTCGACGCCGCCGAGCAAACCCTGCGCTATCGGTGGGACAAACTCGGCCGCCTCGTCGCGCTGGAAAACGAAAACGAACGCCGCGCCCACTTTCACTACGACCCGGTTGGGCGCCTGCTGGAAGAGCGCGGCTTCGACAATCGCTCGACTCGCTATCAGTACGATCCGGAAACCGGGCGTCTTGCCGAAACCCTCAATGGCCAACGCACCATTGCGCTGACATTCGACCCGATGGGCCGCCTGACCGAACGCCGCGCCACCCTCGGCGAACAGTCCCAGAGCGAAACCTTTGCCTACGACGGCAATGGCCATCTGGTCATGGCGACCAACGCCGTCAGCAAGCTGCAATGGTTTCACGACCCGGCCGGCAACCTGCTGCGCGAGCACCAGCATTACTCGAATCTGGACAAGCCACTGGTTGCCGTTTGGCAGCACGAGTACGACGCGCTGAATAACCGCGTCGCCACTGTTCGCCCGGATGGACACCGCGTCAGTTGGCTCACCTACGGCAGCGGTCATCTGCTCGGCCTGAAGCTCGATGAGCACGAACTGCTCAGCTACGAACGCGATGACCTCCACCGCGAGATCAGCCGGCACCAAGGCAATAACCTGCTGCAAACCCAGCAATGGGACCCGGCAGGACGCCTTCAAGAACAGCTACTGGGCCGGGCAGACGATAAAACCACGCTCATTAAACGCGCCTACACCTACGATGCCGCCGGCCAGCTCACCGACATCAATGACAGCCGTCGCGGCCCGCTCTCCTATCGCTACGACCCGGTAAGCCGCCTGCTAAGCGCCACCAGTCGCCTCGGCACCGAAACCTTCGCCTTCGACCCCGCAAGCAACCTGCTCAACGACAGCGCCGCACCCGTCCGCCGGCCTTTAGATCCTGAGCCAGTCCGCCACAAGCTGATCGACAACCTCCTGCGCGACTACGCAGGCGGCCACTACGAATACGACGAACGCGGTAACCAGACCGAGCGCTGGACTAACGGCCTGCGCAGTGAACTGCACTGGGATCTCTTCGATCGTCTGGTGCACTTCTGCGATCCGCGCCTTACCGTCGACTTCGGCTACGACCCACTCGGAAGGCGCCTCTACAAACTCTCCAAAGCCCACTACCGCCCACGCCCCGAAGCCGGCACCGGCTGGAACGAAAACGAACACGCCCGTAAAGAGCGCGAGCTCGGCTGCGGCTTCACCTTGTACGGCTGGGACGGCGACAACCTGGCGTGGGAAAGCAGTCCTCCCCCATACGCTGGCGCCCTCGGCCGAACCGTCCACTACATCCAAGAACCCGGCACCTTCGTCCCGGTGGCCCAGGCCATCCGCCACGAAACAATCCGCCTCGTGAGTCAGCCGACGTATCAGGGCCGCTACAACTTCAAAGAAGACCCGCTCTGGAACTACAAACCCGTCGCGCTACCAATTGATGCGTTGGCTTGGTACCAATGCGACCACCTCGGCACGCCGCAGGAAATCACCGACCACAACGGCAACACCGCCTGGAGCGCGCAATACAAAGCGTGGGGCGAAGCGCAGGAACAGCGTTCTGAATTCGCCCAACAAATCGGCCTGACCAACCCGATCCGGTTCCAGGGCCAATACCACGACCACGAAACCGGCCTGCACTACAACCGCCATCGGTACTATGATCCAAGGGTCGGGCGGTTTATCAGCAAGGATCCGATTGGCTACAGTGGTGGGCTAAACCTCTATCACTACGTTTCAAATCCGACGGGTTGGATCGACCCACTCGGTTTGCAAAAAGTTGTCGCGACAAATAGCCGTAGGGCTGCAATGAAAAAGGCCCAGCAACATGCTCAGGTACCGCGGTTAGGTAGAGGTGGGGAGGCGATCCCAATGAAAGATCTCAACCTAAGTAGCCATGGAGTGAATTGCAACTGTATGAAAAGTCGCGGGATCACCACGCTAGGGCGCAGGGATAAAAACGGGGTAGCAGAGGTGTTCGAGCATCCAGATGGGCACCCTGACTTGGTCGGAGATGATCAACCAGCTCACCATGAAATCCCACATGTTCACGCCACAAATACAAAGGGTGCGGTAATAGTGTTCACCTACCCGGCAGGACGTAAAGGAATCTGATATGAAACACTACAAGATCTTATGCTTTAAAGCCGAATTTGCTGAGTTTAAAAATCATGCTAACGATTTTATAAGAGAAATGTCCGCGGATGATACTGACGAGTTCGCCTTGGTGATGGCTACGAATCTGCAAGGAGGGATTGGCTTCGGAACGACGGCCCAAGGTGAAGCGGCTATAAAAGCGCTTGTATCAAAATGCTATTCAGTCGATATAAATCTTTTGAGTATAAAAATACCACTGGCGGAAGACGTCGAAGGAATGCCTCGGCTCCTGTTTCGAGGTAAAGCCGGCAAGTTTGAAAGGCTGGTTCAAGAACATATCCAGTATGACAAAGATCTCAGGAAGCACAACGTGATCTCGAGGCATAGGCCCACAACAATGCCTAAAATTTCGATGCTAGCCAGTATTCTTCAGGCTCAATATTTATCGATAATCGGAAAAGAGTTGTATGAAGCACTACATGAAAGCTGCCATTACATACTACGAGCATTGGTGTCTGGAGAGCATGGTCGTGATGCATTCTTTGTATTCTCAAAGGACTTGGACTTCTTTTTCAGAGAGTTTGAAGAAATAGTGGGCGGTGATGCCGAGATTCGTTTCGTGAACAGCGTCCGCGAGTTAATCTTTTATTAATGTAGAGCATTAAAGGGGATGAACCCTCTTAATTGTGCAGATAAAAAGCGAAAGTGCGCTGCCCCCTTTAGCTGGCTTAAGGGGCTAAAGGGGACAGGGGCTAAAGGGGACGGACCCCTTACTTAGAAACGACGCAAAGCCGCTCGTTTTTTTGGACTTAAGGGGATAGACCCCTTTAACTCTATAGCACCCACTAACAGCTTGGTAAAATCGTGGCCGACACACTAAACGTACCCCAACTGATCGAACTCCCTGAAAGCCTGAGCCCACTTTTTCTTGCAGCAGGCTGGCCCAGCACTTCCACCGTGCCACTACCGCGTTACGTTCCACACGACCATCCTGCCGCTGCTCTACTTAAACAGCTTGCCGGGGTGCAAGTGGGCATCTGCGGCGCAGGAGAGGAGTGTGCTACCAGCGATGTCGCCTTTGGCACATTTGAACATCTGCATGAAAGCGAAGATTTCCTTGAGTGGGAGCAACGCCTAGGCACCACCTTGGTGAGCATCGCCGAAGTCCATCACGGCCACGGCGCGCTGTTGATCGACGAAAAGGGTTGCTGCTACCTCTTGAGCCTCATCCACGACGGGCTTTGCATACAGGGACTGGGCTTTGTTCAAGCCATGGAGAACTTGATATTTGGGCGTAAGACGGGTGAGCAGGCGCAACTCGCAACGCCAGGCGCAATACCGATCTTTTTTACCGGCACCCTATGACAGACCTATGCTGCGTTCGGGGGCAGAAAATCTCGCTGGGTTAAAGGGTTAAAGGGGACGGACCCCTTTAATTCTACAGATCCAAATAAAAGCCATATTGGCATCCGTAACCCCATAGATTTACCCACAGTTCGAGGGAGGCCGCACGGCTCATGAGTCACGAATATAGGTTGGTTTTCCCTAATATTCTTACCGCCCGCTGCCTCATGAGCGCTCTGAGGGTGAGTGAGTATTGCGTCCGAGCAGATCAAGAGTTTGTTTACTTGAAAGATTGCGTCTCCAAGACCGAGGCGAATTACGATGCACGCTTGAGCTATGATGACCAAAATTCACTGTGGCTTGAGGTTAACTTCAGATCGTTGGCGTTATATGATCTGGTGCGCACTGCACTCGACAACGAGCCATACAAGTGCCTGAGTGATGGAGAAATTAACGAAGAAGTGGCGCTAAGCGAGGCATTCCAGCTTAGAAATCTTCATATTCCAGGTCAGGAGATTTAGATCTCAAAGGCTAAAGGGGACGGACCCCTTTAACTCTCTAGAAAGACTATCGACTGGCTGAACAGTCATGGATGGAGTATTCCGAAAAATGAAGTTGACTGGCTAAAGGGGACGGACCCCTTTAACTCTCGAATCTTACCCAAATGGTGACGAAGAATTTCATGGGCACGTACGTTGCTGGTGCGATTTGCACAACGAACAACAATCGGCATGCAGAAAAGCTGGCATGGTAACAGGCAAAGGGGAAGATCAAAAAATGAGCGCTACCACCCCCCATATAGCCAAGAGGAGCTCGATGTTATGTTGCGGTCGGAAGATGCGGAGGTAGCTACGGATGCACTTATGTATCTGTGTTTTAACATTGATGATCCGCAATGGATTCAGCTTAAGTGCATAGAAGCAATAAAGAATCATCGCGACGAGGACGTCAGAGGACTGGCCCTGACATGCATAGGTCATGTTGCCCGCATGCACAAAGTAATCGACAAATCTTTAGTCATGCCGGTCCTACTTGAAAAGCTAAAGCACAGGACCTTGTCTGGTAGAGCTCAGGATGCTCTTGACGACATTGGAATCTTTATTAACCGATGACTACGTCTAAAGTGAGATGGGCGACCCCCTTTGACCCTTTGACCCTTTGAGGCGCAAACCATTTGAAAGATATGGCAGTAGCTCCATTACTCTCTAATAAGTTTAAACATCAGTTCGCTTTATTTTTCAGCGTTTTGGATACATCCGAAATCTACTTTGCGGTCTAAAGGGGGACGGACCTTTTAACAAGAGCCCAACCCAAGTCGACGGCCGCTCGGCCGCCGATCCAGCAAGTAAATACCCCTACACCGCAAACCCAGTCCCACGCGTATTCACAAACAGCGAGTAAATCGAGTGACTGCTCGCCATGAACAACCGGTTCCCTTCGCGTCCGCCAAAGCAAAGATTAGGACAGCGCTCCGGCAGCGAGATATGTCCGATGGCTTTGCCCTGGGGATTGAACACGCGCACGCCGTCGAGTTTCTCCAGGTCGGCCTTCGGATCGCCGTTGCCGCCCCAGCCGCACCACAGGTTGCCGGCTTCGTCGCATTTGATGCCGTCGATGGCGGCGTAGTCCAGGCCTTCGATGTGTTTGCGGCGTTCGCCCAGGGTGCCGTCGTCCTTGACCGCGATGGCCCAGATCAGGCGGTTCGGTTTGGCGCGGCCTTCGACGACGTACAGGGTCTTTTCGTCAAGGGAGAAGCACAGGCCGTTGGGACCGGCCAGGTCGTCGATCACCCGGGTGACTTTCTTGCTCTCGCCGTCGATGCGGTAGACAGCGTGGGGTTGAGTCGGGGTGATTTTGTGGCCTTCGTAGTTGTTGCTGGTCTGGAAGGGCGGGTCGCTGAACCAGATCGAGCCGTCGCTTTTGCAGACGATGTCGTTGGGGGAGTTGAAGGGTTTGCCATCGAAGCTGTCGGCCAGCACGGTGATGGTGCCGTTGTATTCGGTGCGGGTGATGCGCCGGCCTTCGCTGGTGGTGGTGGAACCCTCGCAGACGATGAGGCGGCCCTGGCGATCGCGGCACATGCCGTTGGAGAAGTTGGAGTGTTCGCGATACACCGTGAAGGTGTCGGTGATTTCATCCCAACGCATGATGCGGTTGTTGGGGATGTCGCTGACCAGCAAGTAACGCCCGTCGCCGACCCATACCGGCCCTTCGGCCCAACGCATGCCGGTGGCGAGTTTCTCGACGCTGGCGTTGAAGACCCGCAGTTCGAGAAAGCTGTCGTCGAGGATGTGAACGAGCGGATCCGGGTAACGCTGGCTCAAGGGCTCGGCGGCAGACGCGAGGCGGGGCAGAGCGGCACTGCCGACGGTGGCCAGGGTGGCGGAAACAGCGAGGGATTTCTTCAGGAAACTGCGGCGGGTGTTGCCGCTTGACGGCTCAGAGGTTTCAGCATGCTTGGGCAAGGCGGACAGGGTTGAGTCCATGTAGCGATCTCCGTTGTTTTATTTTTTTACGGGAACGTTAGTAATACCTTCTGATAAGACATCGTACAAGTGAATGATGGGTTGGGTATCCAGCTCACCCTCCGAGGACATCGGTGCCCAGATTGGCCTCTTCCCGGCTAAAGCCGGTCCCACTAAAAGCAATGCGTGCAGTCGGTGGGACCGGCTTTAACCGGGGATGGACGCCGAGCGTCCTGAGAGGCGTGCCCACGCGGAGCGTGGGAACGATCACCAGTGAATGATGGGTTGGGTATCCAGCTCACCCTCCGAAGGTATCGGTGCCCAGACTGGCCTATTCCCGGCTAAAGCCGGTCCCACTAAAAGCAGTGCGTGCAGCCAGTGGGACCGGCTTTAGCCGGGAAGTTTTGATTCGCTTTTGATCTTCAAACACAAAAAGCCCAGACACCACCAAACGCGACTTGGGTGCAGGCTGAACGCAGGTTTCGCGGAGTGGGCCGAGCCGCATGGATGCGGCGAGAGCTGCCCCCCGCCATGGATGGCGGATGGCAGCGGGCCCACGGAGCGAGACCGGAGTGAAGGAACCCTGAGGAACGAAGGGCCAAACCAAGAGCAAGCACCCTTGGTTACTTGGGGTGCTTTTCCAAGTAACTCGCCGAAGGCGAAACGTCTGCCCTTAGGCAGACGCTCTTGATCTTGCTGTCAAAGGTAAACCTACTTCGCCCTCAACCCCTCACGCACATCCTTCACCTCCGAAGCCGACACCGCCGGCGCCGCGTTGCCCCACGTATTACGCACATACGTCAGCACATCCGCGACATTCTCATCCGACAGATTCCAGCCAAACGCCGGCATCGCCGGAGCCGTCGGCGCAGCATCCGTCGCACCCGCACGACTGCCCGCCAGCACCACACGAATCAGCGACGACGGATCATTGCTGTTCACCAACGGCGCCATCGCCAGTTTCGGGAACAGATTGGCCGCGCCTTCACCCGTCGGCGTATGACACGCCGAACAGCGATCCGCATAAATCGCCTTGCCCGCCACCATCGCCCCATCGTCCGCAGCGACTGGCTTGGCTGCCTCGACCGGCTTGGCGCCATCCTTCAAATACACCGCCACCGCCAGCAAATCCTCATCCTTCCAGTGCTGCGAAGAATGCTCGACTTCCTCGGCCATCGGCCCGGACGCGATGTCGAAACGGTTTGCGCCGGTCTTCAGGTACTTGACGATGTCAGCCTCGCTCCACGCACCAATGCCATCCTGGCCAGTGGAGGTGATGTTCGGCGCGACCCAGTTCTGCAGATTGGCGCCGGTGAGGAATTGATCGTTCTTGTCACCGCCAATCAGGTTCTTCGGCGTATGGCACGTGCCGCAGTGGCCCAGGCCTTCCACCAGATACGCGCCGCGGTTCCACTGCTCGGACTTCTGCGGATCGGCCTTGAACTCGCCTTCCTTGAAGTTGATCAGGTTCCAGCCGATCAGGCTGGTGCGCACGTTGAAGGGGAACGGCAGCTGGTTGGTTTCAACCTTGTTCTCTACCGGATCCACCGTCTTCAGGTACGCGAAGATCGCCAGGTTGTCCTCACGCAGCACCTTGGTGTACGCGGTGAACGGCATGGCGCCATACAAGCGCTTGCCGTCAAGGCCGTGGCCCTTGGACATGGCGCTCTGGAAATCCTCGAAGCTCCAGCGGCCGATGCCGGTCGCCTGGTCCGGGGTGATGTTGGCGCCGGCCAGCTTGCCAAACGGCGTATCAAGGATCACGCCACCGGAAAACAGCGGCTTGCCCGGGATGGTGTGGCACGCGGTGCAGTCACCCAGGGTGCTGAGGTAGCGGCCCTTTTCCACGATGTTGTAGGAATCGGCGCCGGTTGCCCCGTGGGCGAGGGAAACAGACAGACCGATAACGCCTGCGCAGACCGTCAGAAGAGTCTTCATACGCTGATCATCTCCCCTGGACGCTTAAGGTAGCGGGTGCGGATGGCATCCGCCGCTTTGAAAGCCAGCGCCGCGACGGTGCCGGTCGGGTTGTAGCCCGGGTTCTGCGGGAAGGCGGATGAGCCGACCACGAAGAGGTTCGGCACGCCCCACACTTGCAGGTGCTTGTTCACCGAGCTGTTCTTCGGGTCGGCGCCCATGATGAAGCCGCCGACGATGTGCGACGACTGATACGGCGCGCTGTTCCAGTGCCCTTGCTGGGAACTGGGCACCATCTGCCGCGGGTTCATGCTCTTGGCGATCTCGCCGACCTTGGCGGTGACGTAGGCGGCCATCTTGCGATCGTTCTCCGGGAAGTCGAAGGTGATGCGCAGCAGCGGTCGGCCCAGGGGATCTTTGTAGGTCGGGTCCAGCGACAGGTAATTGGTCCGCGTCGCATAGCTGCTCGCTTCGCAGCCGATGGACATGGTGCTGGCGTAGTTCTTGACCGTGGCTTTCTTCCATTCCGAACCCCAGGTCGGGGTGCCGGGCGGGAGAGGGCGGGAGTCGATGGGCGCAGCGCCGATCGGGGTCACGCGGGTGCTGCCGCCGCCGACGAAACCCAGACCCGAGTGGTCGAAGTTGTCGTTGTTGAACTCGTCGATGCCCATGCCGATGGCACCGCCGCCGATAAACGGGTTGAAGTTCTTGTCATCGAAGAACATGCGCACGCTGTTGGCGGTCTGGTAGGCGTAGTTGCGGCCCGTGGTGCCGGTGTTGGTCACCGGGTCGTAAGGCTGGCCCACGCCGGAGAGCAGCATCAGGCGTACGTTTTCGAAGATGAACGCGCTGATCACCACCAGTTCGGCAGGCTGTTCCCACTCTTCGCCGTTGGAATCCATGTAGACGATGCCGGTGGCGCGTTTGCCGCTGCTGTCCATGGTCACGCGCAGGACTTCGCAATTGGTCATGGCCGTGAAGTTCGGCTTGCGCACCAGCACCGGCAACACCGTGGTGATGGCGCTGGCCTTGGAATAGTTGGCGCAGCCGTAGTTGGTGCAGAAACCGCAGAAGGTGCAGGCACCCATGGCCACGCCAAGGGAGTTTACATACGGCCGCGAGAGCAAGGCCGACGGCACCGGGAACGGCTTGTAGCCCAGGTTTTTCGCGGCTTCGGCGAACAGTGTCGGCGCGTAGGTCTGTTGCGTCGGCGGGTTCGGGTATTCCTCGGAGCGCGCGCCTTCGAAGGTGTTGCCACCTTCCTGGATCACGCCCTTGATGTTGCCGGCCTTGCCGGAGATGCCCGCCAGGCGATCGAACTTGGCGTAGAAAGGCTCCATTTCGTCCCAGTCGGTGCCCCAATCCTGCAGGGTCAGTTCAGGCGACAGCTCTTTGCCGTAACGCTCGGTCAGGTGGCTGTGCAGCCGGAACTCATGGGGCTGGAAACGGAAGGTGATGCCGGCCCAGTGGTTGCCGGCGCCGCCGGTACCGTTGCCCGGGTGAAACGAGCCCCAGCTGCGCATGGGTAGCGCTGTCTCGGTGACGCTGTTGCGAATGGTTGTGGTGTTTTGCCGGGTTCTCGCCATCAAGTCCTGACGGCGGCTGTAGCGCAATTCGTCCGCGGCCGAGGCCACGTTGAAGTCCGCGGCGGTATCGCGCCATGGGCCGCGTTCGAAGCCGATGATCTTGAGGTTTTCATCGGCCAGTTCATTGGCGATGATGGATCCGGCCCAGCCGAGCCCGACTACCACGACGTCGGTGGAAGGTAGTTTTTTGGCCATGTCGAATTAACCCTTCTTGGTCCAGGCGGAGCTGCCGATGATGGAGAGCGGCACCAGATTGAGCTTCTGGTTGTGCAGGCCGATGTACTCGCGGTAGTCGTAGCGGGCCCCGGGGAAGCCGATCATTTTCCACGACACCATGTCGCGGTTGCCGCCGTAGACCGGGTCGGCGAAAAAGCCTTCCATGGTGTTGCCCAGCACTTGCTGGAAGAACAATTTGGCGTCGATGCCTTCCAGCGTGATCTCGGCCTTGTCCAGACCGGTCAGGACCTTGTCCTGCTGTTCCGCGGTCAGGGCGCTGAAGTTTTTCTGGAACTGCTTCTGGCAGTAGCCTTCAAGGCCGGCGAGGCCGAGACGGTAGCGCTGGCGCGGCACCAGTTCCGACTGGTCACCCTGCATCGGCGTGCCTTGAGCGAACGGGCCCTGCATGTACAGACGGCTGAATGTGCCGTACTCGCCGGCCAGCTGACGGTCGATGAACACCGCGCAACCGGCGTCCTTGCCGCTGACGCTGAGGTCATCGGCGGGGATCAGTCGGGCGACAATGGCTTCCACCGCGAGGGCTTCGGCGTCGGTGAAGAACTGCCAGCCCGGGGTGTCGTAATGCATCGGACCGTTGTGGTCGAACGGCACCCACTGCGGAACGCCGACAACGGTGGCGGCCTGGGCCGTGGCAGCTGCACCGACGGCCAGCGTCGTGGCTGAACCTTTCAGCAACTGGCGGCGGGTGAGGCCTTTGGATTTCTCTGTCATTCAGGGCTCCTGCAAAACCACGCCCCCACAGGCCATTGCGAGATGGTCCGTGCCGGGGCTGTGCTCTGCGTTCTTTATCACGGGTATTGCCGCGCATACGATGTGCACGGCAAGTGGTTCCTGGCGGGGTGTGACACTGGGTCTCTGGCAGGCCTGCGAGCGAATGGCGCACGCTAAGCGGGGAATTGCCGTAACTGATCTGCATCTTTTCACGCCAACTGCCATGATAGATGTGTTGCGCCGTGTTGCAGCGGTTCAAATCGGTAAATGACTCTTACCGATTACGTAACAGTCGACGTGCAATCGGGTAACAATGGTTCAGATAAGGGTTCGTGTTCTCCCGCCGAAGCAGCCCATGGGGGGTGCAGTTCGGGGCTGACCGTGGCGTGAACCTGACAGAATCTTCATAAAGCCAAGTCCTTGGTCAGGGCCACTTCTTGGTATCGTGCACGCCATTTGCGTCCCGCCTGTCCGTGCGGTTTGCTGACTGTGCCGTTTATATATTCACCGAGTAGCTGCAGAAATGCCCGATCCAATACCCTTAAAAGACCACGAGAAGGAAACCCGGCTGGTCAACAAACGCTTGATCGCCTGCGCCGTTTTCGTGACCGTGCTCAGCGTCGCACTGGTGTGCCGCATGTACTTCCTGCAAGTCACCGAATTCGCCTACCACTCCACCATCTCCGAAAACAACCGCGTCCACGTGCTGCCGATTCCGCCGGAGCGCGGGCTGATCTTCGACCGTAACGGCGTGATCCTCGCCGACAACCGCCCCAGCTTCAACCTGACCATGACCCGCGAGCGCGCGGGTGACTGGCACGCGGTGATCGACGAACTGATGCAGATCCTCAACCTGCCAGACGAGGATCGGATCATCTTCGACAAGGCGATGAAGAACTCGCCCCACCGCTTTGTGCCGGTGACGCTGCTCTATGAGCTGACCGAAGAGCAGATCGCCCTGTTGGCGGTCAATCAGTTCCGCCTGCCGGGGCTGGACGTCGAGGCGCAGTTCGTTCGCCACTACCCGCTGGCGGAACACTTCGCGCACTCCATCGGCTACGTCGGGCGGATCAACGAGAAAGAGGCGACCCAGCTGGATCAGGTGGAATACCGCGGCACGCAGTCCATCGGCAAGACCGGCGTCGAGCGGTTCTACGAGAGCGAGCTGCACGGTCATGTGGGCTACGAAGAAGTGGAAACCAACGCGCAAGGTCGCGTGCTGCGTGTGCTCAAGCACACCGATCCGGTGGCCGGCAAAAACATCACCCTGAGCCTGGACATCAAGCTGCAAGAGGCGGCAGAACACGCGCTGGGCGACCGTCGCGGCTCGGTGGTGGCGATCGATCCGGCCACCGGCGAAGTGCTGGCGATGGTCAGCAAGCCGAGCTTCGACCCGAACCTGTTCGTTACCGGCATCAGCTTCAAGGAGTATTCGGCGCTGCGGGATTCGGTCGACCGTCCGCTGTTCAACCGCGTGCTGCGCGGGTTGTATGCGCCAGGTTCGACGATCAAGCCGGAAGTGGCCATTGCCGGCCTGGACAGCGGCGTTATTACGCCATCAACCCGCGTCTTCGATCCGGGCTATTTCCAGCTGCCGGACTTCGACCACAAGTACCGCAACTGGAACCACAGCGGCGATGGCTGGGTGGATTTGAACGCGGCAATCATGCGCTCCAACGACACCTATTTTTATGACCTGGCCCACAAGCTGGGCATCGACCGCATGCACGATTACCTGACCATGTTCGGCATCGGCCAGAAGGTCTCGCTGGACATGTTCGAGGAATCGGCGGGCCTCATGCCGTCGAAAGAGTGGAAGCGCATCACTCGGCGTCAGGCGTGGTTCCCGGGTGAGACCGTGATCCTCGGCATCGGCCAGGGCTACATGCAGGTGACGCCGCTGCAACTGGCTCAGGCGACGACCCTGATTGCCAGCAAAGGCATCTGGCATCGTCCGCACCTGGCCAAGGAGATCGGTGGCGTAGCGCCGGTGGACGAGCACCCGATGCCGAACATCGTGCTGCGCGATTCCCACGAGTGGGATCAGGTCAACAATGGCATGCAAGCGGTGATGCACGACCCCCGCGGCATCGCCCGTGCCGCCGCGCAAGGTGCGCAATACCGCATTGCCGGCAAGAGCGGTACCGCGCAGGTGGTGGCGATCAAGCAGGGCGAACGTTACAACCGCAACAAGACCCTGGAACGCCATCGCGACAATGCCTTGTTCGTCGGTTTTGCACCGGCGGCCAACCCGAAGATTGTCGTGGCGGTGATGATCGAGAACGGCGAGGCGGGCGGCCGCGTGGCCGGTCCCGTGGTGCGGGAAATTCTGGATGCCTGGCTGCTGGATCCGGACGGCCACCTGAAACAGCAATACGCCACGCCAGGCACAACGCCGGTCAATCCGAAAGTGCAGATCGCCGCGCCGAACAAGGCGGTGGGCCAGCCGCCGGTGTGAGATCCGGCGCTTGCGGACGGGTGCGTTTCCCCAAGATGCACTGAACTGTGCCCGGCGTGACAGGTCGATTTGAGACCACGCGTGATGTCTGTTCCGGCCTCCCGCGCTCATTCGACTCGACAAGGAACTTGCCCCATGTCCAGCAGAACCATCGCCGACTACCTCGCCCAAACCCTCGCCGCAGCCGGCGTCTCGAAGATCTGGGGCGTCAGCGGCGACAGCCTGAACGGTCTGACCGACAGCCTCCAGCGCCTGGGCAAGATCAAGTGGATGCACACCCGTCACGAAGAAGTCGCGGCGTTCGCGGCAGGGGCGGAAGCAGCGTCCACCGGCAAGCTGGCGGTGTGTGCGGGCAGTTGCGGTCCGGGCAACCTGCACTTGATCAACGGCCTCTATGACTGCCACCGCAGCGGTGTACCGGTCCTGGCCATTGCGGCGCAGATTCCATCTTCCGAGATCGGCCTGAACTACTTCCAGGAAACCCATCCCACCGACCTGTTCAAAGAGTGCAGCCACTTCGTCGAAACCGTCAGCACCCCCGAGCAGTTCCCGCGGGTGCTGGAGCGTGCCATGCGCGCGGCCATCAGCCAGCGCGGCGTGGCGGTGATTGTCATCTCCGGCGACGTCGCCCTGAGCGCGGCCCCGGACATCAAACCCGAGTGGGTCGATCACGCGCCAGCGCGGGTCATCCCGGCAGAAGCCGATCTGCAACGGTTGGTGGACCTGCTGGACACATCCAAAGCGGTGACGATTCTTGCCGGCGCTGGCTGTGCCGAGGCCCACGATCAGGTGGTGGCGCTGGCCGAGAAGCTGTCTGCGCCGGTGGTCCACGCCCTGCGCGGCAAGCAGTACATCGAATACGCCAACCCCTTCGACGTGGGCATGACCGGACTGATCGGCTTCAGCTCCGGCTATCACGCGATGATGGCCTGCGACACCCTGGTCATCCTCGGCAGCAGCTTCCCGTACCGCAATTTCTACCCGGAAAAAGCCAAGGTCATTCAGATCGACATCGACCCTACCGCCATTGGTCGTCGCGTCCCTGTTGCCCTCGGTCTGGCGGGGGACATTGCTGAAACCCTCGACGCCGTATTGCCGCGTCTAAAGGCCCACACCGACCGCAAGTTCCTCGACAAGGCGCTGGATCACTACGCCAAGTCCCGCGAAGAACTCGACGAACTGGCCACGCCGTCGGGCCACGGCGAGCCGATTCACCCGCAATACCTGACGCGACTGGTTGACGCCTACGCCGACCCGGACGCGATCTTCACCGTCGATGTCGGCACGCCGACTTTGTGGGCGGCGCGATACCTGACCATGAATGGCAAGCGCTCGCTGCTGGGTTCTTTCAATCACGGCTCCATGGCCAATGCGATGCCCCAGGCATTGGGTGCGAAGGCGGCATTCCCGCAACGGCAAGTGGTGGCGCTGTGTGGCGACGGTGGCTTGTCGATGCTGATGGGCGACCTGCTGTCGATCCGCCAGCTGAACCTGCCGATCAAGCTGGTGGTGTTCAACAACAGCTCGCTGGGTTTTGTGGCGATGGAAATGCAGGCGGGCGGTTACGTGCCCCACGACACCGATTTCGACAGCACCAATTTTGCCAACATCGCCATCGGTGCAGGCATTCTGGGGATTCGCGTGGAGGACTCGGCGGACCTGCCGGCCGCGCTGAAGAAAGCTTTCGAGCACCCGGGGCCTGTGGTGGTGGATGTCGTCACCGCGAAGCAGGAATTGGGCATGCCGCCAAAAATCAAACTGGCCCAGGCGAAAGGCTTCAGCCTGTTCATGCTCAAAGCCGTCATGAACGGCAAGGCAGACATGGTGCTGGAACTGGCGAAGACCAACTTGCGCTGATTTCATGTGGGGCCGGCTTCAGCCGGGAAGGCGTCAGTGGGCACACCGCGAAAGCGAGGGTGTTCACGCAGGCCTCTTCCCGGCTAAAGCCAGTCCCACAATTACACCGCGCACTCATAGTGGGACCGGCTTCAGCCAGGAAGGCGTCAGTGGGCACACCGCGAAAACGAGGGTGTTCACGCAGGCCTCTTCCCGGCTAAAGCCGGTCCCACCATTACACCGCGCACTCATAGTGGGACCGGCTTCAGCCGGGAAGGGGTCAGTCGATACACCGCGAAAGCGAGGGTGTTCACGCAGGCCTCTTCCCGGCTAAAGCCGGTCTCACAATTACACCGCGCACTCATAGTGGGACCGGCTTCAGCCGGGAAGGCGTCAGTGGGCACACCGCAAAAGCGAGGGTGTTCACGCAGGCCTCTTCCCGGCTAAAGCCAGTCCCACAATTACACCGCGCACTCATAGTGGGACCGGCTTCAGCCGGGAAGGCGTCAGTGGGCACACCGCAAAAGCGAGGGTGTTCACGCAGGCCTCTTCCCGGCTAAAGCCAGTCCCACAATTACACCGCGCACTCATAGTGGGACCGGCTTCAGCCGGGAAGGCGTCAGTGGGCACACCGCGAAAAAGAGGGTGTTCACACGGGCCTCTTCCCGGCTAAAGCCGGTCCTAGCCGTTATTTTTGCCCCTCAATCGCGCATTTCTTCTCACCCTCGCACCACCCTGAATCACGAAAATGCTCCGCCTGAAATCTTTTGAAAAAAGCATTGTAAGCGTCTGAAACGCGATGTTATGTTGCTAACATCCTGTTGCAAAATGACCGCCGAATAACATTAGTCGGCGTCACGCGACGCTTCTCCACCAGCGGAATTCCCATGGAAAAAAGCCCGTTTCTCGATGCTCTGGAGCAGCGGTTCAGCGACCTGACGCCGACCGGCAAGCGCATCGCCGGGTACCTGCTGGCCAATCCGCAGAAGCTGCCGTTCGAGACCGCTGACAGCATCGCCCAGCAGACCGGTACCACCGGCATTTCGGTGGGGCGGTTTCTGCGCTCTCTTGGCTATCGCAACATCGACGACGTCAAACAGAGCCTGCGCGGTGACAGTGCCAGCCCCTGGGTGATCACCGATCGGCTCGGCGCTTTCCGCGAAGAAAACACCCAAGGCGATGCACTGGAACGCTCGATGAACCGCGAACTGGAAGCCATCCAGCGTGTTTACGCGCTGGCACGTGGCGAAACCTTCGCCCGCATCGTCGATCGGCTGTACAGCGCAGACGCCGTGTTCATCGTCGGCATCCAGACCACCCGCGGCATCCTCAACGCGTTTTTCAGTCACCTGGAGTACATCCGGCCCAAGGTGTACTACGTCGACGGCTTGTCCGGCACCTACGCCGAATCACTCAACTCGCAATTCGAAAATCCCTACGCCGTGATTGCCGACTTTCGCACCTATTCCGCCGTCACCCGGACCTTCTGCGAAGTGGCCCATCAGCAGAACGTCGGGCTGGCCTTCATCACTGACTTTCACTGCCCATGGGCGCGGGATTACCCGAGCGACTTGCTGCAACTCAATTCCGATGTGGGCCAGTTCTGGGATTCCCTGGCGCCGCTCACCTGCCTGTTCAACTTGATGGTGTCGGCAGTGGCCGATCAATACGGCGACCGCCTCGACCAGAGGCTGGCGAAGAACCGCGAGCTGCAACAACTGTTTGGCCAGTTTGAATAAACCGGATTGTCCGGTTGAAACCGGCTTTACAAAGGCAACAGCTTCCCGGCTAAAGCCGGTCCTACGGTGGGAAGCTTCACCCTCAACGCATGATGAACGAACAAGCTGATCTGGAGTGTCGTAACGTGAATAGCCCCCTCGTCGAAGTCGATGCCGATGCGTTGCAGGTCGAGATCGACCTGATCTACGCCGGCGTCGACAACCTCGCCGGCAAGCAGATTTACCAGGACCCGCGTTGCCTGCTGCACCGCGACGCCGAGCGTTGTCTGCGCAAGGCCAGTCGTCTGGCACGCCAGGCAGGGTACAGCCTGAAAATATTTGACGCCTATCGCCCGGCTTACGCGCAGTACCTGCTGTGGCAAGCGCTGCCCAACCCTGAATACGTGCGCGACCCCAGCCTGGGTTCCCATCACACCCGGGGCGTGGCGGTGGATCTGACCCTGATCGACGCCAGCGGGCAGGCTCTCGACATGGGCACCGGTTTCGATGACATGCGCGAGCAGTCCCATCAGTTTTTCGCCGACCTGCCCGCTGACATACAACGCAATCGCCTGCTGTTGCTGGGGATCATGCTGGCGGCGGGATTCACCTACATCGACAGCGAGTGGTGGCATTACGAACTGCCCGACGCCGAGGACTACCCGCTGATCGACGAGGGCTCGATCAAGCCCGTTGACTGAATACCCAACGCAAAACAAGAACACGCGACACACGACCGGGACGACCACGAATCCCGGCTGAATCTGGCGCTTACCCGACCTCGCAAGGGCAGGGAGCGCCATTTCCCGGGCCCCAGGCCTGGAGCTTTAACTGCCCGGTATAGCTTCAATAACAAACCTGACGAACTTCCCTACATCGACGATCAAGGAACCGGCATGAAATCAATCTTCACCCCTCGCAACCTGGCGATGGCACTCCTCTGCACCGCCATGGGCCTTGGCGCCTGGCAATCGGCCAGCGCAGCCGTGCCCCAGGACACCCTGATGATCGGCAAACCGTCCGACCCGCAGACCCTCGACCCGGCCGTGACCATCGACAACAACGACTGGACCGTGACCTACCCGGCGTACCAGCGGCTGGTCACCTACAAGGTCGAAAACGGCAAGGGCAGCACCGAAGTAGCGGGGGAGCTGGCCAGCAGCTGGACCACCTCGCCAGACAACCTGACCTGGGAATTCAAGCTCAAGCCCGGCAACAAGTTCGATGATGGCGCCGAGGTCAATGCCGAGGCGGTGAAGTTCTCCTTCGACCGGGTGATGAAGCTCAAGCAGGGTCCGTCCGGCGCCTTCCCCGAAGACATGGCTGTCTCGGTGGTCGACCCGCTGACCGTGCGCTTCACCCTGAAAGCGCCGTACGCGCCGTTCCTCTCGACCCTGGCCCACAACGGCGCGGCGATCATCAACCCGGACGTGGCGAAGAAAGCCGAAGGCGCCGATGCGTACCTGTCCAATCACACCGCAGGTTCCGGGGCGTTCAAGCTGGTCAACTGGCAGAAAGGCCAGACCCTGACCATGGAGCAGAACAGCTACTACGCCGGCCCCAAACCCACCTTGAAAAAGGTCGTGGTGAAGATCATCGGCGAGGCCTCCGTGCGCCGTCTCCAGCTTGAACACGGCGACCTGGACATCATCGAAGACATGCCCGAAGACCAGCTCGAAGCGCTGGCGAAGAAATCCGGCATCGTCATTGGCGACTACCCGTCGCTGCGGGTGACGCTGCTGTACCTCAACACCCAGAAAGCGCCGATGAACAACCCTGAGGCACGGCGTGCCATTGTTGAATCCCTGGACTACGACGGCATCATCAACGGCATCCTGAAAGGCAAGGCCAAGCCGCTCAACGGTCCGATTCCCCAGGGCATGTGGGCGTACGACGAGAAGCTGCCGGCGTTCAAGCAGGACATGGACAAGGCCAAGGCCGATCTCGCCAAAGTCTCGCCGAAGGTCAGCAACCTGACGTTCATGTACTCCGACAAGGACCCGAACTGGGAACCCATCGGCCTGACCCTGCAAGCCGGCCTGCAACCCCTGGGCGTGAACCTCAAGCTGGAGAAACTCGCCAACGCCAGCATGCGTGAGCGCCTGGGCAGCGGTGACTTCGACATCGCCATCGGCTCGTGGAGCCCGGACTTCGCCGACCCCTACATGTTCATGAACTTCTTCTTCGACTCGAAGCTGAAAGGCCTGGCCGGCAACCGTTCGTTCTACGACAACCCGGCGGTGGACAAACTGATCCGTGAATCGGCGACCACCAATGACATGGCCAAACGCACCGAGCTGTATCAGCAGGCGCAGAAGATCGTGCTCAACGACAGCGTCTATGCCTACCTCTACCAGAAGGCCTACACCTTGCCGATGAGCGAGAAGGTCAAGGGCTACGTGTTCAATCCGATGCTGGAGCAGGTGTTCAACGTCGGCACGATCACCAAGTAACCGCTGCACCCCGTAATTCGCTGTCATTCACAGGGCCCTGCAAGGGAGGCGGGGTCCTGTGGAGCAGCGCTGTGTCCGCGAGCTGTTTCGCGTTATTGATCGACTGCATGACCGAGGTGCCCCATGGCCTTCCTGAATATGCTGCGCAAACGCCTGGGCGGCCTGCTGCTGGTGGTGTTCGGCGTTTCCCTGATTACCTTTTCCATCTCGCACCTGATTCCGGGCGACCCCGCGCGACTGATCGCCGGGGACCGTGCCACCGACGCCATCGTCGAAAACATCCGCCACCAGTTGGGGCTGGATCTGCCGCTGTATCAACAATACGGCCGCTACATGCTCGACCTGCTGCACGGTGACCTGGGCACCTCGATCCGCACCCATCGTCCGGTGCTCGAAGACTTGCAGGCGTTCTTCCCGGCCACGCTGGAGCTGGCGTTGGCGGCGCTGACCTTGTCGATTCTGGTAGGCGTGCCGCTGGGCGTGCTCTCGGCGGTGTATCACAACCGCTTCATCGACCAGGTCGCGCGTACCCTGGCGGTGACCGGGATTTCGACCCCGGCGTTCTGGCTCGGCCTGGGCCTGATCGTGTTGTTCTACGGCCATTTGAACTGGCTGCCCGGCAGCGGGCGTCTTGACGAAGGGCTCGACCCGCCGCGCACCATCACCGGGTTTTACCTGATCGACACGCTGCTGGCGGGCGACACCGGGCTGTTCTTCAACGCGCTGCAGCATCTGATTCTGCCGGCCATTACTCTGGGCTTCGTCAACCTCGGCGTGGTCGCCCGGCAGATTCGCTCGGCGATGCTCGACCAGCTTGGCGAAGACTACATCCGTACCGCGCGCGCCTACGGCCTGTCGAAGTGGGCGGTGATTCTGCGCCATGCCTTGCCCAACGCGTTGATCCCCTCGGTCACCGTTCTGGGCCTGACCCTGGGCGATCTGCTCTATGGCGCAGTGCTCACGGAAACCGTGTTCGCCTGGCCGGGCATGGGCGCCTACGTGGTCAAGTCGATCCAGTCGCTGGATTTTCCGGCGGTCATGGGCTTCGCGATCATGGTTTCTTTCATTTACGTGCTGCTGAACATGGCGATCGATCTGCTGTACCGCCTGATCGATCCGCGCATTGGCGAGGTCAACTGACATGACTACCCCGATCACCGCGCCCGCCGTGGCGCCACTGCCGGCCGCCTCCCGCTGGCAGGACAAATGGGCCTACCTGGCCCATCAGATTCGCCGCAGCCCGCTGACCATGGCCGGGCTGCTGATCACCGTGATGGTGCTCCTGGTGATGGCGTTTGCGCCCTGGCTCGCGTCCCATGACCCCAATGCCCTGAACCTCACCCAGCGCCTGGCCGCTCCGTCCGCCGCCTATTGGTTCGGCACCGACGAAGTGGGCCGGGATCTGTTCAGCCGCGTGCTGTACGGCAGCCGGCAATCCGTCGGCGTCGGGCTGTTCGTGGCCTTCGCTTCGTGCTTTGCCGGCGGCTTGCTGGGCTGCATGTCCGGGATCATTGGCGGGCGGTTTGACGGCCTGATCATGCGCCTGATGGACATCATGCTCTCGGTGCCGTCGCTGGTGCTGATCATGGCCCTGGCCGCCGCGCTGGGCCCGAGCCTGTTCAACGCCATGCTGGCGATCACGCTGGTGCGGATTCCCTTCTACGTGCGGCTGGCTCGGGGCCAAGCCCTGAGCATCCGGCAGATGGGTTACGTCAAGGCCGCCGAAACCTTCGGCGCCGGACGCTGGCACATGGTCATCTGGCACGTGGCGCGCAACGCCATGCCGCCTTTGCTGGTGCAACTGAGCCTGGACATCGGCAGCGCCATCCTCATGGCCTCGGCCCTGGGCTTCATCGGCCTCGGCGCGCAACAGCCGACGGCGGAGTGGGGCGCCATGGTCGCGACCGGGCGCAACTACATCCTCGATCAATGGTGGTACTCGACCTTTCCCGGCGTGGCGATTCTGATCACCGCCACCGGTTTCAACCTTTTGGGCGACGGCGTGCGTGACTTGCTCGACCCACGGCAGCAGGGGAAATGACCATGCAGGCTTGCGTTCAACAACCTCTGGCCGAACAGGCCCCGGTGCTGGTCATCGACGACCTGCGCATTGAATTCCCGGCGTACAAAAGCACGGTCAAGGCGCTCAATGGCGTGTCGCTGCACGTCAATCCGGGGGAGATCGTCGGGGTCATCGGCGAGTCCGGCTCGGGCAAATCCGTCACCGCGATGCTCAGCCTGCGTTTGCTCCCGGAGCGCTCCTACCAAGTGAAGAGTGGCAGCCTGAGCATTCTGGGCCGCGACATGCTCACCGCCAAAGAGAAGGACCTGCTGAGTGTGCGTGGCCGTGACGCCGCGATGATCTTCCAGGAGCCCATGACCGCGCTCAATCCGACCCGCCGCATCGGTCGGCAGATGCTCGACGTGATCATTCATCACCAGCGTCTGAGCAAGGCTGAAGCGAAGGCCAAGGCCATCGCCTTGCTACGGGACATGCACATCGCCGACCCCGAGCAGGTGATGAACAGCTACCCCTTCGAGCTCTCCGGCGGCATGCGTCAGCGGGTGATGATCGCGTTGGCGTTTTCCTGCGACCCGCAATTGCTCATCGCCGACGAACCGACCACCGCGCTGGACGTGACGGTGCAGCGGCAGGTGCTGTTGCTGCTGCGTGAAAAGGCCCGCGCGCGGGGCACGGCGATTCTGCTGATCACCCACGACATGGCGCTGGTGTCGCAGTTCTGCGACCGGGTGTACGTGATGTACACCGGCGCCGTGGTGGAGCAGGGCGTGACCGCGCAGGTGATGGCCGACCCCCGACATCCGTACACCCAGGGCCTGCTCAGCGGATTGCCGGAGCAGGTCGAACCGGGGCAGGACCTGATGACCATTCCCGGTCAGGTGCCCAATCTTTCAGCGTTGCCGGAGGGCTGCACCTTCCTTGATCGCTGCGCCTTCGCCACGGTCCAATGCCTGCAGCGACCGCCGATGCAGACCATCGACGCCGCCGCAGACCGCAAAAGCGCCTGCTGGTTGAGCGCGCCCTTGCACGCCACCCCACAGGAGTCGCGGCCATGACCCGCTCAGCCCTCCAGACCCTGCCCGGCGAAAGCCCGACCATCCTCGGCCTGCAAGACGTGCGCGTGCACTACCCGATGGGCAAGGACTGGCTCGGCCGACCCAAGGCCCTGGCCCATGCCCTCAATGGCATCGATCTGCAGGTCCGCGCCGGTGAAACCCTCGGCGTGGTCGGTGAGTCCGGCTGCGGCAAAAGCACCCTTGCGCAGTTGTTGATGGGCTTGATCAAGCCAACATCCGGCCGACTCGACTGGGTCTACAACAGCGACAAGGAACGCAGCAGCAACGTGCAGATTGTGTTTCAGGACCCGCAGTCGTCCCTCGACCCGCGGCTGCCGGTGTGGAAGATCATTACCGAGCCGTTGTTCGTCCAGCGATCAGCGCCGCACCACGAGATGCGTGGCATTGCGGCGAAGGTGGCGGCTCAGGTGGGCATTCGCACGGAATACCTTGACCGCTTTCCCCACCAGTTTTCCGGCGGGCAGCGGCAACGGATTGCGATTGCCCGCGCCTTGTCATCGAACCCGGACATCATCGTGCTGGACGAGCCGACCTCGGCGCTGGACATCTCGGTGCAGGCGCAGATCCTCAACCTGCTCGCCGAGCTGCAGCGCAGCCGGGACCTGACCTACATCCTGATCTCCCACAACGTCTCGGTGGTGCGGCACATGGCCGACCGGGTGGCGGTGATGTACCTGGGGCAGATTGTTGAGTTGGGTACGGCGGCGGAAGTGCTGGAGCGGCCGCGTCATCCGTATACGCAGCTGTTGCTGGAGGCCGTGCCCCGTCTGGGGGTGTCGGTGGACGAGGGGCAGGTGTCGGCGCCGACTGAACTGCCGGGCAATCGGACGTTGCCCACCGGCTGTTACTTTCGCGACCGCTGCCCGAAAGCCACCCAAGGCTGCGAAAAGCCGCAAGCGTTATTATCGGCCAAAGACGGAGGGGCATCCGTGCGCTGTCATCTCGAGTCGTAAGTGGGGAGGGGACTGGGAAGGGGACTGATTTATTTATGGGAAGGGGACTGATTTATTTACAGCGCTTCACCGTAAATTAATCTGTCTCCCGGCTCGCTTATGCCATCGGGGACAGATTGATTTATCAAAGAAGCGCGATAAATAAATCAGTCCCCTATAAACAAGTCCCTTATAGACATTCCTATAAACATTAAAGATCAATGGCTGATCATCCACGGTCGGCCCGCAGGCTTACCTTTCAGGGCGTGGGGATTGGCTTTGGTGGGTTCGAGTCTTTTCGTCGGACCGCAGCAACTGCAACCGCTGGGGTGGCCCCGGCTTTCCTTGTACTGGTCCATGGTTTTTGGCGCGTGGGCGCTTTGCTCGTTGCGGGCGATGGCGGTGCGGGTATTGCCGGCCATCGTGCTCAGCCCCGGCGCTGACAGAATCACCCGCAGGCTCGATGCGCCGCATGCCGGGCACTCGCACGGCAGCGCGCTCTCGGCCATGGGCCGCAGCGAAGTGAAATCCCCGCAGTCAGGGCAGTCGTATTCGTACATGGGCATGGCTCAAATCCTTTAGTCGGCGTGCGTTCTGCAGGCGCGAATTCATTCGCGCCCGCAGGTCGGGAGTCAGCCCGGCGTTACTTATCCTGCGCGATCGGCAAGTCCACGGTGCCGTCGATGAATTTCGTCGGGCCGTTGGCGTTGGGGTTGATGTCGAATTTAAATATCTCAGTCGGCAGCCAAAGCGTCGCGCACGCGTTGGGGATGTCGACCACGCCGCTGATGTGACCCTGCACCGGTGCCGAGCCCAACAGCGAATAACCCTGGGCCGGGGAGTAACCGAACTTGGTCATGTAGTTGATCGCGTTCAGGCATGCCTGGCGGTAGGCGACGTTGACGTCCAGGTAGTGCTGCTGGCCGGCTTCGTCGACCGAGATGCCTTCGAAGATCAGGTAGTTGTTGTAGTTCGGCACGATAGGGCTTGGCTTGAACACCGGGTTCTTGATCCCGTACTTGGCCATGCCGTCCTTGATCAGCTCGACGCGCATGTGCACCCAGCCGGCCATTTCGATGGCGCCGCAGAAGGTGATTTCGCCGTCGCCCTGGCTGAAGTGCAAGTCGCCCACCGACAGACCCGCGCCGTCGACGTAGACCGGGAAGAACACTTTCGAGCCCCGGGACAGGTCCTTGATGTCGCAGTTGCCGCCGTGCTCACGGGGTGGCACGGTGCGTGCGCCAGTGGCGGCGGCGAGGTCGCGGGCCGGGCCTTTGAGTTTGCCCAGGTGCGCCGTGCTGGCGCAGGGCGGACAGGCCAGTGCCGGGACGCGGTCCGGGTCGGTGTCGATCAGTTCCTGTTCGCGGCGGTTCCACTCGGCGAGCATCTTGTGGTCCGGCAGACAGCCGATCAGGCCGGGGTGAATCAAGCCTGCAAACTCGACGCCGGGAATGTGCCGGGAGCTGGTCATCATGCCTTTGAAATCCCAGATGGATTTCTGCGCGAGCGGGAAATGCTCGGTGAGGAAGCCGCCGCCGTTCTGCTTGGAAAAGAAGCCGTTGAAGCCCCATTGCGAGTCGGCTCGGGCGCCGATGTCCAGCAGCTCCACCACCAGCAGGTCGCCTGGCTGGGCGCCATGCACACCCACCGGCCCGGACAGGTAATGCACGGTGGTCAGGTCGACGTCGCGCACGTCGCTGGCGTCGTCGTTGTTCTTGATCGCGCCAGCGGTCCAGTCGTAGGTTTCGAGGATGAAATCATCCCCCGGCTTGACCCAGCAGGCCATCGGGATGTCCGGGTGCCAGCGGTTGTGGATCTGCTCATTTTCGGTGACGGGCTGGTTGAGGTCGACTTTGATCAAGGTATCGGTCATGGGGGGGTCTCCTTGGGTTTCGGGTCAATCAAATACGTCGTGAAAGTCCGGGCGGGCGCCATCGCGGGACAAGCCACGCTCCTACAGGTGGCCGCATTCCTCTGTAGGAGCGTGGCGTGTCCCGCGAGAGGCCGTTACAGGCGCTGCACATCTCTGGCTGTTGCTTACACCGACAAATACCGACTGATCGTCGCTTCATCGACATTGGCCCGGGTCTCTTCGATGACGAAGCGGCCTTTCTCGATCACCAGCAAGCGGTCGGCGATTTCCAGGGTGAAGGACAGCACCTGCTCCGAGACGATGATCGTCAGGTTGCGCAGGGTGCGGATTTCTTTGAGGGTGCGGGCGATGTCCTTGATGATCGACGGCTGGATGCCTTCGGTGGGCTCGTCGAGCAACAACACCTTGGGATTGGTCGCCAGGGCACGGGCGATGGCCAGTTGCTGTTGCTGGCCGCCGGACAGGTTGCCGCCGCGTCGGCCGCGCATGTCGAACAGCACCGGGAACAGCGCATACAGGTCTTCCGGCACCTTGCCGCCCGCTGAGGCGGGGAGGCCGGTCTGGATGTTTTCCAGCACGCTCATCGACGGGAAAATCATCCGGCCCTGGGGCACGTAGGCCATGCCGTGGGCGACACGGTTGTGGGTTTCCATGGCGGACACGTCCACGCCGTCCAGCTGAACCTGGCCGCCCCATTGCGGCAGGATGCCCATCAGGCTTTTGAACAGGGTGGTCTTGCCCATGCCGTTGCGGCCCATCACCGCGACGATTTCCTGTTTCTGCACCGAGAGGTTCAGGTCGTGGAGGACCTGACTCTGGCCATAACCACACGCCAGCTGCTGAATGTTGAACATGCTGCGCTCCTTAATGGCCCAGATAGACTTCGATGACTTTCGGGTTGTTCTGCACCGACTCCATGCTGCCTTCGGCCAATACCTTGCCCTGATGCAGCACCGTGACCTTGTGGGCGATGCTCTTGACGAACTCCATGTCGTGCTCGATCACCAGCACCGAGCGGCCCTGGCTGATGCGATTCAACAGGTCGGCAGTTTGCGCACGCTCGCTGACACTCATGCCCGCCACGGGCTCGTCGAGCATCAGCAGTTCCGGGTCCTGCATCAGCAACATGCCGATCTCCAGCCACTGCTTCTGGCCGTGGGATAACAGGCCCGCCTGTTGCTGCAGCAAGTCACCGAGGAAGATGTCGGCGGCCACCTGATTGACCCGCTCCAGCACCGCTTGGGTGCGTTTGAAAAACAGCGCGCCGAACACCGACCGGCCCGCCGGAAACGACATCTCCAGGTTCTCGAACACGCTCAGGTTGTCGTAGATCGACGGCGTCTGGAACTTGCGCCCGACCCCGGCGCGGACGATGTCGTACTCGTTCATTTTGGTCAGCTCGCGGTCCTTGAACTGGATGCTGCCGCCCGTGGCGCGGGTCTTGCCGCAGATCAAATCCAGCACCGTGGTCTTGCCCGCGCCGTTGGGGCCGATGACCACCCGCACTTCGTTGCGGTCGATGTACAGGTTGAGGTCGTCCACCGCCTTGAAGCCGTCGAACGAAACGGTCAGCCCTTCGATGGCCAGGACCGGTTTGTTCATCTGAAAGCCTGTGGGACTGGTCATGGCTGAATCTCCAACGGGCTGGCGGCTTTCTTGTCCGCGAGGGCGGGGGTTGGCGTGATGCCCGGGGCAGGGGAGGCAATCACCGTTGCCGGCTTGCGCGTAACGCCCGACAACCATTTGCGCCCGTGGCTTTCCCACAAACCGGCCAGGCCGTTGGGGAAGTACATGACCACGGCGATGAATAGCCCGCCCATAAGGTACAGCCACAATTCGGGGAACGACTCGGAGAAATAGGTTTTGCCGTAGTTCACCAGCAGCGAGCCGTACACCGCACCCAACAGCGACATGCGCCCACCGACGGCGGCGAAAATCACCATCTCGATGGACGGCACGATGCCCACGAACGAGGGCGACATGAACCCCACCTGCAAGGCGAACATGGCCCCGCCGATGGCCGAGAAACACGCCGCGACGCAGTACACGAAGACCTTGAACGCCGCCACGTCGTAACCGGAAAAGCGCACCCGCTCTTCCTTGTCGCGCATGGCCATCAGCAGCCGGCCGAGCTTGGAGTTGAGGATGAATTTGCCGAACAGGATGCAGCCAAACAGCAGGCCGGCGTTGATGAAGTACAACAGCAGCCTGGCGCTGTCGCTGCGGATGTCCCAGCCCAGCAGCGTCTTCAGATCGGTGATGCCGTTGATCCCGCCGGTCAAGCCTTGCTGGCCGATGATCAGCACCGTGAGGATCAACGCGATGGCCTGGGTTACGATGGAAAAATACACATCGCCCACCCGGCGTCTGAACAGCGCGACGCCAATGATCAACGCCAGCAGCACCGGCAACACGATGACCGCCATCACCGTGAACGTGAAGCTGTGAAACGGCACCCACAGCCACGGCAGTTCGGTGATCTGGTTCCAGTCCATGAAGTCCGGAATGCCCGGGGTCGACTGGATCTTGGTGCTCTCGGGATCAGACGCTTCCAGCTTCAGAAACATCGCCATGCAGTAGCCGCCCAGGCCGAAGAACACGCCTTGCCCCAGGCTGAGAATGCCGCCGTACCCCCAGCACAACACCAGACCTACGGCGACGAACGCGTAGGTCAGGTATTTGCCGACCATGTTCAGGCGAAAGGCGTCCAGGGTCAGGGGGAAGACCACCAGAATCAGGGTCGCAAGGATCAGCAGGCCGACCACGCCCTGGCGTCCGCCGAGCATTTTGTTAAGCGCGTTCATGGGGCTACCTCTCTGGCGCACACTTATTTACGAACCTTGCTGGCAAACAACCCCTGGGGGCGCATCAACAGGATCAGGATCACGATGGACAGGGTCAGCACCTTGGCCATCGAGCCACTCATGAAAAATTCCGACAGCGACTGGGTCTGGGCAATGGCAAACGCCGAGGCAATGGTGCCGAACAGGCTGGCCGCGCCGCCGAACACCACCACCAGGAAGGTGTCGACGATGTACAGCGACCCGGCGGTGGGGCCGGTGGAACCGATGGTGGTGAACGCCGCGCCCGCCACCCCGGCCACACCGCAGCCCAGGGCGAAGGTCATGCGGTCGACCTTGCGGGTATTGATTCCCACCGCCCGGCTCATGATCCGGTTCTGCACCGTGGCGCGGACATGCAAGCCCCAGCGGGTGCGGTACAGCATCAGGAAGATGCCGCCGGTCATCAGCACGGTCAGGCCCATAACGAACAGGCCGTTGCGCGGGATTTCGATGGCGTCGGTGAGGTTGACCGCGCCCATCAGCCACTCCGGCGGGTTCGCGCTGACTTCACGGGCGCCGAAGATGGAACGGAAGGCTTGCTGCATGACCAGGGACAGGCCCCATGTCGCCAGCAGGGTGTCGAGCGGCCGGTGGTAGAGGCGACTGATCATCACCCACTCCACCACCCAGCCAATCGCACCGGCCACCACGAACGAGAACGCGATGGCGAAGAAAAAATAGTACGGCTGCATCCAGGGGCACCAGGTCTGCACCAGGGTCGACAGCATGTAGGTGGTATAGGCGCCGATGGTGAGGAATTCACCGTGGGCCATGTTGATCACGCCCATCTGACCAAAGATGATCGCCAGCCCCAGGGCCATCAACAACAGCACGCAGAACACGGAAAGCCCGTTGAACCCCTGCATGGCCGCGATGGCACCAAATTCCGATAGCCATTCCATGGTGGTCCCTCCTCGGGAAGCTGTGTGGGTTTAGGATTGGGGGTCGGGACCAGCTGCAAGCTGTAAGCTGTAAGCTTCAAGCGGCAAGTAAAAGCGAGAGCAACTGCAACGCACACCGCTTCCACTTGCCGCTTGCAGCTAACCGCTTACAGCTACCGCGCAGCGGCCTACTGATAGCCCTTCGGAAACGGATTCGGCTCGATCAGCTCCGACTCGTAAACCACTTTGAACTGGCCGTCGGCCTGGACTTCACCGATGCGGGTCTTGCTCCACAGGTGATGGTTCTCGTGAATCTTCACGTAGCCTTCAGGCGCGGTCTTCAGCTCGATGCCCGGGGAGGCGGCGACCACTTTGTCGACATCGAAGCTGCCGGCTTTCTCGACCGCCGCTTTCCACAACCACGGACCGAGGTAGGCGGCCTGGGTCACGTCGCCCATCACCGAATCCTTGCCGTACTTGGCCTTGAACGCCTCAACGAACGCTTTATTGTTGGGGTTATCCAGGCTCTGGAAGTACTTCATGGAGGCGTAGAAGCCCTTCATGTTCTCGCCGCCAATGCCCAGCAGTTCGTCTTCGGTGACCGACAGGGTCAACAGCTTCTGCTTGGTGGAATCGACGCCGGCGGCTTTGAGCTGCTTGTAGAACGCCACGTTGGAACCGCCCACGACCGCCGCGAAGACCACGTCAGGTTTCTTCAATTTGACTTTGTTGATCAGCGAGCCGAACTGGGTGTTGCCCAGCGGGTAGTAGTCTTCGCCGACAACAGTGCCGTGGAGCACGTTTTCGATGTGCTTGCGGGCGATCTTCATCGAGGTGCGCGGCCAGATGTAATCAGAACCGATCAGGTAAAAGGTCTTGGCGCCCTTGGTCTTGGCGATCCAGTCCAGGCTGGCAAGGATCTGCTGGGTGGCTTCCTGCCCGGTGTAGATCACGTTTTTCGACTGTTCCAGCCCTTCGTAGAAAGTCGGGTAGTACAGCAGGCCGTTTTCTTTCTCGAACACCGGCAACACCGCTTTACGTGACGCCGAGGTCCAGCAGCCAAACACCGTGGCCACCTTGTCGTTGACCAGCAGCTTGCGGGCTTTCTCGGCGAAGGTCGGCCAGTCGGACGCGCCGTCTTCCTGAATGATTTTGATCTGGCGACCGAGGATGCCGCCCGACGCATTGATCTGGTCGATGGCCAGGCGTTCGGCCTGGATCGAACCGGTTTCGGAGATCGCCATGGTGCCGGTGGCCGAGTGCAGCTGGCCGACGGTCACTTCGGTCGGCGTGACAGCCAGGCCGGTGGTGTTGGCGTCATCGGCCAGGGTCATCTGGCTGAACACGCTGGCGGCGATCAGCGAAAGGGCTGCCGCCCCCAATGCCAGCCGTCGGGGGAAAAAGCGCGTGGGGCCTGTCAGTCGTGAATCCATGTTCCCGCTCCTGTGCTGGTGATTCGCGGCGGCCGGGTGAGGGTCCGTCGCGAGCTGCGAGCAAGCATGAGGCGGGCGCGGGAAACGAGGTATACGCAGCGTGACGTATGCGCGTACGTCATTTGACGTAGGGCCGGGAGCGTCGGACCCGGGCATGATTGCGCCCGCGGCACCGAACCCGCGGCACAGAAGTTGCTGCTTGAATATTCGAGGTCTCAGTTTCGCGCCAGCAAGGAAGGTGAGTGGCGAATTCGCTCTCTCTCATCAGGAACTACTCCGTGCGACCTTCCGGCTCTCAACGCATCATCAAGGTGCGCCGCGATTACAACCGTCTGGTCGCCGACGAGACCATGGAAGACTACGCGTTGCGTTTCACGCCCAAGTCCTTTCGCAAATGGTCGGAATTCCGCATCGCCAACACGGCTGTCGGGGCCGTGTCGTTCCTGGCACTGGAAGCCATTGGCGGCGCACTGGTGATGAGCTACGGCTTCACCAACACCTTATGGGCCATCATCGCCATGACGGTGGTGATCTTTCTCACCGGGCTGCCCATCAGCTACTACGCCGCGCGCTATGGCGTGGACATGGACCTGCTGACCCGTGGCGCCGGCTTCGGCTACATCGGCTCGACGATCACCTCGTTGATCTACGCCAGTTTCACCTTCCTGTTCTTCGCCCTGGAAGCGGCAATCATGGCCCTGGCCCTGCAGCTGTACACCCACATTCCGCTGGCGATGGCGTACGTGATCTGCTCGATCATCGTCATCCCGCTGGTGGCCTACGGCATCACCCTGATCAGTCGCCTGCAAATGTGGTCGCAACCGCTGTGGCTGACGTTGCTGATTGTGCCGTACGTGTTCGTGATCTGGAAAAACCCCGACGCGATGTCCGACCTCACCAGCTTTGCCGGGCGCGAAGGCGAGGGCGGCACCTTCAATCTGCTGCTGTTCGGCGCCGCGTTCAGCGTGGCGTTGTCCCTGGTGACACAGATCGGCGAACAGGTGGACTATCTGCGCTTTCTGCCGGAAAAAACCCGCCGCAATCGCAAGCGCTGGTGGGCCGCGCTGCTGATGGCAGGGCCCGGCTGGGTCATCCCCGGCGGCCTGAAAATCATGGCCGGTGCCTTTCTTGCTTTCCTCGCCCTGCAACATCAAGTGCCGATTGAACGCGCGGCTGAGCCGACGCAGATGTACCTGGTGGCGTTCAACTACGTATTTGCCTCCCCGGAATGGGCGTTGGCGGCCATGGTGCTGTTCGTGATCATTTCCCAGATCAAGATCAACATGACCAACGCCTACGCCGGGTCCCTGGCCTGGTCGAACTTCTTCGCCCGGGTCACCCACAGCCATCCGGGCCGAGTGGTCTGGCTGGTGTTCAACGTCGCCATCGCCTTGATCCTCATGGAACTGGGCGTCTTCGACGCCATTGAGGAAGTGCTCGGCCTTTACGCCAACGTCGCCATCGCCTGGATCGGCGCGCTGGTGGCCGATCTGGTGATCAACAAGCCCCTCGGCCTCTCGCCCAAACACATTGAGTTCAAGCGCGCGCACCTGTACGACATCAACCCGGTGGGCGTCGGCGCGATGTTTATTGCCTCATTGCTGTCGATGTGTGCCCATTTCGGTGCGTTGGGGGAGGTGGCCCGCGCCGCGCCGCCGCTGATTTCCCTGACCACCGCGCTGATCGCGGCGCCGTTGATCGCCTGGCTGACCAAAGGCCGCTATTACATTGCCCGGGAAAGCGACCCCGGTTTGCTGTTCCCCCCCGGCCGCCAGACCAGCCTGCGCTGTGGCGTGTGCAGCAACCGTTTCGAAACCCCGGACATGGCCTGGTGCCCGGCGTACGGTTCGCCGATCTGCTCGTTGTGCTGTTCGCTGGACGCCCGCTGCGGCGATCAATGCAAAACCCGCTCGCGGCTGTCGATGCAGTTCGAGGACCTGATCGGCCGCCTGCTGCCCCGCTTGCCACGCCAGTACCTGCACACCCGGCTGGCGCAATACCTGGGCCTGCTCACCGTGTTGGTGCTGACCCTGACCGGGGCGCTGACGATGATTTACAGCCAGGTCTCACACGGGCTGATCGATCAGTCGCCCCAGGTGCATCACACCCTGATGCTTGCGTTTCTCAAGGCGTTCCTGACCTTTTGCGTGTTCGCGGGCGTACTGGCCTGGTGGGTGGTGCTGACCCGGGAGAGCCGGCGCGTGGCCCTGGAAGAATCCGAGCGGCAGACGGCGCTGCTGATGCAGGAAATCGAGGCGCACCACAAAACCGATCAGGCGTTGCAGGAAGCCAAGGAAGCCTCGGAGGCCGCCAACGCCGCCAAGAGCCGCTATGTCACCGGGCTTTCCCACGAGCTGCGCACGCCGCTCAACAGCATTCTTGGTTTCACCCAGATCCTGCAACGGGACGTCGCCACCCCGAGCAAACATCTGGATTCCCTGGCGACCATCATGCGCAGCAGTTCGCATTTGTTGTCGCTGATCGACGGCCTGCTGGACGTGGCCAAGATCGAAGCCGGCAAACTGCGGCTGGAGCCGACGGAAATCCTGTTCCAGGAGTTTCTCGACGACCTGGAGAAAATGTTCGCCAGCACGGCCCGGGAGAAAGGCCTGCACTTTCGCCTGGAGCTGATCGGGCGCATGCCAGAAGTGGTGCGCGGCGACGAGAAGCGGGTGCGGCAGATCCTGATCAACCTGCTGGGCAACGCGATCAACTTCACTGACAGCGGGGAAGTCTGCCTGCGGGTCAGTTACCGGCGCGAAACCGCGACCTTCGACATCATCGACACCGGTATCGGCATCGCGCCGGAGCAGATCGAACGCATTTTCCAGCCATTCGAGCGGGGCGGGCTGGTACGCCAGGACAACGGCGTGGGCCTGGGATTGACCATCACGCGGATGCTCACGGCGTTGATGGGCGGCGCCCTGTCCGTCAGCAGCCAGCCCGAGGAGGGCACGCGGTTTCAGGTGCGGCTGTTCTTGTCCGAAGTGCGGGTGCCCAAGGCGATCATCGACGTCAACCACGACGTCATCGGTTACGACGGTCAGCGGCGGCTGATTCTGGTGGTGGACGATCACATCGAGCACCGCAAGGTCATCAGCGGCATGCTCATGCCGCTGGGTTTTGACGTAGCGCAGGCGGCCAACGGGCAAGAGGCGGTCAGGCAGGTGTCGCTGCTGCACCCGGACCTGATCCTGATGGACCTGTCCATGCCGGACATGGACGGTTGGGCGACCAGTCGCATGATCCGCCGCAATGCGCTGTCCCTGGCGCCGATCATCGTGCTGTCGGCCAACGCCAATGCCTTCGCCGATGACAAGGAACGCAGCCTGCAAGTGTGCAATGACTACCTGGCCAAACCCCTGCATTTGCCGCAACTGCTGGACCGGATTCAGCACCATCTGCAACTGACCTGGCAGCGGCGTTTGCGCAGTGCCCCGGTGCTGGTGCAAACGCCGGTAGTGTTGCCGTCGCGGGAGGATCTGGAAGAGCTGTATGAACTGTCCGGCCTGGGCTATATCCGTGGCATTCAACAAAAACTCGACGCCATCGAGCGCGAGAGTACGCACAGCGCCGGTTTTGTCAGCGGCCTGCGAACCCTGGCGTCAGGTTTTCGCCTGGATGAACTCAGTCTTCAATTGAAGGAGGCCCTGAATGGACGCCATGACCCAAGCCGCTGAAAAAGGCGTCATCCTGATCGTCGATGACGTACCCGATAACCTGGCGCTGCTGTCCGATGCGCTGGACGAGGCGGGGTACATGGTGCTGGTGGCGCTGGACGGGCACAGCGCGTTGACCCGCATCCAGCGTCGGCGTCCGGACCTGATTCTGCTGGACGCGATGATGCCCGGCCTGAACGGCTTCGACACCTGCCGCCAGATCAAGGCGCAACCGGACACCGCCAACATCCCCGTGCTGTTCATGACCGCGCTGACCGACAGCGAGCACGTGGTGCAGGGTTTCGAGGCCGGCGCTATCGACTACGTCACCAAGCCGATCGAGTGCGCCGAAGTGCTCGCCCGGGTCGCTTCGCATTTGCGCACCGCGCGCATCCTGCAAACCGCCCGCACGGCGTCGCAGCCGGTGACGTTCGAAGACAAATCCGCCTACGGCAAACTGTCCCGCCGCTTCCAGCTCACCGACCGGGAAATCGACGTGTTGCGCTGGGTGTCCTGCGGCAAAACCAACAAAGACATCGCCGACATCCTGCAACTGAGCCCGCGCACGGTGAACAAACACCTGGAACACATCTACATCAAACTCGGCGTCGAAACCCGCACCGCCGCCACCTCCGTGGCCATGGCGGCGATGACCGATCGGGTGTGATCCCTTAAAAGCTTCCCGGCTGAAGCCAGTCCTACAGTCGGAGTCGGTCGCAATGAATGCACGCGCTGCTGTGAGTAGGACCGGCTTCAGCCGGGAAGAGGCCGGTTTGAGCGCTGCCAATTCTGCGGTATGAACCTTGATCGCCTGATCGTTCCCCCGCTCCGCGTGGGAATGCATCCCCTGGCGCTCCGCGTCGCAGGTCTCACTGACGGGATGCGGTGCTTTTGTAGGACCGGCTTCAGCCGGGAAGCGGCCAGTCTGCACGCCCTTAATCTTTGGATCCAGCCACCGCGTAAGTGCCCCTCATTTGGATTGAGCCTCAACATCTTAACCCCTCAAATAACCACCCTGAATCTTCATTGGTACCCGGCCCTAAACTCCCCGCGTTCGCGGCCGAAACATCTGTCAGGCCGTGCCTTCTCTTTCCTGCCGCACCCCGTGCAAAGCGCAGCGCACCTATCGGCATCGCACTCTCGTCGCTGTCATCTCTGGTTATGGACACACGCATATGATCAAACGTCTGGGTTTCAGCAAAAAGATCCTGCTGGCCGCTGCACTCATCGTGGTAGTTGCTTTCTCGTGTTTCATTCTGGTGAACGACTATCGCCAGCGCGAAACCCTGAAGAACAGCGTCGCCTCCGAACTCCAACAGTTGGGCAGTCTGACCACGCAAAACATTCAAACCTGGCTCGACAGCCGCACGCAGTTGCTCAACTCGATGGCTCAGCAGATCGCGGTTGACGGTCCGGCGGTGAGCAGCCTGCAGCGGGTGATCGGTCTGCCGGTGTACCCGGACAATTTCCAGCTCAGTTATTTCGGCAGCAAGGACGGCGTGATGTTCTCCGTGCCGACGGGCAATCGCCCGGCCGACTACGACCCCCGTGCCCGTGGCTGGTACAAGGCGGCCGACGCGGCGCAGGGCATCATCGTGACCGAGCCGTACATCGCCGCGTCGTCGGGCAAGCTGGTGGTGACACTGGCGACACCGGTGCGCCAGCAGGGGCAGATGATTGGCGTCGCGGGCGCAGACATTTCCCTGGACGCCATCAGCAAGACCATCAACTCGCTGAACTTCGGCGGCCACGGTTATGCGTACATCGTCAGCGCCGACGGCAAGATTCTGATCCACCCCGACAGCAAGCTGATCCTGAAGAACGTCAGCGAGGCCTACCCGAACGGCGCGCCGACCATCGCGCCGGGGGTGACGGAAATCGAGTCCGGCGGCAAGGGGCAGATCATCTCGTTCACCAAGGTGGAAGGGCTGTCATCGGCGAACTGGTACGTGGCACTGGTCCTCGACCGCGACGCGGCCTATTCGATGCTCAGCGAATTCCGCTCTTCGGCGATTCTCGCCATGGTCATTGCTGTGGCGATCATCATGCTGCTGCTGGGCTTGCTTATCCGCGTGCTGATGCAACCCCTCCACCAGATGGGCCGGGCGATGCAGGACATGGCCGATGGGGAAGGCGACCTCACCAAGCGTCTGGTGATTGTGTCCCAGGATGAATTCGGCGCGTTGGCGCAGTCGTTCAACCGTTTCGTCGAGCGTATTCACAGCTCGATCCGTGAAGTGGCGTCGACCGCCGGGCAACTGGGTGAAGTCGCGGCCCGCGTGGTTGGTGCCTCGAACTCGTCGATGGGCAATTCCGATCAGCAGACCAGCCGTACCAGCAGCGTGGCCGCAGCGATCAACCAGCTTGGTGCCGCCGCCCAGGAAATCGCTCAGAACGCTGCGCTGGCGTCTCAGCACTCCAGCGAGGCCACGCAACTGGCCAGCGAAGGTCAGGGCGTTGTCAGCCAGACTATCAAGGCGATGAATCAGCTGTCCGAGAAGATCAGCGAGTCGTGCGCCAACATCGAGACCCTGAACAACAAGACCGCGAACATCGGTCAGATTCTGGAAGTGATCACCGGCATCTCTCAGCAGACCAATTTGCTGGCGCTCAACGCCGCTATCGAAGCCGCGCGGGCAGGGGAAGCGGGCCGTGGTTTTGCGGTGGTGGCGGACGAGGTGAGGAACCTGGCCCACCGCACCCAAGATTCGGCGCAGCAGGTGCAGGGCATGATCGAGGAGTTGCAGGTTGGCGCTCGTGATGCGGTGATCAACATGACCGAGAGCCAGCGCCAGAGCGAGAACAGCGTGACCATCGCCAATCAGGCCGGTGAGCGCCTGAACAGTGTGACCCGCCGGATCAGTGAGATCGACGGGATGAACCAGTCGGTGGCGACGGCGACCGAGGAGCAGACGGCGGTGGTGGAGTCGATCAATGTCGATATTACTGAGATCAATACGCTGAATCAGGAGGGTGTCGATAACCTGAAGTCCACGCTCGACGCCTGTGCGCATCTGGAGCACCAGACGGCGCGGCTGCAGCATTTGGTGGGGACCTTCAGGATCTAGATCAAGGGCGTCTGCCTGGGGGCAGACTGTTTCGCCTTAGGCGACTTACTTTTGAAAAGCACCAAAAGTAAGCAAAAGTGCCTGCTCCTGGTTGGGCCCCTCGTTCCTCGGGGTCCCTTCACTCCGGTCCCGCTCCGTGGGCCCGCGCCGAACGGACATCCATGTCCTGACGGCGCTCTCGCCGCATCCCTGCGGCTCGGCCCACTCCGCAAGACCTGCGTTCAGCCTGCACCCAAGTCGCGATTGGCGGTGACTGAGCCTTTTGTGTACGAAGATCAAAAGCAGATCAAAGCACGCGTAGTAGGACCGGCTTTAGCCGGGAAGAGGTTAGTTCAGACGCCAACATTGGATCGTTCCCTACGCTCCGCGTGGGAATGCATCCCCTGACGCTCCGCGTCACAGGTCTCACTGACGGAATGCGGTGATCTTGTAGGACCGGCTTCAGCCGGGAAGGGGCCAGTCTCCACACCCTGGATCTTGAGGCGTGACACCCGACGTCTTCCCGGCTAAAGCCAGTCCTACGGTCGAAATGCATTTCAACAGTGGGACCGGCTTCAGCCGGGAAGAGGTCAGTTTGCACACCCTGGATCTTGCGGCGTGACACCCGACGCCTTCCCGGCTAAAGCCAGTCCTACGGTCGACATGCATTTCCATAGTGGGACCGGCTTCAGCCGGGAAGAGGCCAGCCTGCACACCCTCAATCCCGCAGCGCGCCATCCGACGCCTTCCAGGCTAAAACCAGTCCTACGGTCGACATGCATTTCCATAGTGGGACCGGCTTCAGCCGGGAAGAGGCCAGCCTGCACACCCTCAATCCCGCAGCGCGCCATCCGACGTCTTCCCGGCTAAAGCCCTTCCTACGGTCGAAATGCATTTCCCATAGTGGGACCGGCTTCAGCCGGGAGGGGGCCAGTCTGCACACCCTGGATCTTGAGGCGTGACAGCCGACGTCTTCCCGGCTAAAGCCGGTCCCACTAAGTGCATCGCGTTCCGCCAGCCCCATCGTGCAATGTTCCGGCGGATGTCATTTCCATTGAATGTACGCGCTGCTTTTAGTGGGACTGGCTTCAGCCGGGAAGAGGCCAGGGTGAACACCCTCAATTCAACGGCGTGACATCCGACGCTTTCCCGGCTTAAGCCGGTCCCACTAGCGGCATCGCATTCTGCCAACGGACCAACGGCACGAATTATTTGTTTCAGCCCCATCCATCACTCCGCCATTCCGCCTTCGACATCCGCGCAACTTGTCTAGCCCGCACAGCGGCTAGATCGCCCTTGGGCGCCAACCTGTCCAGAAATCCCCCGAAAAGTCCCGTAGCAAACCGTCTCTGAAGTGCAACCCCACAGTCATCGTCGATTCATGGAACTGCCACAGGCTGCCCCTAATGTCACTCGCACCGAACGCGGCCATGGACGGTCGTGCGGCTGATCATTCACCCCGGCAGGACGCTGGAATCACAAGACCAGAGAAGCCTATGACCGCAGCCATCCACGTCGACCGCCTGAACAAGACATTCGCCCGAAAGACCGCGTTGGTTGACCTTGCATTGTCTATACAACACGGGGAGATGGTCGCGCTGATTGGCGCTTCCGGTTCCGGTAAATCCACGCTGTTGCGTCACTTGGCCGGTCTGGCCTGCTGCGATCGCAGCAACGGCGGCAGCGTCCAGGTGCTGGGTCGCGAAGTCCAGGCCTCGGGCAGGCTCAACGGCAAGGTGCGCCGTCTGCGTGCCGACATCGGCTACATCTTTCAGCAATTCAACCTCGTCAATCGCCTCAGCGTGCTGGACAACGTCCTGCTCGGCTGCCTCGGTCGCATGCCTCGCTGGCGTGGCAGCCTGGGGCTGTTCAACGCCGAGGAGAAAGCCCGGGCCATGGCCAACCTTGATCGCGTTGGCCTTGCCGATCTGGCGCCGCAGCGGGCCTCGACCCTGTCCGGTGGCCAGCAGCAGCGGGTGGCCATCGCCCGCGCGCTGACCCAGCAGGCCGAGGTCATTCTCGCCGATGAACCCATTGCCTCCCTCGACCCCGAGTCAGCGCGCAAGGTCATGGAAATCCTCGCCGACATCAATCGCCGGGACGGCAAGACCGTCGTCGTCACTCTGCATCAGGTGGATTACGCCGTGCGCTATTGCCCGCGTGCCGTGGCACTCAAGGGCGGGCGTATTCATTTCGACGGCAACGGCACCGAGCTCAACAGCCAGTTCCTCAACGACCTGTATGGCGCCGACGCCGACACCAGCCTGATGTTCGACGGCAGCGCGCGGGACACCCAGCGAACGCCCCAACTGCTGATGGTCCGCGCCTGACCCGGTGACGGCACCGGTAACAGACAACACCCAACCCCACACCAAAACCAGCTCCGGGAGTTCCCCATGTTGAACCGTATCGGGCGCGTCTTCGCGTCTGCCGCTGTCGTCGCCGGTTGCCTGATGGGCACCGCGCAGGCCGACGACAACGTCATCAACTTCGGCATCATGTCCACCGAGTCGTCGCAGAACCTGAAGAGCGTCTGGCAGCCATTCATCGACGACATGTCGAAAAAGACCGGGCTGAAAGTCAACGCCACCTTCGCCTCCGACTACGCCGGCCTGATCCAGGGCATGCGCTTCAACAAGGTCGATGTGGCCTGGCTGGGCAACAAGGCGGCCATGGAAGCGGTGGACCGTTCCGGCGGTGAAATCTTCGCGCAGACCGCCGCTGCCAACGGTGCGCCCGGCTACTGGAGCGTGATCATTGCGCGCAAGGACAGCCCGATCAATTCGGTCGAGGACATGCTCAAGCACGCCAAGGAACTGACCTTCGGCAACGGTGACCCGAACTCCACTTCGGGCTATCTGGTGCCGGGCTACTACGTGTTCGCGCAGAACCACGTCGACGCCGCCACCGCTTTCAAACGCACGCTGAACTCCAGCCATGAAGTCAACGCCCTCAGCGTGGCCAAAGGGCAACTGGACGTCGCCACCTTCAACACCGAAAGCTGGGACCGCCTGGAAGTCACCCAGCCGGACAAGGCCGCGATGCTCAAGGTGATCTGGAAATCGCCGCTGATCCCGGCCGACCCGATGGTCTGGCGAAAGGGGATGTCCGACGCAGACAAAAACAAGATCCGCGACTTCTTCGCCAACTACGGCGACACCGAAGAAGAAAAGGCCGTGCTGAAGAACATGCAGATGGGCAAGTTCCTCAAGTCCTCGGACGACCAGTTGCTGACCATCCGCCAGCTCGAGCTGTTCAAGCAGAGGACTGAAACCACGGCCAGCACCACCCTCAGCGCCGACGAAAAAGCCACCCGTCTGAAAGACATCGAAGCCGGGCTGAGCAAGCTGCAGGACCGTATTTCCGAGCTGGAAAAACAAGGCACCGCCAAGGCGGGTTGATGCACGGGGCGCGCCTGCCTGTATGGCTTAACCCCGTGCGGGCACGGCGCGCCAGTCATGACGCTTCACCCGTTCGCAACCGGACTTTTTATGACCACTCATGCTGCTTACATCGAAGCCGCCGGCAAGCGCAGCTGGCCGCAATACCTGGGCTGGGGCCTGTTCCTGGCGATGATGGCCTGGGCCTGGCACGGCGCGGAAATGAACCCGCTGGCGCTGTACCGCGACTCCGGCAACATGGCGACCTTCGCCGCCGACTTCTTCCCGCCCGACTTTCACGAATGGCGCGCCTACCTCAAGGAAATGATTGTCACGGTGCAGATCGCCCTCTGGGGCACGCTGCTGGCGATCGTCTGCTCGGTGCCCCTGGGCATTCTCTGCGCCGACAACATCACGCCTTGGTGGATTCACCAGCCGTTGCGCCGGGTCATGGATGCCTTCCGTTCGATCAACGAAATGGTCTTCGCCATGCTCTTCGTGGTCGCTGTCGGCCTGGGCCCGTTTGCCGGTGTCCTGGCGTTGTGGATCAGCACCACCGGCGTGCTCGCCAAGCTGTTCGCCGAAGCCGTTGAGGCGATCGATCCCGGCCCGGTCGAGGGCGTGCGTGCCACCGGCGCCAGTGCCTTGCAGGAAGTGATCTTCGGGGTCATCCCCCAAGTCATGCCGCTGTGGATTTCCTACGCGCTGTACCGCTTCGAATCCAACGTGCGCTCGGCGACGGTGGTGGGGATGGTCGGTGCCGGCGGGATCGGCGTGATCCTGTGGGAAAACATCCGCGCCTTCCAGTTCACCCAGACCTGCTCGGTGCTGCTGGTGATCATCGTGGTGGTGAGCGTCATCGACATTTTCTCCCAGCGCCTGCGCAAGCAGTTCATCTAACGACCACGACAGGAGAGGGTGCGAACCCTTTTTTTAGCCATGCAGTTGTCTAGACAAACCGAACCGCTTCATCGCGAGCCCATGCATCGCGAGCCCATGCATCGCGAACCCATGTACCGCGAACTGGCGCAGACCCTGCGCAGTGAACTTGACCGCTACATCGCCGGCGAATACCTGCCCGCCGAAGTCCAGCTGGCGGCGCGCTTCGAGGTCAACCGGCACACCGTGCGCCGGGCCATCGACGAACTGGTGCGCGAAGGCAGCCTGCTGCGCCGCCAGGGCAAAGGCACCCAGGTGCTGGGGCGTCCGCTGGTGTACCCGGTTGCCGCCGACAGTGCCTACAGCGAATCCCTCGCGGCGCTGGGCCACGGCGTCGAAGCGGTGCTGCTGCAACGCCGGCACTGCACGGCGACGGCTGAGGAGGCCGGGCATCTGGGCCTTGAACCCCACGCGCCGCTGATCGAACTGCAAACACTGCGCCGCCTCGACGGTCAGCCGGTCTGCCTGATACGCCACCGTTACTGCGCCACCCGCGCTTCGTTGATCGCCGACTACGTCAGCGGCTCGGTGCGCCAGTTCCTCACCGAACGGCAGTTGCCGTTGACCCGGACCTTCAGCCTGATCGGCGCACGCCTGCCCAGTCGCGAAGAGGCCGCAGTGCTGCTGATGCCGCGCCACTTGCCGGCGCTGACAGTGCTGACCCTGTCCCACGATGCGCACGGAAACCCGGTGGAGATTGCCCATTCCACCAGCCGCTCCGACCGCTTCCAGTATCAGATCGTCACCTGACGGAGATGCCCTCGATGACTGCCACACCCGCTTCCTCCACCGCATCCGACGCAAAAGTAACGGACCACTCCGCTCGCCAGCACTGGATCGGCGTGCTCGCCCGCAGCCGCCGCGCCGAACTGCTGGCCCACGAAGCCGCGTTGCGTGACGCCGAATATCAACTGATCCGTGCACCTGAAATCGGCATGACCCTGGTGCGGGGCCGCATGGGCGGCAGCGGTGCGCCGTTCAACATCGGCGAGATGACCGTGACCCGTTGCGTGGTGCGCCTGGCCGACGGCCGCACCGGCTTCAGCTACCTGGCCGGGCGCGACAAGGCCCACGCCGAACTCGCTGCCCTGGCCGACGCGCATTTGCAGGGTGCCCAACAGGCGCACTGGATCAGCGACCTGATCGACCCGCTGGCCCGCGCTCAAGACGTGCGCCGGGCCCAACAACAAGCCGAAACCGCCGCGACCAAAGTGGACTTCTTCACCCTGGTCAGAGGAGAAAACTGATGAGCACCTCTCTCGCAACTGAATCCTTGCCCGCCTCGCTGTTGCAGCCGGCATTCGCCGATCCGGTGCTGGATGCCCAGCGCAGCTTTCGCGCCGCCCTCAAGGCGCTGGCCGGGCCGGGTGTCGCACAAAGCCTGCTCGCCACGCAAACCCCGCCCCATCTGGAAGGCCTCGCCGCGGCCAGTCACGCGCTGTGCCTGGCGCTGTTGGATATCGACACGCCGCTGTGGCTCGCGCCGAAGTTCGACACCCAGGCCATTCGCGCCAACCTGACGTTTCATTGCGGCTGCCCGATCGTCAGCGACCGACAGAACGCCCGCTTCGCGCTGCTTGACGACAGCCAGTTGCACGACCTCAGCGGCTTCGACCTGGGCAACGATCGCTATCCCGATCAGTCCTGCACGCTGCTGGTCCAGTTGCCCAGCCTACAGGGCGGCACACAACTGGCGTGGCGCGGGCCGGGCATCGAAAGCAAAAACCACGTCAGTCTGCCGTTGCAGGAAGCGTTCTGGCAGGAGCGGGAATCGCGCAATGACTTCCCGCGCGGGATCGACGTGTTCTTCGTCGCCGGCAGCGAATTGCTCGGCCTGCCGCGCAGCACCCAAGTGGCGTTCAAACCCCAAACGTCAAAAGGAGCCGCCTGATGTACGTCGCCGTCAAGGGTGGCGAACAGGCCATCGACAATGCCCACAAACTGCTGGCGAAACAGCGGCGGGGCGACACGTCCGTCGCCGAGCTGTGCGTGGAACAGATCCGTCAGCAATTGCCCCTGGCCGTCGCCCGGGTGATGACCGAGGGATCGCTGTACGACGCCGAACTGGCGGCGCTGGCGATCAAGCAATCGGCCGGCGATCTGGTGGAAGCGATCTTCCTGCTGCGCGCCTACCGCACCACGCTGACCCGCTTCAGCGCCAGCCTGCCCATCGACACCTCGGCCATGCAGCTCAACCGGCGACTGTCGGCCACGTTCAAGGACGTGCCGGGCGGTCAGCTGTTGGGCCCGACCTTCGATTACACCCACCGTTTGCTGGATTTCACCTTGCTGGCCGAAGGCGAATTTCCCGGCCCTGAGGCCCAGGCCGACGCCGGCGTCCAGGACTGTCCGCGAGTGCTGGGGTTGCTGGCCAAAGAAGGCCTGATCAAGGAAGAACAGGACACCGGCGCACCGGTCGCCGACATCACCCGCGAGCCGCTGGAGTACCCGGCCAGTCGCGCCGAACGCTTGCAGGCTCTGGCCCGTGGCGATGAAGGCTTTCTCTTGGCGCTGGGCTATTCGACCCAGCGGGGCTACGGCCGCAATCACCCGTTTGCCGGCGAGATTCGCGTCGGTGAAGTGGAGGTGTGGATCGAGCCGGAAGAGCTGGGCTTTCCGATTTCCATTGGCGCCATTGAGGTGACCGAGTGCGAAATGGTCAACCAGTTCGTCGGTTCCGCCACCGAGCTGCCGCAATTCACGCGCGGCTATGGCCTGGCCTTCGGGCATGCCGAGCGCAAAGCCATGGGCATGGCGCTGGTGGACCGCTCGTTGCGCGCAGGGGAATACAGCGAGGAAATCGTCTCGCCGGCCCAGCAGGAAGAGTTCGTGCTCGCCCACTGCGACAACGTCGAGGCCGCCGGTTTCGTCTCGCACCTGAAACTGCCGCACTACGTGGACTTCCAGTCCGAACTGGAGCTGATCCGCAAACTGCGCACGCCCTCCAAGGAGTCGGCTCAATGAACGCCGCCACGCAGCCACGTCCGCAGCCACGTCCGCAGCCACAGACGCCGCGAGACGAGGCATACAACTTTGCCTATCTGGATGAACAGACCAAACGCATGATCCGTCGCGGCCTGCTCAAGGCCGTGGCGATTCCCGGTTACCAAGTGCCCTTCGGTGGTCGCGAAATGCCGCTGCCCTATGGCTGGGGCACCGGCGGCATGCAACTGACCGCCGCGATCCTCGGCGCCGAAGACGTGCTTAAAGTCATCGATCAGGGCGCCGACGACACCACCAACGCCGTGTCGATTCGCCGGTTCTTTGCCCGCACCGCTGGCGTCGCCACCACTGAGCGCACCCCCGAAGCGACGATCATCCAGACCCGCCACCGCATCCCGGAAACGCCGCTGCACGCCGACCAGATCATGGTCTATCAGGTGCCGATTCCGGAGCCGCTGCGTTTCATCGAACCGTCGGAAACCGAGACCCGCACCATGCACGCGCTGAATGATTACGGCGTCATGCACGTCAAGCTCTACGAAGACATCGCCACCTTCGGCCACATCGCCACGGCCTACGCCTACCCGGTGACCGTCGACGAGCGCTACGTGATGGACCCGTCGCCGATCCCCAAATTCGACAACCCGAAACTCGACATGAGCCCGGCGCTGATGCTGTTCGGCGCCGGTCGCGAGAAGCGTCTGTACGCGGTGCCACCGTTCACCCGCGTCACCAGCCTCGATTTTGAAGATCACCCTTTTGACGTGCAGAAGTGGGAACACAACTGTGCGATCTGCGGCAGCCACGAGTCGTTCCTCGACGAGCTGATCCTCGACGATCAGGGCACCCAGAGTTTCGTCTGCTCCGACACCGACTACTGCGCGCAGCGGGTCAGTCAGGGGAGGGCCGCGCAATGAATGCTGCTCAACAGATCGACCGCGATGCCGTCAGCGATCGCACCCAGCCGCTGCTGAAAGTGCGCGGCCTGACCAAGTTGTATGGCCCGGAGAAAGGCTGCCAGGACGTCAGCTTCGAGCTTTATCCGGGTGAGGTGCTGGGCATTGTCGGCGAGTCCGGCTCGGGCAAGTCAACGCTGCTGTCGTTGCTCAGCGGCCGCTGCCCGCCCGACAGCGGGGTCATCGATTACCGCCTCGCCGACACCCATAAAAATGCGGGCCAATGGCTGGACCTGTACAGCGCCAGCGAGGCCGAGCGCCGCACTTTGCTGCGCACCGAGTGGGGCTTTGTTGAGCAGAACCCTCGCGACGGCCTGCGCATGGCGGTGTCGGCCGGGGCCAATATCGGCGAGCGGCTGATGGCCCAGGGCGTGCGCAATTATCAGGCGCTGCGGGCGGCGGGCCTGGACTGGCTCAATCAGGTGGAGATCGATCCGGCGCGCATCGACGACCTGCCGCGAACCTTTTCCGGCGGCATGCAGCAGCGTTTGCAGATCGCCCGAAATCTGGTGTCCGGCCCGCGGCTGGTGTTCATGGATGAGCCCACCGGCGGCCTCGACGTGTCGGTGCAGGCGCGTCTGCTCGACCTGATGCGCGGGCTGGTGCGTGAGCTGGACCTGGCGGTGGTCATCGTCACCCACGACCTCGCCGTCGCCCGCCTGCTCGCCGATCGACTGATGGTCATGCGCCGTTCCCACGTGGTGGAAACCGGCCTGACCGATCAGATCCTCGATGACCCGCAACATCCGTATTCTCAGCTGCTGGTGTCTTCGGTGCTGCAGCCATGATCCGACTTTCGGGATGCCTTTAATGAACACGCTGATCGAGGTCCGTGACCTCTCGAAAACCTTCACCCTGCACCAGCAGAACGGCGTCGTACTCAACGTGCTGCGCGGCCTGAATTTCTCCGTCGGCGGCGGCGAATGCCTGGTGCTCCACGGCCATTCCGGCGCGGGCAAAAGCACCTTGCTGCGCACCCTGTACGGCAACTACTTGCCGGCCGGCGGGAGCATTCGCGTGCAGCATCAGGGCGAATGGCTGGAACTGGTGGGCGCTGCGCCCCGGGAGGTGCTGCAAGTGCGCCAGCAAACCCTTGGTTATGTCAGCCAGTTTCTACGGGTGATTCCCCGCGTCGCCACCGTCGACGTGGTCATGGAACCGGCGCTGGCCCGGGGCTGGAAACGCGAAGACGCCCAGGCACGCGCCGAGCACCTGCTCGCCCGGCTGAACATTCCCCAGCGGCTGTGGCAATTGGCACCGGGAACGTTTTCCGGCGGCGAACAACAACGCGTCAACATCGCCCGCGGCTTCATGGTGCCGTGGCCGGTGATGCTGCTGGACGAGCCGACCGCGTCCCTGGACGACGGCAATCGCCAGGTGGTCCTCGAACTGATCAATGAAGCGAAGGGCGCCGGCGCTGCGGTGATCGGCATCTTCCACGACCGACTGGCCCGGGAAGCGGTGTCCGACCGTCATCTGGACATGACCCCGCCCGACCTTGACCCGCAGGCGCCGATGGCGTCGAGCGTGAAGGAGACCGAACAATGCTGAACGAACAGATCCTGACCAACGCCAAGATCGTCACCGCCGAGCGCGTCTTCACCGGCACCGTGGTGCTGCGTGACGGGTTGATCAGCGAAGTCGATGACAGCATCAGCCAGTTGCCCCAGGCACAGAACCTCAATGGCGATTACCTGCTGCCCGGGCTGGTCGAGCTGCACACCGACAACCTGGAAAAACACCTCAGCCCGCGCCCCGGTGTGGACTGGCCGTCGGCCTCGGCGGTGATGAGCCACGATGCGCAAATCATCGCGGCGGGCATCACCACGGTGTTCGACGCGCTGTCCATCGGCGACGTCAATCCCAAGGGCAAGCGCATGCAGCAACTGCCGGGCATGATCGAGGCGATCGCCGCGGCAAACGCTGCCGACATGACCCGCGCCGAGCACCGCCTGCACCTGCGTTGCGAAGTCTGCCACCCCGACACCCTGAGCGTGTTCCGCGACCTGGTCGAGCAGCCGCTGGTGCAGTTGGTCTCGGTGATGGACCATTCGCCGGGCCAGCGCCAGTTCGCCCTGGAATCCAAGTACCGTGAGTACTACATGGGCAAATACCACCTGAGCAGCGAGCAGATGGACGCGTTCATCGTCGAGCAGGTTGCCAACTCGAAGACCTACAGCGACCGTTATCGCCGGGCCATCGTCGACATCTGCCTGGCACGGGGCCTGTCGGTGGCCAGTCACGACGACGCCACCCTGGCCCATGTCGAGGAGTCGGCGGCCTACGGCATGAGCATCGCCGAGTTCCCGACCACCCTTGAAGCGGCGCAGGGCTGCCGGCGTCTGGGCATGAGCGTGTTGATGGGCGCGCCGAACATCGTTCGCGGCGGTTCGCACTCGGGCAACATCGCGGCGGCGACATTGGCCGAAGAAGGGCTACTGGATATTCTCTCCAGCGATTACTATCCGGCCAGTCTGTTGCAGGCGGCGTTCACCCTGGGCGCCCAGCTGGATGCAGCGGACGAGTCGACAGGTGCGGGACTGGCACGGGCGGTGGCAACGGTCAGCCTGGCGCCGGCCCGCTCAGCAGGCTTGCAGGATCGCGGCGAAATCCGCGTCGGCCTGCGTGCCGACCTGATCCACGCCCGGGCTTTGGGCACACTGCCAATCATTCAACAAGTCTGGCGACAAGCGAAGAGGGTGTTCTGATGGCAGGCAGGTTGATCTATCTCATCGGGCCGTCGGGTTCGGGCAAGGACAGCCTGCTGGACGCGGCCCGCGAGGCATTGGCCGCGCGGGACTGCCGGATCGTGCGGCGGGTCATCACCCGGTCGGCGGAAGCCCGGGGCGAGGCAGCCCAGGCCGTCAGCGTCGAGCGCTTCGTGGCGCTGCAGGCCGAGGGTGCGTTTGCACTCGACTGGTTCGCCAACGGCCTGCATTACGGCATTCCGAAAGAGATCGATCAATGGCTCGCCGAGGGGCACGATGTGCTGGTCAACGGTTCGCGCGGGCACCTGCCCCAGGCGCGGTTGCGTTATCCGTCGCTGTGGGTGGTGCTGCTGACAGTGGATCAATCGGTATTGCGGGAGCGCTTGCTCAGTCGGGCGCGGGAATCGGCTGATGACATCGAAACCCGGCTGGCGCGCAACGCGCAATTCGCTGACGACGTGCAGGCGAGCGACCCATCGTTGATCGTGCTCGACAACTCCGGCGCGCTGGAGCAAACGGTTGCCCGACTGTTGCAGCGACTGGAGCGCACTCCCGCATGCGCCTGACCCTGCTGGGCACGGGGGATGCGCGGCAAGTGCCGGTCTACGGCTGCGAATGCGCGGCCTGTCGCGCCGCCTACGCCGACCAACGCCTGCGCCGACGCCCGTGTTGCGCGCTGGTGGAATTAGGCGAGCAACGCTGGCTGATCGACAGTGGCTTGCCCGACCTCACCGAGCGCTTCCCGCCGCGCAGCCTCAGCGGCATCCTGCAAACCCACTACCACGCCGACCACGCTCAAGGTCTGCTGCACCTGCGCTGGGGGCAGGGCCTGGTGATCCCGGTGCACGGCCCGGTGGACCCGGAAGGGCTGTCGGACCTGTACAAGCACCCCGGCATCCTCGATTTCAGCCAGCCCTTCATGCCCTTCGAAAGCCGCGCCCTGGGCGAACTGCAAGTCACCGCATTGCCACTGCTGCACTCCAAACCGACGCTGGGTTATCTGCTGGAAGGCGGGGGACGGCGCATCGCCTACCTCACCGACACCGTCGGCTTGCCCCATGACACTCAGGCCTTTTTGCAGCGCGAGGCGCTCGACGTGCTGATCCTCGACTGCTCCATGCCGCCCCAGGCGCAAACGCCGCGCAACCACAATGACGTGAATCTGGCACTGCAGATCATTGAAGTGCTCAAGCCTGCGCAAGCGGTGCTGACCCATGTCGGGCATACGCTGGATGCGTGGCTGATGGAGCATGCCGCTGAACTGCCCGACCACGTTCGGGTGGCGCGGGACGCCATGGAGGTCTGAGCAAGGCGGGCGGTGAGACCCTTGTCGGGTCGTCCTATAACCACCTGTCGCCCCGGTCGTTTAAACAGCCGCCCGGCTTCAACTTTTTCCATAGTTGGCCGTTGCAAATGTAGCCCTACATTTTCTTCGGAGCTTGACCATGTCGTTGATTCCTCGCCGCATCGCTGGACGAATGACCTTGGGGATCCTGACATTGCTGATTCTGACGGCCGTGGCGATTTTCGCGGTCATGACCCTGGGCGGCAAACCCCAGCTGGTGGCCGCCGGCACCGAGTCGGCGGAGCAGTCAGCCAGCGCCATCACCCGTCAGTTGGCGCTGCCGTTAAGCCGCATCGAGGGCACCGCGGCTGCCATGGCGTTGCTGGCGGAGACGCTGCCCCATGAAGAAACCCTGTACATGAGCAGTTTTCCCGGCTTGATCGACAGCCAGGGGGATTCGGCCATCGCCGGTGGCGGCGTGTGGCCGGAGCCCAACGCCTTTGCGGCGGGCACCGAGCGTCGCAGTTTTTTCTGGGCACGGGACGCTGGCAATCGACTGGACTTCTCCGACGAATACAACCAGGCCAAGACGCCGCCTTATCAGGCTGAAACCTGGTACACCGGGGCCAAGTCTTCACCGGCAGGGCGTTGCGTCTGGTCCGATGCGTACCAGGACCCGGTCAGCGGCGTGGCCATGACCACCTGCAGCGTGCCTTATCGGGCCCAGGGCGCGTTCGCCGGCGTCGCGACCATCGACCTCAAGCTTGACGGTCTGGCGGCTTTCCTCAAAGAGAAAGGCGGCGTCACCGACGGCTACGCATTTGCGGTCGATCCATCAGGGAACGTGCTGTATTTCCCTGATGCGAAGGGCACCAAGGGCCTGTTGACCATTACCGGATTGAGCCAGGAACAACCCTGGTTCAAGCCGGTGGCTGATCAGCTTGCGAGCAACACCTCGGCGCTCTCGACCCAGAGGCTTGAGCACGACGGTCGGCTCAACGGCCCGGCCTACGTCACCCTGGCGACCATGGCCGGCACCGGCTGGCGCATCGGCCTGGTGACCCCGGAAGCCCGGGTCGTGGGCCTGGCCAACCGACTCACCGGACAGATTCTGTTATTCCTCTTGCCGCTGCTTGGCGTACTGCTGGGTCTGGCCTGGCTGGCAGGCAAGGGTCTGCTGGCGCAACTGGAGGAAACCACTGCACAGATCTCAAGTCTGGGCCAGGGCGGTCAGACCGATACGCAATTGGCGATTTTGCGCGCCGACGAGATCGGCGCGCTGCGTGAGGCGGTCAACCGATACGCGGGTTCGCTGCGTGACATGCTGCGCCGCATCGCCGAGGAATCGGTGTCCCTGGAGCGTCAGGCCAACGAACTGGCGCAGCTGTCCCAAGGTGTGGCCGAGCGGGCCGAGTCCCAGCGTCAGGACAACACCTTGCTGGCGACCGCAATCACCGAGATGTCGGCCAGTGCCAACGAAGTCGCCCAGAACACCACGGACTGCTCCGACACCGCCCGCCGTTCCCTGGGCGATGCGCAGAAAAGCCAGGATCAGGTCAACAACAACAGCCAGTCCATCGAAGTACTGGCGACGGACATTGCCGGGGCGGCGGGCGCCATCACCCAGTTGGGCGATGACATCGAGCGCGTGGGCAGCGTGCTGGAGGTGATCAAATCCATCTCGCAACAGACCAACCTGCTGGCCCTGAACGCGGCCATCGAAGCGGCACGGGCAGGCGAGCAGGGGCGTGGCTTTGCGGTCGTGGCCGATGAGGTGCGCACCCTCGCCGGGCGAACCCAGGCCTCGGCGAACGAGATTCAGGAGATGATCTCGCAACTTCGCCAGGCCTCCAGTGCGGCGGTTTCGACGATGCAGAACGGCGCCGCGCGCACCCGTGAGTCGGTGCAGCAGGCGGTCAGTGTCGCCGCGACACTGGGCACCACCGTGTTCAGCTTCGACGACATCGTCCAGCGCGCCCATCAGATCGCGGTGGCCGCCCAGGAGCAGAGCCATGTCACCCACGAAATCAACGAACTGGCAGTGCGCATCCACGCCTCCAGCGAACAAGGCGCGCGGGACGCCGGCACCTTGCGCGAGCTGGGCAAAGGCATGCAGTCGATCTCCGGTCGCCTGGGTGCACTGAGCCGCGGTGGCAATCAGGCCTGAGGCGCCCTTGCCAGGCCACGACATCTCGGGTGGCCACACCGGCCTCTTCCCGGCTGAAGCCGGTCCCACTAAAAGACCGCGTGCGGTCAGTAGGACCGCCTTCAGCCTGGGATGGACGCGGAGCGTCCGGGGATGCATACCCACGCGGAGCGTGGGCACGATCAGAAATGTATTCGGTCCGTAGGAGCCGGCTTGCTGGCGAACGCATTGGGTCAGTCGACATCTCCATTTCAGCGCCACCGCATTCGCCAGCAAGCCGGCTCCTACAGTGAGTGTGCGTGCATTCAGTGGAAATGGTGGTAACCACACCGGCCTCTTCCCGGCTAAAGCCGGTCCTACATGTGTATGCGGTCAGTAGGACCGGCTTCAGCCGGGAAGCCTTTGATCTGCTTTTGATCTTCGTACACAAAAAGCTCAGTCACCGCAAAAACGCGACTTGGGTGCAGGCCGAACGCAGACGACGCGCAGTGGGTCGAGCCGCATGGATGCGGCGAGAGCGCCGTCAGGACATGGATGTCCGTTCGGCGCGGGCCCACGGAGCTTCGTCGGAGTGAGGGTATTCCGACGAAGGAGGAACCTAGCCAGGAGCAGGCACCCTTGGTTACTTGGGGTGCTTTTCCAAGTAACTCGCCGAAGGCGAAATCGAGGCCGTTAGGCCGAGGCCCTTGATCTTGATCTGGCTTCAGATCTCGATCCTGATCTCGCGAAGCGCAAACAAGCACGTATCTGCAATCCAGCCGCGCTGCGAACGTCTACGCTCAATCTTCCCAGCACACTTCCGGAGGATTGCTTCCCATGACAACCCTGACCCTGAAAGACGGCACCGAACTCTTCTACAAAGACTGGGGCACCGGCCAGCCGATCGTCTTCTCCCATGGCTGGCCTCTCGACGGCGACGCCTGGGACGCACAAATGCTCTTCCTCGGCCAGCACGGCTACCGCGTCATCGCCCACGACCGCCGTGGCCACGGCCGCTCCGGGCAGACCTGGGAAGGCAACGACATGGACACCTACGCCGACGACCTCGCCCAACTGTTCGAAGCCCTCGACCTCAAAGACGCCATCATGATCGGCCACTCCACCGGCGGTGGCGAAGTGGCCCGCTACATCGGCCGCCATGGCACCGCCCGCGTCGCCAAAGCTGTACTGATTGGCGCCGTGTCGCCCATCATGCTCAAAACCGACGCTAATCCAGAAGGCCTGCCCATGGAGGTATTCGACGGCATCCGCGCCGGCTTCACCGCCGACCGCTCGCAATTCTTCAAGGACCTGGCCGTACCGTTCTTCGGCTTCAACCGCGACGGCGTAAAAACCTCCCAGGGCGCGATCGACTCGTTCTGGTCGATCGGCATGCTCGGCAGCGTCAAAGGCGAGTTCGATTGCATCAAGGCGTTCTCGGAAACCGACTTCACCGAAGACCTGAAAAAGATCGACGTGCCAACCCTGATCCTGCACGGCGATGACGACCAGATCGTCCCGATCGTCGCGTCCGGCTACAAGAGTCACGCGTTGGTGAAAGGCTCGACGCTGCACGTCGTAAAAGGCGGCGCACACGGCATGTGCAACGTGCAACCGGAAGAGATCAACGCGATTTTGCTGGGCTTCATCAAGGGCTGATCAGCCTGTTCAGCCAGGACTGGCGGTCTCGGGGCGTGAGGCTGCCAGCCTTTTCATGACCGCCAGGTCAGCTCAAAACCCCGTGGGTATTCAGCCGCCGGTCATGTTCATGAACCGCACCACCTGCACGTCATCGTTGAGCTCGAAGTTGTGCTTCCACGGCTTCAATTGCATGGCGTTGACGATGGCTTTCTCGAGCTTGTCCGGCTGACCCGGATTGGCCCGGAGCACGGCTTTCAGATCGGCCGAATGCTCGTTCCCCAGGCACAACAGCAAACGACCTTCCACCGTCACGCGAACACGGTTGCAGGTTGCGCAGAAGTTGTGGCTGTGGGGCGAGATGAAGCCGATGCGGATGTGCGGTGCCTCAGCCACTCGCCAGTAGCGCGAAGGGCCGGACGTCGTCTCAGTCGAATGCACCAGGGTGTAGCGCTCGGCGATGCGTTCGCGCACCTGCTCGCTGGAATAGAACGACTCGGCGCGGCTGTGCTCGCTGATCGTGCCCAGGGGCATCTCTTCGATGAAGGTGATGTCGACGCCACGATCGATGGCGAAGGCCACCAGATCATTGATCTCGTGGTCGTTGCGACCCTGCATCACCACGCAGTTGAGCTTGGTGCGCTCGAAACCGGCCGCGTTGGCAGCATCGATCCCGGCAATGACCTTGCTCAGATCACCGGTGCGGGTCAATTCCTTGAAGCGTTCGGGGTCGAGGCTGTCGAGGCTGATGTTGAGGCGCTTGAGGCCGGCTTCGAATAGCGGCACGGCGAGTTTGTCCAGCTGCGAGCCGTTGGTGGTCATGCACAGCTCGCGCAGGCCGGGGAGGGCGGCGATGCTGCGAACCAGCCCGACGATGCCGGAGCGCACCAGTGGCTCCCCGCCGGTCAGACGAATCTTCTTGGTGCCAAGCGCCACGAAACGCTCGGCCAGTTGATGGATTTCTTCGAGGGAGAGAATCTGCTGACGGGGGAGGAACGTCATGTCCTCGGCCATGCAATACACGCAGCGGAAATCGCAGCGATCCGTCACCGACATGCGGACGTAATCGACCTTGCGTGAATAGCTGTCCATCAGGACTCGATCTGACATTGATTACTCTCGACAACGTGACGCGTGGCAGAAACAGGGTGCGCGCCTCGGGAAATGAGGCGCGCGGCTGCAGCGTTAAATCTGGCTTCCGGTCTGCTGCTCGATGCTTGCAGCAGTGACGCCGGTGGCCGAAGCCTGAATGGCTTTCGAATAGGACACGTAATACGCGAGCCCGACGAAAATTGCACCCCCCACGGCGTTGCCCAGGAACACCGCGACGAAGTTTTCAACGAAATCGGTCCAGCTCAGGGCATCGGCAAAGATCGCTGCGGGGATCACGAACATGTTGGCGACCACGTGCTGGAAGCCGATGGCGACGAAGGCCATGATCGGGAACCACATGGCAACGACTTTCCCGGTCACGTCTTTGCTGGCGTATGACAACCAGACCGCCAGGCACACCAGCCAGTTGCAACCAATGCCGGAAATAAACGCCTGGCCGAAATCGGCGCTGGCCTTGGCCTTGGCAATGGCCAGGGTTTTCGCCAGATACGCGCCTTCGGTCAGACCCAGCACGTGACCGAAGAAGTAAGCGACGAAAAGCGCGCCCAGCAGATTCGCCAGGGTCACCAGCGCCCAGTTGCGCGCCACCGCCGACAACGGCACCCGACCCGCGAACATCGCCGTCGGCAGGCTCATCATGTTGCCCGTGAGCAGCTCGCCACCGGCGAGGATCACCAGAATCAGGCCCAGCGGAAATACCGCCGCGCCCATCAGGTTACCCAGTGACGCCCAAGGGGCCGGGATCATCGTGCTGACATGGATGTCCAGCAGGAAGCCCAGGGCAATGAATGCCCCGGCCAGAAAGCCCAGCACCAGAATCGCCGGGGTCGGCATGTGGGACTTTTTCACGCCGGCTTCGATGGTGATCTCGGCAATCTGCTGTGGTGTATTAACGGACATAGGCTTTCAAGCTCGCAAGCAATGGACCGCACCGCGACCGGACCAGCCGGCGGGGCGAAAACGAAGGAGGGGTTCAAGCATCCAGGCTTGGTGCGCGGAGGTGTCAGTGACACGGCGCCGATCTCTGATGGAACACTGCTGCGACGTTAGACCGCATTGCAGAGGACGCTCAAAAGACCTGATCAATTCGTGAGCACGCTACCGATCAGTCTCTTGAGCGTCCAATCGCTTGTTCCGATAGGGTCATCGATGCTGTCTATCATGAGGTTTTCGGCCAAGCGACCGCCCCGGAAACCGGAAGGCACTTCCCTTCAAGACACCGATCCCCCGCGTCCATGGCGCAAGCTTTAACCGGCCCGGCTGATGCTGCGTTCATAGCGCTCCAGCAGTGGCTGAATGCTGATGCCGTGCAGAAGAATGCTCAAAGCCACCACCGACAAGGTCAGGCTGATTGTGGTGTCTACCGCCTCGGCGGGCAGCCCGTGGGTCAGGGCGTAGCACAGGTAATACAGCGTGCCGATGCCGCGAATGCCGAACCAGCCCACCAGCGCTTTTTGCGGCCGGGTCAGCAATTTGCTACTGATCAGCAGCCAGACGCTCAGCGGTCGGATCACGCCGAACAACGCCAGGCCGAGGCCCACGGCGCGCCAGTCCCAGTAGCTGGCGAGGGCCGCGCCGAGGAGGGTGATCAGCAGCACCTCCATGGCGCGCTCCACCAGGCTGCCGAAAACCATCATGTCGCCCATCATCACCCCAGCAGCGAGCTGGCTGTCGGACAGCGCATCACGGTCGCCCATGATCGCCGACGCGGGGTCGCTGTGGGTGTGCCCGAGCACCGGAATTGCGACGTGCTCGGCCGGGACGTCGGACTGCGTGGTCTTGACCTCGGCGTGACGCAAGCCGATGCCGGCGGCAAACACCGCGAGAAAGCCATAAGCCCCAAGGGTTTCAGCGCCGACGTAAGCAATGGCGATCAGCGCCAGGGCCAGGAAATCGTTGGGGGATTGCGTGCTGTCGGCATTCTTGATGCGCAGGTAGATCATCAGATGACCGACGCCACGGCCCAGGCCGTAACCGAGCATCAGCCCGACTGGCACGCCCCAGATGATGTTTTTGAGTAGCCAGCCCTGGGTCCAGTCGAAATCCGAAAAACCGTGGGTGATGAACATCAGGGCGAAAATCACGAAGGGGAACGCGGTGCCGTCGTTGAGCCCTGCCTCACCGGACAGGCCGAAGCGCACCCGATCCAGGTCCTGGGCGCTGTTGACCTGCACCAGACCTGCCAGCACCGGGTCGGTGGGTGAGAGCATCGCGCCGAGCAGCAACGCGATGGGCCATGACAGGCCGAACAGGTAATGGGCGGTCAGGCTGACACCGGCAATGGTCGCCAGCATCACCGGCCCGGCCAGCAGGTACGCCGAATACCAGGCGCCGCGGTGCAGCGGCAGGCGCAGCTTGATGCCGGTATTGAACAGTGAGAACAGCACGGCGATTTCAGTCAGCCGTTCAAGCCAGTGGCGCGCGTCGCGAATGTCCAGCTGGGCAATGTCCAGGCCCCAGGGCCCGATCGCGGCGCCAAACGCCAGGCACACCGCCGACGTCGTGACCGGCAGCCAGCGCAGGTAAGAAGAAGTCAGTGCCAGCAGCATCAGCAGGACACCGAAGACGGTCATGCAAAGAATGAAACTCATGCGGGTTGGTCATCAGTCAAAGGGCGGGAATGACTGTGTGACTGTGAGAGGGTGGGATAGTTGAAACAAATGTCGGATGGATCCCACGACCGGCGCGGCACCGCAATGTGTGGGGCATCGCCGGGGCCACTGGCTGCACGCGCTCCCCTTGTGGGACCGGCTTTAGCCGGGAAGGGGCCAGCGCATACGCCATCCATTTTTCTTTTGATCGTTCCCTCGCTCTGCGTTTGATCGTTCCCACGCTCCGCGTGGGAATGCCTCTCCTGACGCTCTGCGTCAGAACGATGGACGCGGAGCGTCCCGGGCGGCATCCCCACGCGGAGCGTGGGGACGATCATACTCACTGCGTGCGGTCCGCCTGACCCTACGCGGACACTTGTAGGAGCGCGCTTGCCCGCGAAGAGGCCGGTACATCCGCTACATCTCTAGCGTCTGGAATACCGCCTTCGCGGGCAAGCGCGCTCCTACACTATCCGGCGTCAGCGATGGGTCGTGTGTACGCCATTCATCTGTGGTGTGGCATCCGACGCCTTCCCGGCTAAAGCCGGTCCCACATTTATACGCGCGGCAGGTCCCACTGAAATCAAACGCACACCGTTTGTTCTACCGCTCGATCGATCGGCTCCAGCGGGCGTTCCATTCCGGGCGGACCTGGTTGACCTGGTCCCAATCGATGGTCACCGCGGTTTCCAGGTACTTGTTCATCGCTTCCACCTGGCCGCGGGTCTTGTCGGTGGTCGGGGTTTTAGGATTGGACGGGATCTGGTCACCCATCTCCAGCGCCGGCGCCTGGGCTTCCGGGGTCAGCAGGAAGGCCGCAAGCTTCTGCGCCAGTTCCGGCTGGTCGTTGTTGGCGATGGTGCATTCGGCCACGTTCAAGACCACACCGCCTTCCTTGGGTGGCGCGTATTCCACCGGCACGCCCTTGAGCTTGAGCGCGGTCACCTGGGTCGGTGTCAGCGGGAACAGCGCAGCTTCCCCGGTCTGCACCATCTCCGAGATCTTCGCCGAACTGGCGATGTACTCAAGCACGTTCGGCCCCACTGTCTTCGGCCATACCTTGAAACCCGGCTCGACGTTGGTTTCGTTGCCGCCCTGCAACCGGTTGAACATCAGAAAACCGTGCAGCCCGAAGGTAGAAGAGGCCAGCGACTGGAACACCAGCTTCTCCTTGTACTTAGGGTCCGCCATGTCGGCCCAGGACGTCGGCGCGCTCCAGCCGTTGTCCTTGAACATCTTGGTGTTGTAGGCAAGCCCGGTGACGCCAAGGCTCACGGCCACCGCTTCTTCCTTGATCTTGCCCTTGGCCGGAATGTCCGCCAGGCTCGCGCTCGGATTCAGCTTGCCGCACAGGCCCATGGAAATGGCGCGGTACATGATGCCGTCGTCGAGAAACATCACGTGCATCTGCGGGTTGTCCTTGCTGGCCTGAACCTTGGCGAGGATGTCCGAGGAGGTGCCCGGCACGATCACCACCTTGACGTTGTTGGCTTTCTCGAACGCTGGCAGCACGTTGTCGGCGTACAAGCGCTCCATGGTGCCGCCGTTCATGCCCAGGTACAGCGTCGGTTCGGCCTGTACGGGCATCGAAGCAACAAACACGGCAAACGGCAGGCAAGACAAGCCAGTCAGGGCAACACGTTTCATATGAGTCATGGGTTCGACCTTCCTCTGAGCAATGGAATGACGTTATCGGTGCCGGACGGCACGACGATGGCGGGCGATGAAGTGTGCGGTTGCGATTGAAAGCGGGTGATCGAGAACGGACCCAGGTCGATGTTCGGCGCCCCGGCACAGACCATCTGCGCCAGCGCCTCGCCCGCCGCCGGGCCAATCTGAAAGCCCGATCCGGCAAAGCCGAAGCCGTGCAGCAAACCGGGTTGCGTCGAACTGGCGCCCAGGACGGGCTCGCGGTCGGGCAAGTAACCTTCGGTGCCGCTCCAGGTGCGAATGGCCTGGGCACCGGCCAGCGGCGGGTACAGTTCAACGGCGTTGCGCAGGATCTCCAGAATCGCCGCCTGACCGGGACGCGCGGTGGCCGGGTCCAGCGGGAAACCCTGGCCGCCGCCCAGCACGCAATTGCCCCGCGCCACCTGACGGGCATAGATTCCGCCGCCCTCGACGCCGGTGCTGACGTCCATGAACATCGGCAGCGGTTCGGTCACCAGCATCGCCGGGTGACCCGCGCGCATCGGTACCGGTTCACCGAACTGCTGGGCGAGTTGAGCCGCCCAGGCACCGGCGCAATTGAGCAGCCAGGGCGCGCGGAAAATCTGCTCATCGGCGGTTCGCACCACAAACGCCTGGCCGTCATGGCTGACCGCACTGACGTGGGCCTGCTCGAACGTCATCGCTCCGGCCCGACGTGCAGCAGAGGCGAACGCCGGGGAAACGACGCGTGGGTTGGCATGGCCGTCCTCGGCGCACAGCGAAGCGCCCACCGCCACGTCGCCAGCCCAGGGGAAACGGGCGCGCAACTGGGCGTGATCGAGCAACTGCAGCTCCATTCCGAACCCGCGCGAGGCCTCCTCATAGGCGACCAGCGCGGCCATGTCCTTGTCGCTGCGGGCCAGTTTGAGATGCCCGGAGCGCACGTATTCGCCGTCAGTGCCGATGAACGCGCGCAGGTCTCCCCAGATTTCATGGGCGCGCCGGGACAGCGGCAGTTGCGACAGCGGCCGGCCCTGACGGCGCACGCCGCCGTAGTTCACCCCGCTCGAATGCGAACCGAAAAAGTCCCGCTCCAGCAACGCCACCCGTTTGCCGCTCAGGGCGAGAAACAGCGCCGCAGAGGCGCCGACGATCCCGCCACCAATCACTACCGCATCTATTTCTAGGGGCTGACTCATTGTTCTGCCTCCACGCCAAACGGCAGCGGCTTGATCGGCGCCTGCCCGCGCAGACGACCGACGCTGGCGATGTCGCGCCCCGAAGCGTGAGCGACGATTTCCGTTGCGGCCAGGCCGCACATGCGCCCCTGACAGCGGCCCATGCCGACCCGGCACATGGCCTTGACCCGGTTGATCTCCCAGTGACCCTCGGCCACGGTCTGACGGATGTCGCCGGCGCTGACTTCTTCGCAGCGGCACACCATCAGGCTGTCCGGCGCCTTGGCCGCCCAGTCTTCAGGGAACGGGAACGCCGTTTCCAGTCCTTGGCGAAAGCGCTGGATGGTCTCCAGTTGGCGCTGCAATTCGACGCTGCGGGCGCGGTCGATGCGGTAGCCGATGTCGCCCAACAAGGTCAGCGCCGCCAGCTCGCCGGCCATCTCTGCGGCGTCTGCGCCCATGATGCCGGCGCCGTCACCGGCCAGGTAAACCCCCTCGACACTGCTGCGGCCGCCAGCGTCGCGGGTTGGCAGCCAGGCGCGGTTCAGCGCGCTCCAGGCGAATTCGCAGCCGAGCAGATCGGCCAATTGGGTCTCGCTGCGCAGGGCGTGGGCGAAGGCGACGGCGTCACAGGCGAGGTTTTTGCGCTGATTGCCCTGATGCCAGCTGACCCCGCTGACCCGTCGCTCGCCCTGAATGTCATGCAGATGAACGCCCTGATGCACCGGGATGCCGTGGGCCGTCAGCCAGGCGCGGTAATAAAGCCCTTTCGCCAGCGTCGACGGTTGCCCGAGCAGCGCGGGCAGGGCGCGGGTCTGGGCGGAAAACGGCGAGCTGTCGAGCACCGCCGCCACCGTCGCGCCGGCTTTGGCGTACTGGTACGCCACCAGATACAACAGCGGCCCGCTGCCGGCGAAGACCACGCGCTGACCGATGGCGCAGCCCTGAAACTTCAGCGCGATCTGTGCCGCGCCGAGGCTGTACACGCCCGGCAACGTCCAGCCCGGCACCGGCAAGATCCGGTCGGTGGCGCCGGTGGCAACGACCAGGTGCTTGAACGGCACCTGCGCGGCTCGGCCGTCGTGCAGGGTGTCGAGGGTGCGTGCTTCGGCGTTCCACACCAGCGTCTCGGGGCGGTAGTCGATCTCGCGCTGCAATTGATCGAGGGTGGCATGAACCGACTCGGCTTTGCCCGCTTCGAAACCGTAAAGTGCCTTGGCCGACCGCTTGAAGTTCTCCGGCTGGCGACGATAGACCTGACCGCCGCCGCGCAGGCTTTCATCCAGCAGACAAGGGCGCAGGCCATGGGCGAGCAGCGTCTGCGCCGCGCGAATTCCCGCCGGGCCGGCGCCGACGATAACGGTGTTGATGGCTTGAAGGGTCGGCGTACTCATAAGCTGCGCCCCGGCTCGCGACTCACGCACACGTCAGCTTCGAGCAGCGTCGAGCAGGCGCGCACCCGGCGGCCGTCGCCCAGTTTCACCCAGCAGTCCTGGCACGCGCCCATCAGGCAGAAACCGGCCCGGGGTTCGCCGCTGAAATCGCTGCCGCGCAACGAGTCCCCTGCCGTCAACACCGCCGTGAGCAAGGTATCGCCCTGCAAACCACTCGCCGGCTGGCCGTCGAGGGTGAAGGGCAGCACGGCGCGGTCGTGTTCGGCCAGTCGTCTCAGCAAGGCCATGGCGTGCGCTCCATCGGGCAAAGTTGGGTAAACCGAACAGTCATCAATGCCTCCCCACCAATACACGATCCAGCCCGTACACCCGGTCGAGAATGATCATGGTCGCCGCCGTCAGCGCAATGACCAGCGCGGAAACCGCCGCCATCATCGGGTCGATGGATTCTGTGGCGTATACGTACATCCTCACCGGCAGGGTCTGGGTCGACGGCGAGGTAACGAAAATCGACAGCGTGACCTCGTCGAAGCTGTTGATGAACGCCAGCAACCAGCCACCGGCCACGCCGGGCAGGATCATCGGCAGGGTGATCAGACGAAACAGCGTGAAGCGGCTGGCACCGAGGGATTCGGCGGCCTGCTCGGCGCTACGATCCATCCCGATGGAGGCGGCGATCACCAGGCGCAGCACGTACGGCGAGATCACCACCACGTGGGCGAACATCAGCCAGACGAAACTGCCGTTCACCCCCATCAGCGCGAACAGGCGCAACATCGCCACCCCCAGCACCAGGTGGGGAATGATGATCGGCGAGAGGAACAGGCCGTTGAGAAAGTCGCGGCCGGGAAAACGGTAGCGGGTGATCGCCAATGCCGCCGGCACCGCAATCAACGTCGCCAGTGTGGCGGCGACCACCGCCAGAATCAGGCTGTTATAGAAGGACTGAATGAAGTCGGCGCGCTCGAACACCGCCCTGAACCAGCGCAGGGAAAACCCGTGCCACGGCAGGCTGAGGGTATTTTCCGGGGTGAACGCCACCAGGCACACCACCACCAGCGGCGCCAGCATGAACACCACCACCAGGGCATGAAACGACAGGGCCAGAGGACCGTTCTTGGACATCGCTCATTCCCCCAGGGATTTTTTATAGCGGCCTTCGACCAGCCGGTTCCACGACAGCATGACCAACAGGTTGATCAGCAGCAGCGCCACGGCAATCGCCGCGCCCATGGGCCAGTTGAGTTCCGAGAGGTATTGGTCGTAGACGACGGTGGCAACCATCTTCAGGCGCCTCCCGCCGAGCAATCCGGGGATGGCAAACGAACTGGCGGACAGGCCGAAGACGATCAAAGTCCCCGACAGCACGCCGGGCATTACCTGGGGAAGCACCACCATGCGCATCACTTGCGCCTGGGTCGCGCCGAGGGACAGCGCGGCCTGTTCGGCGGAGGCGTCGAGTTTCTGCAGCGAGGTCCACACCGGGATGATCATGAACGGCAGCATCACGTGGACCAGCGCCAGAATCACTGCGAATGGCGTGTAAAGCATTTTGATCGGACGCCCGCCGAGGGCCTGGATCGCCTGATTGATCAGACCGTCGGCCCCCAGCAACAGGCTCCAGCCGAACGCCCGCACCACCACCGAAATCAGCAGCGGCGTGAGGATCAGGATCAGGAAAATCGAGCGCCACGGCGTACCCATACGGCTGAGGATGTAGGCCTCGGGCACGCCGATCACCACGCACAGCAGGGTCACCAGCGCGCTGATCCAGAAAGTACGCAGGAAGATCTCGTAGAAGTACGAATCGGTGAGCAGATTGGCGTACTGCGCCAGGGTCCATTCGCCGCCCTTGACCCCGATTTCGTAGTCGAACACGTTGAACGACAGCACCAGCGTCAATGCCAATGGCAGCACCAGCAGGCCGAAGAACAGCGCCAGGGCCGGGGCCGACAGCAGGTAGCCGCGTCCGGTGTCGCGCAGCACACTCATGCCGGCACCTCGTCGACGCTCAACACGCGCAGCAGATCCGACGGCCAGTCCAGCCCCACCGCGAAACCTTCGTTCATCGGTGCGTCGCCATCGTTGCGACGCACCACGGTGATTTCGCCGATGGGCGTTTCGATGCGGTACAGCCACTGGCTGCCGAGGAAGTAGCGCATGACCACGCGTCCCTGCAGACGGCCGGTCCCGGCAGGCACCAGATCGATTTTTTCGGGGCGCAGGCTCAGCACCAGTTCGCCGTCGCCGGGCTCATGACGCACCTGGGCTGCGCCGCTGGCATCGCGATCGCCGCGCAGCAGATTGGCCTTGCCGACGAAGCCGGAGATGAAACGCGTACGGGGGTGTTCGTAGAGGTGGTAGGGCTCGTCGATCTGGGTGATACGCCCGGCCTGCATGACCACGACGCGGTCGCTGATGGACAGCGCTTCGGCCTGGTCGTGGGTGACCATCAGGGTGGTGATGCCGACTTCGCGCTGGATGCGGCGAATCTCGAACTGCATCTCCTCGCGCAGGTTGGCGTCGAGGTTGGACAGCGGCTCGTCCAGCAGCAATACCGGCGGCTCGATTACCAGCGCCCGGGCCAGGGCCACGCGCTGACGCTGGCCGCCGGACAGCTCGCGGGGGTAGCGCTCGGCATGGGGGGTGAGGCGCACCAGTTCCAGCACCCGGGAGACGCGGCGCTCGATGTCGGTAGCCGAGACTTTGCGCATCTTCAGGCCGAAAGCCACGTTGTCGCGCACGGTCATGTGTGGGAACAGCGCGTAGGACTGGAACACCACGCCGAGGCCGCGACTGGCCGGTTTGGCGTGGGTGATGTCGCGGCCGTCGAGCAGGATGCGGCCGGCGCTGACATCAACGAAGCCGGCGATCATTTGCAGGGTTGTGGTTTTGCCGCAGCCGGAGGGGCCGAGCAGGGAGACGAATTCGCCTTTCTCCACGGAAAGGTCAGTGGCCACGACGGCATCGATGGGGCCGTAGCGTTTGCACAGTGCCTGGAGTTGAAGAAAAGCCATGGCTGCGTTCCACCTTTTTTCGTGCACACCGAAGGCGTGCGTTTTTTATGGGCAGATGCGAAGAGAAGTGCTGCGTGTGGCTGTGGACGCTGGCGCTCGATCAATGTCGGCTGCCGCTGTTATTCAAATCGCCCTGTGGACCGATCCTAGGCCCAAGACTAGGATGCGCTCAACGATCAATTTCACTGAGTGAGTAGTTTTTTCAGATTCATTCATTCAGCGAAAAGAAATGAGGATTGAGGCGAAATGGATTCCACTGAGCGGAACGGTGTCGAGAAAGAAACGGGCGTTGGCGCGGTGTCGCGGTTGTTTGCCGTGTTGCGTGCCTTGGGCAACTGTCCGGACGGCGGCGAGCGGGTCACGCAACTGGCGCAGCAGATCGGGCTGTCGCAACCGACCACCCACCGCTTGCTGCGCAGCCTGATGGACGAAGGCATGGTCGAGCAGGACCTGCGCAGCAAGCGTTACCGCCTGAGCCTGGAATTTTTCGCTCTCGCGGCGCGCGCCGGCCAGTCCGGCAACCTGCGTGATGTGGTGCGGCCGAGCTTGCTGCGCCTGTCGGCCTCGTTGGGTGACTCGTTGTTTCTGCTCGCCCGCAGTGGTTTCGATGCGGTGTGCCTGGACCGCAGCGAAGGGCCGTACCCGATCCGCACCTTCACCGGCGATATCGGCGGCCGCGTGGCACTGGGCGTGGGGCAGGGCAGTCTGGCCATCCTGGCGTTTCTGCCGGAGGAAGAACGCGAGACGGTGATCCGCTACAACCTGCCGCGCCTGCGGGATTTCCACCTCTATGACGAAGTCATGCTGCGCTCGGAAATCGACACGGTACGGCGTACCGGCTATGCCGCGCGCAACACCGGCGTGCTGGAGGGCATGGCCGGCCTTGCCGTGCCGATTCTCGACCGTGATGGCCGGGCGGTGGCGGCGTTGAGCGTGGCGACCATCAGCGACCGCCTCAGTGCAGACCGTATGCCCACGGTGGTGGACATGCTCAAGCGCGAGGCGACGGCGATCAGCCAGAAGATCAACCCCTTCGATCCGGTGCTGCGCCGACCCTCACAGGTGTTCGGCCAGCGGGAATGATTGCCGCCGCCTGCACATTCATCTGAATGACGTTCAGCACGGTTTGACAACCGTTTGATTGGGCTGCAGGCCTTGTAGTTGGCGCTTCTCAGCCGTTCGTCGGATCTGCCGGGCCGGCCTTCAAGAACCCCTGCGCGGGGTCGAATCACTCTGTACAGGCGCCTCGTTTTCGGACCACTCCGACGCGATGGCACAGGGATGTGGCAAGCCGCAAAAACTCCGGGTGATCCTCGGAGCAGGTCGTCCTCCCTTTTGGGATCCTCGTATGTCGAAATCCCTGAGATTGCAGATCCTCGCGCTGCTCAGCGGCAGCCTCGTGCTGGTCGTGCTGATTGCCCTTGCGTGTTTCCAGTTCCTGTCCAGCAACGTCCACGCCTATCGCGGTCTGCTTGAAGGTCCCTTGCACGCCTCGCAACTGGTCGATCAGGCCAACCTGCAATTCAAGGTTCAGGTGCAGGAGTGGAAGAACGTGCTGTTGCGCGGCAAGCAGCCGGCGGATCGGGACAAGTTCTGGGCGCAGTTTGAAGATCAGGAGCGTCAGGTGCAGGACACCCTCGGCAGCCTGAGTGCAATGGACGGACTGGACCCGACCACCAAAACCCAGGTCGATGCGCTGCGCAACGAGCACCGCACCCTTGGCGTGGCGTACCGCAAGGGGCGTGACGCCTACATCGCCTCCGGCGGTGATCCGGTGGCCGGGGACATGGCCGTGAAAGGCGTTGACCGTGCCGCCAGCGAGCAGATGACCGGTCTGGTGGTTGGCCTGCGCAAACAGAGTGACGAGCAATCGAAAATCCTCAGCAGCACGGCTGACCGGACCATTCTCATCGGCACGCTGGTCATGCTCGCGTCGGCGTTACTGGTGGGCGTGCTGACGCTGTGGATGGTCAACCGCAACATCGTTGGCCCGATCCGCATGTTGATCGAATACGTCGCGCAACTGAGTCAGGGCAAGTTCAGCGACCGCGTCAGCATCACCCGCCAGGATGAGTTGGGGCGTCTGGCCGTGGCCGCAAACACACTGCGGGATTTCCTCGCCGACACCTTTACGCGCCTCAAGCGCAGCACCACCGATCTGGACAGTGCCGGCAGCGAGCTGAAGGCGATTGCCGCGCTGATGGCCCAGGGCACTCACGAGCAGTTCGAGCGCACCGATCAGGTGGCGACGGCAATGACCGAAATGTCCGCCACCGCCCAGGAGGTCGCCCGCCATGCGGCTCAGGCAGCCCAGGCCGCTGACGAAGCGGATCGCAGCTCTCAGGAAGGCAGCAAGGTGATGGACGCGACCATCACGGCGATCACCCTGATGCGCACCGAAATCAGCAACACCGCCAGCGTCATTCGTCGTCTGGAAACCGACAGCGGGCGGATCGGCAAGGTGCTGGAAGTGATTCGCGGCATCGCCGAGCAGACTAACCTGCTGGCGCTGAACGCGGCCATCGAAGCGGCCCGTGCCGGCGATGCCGGGCGCGGTTTTGCGGTGGTTGCCGACGAAGTGCGCACGCTGGCCCAGCGCACCGCGGCCTCGACGGCGGAAATCAACCAGATCATCAGCTCGGTGCAGACCGGCGCCGTGGATGCGGCCCAGGCCATCGAAAGCGGTCAGGCTCGCAGTCAGGAAAGCGTCGATCAGGTTGCGCTGGCAGGCTCCTCGCTGGAACGCATTACCAGCGCCGTAGAAGCTATCCGCGACATGAACCGCCAGATTGCTACCGCTGCCGAAGAGCAGACATCAGTGGCCGAAGACATCTCCCGCAATCTGACAGAAATCACCGCCATCGCCACCACCAACCAGGACAACGTCAAACGCACCCAGACCGCGAGTCAGGACCTGAGTGTGTTGTCGGCGGGGTTGAATGATGTGATTTCGCGGTTGAGTGCGTAAAACCCGGGTGCGCATACGGGCCCATTCCCGGCTAAAGCCGGTCCCACTGATGCACTGCGATCACCTGGTGGGACCGGCTTTAGCCGGGAAGGCGTCGGATGTCGCACCGCAGAAGATGATCGTTCCCACTCCCCGCTGGAGCCATTCCCCACTCAACGACCACGCCGTGCGGTCAGCCTTGGCGAAACACCAACGCCTTCAACCCACCCCCTTCCTCGGCATCGGCAAATTCGGGCGGGTTTTCCAGGCGCTGTTCAAAGCGCAACCCCGGCGCTTCCCGGGTCACGCCTTCGATGAGGAAGTCCGCGCCCAGCAGCGGGTCGTTCATGCACGCCAGCACCGTGCCGTCGGGGGTCAACAGCTCCGGCAACTTGCGCAGCACCCGCTGATAATCCTTGGTCAGCAAAAAACTGCCTTTCTGAAACGACGGCGGGTCGATGATCACCAGGTCATACGGCCCGGTGCTTTTCACCTTGCCCCAGGACTTGAACAGCTCGTGGCCGAGAAAAGTGACCTTGCTCAGGTCATGGCCATTCAAGCGATGGTTGTCACGACCGCGACTGAGCGCCGCCCGGGACATGTCCAGATTGACCACAAAATCCGCGCCACCTTCGATCGCTGCCACCGAAAACCCGCAGGTGTAGGCAAACAGGTTCAGCACCCGTTTGCCCGCCGTATTGGCCCGCACCCAGTCGCGGCCGTAGCGCATGTCGAGAAACAGCCCGGTGTTCTGTTTTTTGCCGAAATCCACGAGATAGCGCAGGCCGCCCTCGGTCAGCGTCCATTCCTCCAGCACCTCGCCCAGCAGCGCCTCGGTGTGGCTGTCCGGCAGATAGCGGTGCTGCAATAACAGCGTATGGGCGCGGGATTGCTGCCATGCCGGTGACTCGATCAGCCTGAACAATCGCTGCTTCAGTGCTTCCAGCTCATCGGCGGCCGGCTCTTTGAACAACGACACCAGCACCACGCCTTGCATCCAGTCGACGGTCAGTTGTTCGAGCCCCGGCCAGCGTCGACCACGGCCGTGAAACAGCCGGCGGGTCTCGGCGGGCGCATCGGCGAGAGCGGTCTGAAGGTGGGTGTCGAGCAGTTCAAGGGCGTCGGCATTCATCGGTGGGCGGCAGGTCGGCAGTGGGAAGGGGCGGCATTCTAGACCAATCGCGGCGCCAACGTTCGTCCAGCCTGGATGTGCCGCGCAACCCCTGAGCAAAGGCCGCACACCGGATTGGACAGGCCGCTTGTTTCACGGGCAAGCTCTGCGTGCCCCAGACTCTGATCCGGAAAAGGAAGTGCCATGGCCGACGAACTGATCCTGCGTGACGCCCGCGAGTCCGATATGCCCGCCGTGCAGGCGATCTACGCCCATCACGTGATTCACGGCACCGCCAGCTTCGAGCTGGACCCGCCGACCGTTGAGCAAATGCTGCAGCGTCGCGCCGACATCTGCGCCAACGGTTTGCCTTACCTCGTCGCCGAGCGCGGCGGTGAAGTGCTCGGCTACGGTTATGCGACCCTGTACCGGCCGCGCCCGGCCTATCGCTTCACGGTGGAAGATTCGGTGTACGTGCGCGAGGGCATGGCCGGGTTCGGCATCGGCCACGCATTGCTGGAGGCAGTCATCCAGCACTGCACCGAGGGCGGCCGCCGGCAGATGGTAGCGATCATCGGCAACAGTGAGAACATTGCATCAATCCGGCTCCATGCACGGCTGGGCTTTCGCCAGGTCGGCATCTTCCAGTCCGTCGGCTTCAAACACGGCCGCTGGCTGGACACGGTGATCATGCAGCGCGAACTGGGCGAGGGTGCTGGCACGACCCCCGACCGTTAACCCTGCCGATCAGGTGGCCGGCGCGCCCTCGGATTGATGATGGGCTACGGTTTCGCCGGTTTCCGGCACCGCCAGCCACAGCAGCACAAAGGCCACTGCAGCAATCGCCGCCAACGTCAGAAACGCCGCGCTGTAGCCCGCCTCGCGGACGACCAGCCCGGCCAGGCCATTGCTCAGCGCCGCGCCCAGGCCGAACACCGTCGAGATGGCCCCCAGGCTGATATTGAAGCGCCCGGTGCCACGCGTCAGGTCCTTGACCACCAGTGGCAGCAGCGCGCCAAACGCACCGGCGCCAATACCGTCCAGCAATTGCACACCGACCAGCCAGTAAGGGTTGTCGGACATGACATACAGCACGCCCCGCAGCGGCAGAAAAATGAAACCCGCCAGCAACAAGGGCTTGCGCCCCCAGACGTCGGCTTTGGCGCCCACCAGCCAGGCCACCGGCACCATCACCAACTGCGCGGCGACGATGCAGGCGGAGGTCAGCGGCGTGGCCAGGTTGACGTCGATCTGCGACAGCTTCTGACTCACCAGCGGCAGCATCGCCGCGTTGGCCAGGTGGAACAGCCCGCAGCAGATGGCGAACACCAGCAACGGTCGGTTGTGCAGCAACACCGCCCAGCCACTGGGCTGGTCATCACCATGATCATGGTTGGGGTCGAAGCCGCGCGCGACATCGTGGTCAATCGCCGAAGCGTCGACAAATGCGACTGCGACGATGCTCGCCAGCGCCATGAACGCCATCAGGTAAAACACTGCAATAGGTCCGAACATCCAGGAAAAGATGCCGGCCAGCAGGGCTGCGCAGGCGTTGCCGGCGTGATTCCAGGTTTCGTTGCGTCCGGTCCGACGGGTAAACGCCTTGGGCCCGGTGATGCCCAGGGAGATGGCGGCGATGGCCGGGGCGAACACCGAGCCTGCGATGGCGCTGATGCTCTGGGTGATCGCCACCCAGGTGAACGAGTGGATGAACGGCAGCACCAGGCAACCGGCAGTGACCAGCAACGCTGCAACAATCACCACCAATCGCTTGCTGCGGGTGCGGTCAATCAGCGCACCCGCAGGCGTTTGCGTGACCAGCGCGGCGATGCCGGCGAGGGTCATGACCAGTCCGATACTCGCTGGATCCCACTTATGAACGGCCAGTAAATAGATCGCGAGATAGGGCCCAAGGCCGTCACGCACATCCGCCAGGAAGAAGTTAAGACCGTCCAGAGAACGGTTGTTGCGCTGATCGGATGGGTTGCTCAAGGTCGGCCTCACTGTGGCGATGCGCATGCGAAACGGCTGCGGCATTGCTAAATGACCCGGCGCCGTTGTTTTGGTTCTCCACGCGGATTCTGTACACGGTTTGCGCACATTGTTGCGACCGGGGTAAGGGACTTTCTTGTCGCGGCGTTTGAATCAAGGGCGGCGCAGGCATAAGCTTCGCGCCATTGATATTGCCGGACCTGTCGGGCCCGGCGATCTTCCGGATATTCTTGACTCAGGAACCGCCATGTCCAGTCTGTTTCCCGCTGCCCGTCCACGCCGTCTGCGCAGCAACGAACACTTCCGCTCGCTGTTTCAGGAGAGCGAATTCACCCTGAACGATCTGGTGCTGCCGATCTTCGTCGAAGAAGAAATCGACGACTTCGTGCCGATCAACAGCATGCCCGGTGTGCAGCGCATTCCCGAGTCGAAGCTGGCCCAGGAAGTCGAGCGTTACGCCCGTGCCGGCATCAAGTCGGTCATGACCTTTGGCGTGTCCCACCACCTGGACGCCACCGGCAGCGACACCTGGCAGGAAAACGGCCTGGTCTCGCGGATCTCGCGCACCATCAAGTCCGCCGTGCCGGAAATGATCGTGATGTCCGACACCTGCTTTTGCGAATACACCGACCACGGCCATTGCGGCGTGATGCACGGTGGCCATGTCGACAATGACGCGACTATCGAGAACCTCGGCAAGCAGGCCGTCATGGCAGCCCGTGCCGGCGCTGACGTGATTGCCCCGTCGGCGGCGATGGACGGCCAGGTGAAAGCGATTCGCGCTGCCCTCGACGCCGCCGGTTTCACCCAGACGCCGATTATGGCGTACTCAACCAAGTTCGCCTCGGCGCTGTACGGCCCGTTCCGCGAAGCCGGCGGCTCAGCGCTCAAGGGCGACCGCAAAAGCTACCAGATGAACCCGATGAACCGCCGCGAAGCCCTGCGCGAATCGCTGCTGGACGAGGCCGAAGGCGCCGATGCGCTGATGGTCAAGCCGGCCGGCGCGTACCTGGACATCATCCGCGACATCCGCGAAGCCTCGAACCTGCCGCTGGCGGCGTACCAGGTCAGCGGCGAGTACGCGATGATCAAGTTCGGCGCCCAGGCCGGTGCCATCGACGAACACCGCGTCGTCCGCGAAACCCTCGGCGCGATCAAGCGCGCGGGTGCGGATCTGATCTTCACTTACTTTGCGATGGACCTGGCGCTGAGCGGGATCTGATTTCCATGCGCAGAAGATGACGCTGGGGGCCGCGTGCTCCCGGCGTCACGCTGCCGATCTGTCCGGTGCCTCCGGCTGCACATGTGCCGCCTGCCAGGCATCCAGCCCACCGATGAGCGCCTTGCCCCGGGTCAGGCCGTGGGCGTGGAGCTTCTCCGCCAGCAATGCCGCCGACAGCTCATTCGGGCAGGCGCAATAAAAGACCATGTCCACATCACCCAGGCGCTCGATCCAGGGCGCAATGGGTTCCTCAAGACTGATCGACATCGCCTCCGCAATGCCTTCAATGACGGCCGCATGAAAACTCGGCCGCACGTCGATGACCACCGGCGCATCATCGGTGTCGCGCAGGGCCAGCAGTTCGTTCATGGCGGTGCCTGTTCGGGAGGTCAGGGAGCAAAAAAGAGGTGCCCGTACCGTCGCCCAACAGTTCTTGAGTGTCAACGCTGAATGTCTTTGGTCGAGGACGTTTCATAGGCGCCGTCGATGGCTGCGATTGGCAGCCCTGATTTCAATTGGCTGACCGTGTTCTCTAGAATCGACCGCTCAGCAATCAACAGACCTTAGGGAGCAACTCATGGCTATTGAAATCGGAATCAACGAGCAGGACCGTGCGGAGATCGTTGAAGGACTGTCGCGGCTGCTTTCGGACACCTACGTGCTGTACCTGAAAACCCACAACTTCCACTGGAACGTCACCGGCCCGATGTTCCGCACGCTGCACCTGCTGTTCGAAGAGCAGTACACCGAACTGGCGACCGCAGTGGACTCCATCGCCGAACGCATCCGCGCTCTGGGCTTCCCGGCGCCCGGCACCTATTCCACTTACGCGCGTTTGTCGTCGATCAAGGAAGAGCCGGGCGTGCCGGCTGCCACTGACATGATCCAGCAACTGGTCGAAGGGCAGGAAGCGGTGGTACGAACTGCCCGCGAACTGTTCCCGCTGCTGGAGAAAGTCAGCGACGAGCCCACCGCAGACCTGCTGACCCAGCGCATGCAAGTCCACGAAAAAGCGGCGTGGATGCTGCGCTCGCTGCTGGAAGGTGACGGGTTCGTTGGGTGAAAGATGCGTCGCGGTTGAAGGCTGATTCCCGGCTGAAGCCGGTCCCACTGACACAGCGCGATCAATTGTGTGACTGCGATCATTGTGGGACCGGCTTTAGCCGGGAAGGCGTCGGCGGTCACACCGCGAGATTTCGGGTGTTCACACGGGCCATTTCCCGGCTAAAGCCGGTCCCACTGAATTCGTCACTCATTCAGCGCTTCTGCAACCAACCCAGAAAATTGTTCTTCTTGATCGCCACCGGCTTACGCATCAGCACGTGCTGGCTGCCTTGCTGGCGCACCGCTTGCAATTTGTTCAACGCCGTCACGATTTCGACACGCTGTTCCATGGCCTGGCGCGTGGCGGCTTTGTCGATGCGGTAAACGACGCAAGAGGTGAGGGCGGTGAAGCGCGCTTGCGACGGCGTGTCGGCCAGCACGCTCTGCTCACCCATCACCTCGCCGGGGCCCATGCGTCCGGCTTCCACCATCTCGTTCCCGTCCTTGACGCTCGCCGACACCACGCCGGTGGCGATCACCAGCAAACCGTCGGTGATCTCATCGACTTCGATAATTGTCTGTCCGGCCGTGTATTCCTGCGCCACCATGCTCTGGGCCAGCTGATTCTTCTCCTCGGCAGTGCTGGTGCGGAACACCTTGACCTCATCGAGCAGCGCCCGGGGCCGGGACACGGCTTCAGCTGTGGTTTCCGATTGCCAGGCGATGCCCGCGGCTTCGAGGTGTCGATACGCCAGATCGAACAGCAGATTGCGCACGTCGCTTTTATTGTTCAGGTCGCTGATGAAGCCGGTGACCGCATATTCGATGGTGGTCGGGCTGGTTTCCTTGACCACCGCGCGGGGTTTGGGTGTTTGCAACAGGGCGCTGCAACCCTGCAGCGCACGCTCCAGCGCATCGAGCACCCGGCGCGGGCGAATGTGCGGCGACATCATGATGTTGATCGACACGCCGTGAATATGGACCGGTCGGCTCAAATTGACGATCTTCGCCTTCGCCGCCACCGAATTGGGGATGACCACCATGGTGCCGACGCCCGTCAGCAGGTGCGTGGCGCGCCAGTCGATGTCCATGACCTTGCCTTCCATGCCGTCGATGGAGATCGAGTCATCGACCTGATACGGCTTGGTGGTGTTGAGGATGATCCCGGAGAACACGTCGCTCAGCGTGCTCTGCAAGGCCAGACCGACGATGATCGCCATCGCCCCTGATGTCGCCAGCAAACCCTTCACCGGCAGCTGCAGGACATAGCCCGCCGCCGCGACGATGGCGATGAGGAAGATCACCGCGCCAATCACTTCTTGCAACAGCCGACCGCTGTGGCCGACGCGGCTGGTCAGCGCCAGCCCGAGCACCACGGTGAGAGTGCGCGCGGCGTAGATCCACCAGATGATCGCCAGCACGGTGGCGCCGAATTGCAGCGCGCTGTCATCGGGCCAGGCCGGCGCCTCCAGCGGACTCACGCCGGCGTTGATGATCACCAGACTGTAGGCGACGAATGCCGCCAGCCGCGTGGCGATGCGCACCAGCCGGTTGCGGTCGGCCAATAAGTGCCAGGCCAGCAGGTCGGCGAGCAGCAGGAGCAGGCTCCACGCCAGCGAATAATGGGGGACGACGGTCGACATGGGAGATATCCGCAGGAAAAGTGCAGGGGCTAAGTGCTGAGGCTGGCTTGCCCGCGCGAAGGCGCGCGAACAATGTAGGCACGGCCATGATCGATGTCTATAACCGATGGAGCTTGGCTGGGGACGATCCGGGTATCAGCCTTTAGCGCTTGCCGCTCACGGCACACCCTCAGGGTCACTATCCCTACAGCTAATATCGGTGTCTGGTTTTAACTGGTTAGATGAGCGCCTGTTAACAATGGATAGCTGCGCAGAACGTCATCCGGGATGAAACCACGCCCGGACGATGGTCGGCGAACCAGGGGCTGCGACTCCACTTCCAAGGACTGCATGAAATGATAAGTCTCGGTCAGACGATGATCTCCCGCGAGCACAGAGACGTGTTCAAGGACGGCGTTGCCATGCGCATTGGCACCCGCGCCTTCGATATTCTCGACGTGCTGCTCCGTCATCAAGGTCAGTTGGTGAGCAAGGAGCTGATCCTTCAGAGTGTCTGGCCGGACACCGTGGTTGAAGAGAACAACCTGCAAGTGCACATCTCCGCGCTGCGCAAGGCGTTAGGGGCGGACCGCGAGCAGATCCGCACTGTGCCCGGCCGTGGCTATGTGCTGCTGGGCGGGGAGAGCCTCGGACACGAAACCCGCCCGCCAGCCACGCTGCATGGCGTCAGTTGCAATCACCGACTGCCGGCCCGTGTCGCCTTGCTCGGGCGCCAGGCGTTGCTGGACGAGGTGAGCAGCACCCTGGCGGAGGGCTGCGCGCTGGTCACGCTGATCGGCCCGGGCGGTGTCGGTAAAACCGCGCTGGCCGCGGAGCTGGGGCAGACGCTGCTGGACGCCGGCAGCACCCCCGTGTATTTCGTGCCCCTGGCGCAGCTGCAATGCGCCGAGCTGCTGCTGGAGGCGTTTTCCAGCGCGATCGGCCTCGACTGCAGCGGCGGTGATCCGGATCTGCAAGGGCTGATCCGTTACCTGCAGCAGCAACCGGGGCTGATCATCCTGGACAACTGCGAGCACCTAGTCGAAAGCGTCGCCAGCCTGCTGGAGGTGATCCTGCGTGGCGCGCCGGCGGTGCGCGCGGTGGCGACCAGTCGCGAGCCGTTGCGCATTGCCGGCGAGCGCAGCCTGCAAGTACCGCCCCTTGAGATTCCTGAACTAAACGCCTCCCGAGACATTGTTCTGCGCAGTGCGTCGGCGCAATTGTTCCTGCGTCAGTGGCGTGCACTGGACAGCCATCTGGCGGCCGACGGCAATGCCGAGCTGGACGATTACAGCGTCGAGCTGGTGGGTGAAATCTGCCGTCGGCTTGATGGCATGCCGCTGGCGCTGGAAATGGCCGCCGCCCGGGCCTGCGCTTTGGGGCTTTATCAATTGGTGGCGAGCCTCGACGACAGCCTGCACATGCTCTCGGCTTCACTGCGTACCGCGCCACCGCGTCAGCAAACGCTGCAGGCTTCGCTGGCGTGGAGCCTGCGTTTGCTTGGTCGCGAAGAGCGCACAGTGCTGCGGCGGCTGGCCGAGCTGGACGGTCGCTTCACCCTGGAACGTGCGTGTGATGCCTTGCAATGCACCCGTTTGCCGCGCGCCTGCATCATGGACTCCATCGTGCGGCTGGCAACCAAGTCGCTGCTGATGGTCAGCGCACAGGGGCCTTTCCGTTTCTACCGGATGCTCGGCACCACCCGCGCCTGCCTGTTGACGGCCAGCGCCCACGATACTTTGGCGACAACGGAGGTCAGCGCGCCCCGTGCGCAGGATTGCGACGCACCGTCGGCACTGGCGACGCTGCAAGGCATCAGGGCTGTGCCGCCCGGGCCCGACGGGTATCATGCGCGGCATCAGAGAGCACTGGCCATTAGCCGTTGATCAGCCCGTTGCTGCAGCAGTTGATGCGCCCGTTACTGCGAGCCAACCCGTCATGAGCCTGTTATGAGCGTGAATCCCAAGGTCTATGTGGTGGACGACGACGCTGCCATCCGCACGTCTTTGCAGCGCCTGTTGCATTCGGCGGACATCGTCTGCGACGTGTTCGACAGCGCCCAGGCGTTTCTTGACCAACCGCTGAGCCAAGGGCCCATCTGCCTCTTGCTGGACGTCAATCTGGCCCAGGGCACCGGCTTCGATCTGCAGCAGACCCTGACGGATCGCGGCCAGACCTTTCCGATCATTTTCATGACCGGCTACGGCACCATCGCCATGTCCGTGCGCGCCATAAAAGCCGGCGCCCGCGAGTTCCTGACCAAACCCTTCGAGCCGGAGCAACTGCTGGATCTGGTGCGCGAAGCACTGGTCAGCGACGCGACGAGCATGGACGAGCGCCGCCTGACCGCCTGTGTCAAAGCACGTTTCGAAAGCCTCACGCCGAGGGAGCGGCAAGTCATGGCACTGCTGATTACCGGCAAGATGAATAAACAGATTGCCGCGGATCTGGGCACCAGCGAGGTGACTGCCAAGGTGCATAAAAGGCACGTCCTGACGAAGATGGATGCGCGCAATGTCATTGAGCTGCTGAAGCTGAGCGACCGGCTGGGTTGTCTGGCGAAATGACCCCGGGGATATGCAGCGCTTTTAGTGGGACCGGCTTTAGCCGGGAATACGCCGGCATGGGCAACCTCAGATGTGCGGTGTGACGTCCGACGCTTTCCCGGCTGAAGCCGGTCCCACAGGGTCTGCGGTGATGAATGGGACTGGCATTGGCCAGGCAGTCGCACGCCGCACAGAATTCCAGTAAAGGGTTTTCATGAGCAGCATTTTCAACGGGCCTTACACGGCTATCTCCAGCGCCGGGGCATTCGGGCCCCAGTGGCTGGAGCAGCTCGTCTGGCAGTTGCTGTTTGTCGACGGAGAACTTGCTCATTACCGGGTCACGCTGACGTCGGAAGATCGCCACTGGCGCATCGTTCGTCCTGCTCCCGACACCCCGATCGCTGCGGTCCGCCGTCTGGAACATGAATTTTCACTGGCCCCCCGGCTGATGCCGCAATGGGCCGTACCGCCAGTGGCGCTGCTGTCTGGGTCAGAAGGTACGTTGTTGGTCCTGGAGGATGCCAGCGGCGTGCCCTTGCATGATCAACCCGACGCGCCGCTATCCATCAAGGCCTTTTTGCAGCGGGCCATCGCTGCCGCTGCCGCCGTAACAGGCGCGCACCAGGCGGGCCTGCTGCACCGCGATATCAAGCCGTGCAACCTGATCGAAGACGCAAGCGGCGGGGTGCGGCTCAGCGGCTTCGGCTTGAGTGTTGATGAGCAGTTGGCGCCGCAGCTGCCGGTGTCCGACGTCACCTGTGGCTCCCTCGGCTACATGGCGCCCGAGCAGTCGCAGCGGCTGCAGCGTCGGACTGATCAACGCAGCGACCTCTATGCGCTGGGCATGACTTTTTATGAATGGCTGGCCGGCCGACTGCCGTTCGAGGCCGCCGATGCGGTGGAGTGGGTGTACTGCCACGTGGCGCGCATCCCGCCGCCGTTGAGCCAGCATCGTGGGGATATCCCCGCGCCGCTGGCCGGTCTCGTGCATCGGCTGATCGCAAAAAACCCGGAGGAGCGTTATCAGAGCGCTGCCGCGTTGCATCGGGATCTGTCCGAGATGCACCAGCAGTGGCAGCAATTCCGGGACATTCCTGATCTGCAGCCCGACCTGCCTGACGGGCGGCACGACGCATCCGCCGCCTCGCCCAGTCCCGATCCGAAGCCTGCGCCAGGGCTGGAGAGCCTGTCATCTGCGAGCACATCCATCGCCCTGGCCGGGCGCGACGCTCTGGACTTGTCCTCGGTCATGAAATCGGCTCACGCCATGCGCGACGAAAGCGAGCAGGACCGGCTGATCGAAACCCTGCTGCGTAACACCATCATCCATGCCGGTGCGCAACGAGCCTTGCTGTTGCTCGTTAAAGATGAAGCCCCGGTAATCTGCGCAATTGGCCAGGGCGGCGTGGACGGCTTGGGCATCGAACTGACGGACAGGGTTCCCGACAAACAGCACCTGCCGCTGTCGATCCTGTACCGGGTGATGCGCACCCGCCAGCGTCTGGTGCTGGACGATGTCTGCACCGATGCCTACTTTGGCGCCGATGAATACGTGCGCCAGCATCCGGTGCGCTCGGCGCTGTGCGTGCCACTGGTCAAACAGGGCAGGGTGCTCGGCGTACTGTACCTGGAAAACAACCTCGCGCCGGGCGTGTTCACGGTCTGTCGCACCGAGGTGCTGGAACTGCTTGCCAGTCAGGCAGCGATTGCCCTCGAGACTGCGCGCCTGCAACAGGAGTTGGAGCAGGAGAACGCGCGACGCCGGGATGTGGAGATCGCCCTGCGCGGTGCCCGGGCCAGGCTCGCCGAGGTGGCTCAATCCACGGTGATGGGTGAGCTGGCAGCGTCCATTGCCCACGAAATCAACCAACCTCTGGCGTCGATGGTGTCCAACGCGGCCGCCGGGATTCGCTGGCTCAATCGCGACAACCCGGAGGTGGATGAAGCCTTGTCCGCGCTTCGCGACATCGTTGCCGAGGGCCGGCGCGCCGGGGAAATCGTCAATGCGCTGCACAGCTTGGCGCGGCAGGGCCCGCATCACCGGCGCCGGCTGCTGGTCAATGACGTGATTCGCCATGTGGTGGCGCTCACCGGTGTCGAGGTCGAACAGCAGCGGGTCCTTATGACGACGCACCTGACCTGTTCACCGTTGCGGGTCTGCGCCTCCAGCGTGCAATTGCAGCAGGTGGTGCTGAACCTGATCCTCAACGCGCTGGACGCCATGAGCGCAGGGGATCACGTGCTGCGGAGGCTGTCGATCACCAGCGAAGTGGTGGGGCGCGACTATGTGGTGGTCAGCGTTGAAGACAGCGGGCGCGGCATCGAGCCGGAGAACATCAATCAGCTGTTCAATGCCTTCTTCACCACCAAGGACAAAGGCATGGGCATGGGCCTGGCGATCTGTCAGTCGATCATCAGCGCCCACGGCGGCCATCTCTACGCCATGCCGGCGCGCTATGGCGGTGCAACCCTGGTGTTCACTTTGCCCATCCTCGAGTAACGCCAACGGCTCATCGACGTGCGCGCTGTTCAGTACGTCCAATTGAAGACCGGCTCGGCGCACCGCAGAGAGGCACGTCGTCGTACGACTTTTCAGAACGTTTAATACCCTGAAAAGGACTTTAAGCACCGTGCCGAGCAGACTTCACGCACCGCTGACTGTGAAGCTGGAGCGCCTGGCATGACTGCATTCAACCCCTCCCTGAACCCTGAATCCGTTCTCGAGCGCGTCGCCCTGTCGCCGTGGCAGGAGCGCCGGGCCAAGGACCTGATGTCCAGTCAGATGGACAAGGGCCTGTCCATCGCCCGGATTGCCGCCGAATGTTCGCTGTCGCGCAGTCACTTCTCGCGCGCCTTCAAGAAGAACACCGGCCTGTCGCCCCGCGACTGGTTCTTGCAGATGCGCCTGGACAAGGCCCGGGCCTTGCTCGGCGACTCGGTGCTCACCATCTCGCAGATCAGCCTGGATTGCGGCTTTGCCGATCAGTCCCATTTCACCCGGGTGTTCTCCCGCGTGGTGGGGCTGACCCCGTTCAGCTGGCGTCGGACCATGACCCTGTTGTCCGCGAAAGGGTGTGTGGCGCAGAGCGCGCATGCCTGCTGAAGACGGCTATCCTTGCAACTGCGTTTGACGGACGACAGCACCGATGTTCAAGACATCCCCTCGGCGCCGGTGTATAGCTGCGCCGGTCTGGCATCGTCAGGCCTCCCGAAAACGTCAAACTGACATCGCCCAACCGGAATCGCTGAATGAACCGCAACGACCTGCGCCGCGTCGACATGAACCTGCTGGTTATCTTTGAAGCGTTGATGTTCGAGCGCAACCTGACGCGGGTGGCGGAGAAGCTGTTCATGGGCCAGCCGGCGATCAGTGCGGCACTGGCCAGATTGCGCGACCTGTTCGACGACCCTTTGCTGCTGCGCAACGGTCGTGCCATGGAGCCGACCGCCCGGGCGCTGGCCATCCTCAAGGAGCTGCAACCGGCGCTGGACACCATTTCCGGGGCGGTGAGTCGGGCCAAGGAATTTGATCCGGCGACCAGTTGCGACATCTTTCGCATCGGTTTGTCGGACGACGCCGAATTCGGCCTGTTCCCGCCCTTGCTCAACCGTCTGCGTGAAGAAGCGCCGGGCATTATTGTCGTTGTGCGCCGCGCCAACTTCCTGCTGATGCCGGCGCTGCTGGCGTCCGGGGAGATTTCCGTGGGCATCAGCTACACCACCGAGCTGCCCGCCAACGCCAAGCGCAAGAAGCTGCGGGACATCGGCGTGAAGGTATTACGCGGCGACGAACGCCCCGAGCCGTTGACGCTGGACGAGTTCTGTCAGCGGCCGCACACGATGGTGTCGTTCTCCGGTGATTTGACCGGCAATATCGATATCGACCTGGCGAAAGTCGGGCGGGCGAGGAGGGTGGTGGTGGCGGTGCCGCAGTTCAGTGGGTTGCGGGCGTTGCTGGCCGGCACCGAGCTGATCGCGACCGTGCCCGATTACGCTGCCTGCGCGTTGATTGAGGGCTGCGCGTTGCGGGCCGAAGATCCGCCGTTCCCGATCGCGCCTGCGGAGTTGTCGATGGTTTGGGCGGGGGTTCACGATAACGATCCGGCGGAGCGGTGGCTGCGCTCGCGGATCACCGAGTTTATGTCTCAGGAGACGCGGCCTTTGCCGTGAGGCGAGATCTTTAAGATCAAGGGCGTCTGCCTGGGGGCAGACTGTTTCGCCTTCGGCGAGTTACTTGATAAAGCCCCAAGTAACCAAGGGCTTGTGCTCCTGGTTTGGCTCCTCCTTCGTCGGAGTACCCTCACTCCGGTCTCGCTCCGTGGGCCCGCGCCGAACGGACATCCATGTCCTGACGGCGCTCTCGCCGCATCCATGCGGCTCGGCCCACTCCGCGAGACCTGCGTTCAGCCTGCACCCAAGTCGCGATTGGTGGTGACTGAGCCTTTTGCGTACGAAGATCAACAGCAGAGCAACAGCAGAGCAAAGGCTTCCCGGCTGAAGCCGGTCCTCCAGTCGGAGGCGATTCCACAGGGTGTACGCGGTGCTTTGAGTGGGACCGGCTTCAGCCGGGAAGAGGCCAGCTCAGGCGCCGACATTTTCGATCGATCCCACGCTCCGCGTGGTAACGCCGCCTCGGACGCTCCGCGTCCTGCAAAGGATGCGCATCAAGCCGGGGGCGTGACGCGGAGCGTCACAGGATGCATGCCCACGCCGAGCGTGGGCACGATCATCACGCGAGGGCACCCGGTCCACCCGTAGGACCGGCTTTAGCCGGGAAGCCCTTGATCTGCTTTAAACGCGCTTTTGATCTTCAAACACAAAAAGCCCAAACACCGCCAATCGCGACTTGGGTGCAGGCTGAACGCAGACGACGCGGAGTGGGCCGAGCGGCATGGATGCCGCGAGAGCGCCGCTAGGACATGGATGTCCGTTCGGCGCGGGCCCACGGAGCGTCGTCGGAGTGAGGGAACCCGACGAAGTCGGGCCAAACCAGGAGCAGGCACTTTTGCTTACTTTTGGTGCTTTTCAAAAGTAAGTCGCCGAAGGCGAAACAGTCTGCCCCCAGGCAGACGCTTGTGATCTTAAGGATCTTGATCTTGATCTTGATCTGGATCCTCAAAAGCACGTCTGTTCAATACCCATCTCCTTCGCCCCGCCACACTGAATTCATCTGCCACATACCCCGCAAAAACGTGGCCCAAGAAATCAAGGCTGGGCAATGACCTATTCAACCTGCAATGACCGCACACAAGACCTCGGGCTGCTCTTCCTCAGATCCGCCGGCGCACTGTTCCTGCTGTTCGTCCACGGCCTGCCCAAACTGCTGGACTTCAACACCCAACTGACCCTCATCGAAGACCCGTTTCACCTCGGCGCCACCCTGACCCTCAGCATGGCCATCTTCGCCGAAGTCCTCTGCCCGCTGCTGATTCTGACCGGCGTACTGGCGCGACTGGCGTGCCTGCCTATTCTCATTCTTCTGCTTGTCGCGCTGGTCGTGGTGCACAGCGAGTGGAGCGTGGAACAGGGCCAGTTCGGCTGGTTATTACTGATCATCTTCACCAGCGTGCTGATCGCCGGCCCCGGTCGTCTTGCCCTCAACCATGGTTTGCCTGGAGCGCTTCGCTATGCCTGATTACGCCACGACCGCCGACATCGTCCCGACGTCGAAACTGTCCGCCGACGAGATCGTCACCCTGGTGGTCAAGCACCGCATCAAGGCCGGCCTCGAAGCGCACTACGAAGCCTGGCTGCGCCGCATCGTCGCCATGGCCGCCAGCTACCCCGGGCATCTGGGCGTGGACGTCATACGCGGCAAGTCCGACGGTCTGCACATGTTCACCTGCGTGCTGCGCTTCTGTTCGACCGACGCCATGCACAGCTGGCTCGACTCGTCCCATCGTCGCGAGCTGGTGGCGGAGGCGTCGCCCATGCTGGCCGACGGCGATCTCACCGAGGTCAACCCGCACAACGAATTCTGGTTCGTCCCCGCCGCTGAAAACCCGCCGCCGCGCTGGAAACAGGCCTGCGTGACCTTCCTGGTGATCTGCCCGCTGACCCTGCTGATTCCGCTGGTCTGGGGACCGGTGTTTCGCCTGTACCCGCTGCTGGCCCATTACGTCATCAGCACCGCACTGGTCACCGTCACCATCGTTTTGCTGGTGGTGTATGTGCTGATGCCTCGGGCGACGCGGCTGTTTGCGCCGTGGCTGAATGCCCGGCCGGCGCCGGTGACCGGAGCTGATCATGAAGGATGACGACGCCGAACAACCGCCTTCCAGCGACCGCCGCCGTTTCGTCGCCAAAGGCTCGTTGCTCGGCGCGGCCGCTGCACTGTTTTCTTCCATGCCTGCCACCGGCCTTGCCGTCGGGGCGTCCCACTCTTCTGCCAACGGAGGCGCGATGAACGTCGATCTGATTCTCTTCAACGGTAATTTCCACACGGTTGACCAGGAAAAACCCAAGGCCAGTGCAGTGGCCATCAGCGGCGGGAAATTCGTCGCCGTGGGCTCCGACGCCGAGGTCATGTCTCAGCGCGGCTCGGCCACGCAGGTCATCGACATGCACAAGCGCACGGTGATCCCCGGCCTCAACGACTCCCACTTGCACCTGATCCGTGGCGGCCTCAACTACAACCTCGAACTGCGCTGGGAAGGCGTGCCGTCCCTGGCCGACGCGCTGCGCATGCTCAAGGCTCAGGCCGACCGCACGCCAACGCCGCAGTGGGTGCGTGTGGTCGGCGGCTGGAACGAATTTCAGTTTGCTGAAAAACGCATGCCGACCCTTGAAGAACTCAACCAGGCCGCGCCCGACACCCCGGTGTTCGTCCTCCACCTGTACGACCGCGCGCTGCTCAACCGCGCCGCGCTGCGGGTGGCCGGTTACACCCGCGACACGCCGAACCCGCCGGGTGGCGAGATCGTCCGTGACAGCAACGGCGACCCGACCGGCATGCTGGTGGCCAAGCCCAACGCGATGATCCTCTACTCGACCCTGGCCAAAGGGCCGAAGCTGCCGCTGGAGTACCAGATCAACTCGACGCGCCAGTTCATGCGCGAACTTAACCGACTGGGCCTGACCAGCGCCATCGACGCCGGCGGCGGCTACCAGAATTACCCGGACGATTACGCCGTCATCACGCAACTGGCCGAGGCCAAGCAGCTGACCGTGCGCATCGCCTACAACCTGTTCACCCAGAAGCCCAAGGAAGAGCTGGAAGACTTCAAGCACTGGACCAACACCGTGACGCTGCACCAGGGCGATGACTTCCTGCGCCACAACGGCGCCGGCGAGATGCTGACCTTCTCGGCTGCGGATTTCGAAGACTTCCTCGAGCCGCGCCCGGATTTACCAGCGGGCATGGAACAGGATCTCGAACCGGTGGTGCGCCACCTCGTTGAGCACCGCTGGCCGTTCCGTCTGCACGCCACTTATGACGAATCGATCTCACGCATGCTCGACGTGTTCGAGAAGGTCAACCGCGACATTCCGTTCAACGGCATTCCGTGGTTCTTCGACCACTGCGAAACCATCACGCCGAAGAACATCGAGCGGGTCAAGGCGCTCGGCGGCGGCATTGCGATTCAGGACCGCATGGCGTTCCAGGGCGAATATTTCGTCGAGCGCTATGGGGCCAAGGCCGGTGAACACACGCCACCGATCAAGCGCATGCTGGCCGAAGGGGTGCCGGTGGGCGCGGGGACCGACGCCACCCGCGTGTCGAGCTACAACCCGTGGACTTCGCTGTACTGGATGGTCAGCGGTCGCACCGTCGGCGGCCTTGAGCTGTACCCGGAAGGCCTGTCCCGGGAAACCGCGCTGGAGCTGTTCACCCGTGGCAGCGCCTGGTTTTCTTCCGAGCAGGGCAAGAAAGGCCAGATCAAGGTCGGCCAGCTGGCGGACGTGGTGGCGTTGTCCCAAGACTTCTTCAGCGTGCCGGAAGAGTCGATCAAGTGGATCGAGTCGGTGCTGACCATCGTTGACGGCAAAGTGGTGTACGGCGCCGGCGAGTTCGACGATCTGGCACCGCCGAGCGTGCCGGTGCTGCCGGACTGGTCGCCAGTCTCCAAGGTGCCGGGCCACTGGCGTCAAGGCGCACCGATGGCAGCGGCTGTTCACCAGTGCAGCGGTCCCTGCGGCGTCCATGCCCACAGCCACGACAAAGCGCGTCAGTCGAAAGTGCCGGTCAGCGACTTTCAGGGTTTCTGGGGCGCGTTTGGCTGTTCGTGCTTCGCCTTCTGATCAGCGCCTCAAAAGGGCAATTGAAAAGAGCATGAAAGGCCTCGTCGGCGCTGATCGGCGGGGCTCTCCGTCAGCGTGATGCGCTGGCCCTTGTACTCATCTGTCACCCACTCAATGGAGTCAATCATGACCGTTCCCTACAAGCGTCTGAACAAAGATGATGCCGTCGTTCTGCTGGTCGATCACCAGACTGGCCTGATCTCGCTGGTCCAGGACTTCACGCCGAACGAGTTCAAGAACAACGTGCTGGCCCTGGCCGACTGCGCCAAGTTCTTCGAGCTGCCGACCATCCTCACCACCAGCTTCGAAACCGGCCCCAATGGCCCGCTGGTGCCCGAGCTCAAAGCCATGTTCCCGGACGCGCCGTACATCGCCCGCCCTGGCCAGATCAACGCCTGGGACAACGAAGACTTCGTGAAAGCGATCAAAGCCACCGGCCGCAAGCAGATCATCATCGCTGGCGTCGTGACTGACGTTTGCGTGGCGTTCCCGACCCTGTGCGCGCTGGAAGAAGGTTTCGACGTGTTCGTGGTCACCGATGCGTCGGGCACGTTCAACGACGTGGTGCAAAAAGCCGCGTGGGCACGTATGAGTGCCGCAGGCGCTCAACTGATGAACTGGTTCTCGGTAGCGTGCGAGCTGCAGGGCGACTGGCGCAATGACATGGAAGGTTTGGCGAACCTGCTGTCCCAGCGCATTCCGAACTACCGCAACCTGATGAACAGCTACTCGGCGTTCACCGCCAAGTAACACGCTGCGCGCCGCCTTTTTGCGGCGCGCACCCTCCCGAAGCAGCGGTAACCGTGACAAGATTGCGCGCGGTTACCCCTTATTTAGAGAGGGCGCGGCCCCGCCACGCCATCCAGCGCTGGCTGATCGGCCGCTGCCCCCACTTCTGGAGAAAACAACATGGCTCAAGCATCTGCATCCGTGCACATCCCGGTCTCGGCCGACAAGGTCTGGGCACTCACCGGCGGCTTCCATTCGCTGCACGCGTGGCTGCCGTTCATCAAGAGCAGCGAGTCACTGGAAGGCGGGCGCGTTCGTCACCTGACCACCGACGACGGCGCTGAAATCATCGAGCGCCTGCAGACCTACGACAATTCGGCGCGCACTTACAGCTATTCCATCGACAAGGGACCGTTTCCTATCAAGGACTATCTGGCGACGTTCAAAGTCAAAGAGGATGGCGCCGACAGCACCTGGGTGGAATGGTCAGGCGTCTTTACGCCGGACGGTGTTTCCGATGGGGAAGTCGAGGAATTGTTCAAGGGGGTTTACGAGGGGGGGCTTGAGGCGCTGAAGGCGAATTTCTAAATCGGTGAAACGTTAAGCCGCCGATAATCGCGGGACCGCCAGGCCGTTGCGGCCTGGCATTTCGGTGCCTTGCTTGAATCGTTGTTGCGTCAGGCGTTCAGCGCCTCAGTGATGTTCGGACACCGTCGCTGCATTGATCAGGTCGTACAGGGCGAACGCGCGGTTGACCAGGAAAACGGTCACGGCGGTGAGGGCGAGGGCGTTGATGATGTGCAGGGTCATGGGGCTAAGTCCGTGTCGGGTCTGGGATGACGCGATGTTACGCGAGCCCTGCCGAAGCTGAAGACAATAGGCTTCATGGTCTACATCACCGGTAATGATGGGCAGCGGTCGGGAACGGCAAAAGCGGCTAAACGGATGAACTATTGCGGCAGGATTCTGGTCGGCTCTACACACTTATCAGCCTGGAGCCTGCCATGCAGCCTTATGTCATTTGCCACATGATGTCCTCCCTCGACGGTCATGCCCTCACCGACGGCTGGGATCGTGCGTTCAAGAAAGACGCCGGTGACCTGTACGAAAAGCTCGCCCAGACGTTCGAGTTCGATGCCTGGATCTGCGGGCGCGTAACCATGCAGGAAATTGCCCATGACGAGGGCTATCCAAAAGGCCTCGCCTCGGGGCCGATCGAGCGCAGCCATTATTTCGCCGATCGCAACGCCAAGGCCTACGCCGTGTCCATTGACCCCCAGGGCAAGGTCGGCTGGAAGAAGAATCAGGCGCTGGATTCCCATGTCGTCGAAGTGCTGACCGAAGGCGTGTCGGATGACTATCTGGCGTACCTGCAGTCGATTCAGGTGTCTTATATTTTTGCCGGGAAGAGCGAAATCGATTTGCAGCAGGTGGTGCAGATCCTTTCGAGCGAGCTGGGCTGCAAGCGCCTGATCGTCGAGGGTGGCCCCCATGTCAGCGGTTCGTTCGTTAACGCCGGGTTGGTCGATGAGGTCAGTGTGCTGATCCTGCCGCTGATCGATGGGCGAGGCGAGCATCCGGCGTCGTTCGAGGTGTCGACCGAGGCTTGGAAACAACCGGCTCATTTGAAGTTGACGTCGGCAGAGGTTCAGGACGGCGGTGCTGTCTGGCTGCGTTACACCAAGGCCTGACGCTGGGGGTGGAGCGGGGCTGATGCAGTCCCGCTTCAGACAGGGAGCACCCGGGGAAATCGATCGGAAACGAGAAAGGCCAGCTAAGCGCTGGCCTTTTCGTTTACTTCTGTCTGGCTCCACGACCTGGACTCGAACCAGGGACCCAGTGATTAACAGTCACTTGCTCTACCAACTGAGCTATCGCGGAATGCGCGCTATCTTACTGATTGGAAAAGGGAAGTCAAGCAAGAGGGCTAAAAAAATTACCAGGTGGGTGTCGGGCGGCTCCGGCCTGGCTCCATTGTAGACGACACTATCGCGCCCGACTCCAATCAGTGTAAGAACGCGCTTGCCCGCGAATGCGGTGTGTCAGCTGGCAGCGATGTCGAATGTGCCGACACCTTCGCGGGCAAGCGCGCTCCTACAGGGGCCAATGCTGGCCGCACTATTGTTCATTCGGCCAGCACGGAAACTGGCCCGGCTCAATAGCGCCAGGTCAGCGAAGCGGTCAGGTTGCGCGGGGCGCCGTAGTTGCTGGCCGTGCCGCTGTACAGCGAGGTCAGGTATTTGCGGTCGGTGACGTTGTTGAAGTTCAGCGCCGTGCTCCAGTTGCTGTCGATGTCGTAGCTGGTCATCAGGTCGACCAGCGCGTAGGCGTTCTGGCGGATAACGCTGTAGTTGTCGTTCTGAATCCCGCTCTGCCAGCTGACCCGGGTGCCGATTCTGGCTTGGGGCAGACTAGGCAGTCGGTAGCTGGCCATGCCGCGAAAGGCGTGGGTCGGCACATAACGGCGGGACTTGTCGCCATCGTCGTTTTCGATGTGCACATAGGTGTAGCCCGCCAGCAGGTCGAGTCCGGGCAGTGCCTCGCCCGACGCTTCCAGCTCAATGCCGTGGCTCTTGTAATCGTCGGTGAAGTAGCGGAACTGCGAGCCCACCTCGATGAAGTCCGCCGACTGGACGTTGCTCTGTTTGGTCTTGAACACCGCGGCGGTGAGGTTCAGGCGATCATCCATCACGCTGCCTTTGACGCCGGCCTCCAGGCTCTTGCCTTCCAGCGGCGCGAGCACTTTGCCGTCGACGCCGACCGTGCCGTACTGCGGATTGAAGATCTGCGTCCAACTGGTGTACACGCTCCACTGCGGGGTCAGGTCGTAGACCAGGCCGGTGTACGGCGTGACCTTGCCGTGTTCGCGCTGGGAGTGATCGGTGCCGTAACTCTCGCCCGTGCCGTCGGCGCTGAGCATGCGCGCACCGGCGATCCAGTGCAGATCGTCCGCCAGGCTGAAGCGCGCGCCGGCGAACAGGCTTTTCTGCCGGTCCTCAAAGTTCTGAGTGTTGGTATCACGGGTGTAGTCAAACTGCGGCGTCGGCGTGATGCCGCCAAGAATGCCCGCGAACGAGGTGTTGAAGTAGCCGGTTTCAGCCGCATCGTATTCCCGGGCTTTCTGGTGCGTGCGGCCGTAGGCGGCGCCGAAAGTCAGCTCATGGTCGCGGCCGAACAGGCTGAACGGTCCGGAGACTTTCGCTTCGCCCAGCAACTGATGCGCCTTGCTGGTGGTGTGGGCGGCGAACACCGAGGCGTCGTCATCGGTGACACTCGAGACGTACAGCATGTTGGTGTCCTGGTATTCCGTAATACCGGTGCCGGTGAGCGTGGCGTTCCAGCCGTTGCCGAAGTCATGCTTCCATTCTGCAAACGCCCGCTGGGTGTGCATGTTCCAGTAGGTCCACGGCTGGCCGACGTTGGACGAGCGGCTGCTGTAATGGATCGGGTTGTTATTGATGTCGACCAGCGGCAGGTTGCCCCAGGTGCTGCCGTTGGAATCGCTGTTGTGCTGAGTGAAACCCACGGTCAGGGTGTCGGCGTCGGACAGGTCGAACGCCAGCAGACCGGCGGCGACGTTCTTCTCGTGGCTGTAACGGTCCATCCACGAATTGCCCTTGTCGTGGGCATAGATGAAGCGGCCGCGCACGTTGCCGGTATCGGTCAACGGCCCCGATACATCGATGTCGATGCGCCGGTTGTCCCACGAGCCCACGCTGGTGTCGATCTGCGCCTGGAAATCCCGGGTGGGTCGTTTGCGAATGAAGTTGACCGTGGCCGACGGATTGCCGGTGCCGCTCATCAAACCGTTGGCGCCGTGGAGCACGTCGATCTGCTCGAACTCGGCCATGTCCAGATCACCGATCATGATCGTCTGGGCGAAGGGCATGCCCATGCCGTCGTACTCGAAACTGCCGATGTCGAACCCGCGGGAGGTGAACTCCGTGCGATCGCTTTCGCTTTGCTCGACGGTTACCGACGGCGCCGAGCGCAGGGCGTCCTTGACCCCGTTCATTTTGAAATCGTTCATCTGCGCGCGGGTGATGGTGGTGATCGCCTGGGGGGTCTGCTTGTTGGTCAGCCCCAGCTTGGTGGTACTCGAAGAAGGCCTGCCCTGATAGCCCACGCTTTGCCCGTCGTCCGGTGCGGCGGTGTCCTGAATCTGCATCGCCGGCAACGTGACGTCGTCGGCTGCGTTGGCGGCGGACATAGCGGTGACGACACCGGCCAGAAGAAAGGAGGCGGGGAGGCGAGGGATCACAATGGGCGTTCCTGAAAGCACGTGGGGAGCGCGATTCTGAATCAAGATGCGAATCATTACCAGATATGACTAAGATGAATTTTCACATCTTTTTCACTTTTGGGGGCTCTGGAGTGCGCCTTCAGAATTGAGTGCATTCAGTGAGCTTCGAATCGGCCCTTAAAAGAAGGACCGGCTTTAGCCGGGAGAGCGTCGGATACCGTGCTGCAAATCAATGCTGCTGAAACTTGACATTGCGTCTATGGATGCAAATGAATTAATGTTGCGTCTACAGAAAATTTCTGCCGTGATCAAGAGGTAACTCCATGAGCATCGCCACTCCAGTGCGGCAACTTTCGAAGTCCGAGTGCGTGGTGGGTTTGCGCGCGGCATTGCGGGTGCTGGACAAGTGGAAGGCCACCAGTGATCAGGCCTGTCAGATTTTGCGTATTTCCCGGAGCACCTACACTCGCGCCCGCCAGGACGATGCACAGTGGTCGGTAGCGCTGGATCAGGACCAGATGCAACGGGTCAGCTTCGTGCTGAACATCCACGCCGCCCTGCGGACCCTGTTCGATAACCCCGACAATGCCTACGGTTTCCCGTCGATGGAAAACCACAACGATTTCTTCAACGGCAGAAAACCACTGGACGTCATGGCCCAGGGCGACATGATCTCGCTGTACGAAACCTTCCGCCGCATCGACACGCTCCGGGGCGCCCAATGGTGACGCCGGACGCGCTTCCCGCGCTCGCCGGCGAAACGCAGCAGGGTTATCGACTGGTCAATTCCAAGTTCCCCCCGATCGAACTGTTCAGCGACGTCGCTGATGCCGCCGAGTTCGAGACGCTATACCGCATTCAGGCGCTGACCAATCCGCGCCTGCAGAACGAAGTCGGCCGCATCGAGCTGATTCCCCTGGCCGAAATCCCGTTCGGCATCCCCGGTTGTTCCTACGCCGTCGCGCCGTTCACCCATGTCAATCCTGCGGGCTCGCGCTTCAGCAGCGGCGGGTTCGGCGTGCTGTACCTGGCCGACACGGTCGACACGGCCATTGCCGAAGTGCGCCACCATCAGCAGCTGTACTGGTCGCGGGTGGCGACGCTGAAGTACGAGCGCTTCGTGTTCCGCTGCCTGAGTTGCAGCTTCAGCGAAGAGGGCAGCGTTGACGCCACCGCCATTCCGCTCTCCGACCCCGTCTATGCGCCTGACGACTACGCGCAATCCCATGTGCTGGGCAAGGCCGCGAAGCAGGCCGGGATGTCCGGGTTGCGTTATCACTCGGTGCGCTCGCCGGGCAATGTGTGCTGGGCACTGCTGACCCCGCGCCACGTCGCGTCCATCGTGCAAAGCGCCCATTACGAGATGATCTGGAGCGGCGAGGTCATCGGGATCAACCGGATTTCGAACGCCTAGACGGTTGTCGATCCCGATGCCGCGCAAAACATCGAACTCATCCGCCGCCCTGGAAGTCACTCGATCATTGGAGATGGAGGAGCGTATTAGGCGCGAAGAAGGGGAGGTGCTGTGTTAGACGATGCTGCTTTGAACGGGCCCGGAAAAATCTTCGTGGGCTGTGCCGGCTGGAGTCTGGGCCGCGAGTATGCGCCGGCGTTTCCGGGGGACGGCACCCACTTGCAGCGCTACGCACGGCAATTCAACTCGGCGGAGATCAACAGCTCGTTCTACCGGCCCCATCGTCCGCAAACCTACGCGCGCTGGGCCGACTCGGTACCGGCGAATTTCCGCTTTTCGGTGAAACTCCCCAAGCTTATTTCCCACGAAAAACGCTTGCAAGACAGCGACCAGGCGCTGGACGAATTCCTCGGTCAGTGCCTGGAACTGGGCGATCGGCTGGGCTGCCTGTTGCTGCAAATGCCACCGTCGCTGGCGTTCGAGCCACCGGTAGCGGAGGTGTTTTTCACCCGGCTGCGCGAGTGCTTTGCGGGGCAGGTGGTTATTGAGCCGCGCCATGAAAGCTGGGTGCAGGGCGAGCCAATGCTGACGCACTACCGCATCGCCCAGGCACGTGTCGATCCGTCCAGGCTCAGTAACGACGGCCAACCGTCAGGCTGGGCGGGATTGCGTTACTGGCGGCTGCACGGCGCGCCGCGCATTTATCACAGCGCCTACGAAGAGGATTATCTGATCCGTCTGGCCGCCGAGCTGAAGAGTGGAGCGCGAAGCGGCGAGCCGACGTGGTGTATTTTTGACAACACTGCCAGCGGCGCCGCTACCGGGAATGCGCTGAGGCTGATCGAGCTACTGGGTGAGCCACAATGACCTTCTCCCGGAACGCCCGAGCCAGACGGGTTCAGGCGATACCTGGCAGCGATCTGCAACGCTGATTTTCGTTAGGTGTGAGTTAATTGGCGCGCGAGTTGTTAAGCGTCATAGCACGATGCCACAATCTGCCCTTTTCCAGTGCCAGGCTCGGGCGAATTCGATGTACCTCCATGATTCTCAACCGGCGCGCGAGGACCTGATACGGGCCCAGGTGCGCAATGATCGTTTGCAGTTGCTCTTCCGTCAGAGTTTTTTCTCTGTGTTCGGCAGCGCGCTGGCGGCTGTGATGCTCTCGTGGATCTGCTGGGAGCGCCTGGAACAATCAATGATTCTCTGGTGGCTTGGGCTGCTGGGCGCCTCGACCGGCTTGCGCCTGATCATGTTGGTCACCTACTTCCGGGTGCCGGAATCCGTACGGACCCCCGAACGCTGGGAAACCACTTACTGGGTCACGCTGGTATTGTCCGCCGGCATCTGGGGCAGCGGCGCGCTGGCGCTGATGCAGGCCGGGGATATGCTGATCCAGACGTTGGTGCTGTTGTTCACCGTGGGCATGTCGGTGAGTGCGGTCTCCTGCTATTCGGCGTACCGCTCGATGACCCTGGTGTCGATTGCGTTAGTGCTGCTGCCGTGCTCGATCTGGCTGCTGTTTCAGCCCCAGACCGCGCAACAGGGGATGGCAGTTGCGTCGCTGATCTTTGCCGGTTTTGTGGCGAGCGCAACGCGCAAATTGGGCCGGGCCATGGAGCGGGCCTTTCGCCTGAGCCGCGAAATGGAACATGCCCATCGCATCGCCGCCCATGCCGCGCAGACCGACGAGCTGACTGGACTGCAAAACCGGCGTGCTTTCTTCCATCGCGCCGAAGGTGTGTACGAGACCTGCAGGCAGGCCCATCTGCCGCTCTGCGCCCTGATGCTGGACATCGACCATTTCAAACGCATAAACGACGGCCACGGCCATCAGGCGGGTGACGACGTCCTGCGGCAGATCGGCAGGGTCATCCGTCAATCCGTGCGCGACGCAGACGTTAGCGGCCGCCTGGGCGGAGAGGAGTTCGCGCTGCTGCTGGCTAACACTCCGATTGACGTGGCGCGAGTCATTGCCGAGAGACTGCGCTCGGCCATCGCCGACATCACCTGCCTGCACGACGAAGGTGTGACCGCGAGCCTGGGCATTGCAGAGCTGAACCACCTCGATCAGGACTTGCATGGGCTACTGGCTCTCGCAGACAAGGCGCTGTTCCGGGCCAAGGCATCCGGTCGCAACCAGACTGCGGTGGGCTAGACGGAGCCTCTGGCACGGGGTCGGCCGACGGTTTTCGTGTCACACGGACGTGACATTTATCTCGACGCTTCTCATTCGGCGGCGGCTGTGGCGTAGTGTGTCCAGCCTGTTTGGCACGATACCGACTGGAAGAGGTAAATGAGATGACCCTGCAAAACCGCCTGGACAACCTGTACCCGCGCGCCGACGAGATCCCTGAGCCGTTTCGCGCAGGCCCGGCCATCGAGCAGCGCGATTACCTGGTCAACGGCGAACTGCACCAATGGCAAGGGCCGTTGGCGCCCGTGTTAAGCCCGGTCTCGCTGAAGACCGACGCGGGCCTTGAGTCCGTGGTGCTGGGCAGCACGCCGCTGATGGACGCCGACACCGCAATGACCGCGCTGGACGCCGCCGTCAAAGCCTACGACCGGGGCCAGGGCGCCTGGCCGACCATGCGCGTCGCCGACCGCATTCATCACGTCGAGACATTTCTCAAGCTGATGCGCGAGCAGCGCGACGCCGTAGTCACGCTGCTGATGTGGGAAATCGGCAAGAACCTCAAGGACTCGCAGAAAGAGTTCGACCGCACCTGCGATTACATCGTCGACACCATCAACGCCCTCAAGGAACTGGACCGTCGCTCCAGTCGCTTCGAGCTGGAACAGGACACCCTCGGCCAGATTCGCCGCGTGCCCCTGGGCGTGACCCTGTGCATGGGCCCTTACAACTATCCGTTGAACGAGACCTTCACCACGCTGATTCCGGCCCTGATCATGGGCAACACCGTGGTGTTCAAGCCGGCCAAGTTCGGCGTGCTGCTGATTCGTCCGTTGCTCGAAGCGTTCCGCGACAGCTTCCCGGCCGGGGTCATCAACGTGATCTACGGCAGCGGGCGCGAGACGGTCAGCGCGCTGATGGCCAGCGGCAAGATCGACGTGTTTGCCTTCATCGGTACCAACAAGGCGGCCAGCGCCCTGAAAAAGCTCCACCCCAAGCCGCACCGTCTGCGCGCCGCGCTGGGTCTGGACGCGAAGAACCCGGGGATCGTGCTGCCGGATGTGAACCTGGACAACGCGGTGACTGAAGCCATTACCGGCTCGCTGTCGTTCAACGGTCAGCGTTGCACCGCCTTGAAGATCCTGTTCGTGCACGAAAACGTGGTCGGCAGTTTCCTCGAAAAGTTCGAAGAAAAACTCGCCCAGCTCAAGCCGGGCATGCCGTGGGAGCAGGGCGTCTCACTGACACCATTGCCGGAGCCGGGCAAGACCGACTACCTGCAAGGGCTGGTGGACGACGCCGTGAGCAAGGGCGGCAAAGTGGTCAATGAGGGCGGCGGCACGACCCACGGGCAGTTCTTCTACCCGGCTGTGCTGTACCCGGTGACGCCGGACATGCGCGTCTACCACGAAGAACAGTTCGGCCCCGTGGTGCCAGTGGTGGCGTACCGCGATCTGGAAACGGTGATCGAGTACGTGCTGGATTCCGATTTCGGCCAGCAGTTGAGCATCTTCGGCAACGACTCCAAGCAGGTCGGGCGTCTGGTCGATGCGTTCGCCAATCAGGTGGGGCGTATCAACATCAACGCCCAGTGCCAGCGCGGGCCGGACAGCTTCCCGTTCAACGGTCGCAAGAATTCGGCCGAGGGTACGCTGTCGGTACACGATGCACTGCGGGTGTTCTCGATCCGCACCTTGGTGGCGACCAAATTTCAGGAGAGCAACAAGGCGCTGATCAGCGACATCATTCATAACCGTGAATCGACGTTCCTGACCACCGACTACATCTTCTGATTCATTCGCTCGAATTAGCCGCAGGCGCGTTGCACAGCTGATGCTGTTCAACCGCTTGCGGTTTTTTTATATCTGTACTTTAAAACCCGCCGCCACTGTGTTGGGCAGGCATTTTTAATGCTGTAGCCGATCCACTGTCTGGGCTTTTTTTGTAGGAAGGATTCTAGACTTCCGTAGGACAGCTCTCTTCCTCTCTTTGGTGGGTAGAGTTTTGATTCGTAGGGAATTAGCCTTGCCGCTTCCCGAATTCGATGAAAACTTCATCAGCCCATTCTTTGCTCACACTTGTTAAAACTTGACCGCTTGGGGTACGAGCGCTCGGCTGATAAAAAGGCTCCGCGATCCAGATATTCCCCTTTGTGACGTGTGGCATTTTCGACGGAGGAGTTATGGCTTCAAACAGCTTTCAAAATGAAGTGCCCAAGGCCCGGGTCAATATAAAGCTCGATTTGCACACCGGCGGTGCGCAGAAAAAAGTCGAATTGCCGCTTAAATTGATGGTGCTCGGAGATTACAGCAACGGCCGGGAAGACCGGCCCTTGTCCGAGCGCACCAAGATCAATATCAATAAAAACAATGTCGACAGCGTGCTGGCGGAGTTTTCCCCTGCATTGAAACTTACCGTTGAAAACACCTTTGCCGACGACGGTTCCGATGCTTCAGTCGACTTGAATTTCGAAAGAATGAAAGACTTCGAACCGGAACAGGTCGCCAGACAAATACCGTCATTGCGCGCGCTGCTGGCGACCCGCAATCTGTTGCGTGACCTCAAATCAAACCTGCTCGACAACGCAACGTTTCGTCACGAACTTGAACGCATCGTCAAAGACGAAACGCTCAGTGATGAGTTACGCGCCGAACTGGCAGTGCTCGCTGCACCCACTGAGCGTTAATTACCCGGGTCTCTGATAGCAGGTATCAAACATGTCCTCGAAACACTCTTCCGCAGTCTCAGGCGGTGGCACCGTTTTGTCTGAAGAAAGCACCGGCGTCTATAGCGCGTTGTTTTCAAAAATAAACCTCAACCCGGTTTCCGCACTGGGGGATATCGAAGCGTTTCAGAACAACGAAGCCCTGTCGGAGATCTCCGCCGATGAGCGCGTGACCGCCGCGGTCAGCGTGTTCCTCAACCTGCTCAAGGCCTCGTCGCGCAAGGTCCAGCGCCTCGACAAGACCCTGCTCGACGAACACATCGCCTGCCTCGACGCGCAGATCAGCCGCCAGCTCGACGCCGTCATGCATCATCCCGAGTTCCAGAGGGTCGAGTCGACGTGGCGCGGCGTTAAATCGCTGATCGATCAGACCGACTTCCGGCAGAACGTGCGCATCGAGTTGCTGGACATCAGCAAAGACCATCTGGTCCAGGATTTTGAAGACGCCCCGGAGATCGCCCAGAGCGGTCTGTACATGCACACTTATACCCAGGAATACGACACACCCGGCGGCGAACCCATTGCCGCAGCTATTTCCAATTACGAATTTGATCGCAGCCCGCAAGATATTGCATTGCTTCGTAATATATCGAAGGTCGCGGCGGCAGCGCACATGCCGTTCATTGGTTCGGTGGGGCCGGCCTTCTTCGGCAAGGACACCATGGAAGAAGTAGCCGCCATCAAAGACATCGGCAATTACTTTGATCGCGCGGAATACATCAAATGGAAGTCATTCCGCGACACCGACGATTCCCGTTATATCGGTTTGACCATGCCGCGTGTGCTGGGACGGCTGCCCTATGGGCCGGACACCATTCCGGTGCGCAGTTTCAATTATGTGGAAAGTGTCAAAGGCACTGATCACAGCAAATATTTGTGGACCAATGCGTCTTTTGCCTTCGCTGCAAACATGGTGAAGAGTTTCGTCAACAACGGCTGGTGCGTTCAGATTCGCGGGCCACAATCCGGTGGTGCGGTAACGGATCTGCCGATTCATTTATATGACCTTGGCACCGGCAGTCAGGTGAAGATCCCGTCGGAAGTGATGATTCCGGAAACCCGCGAATTCGAATTCGCCAACCTGGGGTTTATTCCGCTTTCCTATTACAAGAATCGCGATTACGCCTGTTTCTTCTCCGCCAACTCCACACAAAAGCCTGCGTTGTATGACACCGCCGATGCCACGGCCAACAGCCGCATCAACTCGCGCCTGCCTTATATCTTTCTGCTGTCGCGCATTGCCCATTATCTGAAATTGATTCAGCGGGAAAACATCGGCACCACCAAAGACCGGCGTCTGCTGGAACTGGAATTGAATAAGTGGATTAGCGGGCTGGTCACCGAAATGACCGATCCGGGGGATGACTTGCAGGCCTCGCATCCGCTGCGCGACGCCCGGGTAACGGTGGAGGACATCGACGATAACCCCGGCTTCTTCCGCGTGAAGTTGTACGCCGTGCCGCATTTCCAGGTGGAAGGCATGGACGTGAATCTCTCGCTGGTTTCCCAGATGCCCAAAGCCAAAACCTGACGTCGGCCATAGGTGAGCACAACATGAAAATCGACCGACCTCTCTGGGCTGCCGGGGCGCTGCTGTCCCAGCAGCAATTCCAGCAGCAAGGGCGCTGGGAAGCCTGGACCAACGAATGCATCGCCCATTTGTCGCGGGTTCATCCGTGGGGCGTGCAGACGGCGACGTTTGATCCAGAAGCGTTGCGGCTGGGCAAACTCAAGGCGTCCGCGCTGCGCGTGCGGCTGCCGGACGGCACCCTGATCGACACCGACAGCGTTGATCGGCTGCCCGCCGCGCTGTCCCTCGAACAGATTCAGATCGATCCGGAGCAGGGCGCGACGGTGCTGTTGTGCCTGCCGCTGGAGCAGGCCAACGGTGGCAATTGCCTGTTTGAAGACGCTCGCGCTGACCGGCCGGTGCGTTACCGCCAGGATTGGCGGCAGGTGCAGGATCTCTACGGCGACGATCAACAGTCGATCGGTGTGCTCGAGCACATGCTCAGCCTGCGTCTGGCCAGCGATGACAACGCCGATTACCTGACCTGTTCCGTGGCCCGGCTGGTGCGTGACGGCCAAGGCCGGGTGTGCCTGGACGAGGCGTTCGTTCCGCCGCTGTTGAGCTTTGCCGGGCATGCGGGTTTGCAGGTCCAAATGGACAATCTCCTCACCCAACTGGCGTCCAAGCGTCAACGCTTGATGGGCATGCGCCGTGAAAGCAATCAGCGCATGGCCGACTTCGCGGTGGCGGATGTTTCGCTGTTCTGGCTGCTTAATGCGCTCAATACCTACCAACCCGTGCTCGCCGATTTCAAGGCCAGCCCGGCGCGTCATCCCGAGCAGGTCTATCTGGAGCTGGTGAAGCTGGCGGGGGCGCTGCTGACGTTCTCCCTTGAACACGACGTTGACGCTATTCCGGTCTACCGTCACGAAGCGCTGGAAACGGTGTTCCCGCCCTTGATGCAGATGATTTCGACGCTGCTGGAAGCCAGTCTGCCGTCGCGGGTGATCGCTCTGGAGCTGGAGCGGGTGCTCCCCGGTCGCTGGCAAGTGACGTTCAACGATCCGCGTCTGCGTGAGGCCGACGCCGCTGACTTTTACCTGTCGGTGCGCTGCCGCGAGGCCCCGGCGCAATTGCAGGCGCAGTTCCCGCGGCTGTGCAAGGTCGGCACTCCGGACGACGTTGATCAGTTGATCAACGCAGCCCTGGACGGCGTTCCGCTGCAGCCGCTCAGTCACGTGCCGGCGGCGATTCCGCTGCGTCTCGAAAACCAGTATTTCGCCCTCGACTTTGCCCATCCGAGCGGTCAGGCCGTGCTGGCTGAAGGGGTGTGCGCGTTCTACGTCCCGGCAACGCTGCCGGACGTCAAGCTTGAGCTGTTTGCGGTGCTGCGCTCATGAGCCGGCCAATGAAAAGCCAAGCGGCTGCGCGGTCCGTCGATGTCGATCAACTGCTGCAGGACAGCTACCTGTTGGTGGTCGAGTTGCGTCATGGCGCATCCGCTCCGGACAGCGATGCGCTCTGGGCGGTGTGCACCCGGCAGGTTGTCGAGGTTCGCGATGCGCTGACCCAGGCCGGCGTCAGCCAGCGCAATGTCGACTTCATCAGCCATGCCCAATGTGCGCTCATGGATGAAACCGTGCTGATCCACGCCGATGCCGCTGCACGCGCCAAATGGACCCACGAACCGCTCCAGGCGCATTACTTCGGACGTCATCAGGCGGGGCAGTTTCTCTACGAGGAAATGCGTGAGGTGCTGCACGAGCCGTCTCCGGACCCGAGCGTGCTGAGGGTGTATCACCGCGTTCTGATGCTGGGATTTCTTGGTCGCTACAAGGAACCGAACCATCCCGAGCGGCAGCAGTTGATGGCCGAGTTGACCGCCCGAGTGGCGCCGTTGACCCTGGATCAGGCGTTGCCCACGTGGATCGACGCACGGGGTCGCAAGCCGTTGCCGGCATGGTTGCGCGCGCCGCTGCTGCACCTGCTTGCGGCCGGTTTGCTGCTGGCCGGCATCTGGTGGTTGCTGGATTCGCATCTGGCGGCGCTGGTCGCCTCCCTTGTGACCGAGCGGGTGTGACGCGCCCATGACACTCAAGTTGATGCGTGCACTTGCCCCGTGGTCCGGATGCCTGGCGCTGATGGTGATTAGCGTGTTGCCGCTGAGTCTGGTCGATCAAGCGTTCGCCGTCGTTTGCGCCCTGATTCTGGTGACCGGGGGCTGGCTGCTGGCGGGTCGACGTACTTCCCGTCTCGGTGATTCGCTGCGCCTGGAAGCGTTTCGGACCTTGCCGGGCAGTGAATACCGGCTGCCTGTGGTGCTGGTGTGCGGTGAGGGGGCGTCGGCGCTTTTTGCTGTTGATGCCGATGCCGATGCTGCCGAGCAAACCCTCGTACGGAACACGGCTAGCGGGTGTTACGTCTGGGTGCCGAGCATTGAGCGATTGCCCGAAGTGACCACTGCGCTGCTGGCGGTCCGTCCGCAATGGCGTGGGCAGCTCAGCGTCATGTTCGTCATCAATCCGGCCCAACACGCTGACAGCGCGGTGCTGGCCGGCCAGCTTCGTGCGCTGACTCATCAGCTGTCGGTGATCCGCAAGCGTGCGCAGACGTTGCCGTTGTGGGTAGTGAGCTATCAACACACCTCACCAGGGCCGCACGATGTTCGTGGGACGGGCTTCAGCCGGGAAGAGGGAAGTTCGGCCACCGAAGCCGTCTGGTTCAGTTGGGAAAATGGCGCCCCCTCCGCGCGGGTACGAAACAACGGCACCTGCGTCAGCGTCGAGGACTGGCAGAGACAAGACGCCGCCGTCCTGACCGACCGCACACAACTTGCCGTGCAGATGAACACCCACGCCGCATGGCTTGTTCAGGACGTCGCGCCGCACTTCGCACGCAAAGACCGGCATCGCACGCCGTCGCCAGTGGCCTACGCAATCTGCCAAGTGGCGCGTCTGCCTGACCCCATGCCCGGCAGCGTCTGGCAGCACTGGATACAGAAAAAAACTGCGCTGGTGCCGACCCCGTTGACCATCGACACGGGCGGTGTTTTGCCCGCGCCGGACCCTTTGCTGGAATTGCTGCCCCGACACACCGGCAACACCGCAGCGAGGCGCGCCACGGTCATCGGCATCTGGCTGACGGTTTTCGCTGGCGTCGTCGCCCTGTCGAGCTCGGCCCGGCAGAACACTTTGTTGATCCGCCAGGTGGGTGACGACCTGCGCCGCTACGCATCGATCAACGAAACCGCCCGCGAGGATCAGCAGGCCGTGGCCCGGCGCCAAGCGGCGTTGACCGTTCTGCACGACGACGCCCGCCGGCTGGATGACTACTACCGCTACGGCGAGCCGCGGTCACTGGGTCTCGGCCTTTACCGAGCCGAACAGCTGCGCGCCAGGGTCTGGCAAGCCATCGGCCGTTACCGGCCGCCCACCGAGACGGCGCAAGCGCCTGGGCCGGTGCGGTTGAACACGCTGTCGCTGTTCAACATCGGCAGCGCCGAACTCAAGGCGGACTCGACCCAGGTGCTGATCAACGCATTGGTCGGCATCAAGGCCCGGCCCGGCTGGTTGATCGTCGTCACCGGCCATACCGACGCCACAGGCAGTGCAGAACAGAACCTGCGCCTGTCCCGCGATCGCGCCGCCTCGGTGCGCGACTGGATGCAACGCATGGGCGGCATTCCCGCCAGCTGCTTCGCCGTGCAGGGCTACGGCGCCAGTCAACCGATCGCCAGCAATGACACCGAACAAGGGCGCAGGGCCAACCGCCGCGTCGACATCCGTCTGGTGCCGGAAGAGGGGGCCTGCGGGTCGTTTTCTGCCGGGGCCGGGCCGGCTACCCCCGTCGCATTTCGCGGCACTCGATAACCCAAGCAAGGAGTTTCACATGGCAATTCCCGTTTACCTCTGGCTCAAAGATGACGGCGGCGCTGACATCAAAGGCTCGGTCAACGTGCAGTCCCGGGAAGGCAGCGTCGAAGTGGTCGCCCAGGACCACAGCGTCTACATCCCCACCGACAACAACACCGGCAAATTGACCGGCGCCCGCGTGCACACGCCGTTCCTGTTCACCAAGGAAATCGATGCCAGCAGCCCCTATCTGTACAAGGCCGTCGGCACGGGGCAGACCCTGAAAAGCGCCGAGTTCAAGTGGTACCGCATCGACGACGCCGGCCAGGAAGTCGAGTACTTCAACACCCTGCTGGAGAACGTCAAGGTCGTCCGCGTCGCGCCGAAAATGCACGACGTCAAAGACCCGGCCAAGGAGAAGCACAACCACCTGGAGATGGTCGAGCTGCGCTACGAGAAGGTCACCTGGACCTACAAGGACGGCAACATCATCCACTCCGACTCGTGGAACGAACGCCAGACCGCCTGACGCTGCAAGGCCGGCAGACAGGCAGCTTTTGCACGCCTGTCTGCCGGCTGCGGTGTGTTGGGTTGAGCGTCCGTAATCGGGCGCTCCGCCAAGCACATCGGCACGGCACGTTTCCCCAGACAACACAGCGAGGCGTCGACCGGCCAACGGTCGTCGCCGCTCCTTACTCCTTCCATTCAAGGACGATGACCCATGGCACAGAGCTCTTCCCGTTTGCTTCGCCGCCTCAACCCTTTCTGCGCCCAGGCCCTCAGCGCGGCGGCAACGCTGTGCCAGAGCCGCAGCCACGGTCACATCACCATCGAGCACTGGCTGCTGAAACTGCTGGGGCAGGGCGACGGTGATCTGGTGCTGATCGGCCGGCGTTACGAGTGGGACATCGAAGCGCTGTGGACCGGCTTGCTCGACCACCTCGACCGCCTGCCGCGCAGCGTCCAGGCCAAACCGCAGCTGTGTGACAAATTGCAGGTGCTGATCAAAAACGCCTGGGTGCGCGCTTCGATGGACGAGGACAACGAGCAACTGCGCTCGGCCCACGTCTTGGCGGCGCTGATCGAGACCCCCGACCTGCTGGCGTGTGTGGAAGCTTGGCCTTTGCTCAGCCTGAGCGAGGTGCAGTTGCGTCACTTGCTGCCTTTTCTTGACGAGCATTCCGATGAGCGCGCGGGTTCGGTACCTGGGCCGGAGCAGGGCCTGGATCTTGCGCCGGATCGTGCTGCGGTAGAGATGTCGTCCGCGGATTCAGCGGCGGAAAACCCGGTGCTGGCGAGGTTTACCCAGGACATCACCGAGAAAGCGCGCAAGGGCGAGATCGATCCCGTGCTCGGCCGTGACGACGAGATCCGTCAGGTCATCGATATCTTGAGCCGCCGGCGCAAGAACAACCCGATTCTGGTGGGCGAACCCGGCGTCGGTAAAACCGCGCTGGTCGAAGGGCTGGCCCTGCGCATCGTCGAAGGCAACGTGGCTGCCAGCCTGAAACCGGTCAGCGTGCGCACGCTGGATCTGGGGCTGTTGCAAGCCGGCGCGGGAGTGAAAGGCGAGTTTGAGCAACGCCTGAAAGACGTGATCGAGGCCGTGCAGCAGGCCGAACATCCGGTGCTGCTGTTCATCGACGAAGCCCACACGCTGATCGGCGCGGGCAATCAAGCCGGAGGCGCCGACGCTGCCAATCTGCTCAAGCCTGCCCTGGCCCGTGGCGAACTGCGCACCATCGCCGCGACCACTTGGGGCGAATACAAGCAGTATTTCGAACGTGACCCGGCGCTGGAGCGGCGCTTCCAGACGGTCAAGGTCGACGAGCCGGATGACGCCACGGCGATGATCATGCTGCGCGGGTTGAAGGCCCGCTACGCCAGCCACCATGGCGTGCACATCGAGGACGCGGCGATACAGGCGGCGGTGGTGCTGTCGCGGCGCTATCTGCCCGGGCGCCAGTTGCCGGACAAAGCCGTCGACCTGCTGGACACCGCCAGCGCCCGGGTACGCATGAGCCTGTATTGCGAACCCCAGGCGCTGATCGCGAGCAAGGCCCGGCAGTCCGCGCTGGAGCAGGAACGCCATGCGCTGCAAGGCGATCAGCGCATCAACGGACGCAGCGCCGATGAGCGTCTGGCGGTCATCGCCGAGCAGCTTTCATCCCTGAGCGATGAGCTTGGGCGACTCCAGGACCAGCACGCCCAAGAACTCGATCTCGCGCAAACATTGCTCGCCGCCCGTGATGCCGAGGTGTTCGATCCCGACACCTGCGCGGATCTACAGGCGCAGCTCAAGGCGGTTCAGGGCGATGCGCCGTTGCTGTCCCTGGACGTCGATGATCGCAGCGTCGCCCAAGTCATTGCCGACTGGACCGGCGTGCCCCTGAGCAGCCTGCTGAAAGATGAACAGGCCAGCCTGCTGGCTCTGGAGCAGTCGTTGGCGTCTCGCGTCATCGGTCAGGACCGCGCGTTGACGGCAATGGCCCAGCGCCTGCGCGCCGCGAAAACCGGCCTGACCGAAGAAGACTCGCCGCTGGGCGTGTTCCTGCTGGTCGGCAGCAGCGGCATTGGCAAGACCGAAACCGCCCTGGCGCTGGCCGACACCTTGTTTGGCGGCGAGAAATCACTGATCACCCTGAACCTCTCCGAGTACCAGGAAGCCCACACCGTCAGCCAGCTGAAGGGTGCGCCGCCCGGTTACGTCGGCTACGGACAAGGGGGCGTGCTCACCGAAGCGGTGCGCCAGCGACCCTACAGCGTCGTGCTGCTGGACGAAGTGGAAAAGGCCCACCGCGACGTGCTCAACCTGTTTTATCAGGTCTTCGATCGAGGCTTCATGCGGGACGGCGAAGGGCGCGAAATCGACTTTCGCAACACCGTCATCGTCATGACTTCCAACCTGGGCAGCGACCTGTTGCAGGACTACCTGCTGGCCAACCCCGAAGCGCTCGACGGGGAGGTGCACGAGCAACTGCGGCCGGTGCTGCGCGAGCACTTCCAGCCCGCGTTGCTGGCGCGTTTTCAGACGTTGATTTACCGGCCGCTGCAGGCGGCGGCGCTCAAGCGCATCGTCGCAATCAAGCTGGGCAAAGTGGCGGAGCGGCTGCGCCGGCATTACGGGCTGGACTGCCGGATCGACGAACGCCTGCACGATGCGCTGGTGGAGGCCTGCCTGCTGCCCGACAGCGGCGCGCGGAACATCGACAGCCTCCTCAACCAGCAGATTTTGCCGGTGCTGAGTCAACAGCTTTTACAGCGCCAGGCGGCGCGACTGGCAACGCGGAGCGTGGTGCTTGGGCACTGCGAGGAGGACGGCATCACCGTTGAGTTTGTCGAGTCCCAGGCTTCGGCGGAGGGCGAATGATGAACGATGCCATCGGGGTGTTTTTCGACCATAGCCGTCACAAGCTTACCGTTCATAACCTGCCTGTCGCGCTGGATGTGCTGGCCTTTGAGGGCGAAGAACGGCTGAGCCAGCCGTTTCTTTATCGCGTGGAATTGACCTCGGTTGAGCGAGACATCGGCGCCGAGCGGATGCTCGGGCAGGATGCGCAGTTCAGTCTGCATGCGGCGGCCCATACCTTGCCGATTGCTATTCCTGGCTTGCCGGTGCCATCGGTTAAACCGCTGCGCACGTTGCATGGGGTCATCACCGGCTTCAAGCGGCTGTCCGGTTCCGCTGACGAGGCGCGCTATGAAGTGACGCTGGAACCGCGCCTGGCGTTGCTGGCCCGTGGGCGGCAGTTCCGGATCTATCAGCATCAGTCGGTGCCGCAGATTGTCGAGAGCATTCTGCGCACGCGCCATGACTTTGAGGGGCAGGATTTTCTGTTCACGCTGGTGCGGGAGTATCCCAAGCGCGAGCAGGTGATGCAGTACGGCGAGAGCGATCTGGCGTTTATTTCGCGCTTATTAGCCGAGGTGGGGATCTGGTACCGCTTTAGCAACGATGAGCGATTGGGGATTGCGGTCGTCGAGTTTCACGATGATCAGCGGCATTACCTTCGCCCGCGAGTGAGTTTGCCGTTTCGGCCGCAGTCCGGGTTGGGCAGCAGTGGCGCGGACGGGGTTTGGGGGCTGCAGGTCAGTCATGAGGTGGTGGAGCAGAGCGTTCACTTTAGGGCTTATCACCATCGGGATGCGAGTGCCTGGCTGGATGGCGATGTCGATCAGACGCGAGGTGATACCACGACTTACGGCGAGGCTTATCACTATGCCGAGCCGTACAAGGTGCTCGGCGACAAGCTGGATCAGGATGAAGATTTGGAGGGTGAAAGCGGGTTTTTCTATGGGCGGTTGCGGCATGAGCGGTATCTGAATAACCAGACCCGGCTGAGCGGGATGAGCAGCAGTGCTTCGCTGGGATTGGTGCAGGTGCTGGCGATTTCCGGTGGAGCGCCCCAGGCGTTTGAGCCGGGCTCGGTCATTATAGGACTGAAACTGCGCGCTGCGCGGGATCGCAGTTTTGAGTTGAGCTTTGAAGCGATTCCGTATTCCGAGGGCGTGTGTTTTCGGCCGCCGTTGCTGGCCAAACCTCAGGTAGCGGGGACTATTCCGGCGCGAGTCACCAGTTCGCTGGCCAATGATCCCTACAGCCACATCGACAGCGAAGGCCGCTACAAGGTCAGCTTTCTGTTTGACCGCGACAGCTGGAAGCTGGGTCAGGAAAGCCTGTGGCTCAGATTGGCTCGACCCTATGCGGGCGATACCCACGGCTTGCACCTGCCGCTGATCTGCGGGACGGAAGTAGCGATTGCCTTCGAGCAAGGCGACCCGGATCGGCCCTACATCGCCCATGCCCTTCACGACAGTCGCCATCCTGACCATGTGACGCTGCTGCGCAGCGATTACAAACGCAACATCCTGCGCACACCGTCGAACAACAAGCTGCGCATGGAAGATGATCGCGGCAAGGAACACATCAAACTCAGCACCGAGCACAGCGGCAAGAGCCAGCTGAACCTTGGGCATCTTGTCGACAACGAGAAGGATAAGCGCGGCGAAGGGTTTGAATTGCGCACCGATGGTTGGGGTGCGATTCGGGCAGGGCGCGGGGTGTTTATCAGTGCGGATGAACAGACCAAGGCCCACGGTCAGCAGCTCGATATGGACGCTGCAATCGAGCAGCTCGAAACCGCGTTGTCGTTGGCCCGCTCCATGGCTCAAGCCGCACGAAGTGCCCAGGCCATTGCCGCCGATACGAGCGGCCACGAACAACTCACCGCGGCGCTTACCAACCTGACCGAGCCCGGGCTTCTGCTGCATGCACCGGCCGGCATTGGCTTGGTCAGTCCCGAGGCTGTTTTGCTGTCCTCCGGCCGTGACAGCGTCGCCATCACGTCGTCGCGCTCCACCAACATCAGCGCAGGCCACGACATCACCGGCACGGCCGAGGGTGCGATCAGCCTGTGTGCGGTGACCAACGGCCTCGATCTAAAAGCCGTGGGTGGGGATATGCAGCTCCACGCTTACGGCGGCGCGATGCATGCGCTGGCAAATGACCAGATAAAAATTGAAAGCCTGGCGGGCCGTGTCGAGATCAGTGCGCCCGAAGAGATCGTCTTCAGCTGCGGCGGCGCGTTCATCCGCATCAAGGGCGGCGAGATCGAGCTGGGCGCGCCAGGGAACATCCATCACCGGGCCGCGTACGTGCTAAAGGGCGGCGCTACCACGCTGACCACCCCGGCGACGCCGATACCGCCGGGCTATGCCGCGGGCTACACCCTCAGCGAACCGGATAAGGGTTACGCGCCCTTCGCCCGTTACCTGATCACCACTCAGGAAGGCGAACGGTTCCCCGGCGTGACCGATAAGGACGGCAGGACCATTCCGGTCCACACGCTGTTGCCCGGGAAGGTGGTGATCGAGTTCCCCAATGACAAGCACGATGAGCAGTGACCACCGCTCAGGGGCCCCGTCGCCCGGATGGATTGCGATCTGCATCGCAACGGCTACCGACACCGCGCCTGCCGCCAAGCAATCGGCCGCAACGATTTATCACCGCAGCAAATCTTCAATCAGGAAGGACCCGGCATGAAAGACAGACAGCACCAGACGGACATTTTTTGCACCTACAAGCCTGTGGCCATCGGCCCGCAGAAAACCCATTGGGTTGAATTTCAACTGGTGGACGAACTCGGCGAGCCGCTGGCTAATCTGCCATGGCGGGCGACCAATCAGGCAGTGCGGGATGGCTGCGTTGCTGAGTACTCGGGGAGCACCGATGCCCAGGGTGTGATTCGACTTGAAGACCTTCACCCGATCGACGTAACACTGCTAATGCCGGCGGCGCCGTTGGCTGAAGTCCTGCAGCAGCGGCGGTTGCGGGCTGTGCGCCCGGAGCCCGAGCGGCCAGGTGCAAGTGACAGCAAGCCTCTGTACGGAAAGCAGCATCCCGGGTTTTCGCCGGTTGAAAAGCAAGCGCTTGAGCAGGGGCATGCCTATCACTATCTGCGAATAGGGCAGTTGTGTGATGAGCTGCCGAAGTTCAATCCGCCCTGGCCAGAGCTGGATCCGCCGCCGGCTTATCATTTTCCGGACGCCGAGTTTTCAGGGTTTACGGTGCAATACGAAGCGCTGAACTGCCGGCATGTATTGGAAGTTTGCCCACTGCGTGCGTGGTCGTTGGTGTTGCATCATCAGCCTGAGTACAGCCTGGCGAATGCCTACAACTTGGGGCTGATGAGTATTTTGTCTTATAGCAGTGACGACGAGACTCGGCACGGTTCTCCGGAGCAGTTTTTTAAACAACAGTGCCTGGATTTATCACGCACGCCGCGTGTCTGGGATGGAGGCAAAAACTGGCCATGTTTGGTCGAAGATGTACCGTTCGGTGATCGGTATGATCCTTGCGTTGTGTTGGACACGGCCAAAGCTGATGTCCCTGAAGGTGATACACAATTTTTCTACGTCACGAACTCGAATCAAATGCTGGTTGCCTGGCGGGGGACTGATTTTAACCGAATGAGTGCGCCCGATCTCGTCACCGACCTGACATTCCGCCCTGTTGAGCCCGAATTCAGCAGCAACTGCGCGCCATCAGTCCCTTGTCCAGACTTATCGCTGGATGGCCGCGTACATCTAGGTTTTCGTGAGGCATACATGGCTGCCCGTAACCTTTTTGCTGCCGACCTAACATCTAAAATTCCGAATAAGCTTCGGGGTAGAAAGCTTTTCATTTGCGGCCATAGCCTAGGAGGTGCTCTGGGATTAATTCATGCCGCAACCTTGAAGGGCAGCGATCCTATGTTGTACACCTACGGCATGCCACGCACTTTCACCCTCGGTGCAATAAAGGGATTGAGCGAAGTAGGTCACTTCCGTCACGTAAATGACACAGACACCATTCCAAGTGTTCCGCCTGAGGCTGATCTCGATAATCAACTCTACAACTTATACGGGCCGTTAGGCACAACATTGGGTTTCGCATGGTCAATGGGCCAGACCCTCATGAACAATCTTATCAAATCCGGCGATCCGTACGGCCATCACGGCGAACTTGCCATGTTCTACCGTGTAGAGCAGCACACTCAGAGCCGTGGATCTTCTTACCCTGCATATCGTAGTAAAGATGGTCTGGGCGCGCCTTACTACAACACTGTAAAAACTCGACTGCCTGAGCGGCCAAATCTCTATCTAGTGCAGAGTCTCGATAAGAAAAAAAGTGAAAAGAGCGAACAATCACAGCTTCACTTCATTGCCGGGCTTGACCCTAAGACGCTCGATCAGAGATTCCCACAACAAAAAAACCTGAAGCCGGGAGGGCTGCTAGGTATAGGCAATCATATGATGGGTGAATATATGATGCATATCACCAATCGCCTACTCGCAGCTATTGAACCTGGTCGGAAGCCTCTGCTTGCTGCACAGTGCAAAATTAATCGTTTCAGAAAACAGATGGAAGAACATGGCAGCACTTCGCCGAAAGATGAGCTTGAGCGTAATCGCTTGTTTCTGTCTATGCATGAGGAACTCGATGCGGCATTGAATGTGACGCAGCAGTTGGACGGAGGGGGCGAAGCACTCAAACGTCTTGATTCCATCGTATGTGGGCGGGGATGAGCAAGTGAGTGAGGTCACTGTTAAATTTAAAGCTTCTTTGCTGTGGGTCGCGCTGTTTATCTCAGTGAGCGGCTGTGCAAAGGATCGTAGCATGTCACCACCACAACAGGGCGAGAAGGTCTCCGTAATCATCAAGGTGCCAAATGAGCTCGAGCCGAGCACCATGCATGTTATGTATCGTTCGGCGGTATGCCCGCGCATTACCCGTGACGGTTATGGGCGGCCTAAACCCATAGATGGCCATAATGGTTTTGACGTAACGCTGAAGCGAACTAAGGATGATCTTTACGAAACGGAGCTGTATGTCGACGGCGGTGGCCCTTGTAGATGGCGTTTAAGTAATGTGAGCTTCGGCGTGCAATATCGCGTACCGACTCCGTTTGGAGAGGATGTGATGCTAGGAGGGGGAGGCGCATTAGTCATCGTCTTCGATAAAAATAATCCTCAACGTCGAGTAGCCAGCCCAATTACTGTGAGTGGTGAAGTGTTGGATGTTGTTGAGGATTATTATCCCTTGATAAGCGAACACTTCATTGGTGGCTACCGGAGGTACGTGAGTCTCGTTGGTGTAGGTGGAGGCGACTTAAGATATAACGCGCCCCAAGCCAGAAACATTTATTTTGAGCCGGTGCTCCATCGGGAGTACATAGTGAAGTCCATTGCCCCAAAAAAACATGTGTTTGGCGACTTTACGAAGTTTTATTATCCGGATGGGACGGTTAAATCCGATTCGCGATCAGAAGCTGACTTTGAAAAAATGCAGAAAATCCGCCTGAAAGCGGAAGCAAAAGAATGAAGTCGCCCGCTGCCCCAGCGCCTGTATTGGGAATACATTCAATGAATAACGCTAACTCATTTTGGAAGACTTCGGTTTTGTGCTTCGTATTGCTCACATTCCTCAGCGGCTGCGCGAAAGACTACAGTATGAATCCGCCGCCAGATGGTGAGAAAGTCGAAATCGTTATAAAGATGCCCGAAGAACTGGAGCCACAACCTCTACGAGTCATGTATCGCTCGTCTGTATGCCGAAAAGTTGTGCATGACGGTGATGGTAGGCCTGAATCCCTGGAAGGATATAGCGGTTACGGTTCGGAACTAACGAGGCGTGGGGCCACAGAGTTTTATGAGGCGAAGTTGTCCATCGATGGAGGTGGTCGCTGCAAGTGGCGTCTTAGTAATGTCGTATTTGGCATCAAATACCGTCTTCCAAGTCGTTTCGGAGAAAGTGTAACGCAGGGCACGGGCGGCACGGTCATCGTAAAATTTGATGGTAATAGAGCGCAGCTCAGCGTCGGAGGAACAAGGAAAGTGGTGGGCCCCTATTTAACAATCGTGAAGGATTACTATCCATGGGTAAGCGAAAAATTTATCGATGGTTATGCGAGGCGTGCGAATTTGTCTAGTGAGAATCGCGGCTATCTTAACTACGAGGCCCGGGAAGCAAGGTCCATATATTTTGAGCCGGTACTGCACTCAGACGTGGTTGTGACATCTGTGTCGCCAAAGAAACACGTCATTGGAGACTTCATAAAATTCTACTACCCCGATGGCTCTGTGGAATCCGATTGGCGAGCGCGGCCTAACTTTGAAAAAATGCAAAAAATTCGTCTGGCGGCGGAGGCAAAAAAATGAAGCCGCTCACTATGCCGCATAGTCCTAAAGAACCTTATATGAAACACGCCATGCTATTCGCAAAGCCAGCGATTTTATCTTTTGCGCTGCTCGCTCTCTTAAGCGGTTGCGTAAAAGACTACGACGTTCTAACGCCACCGCCCGACAGCGAAAAAGTAAAAATTGTTATGAAAGTGCCTGCAGAGCTTGAGCCGAAAACTTTGCTCGCCAAGTACGAGTCGACCAGATGCCGAATGTTCGTCGACTTACCCACTGTGAGCCGTATGCAGTTTCCAGGATCAAACTTTAAAAATTTGAAGTTCACGAGGCGGGGAGAAACAGAGTTGTACGAGGCGGAGGTGTTCGTTGATGGCGGCGGTGAATGTGAATGGCAACTAGATAGCATCGAGTTTGGAGTCGTGTATCGTACTCCTAATCGTTTTGCAAAAAAAGTAACGGCTTATTATGGTGGGACAATAATAGTTAAGTTCGACGGGCAGCACGCGCCCTTCAATACTGTTGATCAGTTTGTCGAAGGGCCGGACCTGAAAATCGTAAAGGACTACTACCCATGGGTAAGGGAAGCCTACGAACTTGGTTACTATGATAAGAGTGTAAATCTGGCCAAAGAGTATGAAAGTTATCGTACCTACAGGGCTCGGGACGCAAGAAACATATTTTTTGAGCCAGTGCTGCATTCAGATCTTGTCGTGACGTCGACTTCCCCTAAGAAACGCTTCGCTGACGAAATCGTAACGACAACATTTCGGTACCCCGACGGGACGGAAGAATCCAACAGGGAACTTGAGCCGGACTTTAAAAAAATGCAGAAAATCCGCTTGAAGACGGAGGCGAAACAATGAAATTCCTCAGCGTCGCGAAATATCTTCAGGGCGATCAACCGAATCAGAAAGCGTCAGGCTTCAGGGCTTTACTCATAAGTATTACGTTGTTTGCATCACTCAGTGGTTGCGCACTTGACTATGAACTCCATCCGGACACGGATGGGGAGAAAGTCACGATGAAAATTAAAGTATCGGAAGGGTTAGTCCCGCCGCCCATGGCCGTGGGTTATCTATCGACGATCTGCGAAAACGTTTATGAGGGGCCGGATGTATTCGGCAATATCCGGGAGCAGCGTGTAGCGTTCAAACGGCGCGGAGAGGGCAATTTCTATGACGCCGATTTCGCTGTTGACGGTGGCGGGATGTGTAGGTGGCGCGTGGCTTACGTTAAGTTTGGTGTACGTCCTCAATGGCCTGAGCGCATTGGCGAAGGTGCGGTAGTGGGAACGGGAGGTGATGTCCTGGTCGTGTTTCAGCATAACAATCCGGATTTTCCGTCTGAAGGGGTTAAAAATGTGGTGGGCACCCATCTTGATATAAAAAATAATTACTACCCATGGTTAAAAGATGTCCTAAAGAAGGATTACGTCAAGAGGCTTAATCTGGTGGGTGAAGCGGTGCCTTACCAGACTTACCTGGCTCCCCAGGTGCGAAACATAAACGCTGAGGCAGTGCTTCACGCCAAATATGTCGTGACATCAAAACAGCCAGAGTTCAAAAGCATCGGAATTCACCCTGCCTTTATTTATCCAGACGGGACTTCGGGCCCAGATGACAGCGATACGCCAGATTTTCCCACGCTTGAGGCCATTCGTTTAACGGCTGAAGCCAACCGATGAGGATATCAAACGACTTAAGTTGCCACGCCTGATCTTTATATCGGCCATCAAGTCGGTGAGCGAAGGCCCGCACCGTTAAAACCCGGCACGTATGACAAACACGCGCAACCCATGAGCTCGCCCAGGCATCCGCTCGCCCGGAATAAATACACGGCTTCATCAATTCATTAACAAAGGATCTTTCAATGTCACAAGGATTCGTATTGTTGGGTGACAAGACCACCCACGGAGGAGCGGTAATTTCCGCGTCGTCCACTCATATCACTCAGGGCAAAGCAGTCGCTCTGGTGGGGGATATGGTCATGTGTCCCATACCCGGATATGGCGTTAATCCCATTATTGAGGGTTGTGCCGACTGTTTAGAGGATGGCCGTGCGCTGGTGGTCGATGGTTGCCACTCGCTATGCGGCTGCCAGGTCATTTCCAGCGCGCCTGACTGGGCGAAGGGTTGAAGATGGCGTGGCAACGTGAATACGTGCAAGCAGGGCTCGCACCCAAACCGCCTTCACCGGTTCGCTGGCTGCTGATCGTGGTTTTAGCGGGGGCAGCGGCTGTGCTGATGTTCCTGCTCTACGTCGTGGCGCCTGAATTGCAGGCGTTAAACGTATGGGCGCTCACTGCCTCGCCGTTGGTGGTGGCGATTCTCGCGCTGGCGGCGCGGGTGCACGCCTACGGTGGCGCTCTGGATGAGTGCAGGCTGCTGCAGGAGCGGTCCCGGCTGGCACAGGTCGCCTGGGCGGAATGGGGTCAGCGTTACATGGCGGTCATGGGTGGGCTTGTTCTTTTGCCCGAGCATTTGTCTGCGGTGGCGATGATGAAACTGCCCCATACGCCTGTTCCACCCTCAGGCAAAGCCCGCCGCATCGTTGGCCTGCCGAAGGGCCAAAAGGGCCGGGCCCTGGCGGGTCTTGCCCAATTGATGGGTTCGCTGTCGACAGTACTGGCGCCGCTGCGACCGAGTGAAAGTCTCAGTGTCACTGTCCTGACCGACGCGCCACAGGATGAGCATCCAGCATTGGCCGACGCCTGCCAGCAGTACCTGTCCGATCTCACCCCGTCATCCACCCTCACCGGCGTCCACGTAACAACCCAGTTTTCCTTCGCCTGGATGGAAGAAACACTTAAAACCCCACGCGACGCCGTCGAGCTCATCCTCGTCGTCCAGGTTCACGGTAAAGAGGCTTACTCCGACGGACTCGCCGCCATCCTGCTGTGCGCCGACGGGGTCGCCAAAGCCCACAAGCTGCCCATCGCCGCGCGCCTGTTGCGCCCGATGCCCCTCGACATCGATTCCCTGGAAACCGACTTCACCACTTTCCTGCAGATTCAGGCCAAAGCTCGCGAGGCAACAGGCGTGCTGGCTGACCGCGCCGACTGGCAACCGGAAACCACCCCATTACTGGCCGCAGCGGCGCGTGAGGGTGCAGCGCTGTCGGTGGACCACCGCTGGATTCTGGAACCGGTGAACGGCGTGCCGGGCCCCTGCGGTCACTGGCTGCTGGCAGCGCTGGGCATCGAGATGACCAAGCTCGCGAAGGGGCCCTTGTTGCTACTGGCCAGCGAACACTCAGGCCGATGGATCAACACCGTCACACCGGGAGAACTCGCATGAAATCCTTGATCGGCAATGGCTGGCGTCGCGCGGGTGGCGCGGTATGGCTGGTCGCCTTCGCAGCGGCGCTGGGCTGGCTGGTTTACACCTATGGCGCAAGGGTCGGACTGACGGAGAGACATCAGCAGATCACGGCGTTTCTGTTGCTGATGGTGATCGCGCTGTTGATGCAAACCATTCCTCGTGCCCTGGCGCTGGTGAAAAGCCGCCGCAGCGTTGAGCGGCGGCCGGGTGACGGCGTGTTCCCGCCGGAGGCGTCGTCATCCACGCCTGAAACCAAGAAACTCCGGGGCGTCGCTGAACTTGACGAGCACCTCCACCACCAATACACCGCCTTCCACCGCACCCGCACCCGCTTCATTCTGGTCGTCGGCGAGCCCGAACAGATCGAGGCCATCGCGCAAGGACTTGCCGATGCCCAGTGGCTTGAATCCCAGAACGCCGTGCTGCTCTGGGGCGGCAGCCCGCAATCCCCGCTCTGCAAAACCGCCACCCGCTGGCACGCGATAATTCATCGGCGCGGTCTGGACGCCGTGGTTTGGGCTCTCGACAAACAGCAAAGTACCAACGCCGCGACAATGGCCGGTGGCGTCGCCGGTTTGCAGCAACTGGCGCGAACCCTGGGGTGGCAGTTGCCGCTGCACCTGTGGGAAGTCTGCGACAGCCAATGGCCGCAGCACTCCCGTCTCCGCGAACCGATCGGATTGCTGCTGCCCGCGCGCGTCACCGGGTCGCAGCTGGAAACGTGCCTTGCCCGGTTGGACGAGCCTCTGCGCAAACAAGGCCTGGCCCAGATGGAACAAAGCGCAGAACACGACTTTGGCCTGCGCTTGTCCCAACAGCTGAAAGCGGAAGGCATCGCCCGCTGGCTTCAGGCGCTGACGCCGTTGCTGGGCAAGTTTGCGCGGGGCGTACCGTTGCGCGGGATGTGGTTCAGCTTGCCGGCGCAGCCCACCCGCGCCGCTGACCATTTGTGGCTGCCCGATCCAGCGTGGGCGGGCGTGCTCCAGCCGCGGTCACGCCAGATCCGCCGGCTGGGTTGGCCCGTCACGCGCATCAGCTACGCCCTTGCCCTCGGCGCCATGCTGATCTGGTTGACGGGCCTGCTGCTGTCGTTTTCCACCCACCGCACCCAGATACTCGACATTCAGTCTACCCTCGCTGCGGTCCAGCCTTCGGGCCCCAGCGATGAGCAATTGCTCGCCCTCAACGCGCTGATCCTCGAAATGGGCCGGCTGAAGGAGCGTGCGCAGCGTGGCGAGCCGTGGTACCAGCGCTTCGGGCTGAGCCAGAACGACGCGCTGCTCGCGGTAATGTGGCCACGCTATGTCGAGGCCAATAACCGGCTGATGCGAGACCCGGCGGCGGAGAACCTCAAGCGCCAGCTGGCATCACTGGTGGCGTCGCCCGCCGACAGTCCGCGGCGGGCCAAGGGCGCGCACAACGCGTATGTGCAGTTGAAGGCCTACCTGATGATGGCCCGCCCGGAGAAGGTTGACGCCGCTTTTCTGGTGACCGCGCTGGGTCATGCCGAACCGGCTCGAATGGGCGTAGCGCCGGGTTTGTGGAAAGGACTGTCGCCGACCCTGTGGCAGTTTTACGCCGAGCAGTTGGCGGCCAATCCGCAGTGGCGTATCGAACTGGATGACGCACTGGTGGCCCAGGCGCGGCAGGTGTTGCTGGTGCAACTGGGCCAGCGCAATGGTGAAGCCAGCCTTTATCGGCAGGTGCTGGAGGCCGCCGCGACCCAAGCTCCCGATCTTGACCTCGAACAGATGGTCGATGACAAAGAGGCCTGGCCGCTGTTTTTCACGGAGGCAAGTGTGCCGGGTGTGTTCACCCGGCAGGCGTGGGAAGGGCAGGTGCGTCAGGCGATCGATGACATCGTCGAGGCCCGCCGCGAGCAGATCGACTGGGTGCTCAGCGATCGCGAAAACAGCGCCGTTGCCGACACCTCGCCCGAGCAGCTCAGAGCGCGCCTGACCGAGCGCTACTTCCATGATTACTCCGGCGCCTGGCTTGAGTTTCTCAACAGCGTGCAATGGCGGCGGGCCGACAGCCTCGCCGACGTCATCGATCAACTGACGCTGATGAGCGACGTCCGTCAGTCACCGTTGATTGCCTTCATGAATACCCTGGCATGGCAAGGTCAGGCCGGCATTCGCAGTCAGGGGCTGAAGGACTCGTTGATGCAGTCGGCGCAGAAACTGATGGGCAGCGGTCGCTCCATGCCGGTGCCTGCCATCAGCCAGCAGCTCGACACACCGGCCGGGCCGCTGGATCCCACGTTCGGCCCGCTGTTGGGGTTGTTAGGCAAGGACCCGGAAGGCAAGGGCGGCGATGACGACCTCAGCCTGCAAGCCTTTCTGACCCGCGTGACCCGGGTGCGCCTGAAGTTGCAGCAGGTCAGTCACGCCGCCGATCCCCAGGGCATGACCCAGGCCATGGCGCAAACCGTGTTTCAGGGCAAGAACATCGACCTGACCGACACCCGCGCCTACGGCGAGCTGCTGGCGGCCAGTCTCGGCGAGGAGTGGGACGGCGTGGCCCACGCGCTGTTCGTGCAGCCGCTGGATCAGGCCTGGCGCAAGGTGCTCGAGCCTTCGGCGGCCGCCCTGAACCGGCAGTGGCAGCAGGCGGTGGTTGATGAATGGGACAAGGCGTTTCTCGGCCGTTACCCCTTTGCCGCCACTGGCAGCGACGCCTCGTTGCCAATGCTCGGCAAGATGATTCGTGGGGATTCGGGACGTATCGAGCAGTTCCTGCAGCGCGAACTGACCGGCGTGTTGCGCAAGGACGGCGGCCGCTGGGAAGTGGACCCGACCCACGGTCAGGGCCTGTTGATCAACCCGAAATTTCTCGCGGCGGTCAATCAGCTCAGCCACCTGGCCGACGTGCTCTACACCGACGGCGGCATGGGCATCAACTTCGAGCTGCAGGGCAAGGCGGTGCGTGACGTGGTGCAGACCACCTTCGTGCTCAACGGCGCGCGGCATCAGTACTTCAACCAGAAAGAGAGTTGGCAACGCTTCGGCTGGCCCGGCAGCAGCGACTACCCCGGCGCCAGCCTGACCTGGACCAGCGTGCGCAGCGGCGAGCGCCTGTATGGCGATTTTCAGGGCGTTTGGGGACTGATCCGTCTGCTGGATGGCGCCACCGTCACCGCGCTGGATGACAGCGACAGCCGCTACCGCATCAGCGTGCCCGCGCCGGATGGTCTGGACCTGGCCTGGCACATGCGCACCGAACTGGGCGCGGGACCGATCAGCCTGCTCGCGCTGCGCAATTTCAGATTACCGCGACAGATCTTCCTCAACGGGATCGCCAGCGCACAAACATCAGCGCGCGCCGAGGTGATCGAATGAGCCTGCCACGGTTGATCGCCACCGCCCTGGGCGAGCGCGATGCCGTGCAGATCGCCAAGGCCCACGCTGCGGAGTGGGGATCATGGCTGACGCCGATCAGCGCTGAGTCACCGGCCGGCCAGGACCCGGGCTATGACGATGATTTCCAGAGCATGCGCGAGGAGGTCAACAAGCTCTCCGGTGCTGACGCCGAACGGGTCATCATGCTGGCGGAAAAGCTGCTCAAAGGGACGTGCAAGGACCTCCGGGTGCTCACCTATTACCTGTGGGCGCGTCTGCAGCGGGATGGCGAGGCCGGGTTGGCCGCAGGCTTGAATTTGCTGGCGGCCATCGTTGAGCGCTACACCACCGACGTCCTCCCGGCGCGGCCCAAAAGCCGCAAGGTGGCGCTGGAGTGGCTGGCCAGCGCCAGGGTGCTGGACAGCCTGACGCTGTACCCGGAAGTGGTGAAGGCCGAGGCCGAGCGCACAGTTGCCGCACTCGCCTGGCTGGATCGCGTGCTGGAAGGCTGGCCTGCGCAACAACGGCCGGAACTGGGCGCGCTTTACTCGGCGCTGTCGGCACGGCTGACACAGGCTGGCGGACTCGACGCCGTGGTGCCGCAGTTCAGCGCCAGCCATGACGCTGCCAACTCTCAGGCCACCAAACAAGGCGCCACCCACAGCGCCGGCCCTGCATCGGGCGTCATCCGCTCAGGCCGTGACCTGCTGGACAACGGACGCGCGCTGGCCAGTTATCTGCGCGAACAACCCCAGGGCTGGCTGGCGGCCCATCGGCTGATGAAAAGTCTGCGCTGGGACACCGTGCATCAGTCGCCGCCCCAGGACGCGACCGGTCGAACACGACTGTCACCGCCCCGGAGCGAATATCGCGCGCAGCTCAAACGGGTGTACCTGCAACAGAGCTGGACCGAGTTGCTCGATCAGGTGGAGCGCATGTTTGCCGAGGGTGTGAACCATTTCTGGCTCGACCTGCAGTGGTTTCTGTATCAGGCGCTGAGCCGGCAACCCGCGCCGTCGGAAGGTTGGGCACGCATCGTAAAGGCGGATCTGGGCCTGCTCCTCGAACGCCTGCCGGGCCTCGAAAACCTGTGCTGGGACGATGGCTCGGCCTTCGCTGATGAAACCACCCGCGAGTGGATCGAGCAGCACGTCAGCACCCAGGGTGCTGCTGTATGGCTGCCCGTGCCGGCCGCTTGCGTCGCAGACGACGCCGACATTCTCGCGCTCGAAAGCGAGGCGCTGGCCCAGGCCGATCGCGACGGCGTCGAGGTGGCGCTGGCCTGGCTCGACACGCGGCCCGACATTCACAGCGGCCGGCAGCGCTGGTTGCTGCGCCTGTTGATGGCGCGGGTCGCCGAGCAGTACGGCAAAAGCGAGCTGGCGGTGCACTTGCTCGGCGAACTGGACGCGACGGCCCAGCGTCATGTGCTCGCCCAGTGGGAGCCCGCGCGGGTCTTTGAAGTCAAGGCGCGGCTGCTCAAGCTGCTGCGCATCAAAGCCCAGCGCAGCGACGCCGACAAGGCCGCCCTGGGCAAACGCATGGAGCCGTTGCTGGCGGCTCTGGTGGCCATGGACCCGGTCCGCGCGGCAGTACTGTGCGGCTGACCCTTTCAACCAGGAGGTTTTTATGAACACGGACAATCTGACCCTGCGTTATTTCGACGCCGAAATGCGCTACCTGCGTGAGGCGGGCAAGGAGTTCGCCCAGGCGTTTCCCGACCGCGCCGCCTCGCTGAATCTGGACAAACCCGGCGCCCACGATCCGTACGTCGAGCGGCTGTTCGAAGGTTTCGCGTTCCTGATGGGACGCCTGCGGGAGAAGCTCGACGACGACTTGCCGGAGCTGACCGAAGGCCTGGTCAGCCTGCTGTGGCCCCATTACCTGCGCACGATCCCGTCGCTGTCGATCGTCGAGTTGCAGCCCGACGTGGACCAGATGAAGCAGAGCGAGCAGGTGGCTGCCGGCTTTGAAATCCAGTCGCAACCGATTGGCCCCCAGCGCACGCGTTGCAGCTACACCACCACCCAGCCGTTGACCCTGCGTCCGCTGGCGCTGGAGTCGGTGCGCCTGGCCCAGGAGCCGGACGGCCGCTCGGTGATCCGCCTGCGCTTTTCCTGCGGTGCGCTGAGCCACTGGGGTCAGCTGGATTTGCGCCGCATCCCGCTGTACCTCAACGCCACGCCGGCGGTGGCCAACGCGCTGCATCACGCGCTGACCCTGGGCACTCAGGCGCTGTATGTGCGTCAGCCCGGGGACGCGCAACGTCAACCGCTGCAAGGACGTTTTACGCCCCGGGGGTTCAGCGATGAGGACCGCCTCTGGCCCAAGGGCGACAGCGCCTTCAGTGGCTACCAGTTGCTGCTGGAGTACTTCAGTTTTCGCGAGAAATTCATGTTCGTCACACTGCACGGGGTCGAGAACATGAACATCGCGCCGGACGCGCCGTGGTTCGAACTCGAGGCCGTGCTGACTGAGGCGTGGCCCCATGGGCTTGCCCTGAGCGCGGAGCACATTCGCCTGCACGTCGTGCCGGTGATCAATCTGTTCCCGCTGGAGGCCGACCCGCTGTCGCTGGACCCTTTGCAGACCGACTATCTGCTGCGACCGATGCGCCTGCAGGACGGCCACACCGAGATCTATTCCGTCGACCGGGTGACGGCGTCCCGGGATTCCGGGCGTGAAGAGTACGTGCCGTTCTCCAGCTTCCGGCACAAGGGCGGCATGCTCCGCGATGAGGCGCCCGAGCGTTATTTTCACACCCGCCTCAAGCGCGGAGCGAACGGGCTGCATGACACCTGGCTGATACTGGGCGGCGAGGGCGCCGACGTTGATCGGCTGACCGAGCGCGCGTGCCTGTCGCTGCGCCTCACTGGCACCAACGGCCAGTTGCCCAGAAAAGCCCTGCAAAGCACGATTCTCGACACCCCGCTGCACGCCACCCAAGCCGGTCTGCGGGTGCGCAATCTGTGTGCGCCGAGCCTGCCGTGCTATCCGCCGAGTCGCGACCGTTTTCACTGGCGGGTGTTGAGCCATCTGGGCTCGAACTTTCTGCCGATGCTCGACAGCGCCGAAGTGCTGCGCGGCACCCTGGCGTTGTACGACTGGACCGGCAGCGAGCTCAATCGCCGGCGTCTTGAGGCCATCGTCGACGTCCGTCATCACCTCATTCAGCGCTTTGAAAAAGGCTTTCTCCTGCGCGGTGTAGACATTGAAGTCACCCTCGACGCCAACGGTTTTGCCGGCGAGGGTGACATCTGTCTGTTCGGCGAAATGCTCAACCGGTTCTTCGCGCTGTACGCCGACATCCATTTGTTCACCCAGATCACCCTGATCCTGCAACCGACCGGGAGGAGCCTGCGATGGAGCGAAAATCACAGCCAGCGGATTCCCGGTTAAGGCTCATCGAATGGCTCGATGCTTTGCAGGGGCGGGTGGCGCAGGCGAGCGTTTACCGCTTCTGCCAGTTGCTGGAAAGCGTTGCGCCAGAGCAGCCGCCGTTGGGCAGCTCTGAAGACCCGGCGGACGATCTGGTGCGTTTTCGGCCCGATCCCGGCATGGGCTTTCCGGCCAGTGAACTGAGAGCCGTGGAGTGGTCATCTGCGGATCAGCCACTGCCGGCGACCGTGCGCACCCGCTTGCTCGGCCTCTATGGCGTGGACTCGCCGCTGCCCACGCGTTACCTCGACGACATCGCGCAACGGCGGGAAGGCCACGAGGCGCTGGAGGGGTTTCTCGACATCTTCAACCATCGGGTCTTCACCCAGTTCTACCGGATCTGGCGCAAGTATTCGTACCCGGCGTCGTTCGCGCCGGCTGGCGCCGACCCGACCTCGCAGTGCCTGTTCGGGCTGATCGGGTTGGGCATCCCCGGTACGGCAAAACGTATTGCCACTCCACTGTCGCGCTTTCTGGCGTTGCTCGGCGTGATGCGTTTGCCGACCCGCAACGCCGAGGGCATTTCGGCGCTGGTGCATTTGCTGGCGTCCTACACCCAGGCGTCGATAACACCGCACTGGCCTCGAAGCATTTCACTCGCCGAAGCCGCCAGCCTGTCCTGCGCGCGGCCGGTGAGCCTGTCCCAAGGCACGCCGCTGGGCAGCGTCGGCCGCGACGTCAACAGCGAACTGCTGCTGACGCTGTTCACTGCCAACCACGCCGAGGCGCGGGAATGGCTGCCCGGCGGCGACTTGCACCGAGACCTGCGGGTGCTGCTGCAGGTGTACCTGGGCTGGCGCTGTACGGCGCGGTTGCGCCTGTCGCTGCCCATCGATTGCCTGCCGGTGTCAGCATTGAGCGCAAGCGGCGTGCTGCTGGGCATGACCGCGGGACTCGGATTGAAAGGCCGCGCCGATGCGAAGACCGACACCATCATTATCCATCTGGGCCGTTATCAGGGGCTCCACGTCAATCCTCAGGAAAGAGAAACCACCCATGTCGCGTATGATTTTTAAGGCGTTGACCCTCTTCGCCCTCGGGCTCCTCGTCAGCGGCTGCGGGGTCACCCAAAGCGTGTCCGAATCCACTGCATCCATGACCAGGGCGATCTTCTACAAACAGGTCAGAACGCTGCGCCTGGACTTCGACGGCCGCCAGGCCCTGAACACCGTAGGCACGGACATGAGCGCGGTGTCGGTGCCGGTCATGGTGCGGGTGTATCAGCTGCACGATGGCCAGTCGGCGCACAAAGCCACCTACGACGACCTGTTGCAGAACGCTGACCAACTGCTTGGTGCTGACCTGCTGGACCAGCGGTCGATGGTGATCAAGCCAGGGGAGGGCGCGCAGCTGGATGTGCCGCTGAACGAAAACGCCGGGGTGATCGCCGTCGTCGGGTTGTTTCGCGAGCCCGATCTGCAGGTCAACGACTGGCGCTTGCTGCTCAACCGCGACGACCTCGACCCGGACCGCCCTCGGGTCATCGAGCTGGGCGAAAGCCGGCTGACGCTGCGCCCCCTGGCCGAGGGGTGAGCATGACCGAGCTCAATCCTTCGCTGTACGAAACCCTGCTGCAGAATTTCAGCGGGGAACTCGACCTGTCCTGCGTGTCGGAGGACGATCAGTACGTGCTCTCGGTGCTGGACAATTTGCAGCGCGTCCTCAACAGCCGCGCGGGGACCCTCGCGCACTTGCCCGATTACGGTCTGCCGGACATGGGGGCGGTGCTCGAAGGATTGCCATCGGCCGCCCATGGACTGATGCGGACCATCGCCGACACGCTGCTCAAATACGAGCCGCGTCTGTTGTCGCTGCACATCGAACTCTTGCCGCAGACCCAGCCGGGCCATCTGGTTTACGCCCTCGACGCGACGCTGGAAGGCGAGCGCACCGCGACCTTCGGTACGACGTTGAGCCCGGAGGGAAGGGCGGTGGTGCGTCATCTCAAACGCCATGATGTGCAGGCCCTCGGTTGAGGCTGTCGGAGAGCCCGGTGACCCAGGGCTTTGCCACGGGGATCAAGGCCGGCGGCGACCCACGCGCGTTGCCTGACTACCGGACGTTGTGTACCGAGATGGCCCAGCTCGGTCATCCGGCCTGCCCTGATGTGGACTGGCACTCCATCGAGCAGTGCTGCCTTGCGTTAATCGCCAGCAACGGCGCGGACCTGCAAACGACGGCGGCTTATGCCCTGGCGCGCAGTCATCTGGCCGGGTTGAGCGGGATGTACGAAGGTCTGGAGGTACTGGTATCCCTTTTGCGGGCAGACGCCCAACCCTGGCCCCGAGGGATATCGGCGCGGGCGGAAATCCTCAGTGGACTCTTCGGCTCGTGGCAAGCGCTGCTGCGGGAGCTAGAGATCAATGTCTGCGATCTGGCGAGCCTCGTTGTGCTCAGCGTGCAACTTGAGCACGTGCGCCTGACGCTGCTCGAGCAGACTCCGGTGCCCATCACTAGCCTGGAAGGCTTGCGCACGCAGGTGGTGCAACGGGCGTCCCGGATCGAGCGCGATGCTCAGGCCGCGGTGCTGGTCGCGGCGAATGCCATTGCACCCTCACCGTTGCACCTCGGGATGCACTCCCCAACCCAAAGCACACCCGCTGTCCCGCAGCCAACGCCCGCCCTTATAAGGCCCGATGCAAAAACACGCCGCGGGATGTGGATAGGATTAGTGATCGGCGGGCTGATCAGCCTGCTCGCCGCATTGGCGTGGGGGTGACAACAGCCGGTGTTTCAAGGCTTCCCGATGGCTGAGGTCGCGCAGAGGACGTACCGCCCAGCCGACCGTCGGGATTTACCTGTCAGCTATATTTACAGCCGGGCAATGTCTGCATTAGTGTGCGCGCATCATCTGCCTTAAGACTGCGGCTGCCGCAGGTTAAGGCACGTCCGCTCAGACCGGACACTTTTGCCCTTGGTTGAAATCACCCCTGCGTTGCGCGACCCTTGCGTCCCGGCCCCCTTCGCCAGCGTCCTTCAGCAATTGCGAACGGCTACCGCCGTCCAGCACACGACACTCGAAGCCCGATTGCCACTGACCCACCCCCGGCTGGATCTCGGCACTTACAAACGGATCATCGCGGCCTATTACGGCTTCCATCTGCCCCTGCAACAGTCGATTGAGCGCTTTCTTGCGCCCCAGGCCATAGACCCTGAGCGGCAGAAAATCCCCGCGCTGATCAAGGACCTGCAAGCCCTCGGGCTGAGCGATGCGCAGATCCACGCTTTGCCCCGGTGCAGCGCGCTGCCCGCCATCAACAGCATCGCTGCGTTGCTTGGCGTGATGTATGTCATGGAAGGCGCTACGCTGGGAGGACAGGTGCTGCGCCGGATCATCGCCGACAGGCTGGGCGTCGATGCCGACAGCGGCGGCGAATTTCTGGACGTGTACGGTCGCGACACCGGGCGGTTGTGGAAGGCCTTCCTCAAGGAACTGGCTGAATTCGACACGCCGCTGCACAACGCCGAGGTGGTGAAGGCGGCCTGCGCCACCTTCGACTGCTTTCAAACCTGGCTGGAGCAAGCGAGAGTGCTGAATGACGCTTAATGACACGCCGCTCACGAAGCACGTGCTGGACGACCTGCTGGACACCTGCGCCAACGAACCGATTCGCATCCCGGGCGCCATTCAGCCCCACGGTGCTCTGCTGACCCTGCTCGAAACCGACTGGACCGTGCAACAGGCCAGCGCTAATGCCTGGGAGATGCTGGGCATCCCCGGCGACGTGCAGACCGGCGACTCGCTGGTACGCTGGCTGGGCGAATCCCAGGCCAACGCCTTGCGCGACGCCGTTCAGGACGCGGATCTGCACAGCCTCGATCCATTGCCGATGCAGTTTGCCGGGCAGGCATTCGATGGCCTGCTGCACCGCCATGACGGCCTGTTGTTTCTGGAGATCGAGCCCGGCGCCGCGCAGGCTTCGATGGAGCACCTGGGGCCGCGCCTCACGCGCACCCTGCGTCGCCTGCAATCGGCCAAATCCCTGGACGATCTGTACGCCATCAGCGTCTCGGAGATCCGCGCCCTGACCGGCTACGACCGTGTGATGATCTATCGGTTTGAAGAGGAGGGCCACGGGCAGGTCATTGCCGAGTCGGCGACGGCCGAACTGGACGCCTACCTGGGGCTGTTTTTCCCCGCCACCGACATCCCGCAGCAGGCCCGCGAGCTGTATCGCCTGAACTGGCTGCGCATCATCCCCGACGCCGCGTATGTGCCGGCGCCTCTGGTTCCGGCCCTGCGCCCGGACACCGGCCAGCCACTGGACATGAGTCATGCGGTGCTGCGCAGCGTGTCACCGATCCACTGTCAGTACATGCATAACATGGGCGTGCGCTCCTCGATGAGCATTTCCCTGCTCAAGGATGAACGGCTCTGGGGCCTGATCAGTTGCGGCAATCGCGAGCCGCTGCGAGTGCCGCATACGCTGCGCTCGGCCTGCCAGACCATCGGGCAGGTGCTGTCGATGCAGATCAGCCTGCTGGAAGACCAGCAGACTCAGCGCCAGCGACTGGCCAAACATCACATGCTGGACCGGCTGTCCAGGGCGATGAACGAGTCCGCGGACGATGTCTATAACGGGCTCCTTGAACATTCCCAGGCGCTGCTGACACTGGTCGACGCCAACGGCGTGGCGGTGATCATCGACGGTCAGGTGCACCTGATCGGCCAGTGCCCGAGCACCGAGCAAGTCAGTGCGTTGCAGCAATGGCTGCAGAATCGGCCCGGGGCGGTGTTCGAGACGTCCAGCCTCGGCGCCGTGTTCCCTGACGCGCAGGCGTATCAACGCGTGGCCAGCGGACTGCTGGCGTTCAGCTTGCCCAAGCCGGTGGCCAACGGGGTGTTGTGGTTTCGCGCCGAGGTCAGGGGCAGTGTGGAGTGGAGCGGCAATCCGCAGCAGGCCAAACGGGTCGTCAACGACCGTCTGCAGCCACGGGAGTCCTTCGCCCAGTGGGAACAGCAGGTTGAGGGCAAGGCCAGGGCGTGGAGCGCCGGCGAGGTCTACGCGGTGTCCGACCTGCGCCGCTCTGCGCTGGAGGCGGATCTGTCACGCCAGGTGCTGCGCGAAAAAGAGGCCGTGCGCGCCCGCGATGAACTGGTGGCCGTCGTGTCCCACGACCTGCGCAGCCCGCTGACGGTTATCGTCATGCAGTGCGGCATGATGCAGCGGGTGATCAACGCCGACGCCACTGCGTCTACCAAACGACTCAGCTCTGCCATCGACATCCTGCAGCGCGCGTCCTCGCGGATGACCAACCTGCTGGAGGATTTGCTCGATACGTCCAAGATCGAAGCCGGCCGCTACTTCATCGACGCCGAGCCGCTGGAAGTCAGCCGATTGTTCGAAGATGCCTGGTCGCTGCTGACGCCACTGGCGCTCAACAAATACATCGACCTGACGTTCGAAGCCGAACCCGACCTGACGATTTTCGCCGACCCGGAGCGCATGTTTCAGGTGCTCTCCAACCTGGTGGGCAACGCGATCAAATTCACACCCAAGAACGGCAGCGTGAAAGTCACGGCGGCGGGTGCAGGCGACAATGTGGTGTTCAGCGTGGCTGATACCGGCGAGGGCATCCGTAGCGATCAGTTGCCCCACGTGTTCGAGCGCTATTGGCGCAGACGCGAAGGCAACCCGAGCGGGACGGGGCTAGGCCTTTACATCTCCCAAGGCATCGTCAGGGTCCACGGCGGTGAACTGACCGCCGCCAGTGAAGAGGGCGTCGGCAGTGAGTTCCGCTTCACGGTGCCTCGCGCCGCCCTGGTCACCTGAGCCCGCTTAGGGCGGTAGCAATGAGGGGGTATTCCTGTCTGGAATCCCCCGCATGAAAAACATGAATTTTATTTATGGCCGCCAGCCCTCTACCGTGAGCGTATTCCGTTCACGGCAGACCCGTCATGACCACGTCCTCTCAACCTCAGCCCTCCCTCGTCGAAGAACACTGGAAGCGCAACCTGGCCGTTTGTGTGTTCGGCGCGTTCACCACCATCGTGGCCATGACGCTGCTGCTGCCGTTTCTGCCGCTGTACGTCGAACACTTGGGCGTTACCAATGAGGCCGCCATCGTGCAGTGGTCGGGGGTGGCGTTTGGCGCGACCTTTCTGTCAGCCGCCCTGACGGCGCCGTTGTGGGGGCGACTGGGCGATCGCTATGGGCGCAAGCTGATGCTGATTCGCGCCAGCCTGGGCATGGCGGTGGCGATGTCGCTGATCGGCCTGGCGGAGAACATTTACCAATTGGTCGGGCTGCGTTTGCTGGCGGGGTTGCTCGGCGGCTATGCCTCTGGCGCGACCATTCTGGTGGCGACGCAGACGCCCAGGGCGCGCACGGGCTGGGCACTGGGCATGCTCTCTTCGGGGATCATGGCCGGTAATCTGACCGGGCCGTTGATTGGTGGGTTGTTGCCGCCATTGATCGGCATCCGCCACACGTTCTTCCTGGCCGGGGGGGTGATCTTTCTGACCTTCCTCGCCACGCTGTTTCTGATGAAGGAAGCGCCTCGGCCCCAACGTCAGGCTGGCGTGCCGAAAGCGCCGGCTGTACGGGCGTGGGATGTCATCACTGACAAGAAGCCTGTACTGACCATGCTGGTCGTGGCCTGTCTGGTGATGTTTTCGATTATGTCCATCGAGCCGATCATCACCGTGTACCTGACCCAGTTGCACAGCGACAACGTCACGTTGATGGCCGGACTGGTAATGTCAGCCACCGCACTGGCCAGCGTGTTGTCGGCCTCTCGCATCGGCAAGCTGGCCGATCGCGTCGGTCACTGGAAAGTGGTCATCGGCTGCCTGAGTGCGGTGGCGATCCTGTTGATTCCCCAAGCGTTCGTCAATCACGCCTGGCAGTTGGTGCTGCTGCGCTTTCTAATGGGCATTGCCTTGGGCGGCCTGTTGCCCTGCATCGCAGCGATCATCCGTCATTCGGTGCCCGACGCCGTGGCCGGGCGCATGCTCGGCTATTCCACCTCGTGCCAGTACATCGGCCAGGTGCTGGGGCCGCTGACCGGGGGCTACCTGGGCGGGCATTTCGGCATGCCGGTGGTCTTCATCGTTACCTGCGTGCTGATGGGCGGATGCGCGGGCGGGATGTTGCTGATGCGGCCTCTGATTTCCGGTGGGACCGACTTCAGCCGGCAAGAGCGCAGCGTTTGACAAAACCATGACATCCCGCACCGGATAATCGGCACTGGCGGGGCATTGCCCCGGATTCCGAGTACCGCCATGCACGGACCTTCATGGACATCAAACACAGCCTTAAGCAACGGATTGTCATCGTATTTGCGTTGATGAGCACCCTGGTCGCCGGCGTATTCGCCGTCGGCATCATCGCCACCGTGCACGTGGTCGAAAAGCGCCTGTCGATCATGAGCCTTAAGGGCAATATGCACCGTCTGCTGGCCGTGGACAGCGTCAGCGACTGGCGCCACCGCCCGGAAAAAGACGAGTTGTTCTATGCCGAAGAGGGCGTTGGCGACCTTGCCATGAGCGACGACCTCAAGGGTCTGCTTCCGGGTTTCCAGGAGTTCTTCCGCGGCAAGAAAGCCTACTACGCGATGGTCTCGGAAGTGAACGGGCGGCATTACGTGCTGCTGCGCGATCAGCGCAAATTCCAGAAGCGTGAACGGATTCTGTTTGGCATCGTGCTGGTCGGCTTCGTCCTCAGCGTGTTGCTGGCGGTGCTGCTGGGTCGGTTGCTCGCGTCCCGGGTGATCACGCCGGTGTCGCGCCTGGCCAGTCAGGTGCGTCATCGCGATCAGTTGCTGGAACTCGCGCCGGTGCTCGCCAGTGACTACGCCAACGATGAAGTCGGTGCGCTGGCCCGGTCCTTCGACGAAACCCTGGGCCGGCTGCGGGCCGCACTGAGTCGCGAAAAGCTGTTCACCAGCGACGTCAGCCATGAGCTGCGTACGCCGCTCATGGTCCTGGCGACGTCCTGTGAATTGCTGATGGAGTACCCGGCGCTGGACGAACGTTCCCGCACCCAGGTGAAGCGCATCGGCAAGGCCACGGCGGGTATGAACCAACTGGTCGAAACCTTCCTGCTGCTGGCCCGTACCGAAGGCAAGAATGTTCCCCAGGGTCAGCGCTCATCGATGGAGCAGATTGCCGATGAGCTGGTCGAGGCCTGGCGTGCCCCCATTGAGGCAAAAGGTCTCCGGTTCATTTACCAACAGGTGCAGACCGACGGCGAAACACACAATGCGCCCCTGCTGCGCTCGGTGATGGGCAATCTGCTGCGCAACGCGTGGCATTACACCGATCAGGGCTTCATCCGGTTGGCCCTGCGCAGCGATGGTTTCAGCGTCGAAGACAGCGGGATTGGCATTCCGCTGGAAAAACAGCAGGCCATGTTCCAGCCCTTCGTGCGTGGCGACGAACAGCGCGGGGAGGGGCTGGGTCTGGGGTTGTCGCTGGTCCAGCGTATCTGCGCGAACCAGCACTGGACGGTGACGCTGACCAGCCGTGATGACGGCGGATGCTGTTTTACGGTGTTGTTGGAACCGGACGCCGCCGGGGAGAGGCTGGTGTGAGCGCTCTCCATTTAGCGTTGTGACGCCCGACGCCTTCCCGGCTGAAGCCGGTCCCACTAAGGGCCGCGTTTAGCCAGTTGCCCCCAGGCAATTTGCCCAGACGTGCCAATCCTCCCGAATGCACTCAGTCGTATAGTGGGACCGGCTTTAGCCGGGAAGAGGCCAGTGCGGACACCTTAAGTCTTGCAGCGATATGAATGACGCTTACCCGGCTAAAGCCAGTCCTGCCGAGCGCGCGCGGCACCGTTCACTCCATTGGTCCGGAGAACCGCACGAGTGCCTGCCGGTGCGCTCCAACACCTGCCTCCCTCAATGGACCTGCAACCATGTGCCCAGACAGCTCATCACTCGTTCGCAGGACTGCTGACGATCAGTCCCCAGACCGCGACGACACGCCCGAATACCCGTTGTTCGCACCCCCCAAGCCCGAAGATCCCGAGCGGCGCACCGAGCATTCCCAGGCCGAGACGGACGGCCGTACACCGGAAGCCGTATCCTATTCGGCCGAGTGACAATCACTCGTACGAATTGATCGCCCACAATGTCTGTCGGCGAATGCGTGTGAATCTGTCATGGGAATTGATGATTGCGCTTGGAAAGCTCTCTTAAAAACGGAAGAATGCGTGATTAGTCGCGCACATAACTCGCAACATTCACGACGCCAATACCGCGGCGGAGGAAGCAAATTTGAATCAGCTAAAACGCCTTCAGAGCGGAATTGAAGGGCTTGATGAGCTGTTAATGGGTGGTTTCGTCGCCGGATCCTCCTACATCATTCAGGGGCGGCCGGGCTCCGGAAAAACCATTCTGGCGAACCAGATCGGTTTCAATCACATCCGCAATGGCGGCCGCGTGCTGTTCGCGACCCTGCTCGCCGAGCCCCATGAACGGCTGTTTCAGTTCCTGTCCACAATGAGCTTCTTCGACAAGGACCGGGTCGGCGATCAGATCCAGTTCGTCAGTGCGTTCGACACCATGGAGAACGACGGCCTCGATGAAGTCGTCAAGCTGTTGCGTCGGGAGATCGTCCGCCAGAAATCCACGGTTATGATCCTCGACGGGCTGCTCAACGCCCGTTCGAAGGCCGAATCCACGATCAACACCAAACGCTTCATTTCCGAACTGCAGGGCCACGCCGCCTTCGCCGGTTGTACGGTGTTCTTCCTGACCAGTTCCCAACTGGACGACGGCAGCCCGGAACACACCATGGTGGATGGCGTGCTGGAGCTGGGTGAAGAACTGGTCGGCAACCGTTCCGTGCGCCGCATCAAGGCGCGCAAGACCCGCGGCAGCGGCGCCATCCCCGGCGCCCACGAGTGCGAAATCACCGAAAACGGCCTGGTCGTTTACCCGCGACTGGAGAGCACTGTTACCCACTCCGCGTTGCGCGACAGTGCCGAATTCAGCGTCGTCCCCAGTGGTATCGACACACTTGATCCGTTGATCGGCGGCGGTCTGGTGGAATCGTCCGTGACCTTGCTCCTCGGCCCGTCGGGCACTGGCAAGACCACGTTCGGCCTCAACTTCCTCGCTCGCTCGACGCCCGACGAACCGGGTTTGTTGTTCGGCTTTTACGAGTCGCCGCAGCGCCTTCGGGTGAAGGCGGCGTCGCTCGGGCTGGACTTCGACGCGCTGGAACGCGCCGGTGCGCTGCACCTTGCCTGGAGATCCGCGACTGCCGAGTTGATCGACAAACTGGCCCTCGACCTGCTCCGGATTGTCGAGCAGCAAGGCATCAAGCGGGTGTTCCTCGACAGCCTGGGTGGCATGGCCCGTGCCTCGGCCGATCAGTCGCGGATTCTCGACCTCTTCAGCGCCCTGATGAGCGAGCTTCGCGCCCGTGGCGTCACGGTGGTCTCGAGCTGGGAACTCCGCGGCCTGATCGGCGGCAAGATTGATGCGCCGGCTCCGGACCTGTCGGGCATCGTCGACAACCTCATGCTTATCCGCTTCGCGCAATCAACAGCGGGGCTGACCCGGCAACTGTCGATCCTCAAAATCCGCGATAACCCCTACGACCCGGCCCTGCTGGACGTCTTGATCGGCGAGCAGGGTCTGACTGTGAAAAAGGCTGCGTTCCATGCCCTCGACGATTCAGGCAATGAAAGGGTGTAGAAGTCGTCATCGAGCCGCTGATCGCTCTTCCGCACGGAGGGTTGCATGCCCACCATTCTGATCGTCGATGATGAATACCTCATCGCCGACATACTGAGTTTCGCGCTGGAAGACGAAGGCTACCTGACCGTCACCGCCGGCAGCGGGCAGAAGGCCCTGGGCATTCTCGAGCGCGAACGCCCGCAGCTGATCATCACCGATTACATGATGCCCGGGATGAACGGCATCGAGCTGGCGGAAGCGGTGCGGGTGAATCAAAGCCTGGGGCAGATCCCCATGGTGCTGATGAGCGGGGCGCAATCTCATCTGGGAGTGGCCCGGCCGGATCTGTTCAACGAGGTGTTCGACAAGCCTTTCGAAATCAGCGCAGTGCTGGAAGCGGTGCGGGCGCTGGTGGGGACCCGCTAGCGCGCGGGCGCCTGGGCCACTACCTGGTCTTGAGCGTCTCGATACTCAGTCGCAGGTCTTTCGCCCATCCGTCGAGCACCGGCTTGACGGCGTCGAGGGTCAGCTGCGTCTTGTCGTTTTCCAGCGGTGTGCCGCCGCCTGTGCGCACCACTTGGGCCAGCACCTTCTGGGTATCGGCATCAAGGAAAGCCGCCTCGGTGGCGATTTCCACGTTCTGATCCCGGCCACCGGCAGCGGTATTCACTACAGCCGCCACCAGCGCGATGGGCACCACTTCATAGGGTTTCAAGCCTTGGGTGCTGGTCGACACGGCGGTGATCGCCGGGCGCACGAGAATGGTATCAGGACCCGGTCCGCTGACGATGCGCAGGCTCTTGCCAAGTTCGCGTTGAAGCGCGGCATCATAATAGCCGGTGATGTCTTGTAAGGTCTGTGCCGAGATGACCGCAGTCGGCTGCGGCTTGGGATAAAGCTGACTGGGTTCGATATACACCTTGTTGTACTTGCTCAGCTTCACGTCCGGATCGATCCAGCGCATGACCTGGAAACCCGTTGCGCTTTGCGCAGGTTTGAGGCGGCTGTAATCTTTCAGAAACCCCGAATACTGACCGGGATCCAACTGTGAGCCGGCGCAACCGCCGACTCCCAGAATGGCCGCGCAGATCAGTGCCTTGAGCACCGGCATTTTCATGGTGTGACTCCCTTGGCTGTTTTCATCTGTATGCCGAATCGCAACGGAGCAGGCAACCCACGCTGACGCAGAGCCTTCTGGGCAACCCCAGCACTGACGCGATGCTGGCAGTGCAATGTGTGGCGCCCAAGCAACGCTAGCAGCAAATTATGTCGCCGCCAGTTAGCTGAATCGATGAAGGGGAAAATAAGGCGGGGAATCAAGGTGCGGGAAGGATGAGGGCGGCTATAAGACCGCCCATGGGGATATCAACGGCCGTCAGCAACCTTGCGTTCGATTTCAGCCGATTTCCTGTTCAGTTCCTCAGCGTCCTGTTCCTTCTCGCGAATCGAGGTCGGGGTGATGACTTCGTCCACCGCGCGGGTGTCGTCGTCCGGGTCGTTGAGGTCGCGCTGTACCACGTTGACGGGTTTGCCAGCGCTGTCCAGGGTTGGCGCGTCAGGCTGGGTGACGTTGCGTGGGTCGACCGGGGTGTCGTTGCTCATGGGTTCATCCTCGCTGTGGGGTATGAACGTTGGATGTGTCGGCGGTCGGCGAGTTCGGGATTTTTTCGACGTCGCGCGGGCCTGATCCGAAACCGGTCAACGTTGCTCTACCAGATTGAGGAAGCGTCGCGTGCGCTCGTTGTCCGGATCGACCAGCACTTGGCTCGGCGAGCCGTCGGCGACGATGCGGCCGGCCTCCATGAACAGCACGCGGTCGGCAATGTCCTGGGCAAACTTCATTTCGTGGGTGACCAGCAGCATGGTCATCTGCTGCTCGTGGGCGATGGCGCGGATCACCGCCAGCACTTCACCGACCAGCTCCGGATCCAGCGCGGAGGTGACCTCGTCGAACAGCATCACCTGGGGCCGCATGGCCAGCGCGCGGGCGATCGCCACGCGCTGTTGCTGGCCGCCGGACAGCTGCGCAGGGTAGGCATCGGCCTTGTGGCTCAAACCGACCAGCCCGAGGTATTGATGGGCGCGCTCCAGGGCCTCTTCGCGGCTGAGCTTGAGCACCTGAAGCGGCGCTTCGGTGACGTTCTGCTGCACGGTCAGGTGCGGAAACAGGTTGAACTGCTGGAACACCATCCCGACGCGGTGCTCCACCGGCGGCTTTTTCACGCCGGGCCAGTGCCAGCCGCCAGCCTTGGCCGGCACCGGCTCGCCGGCCACCTCGATGCTGCCGTGCTGATAGGCCTCAAGGCCCTTGATCAGCCGCAGCACCGTGGATTTGCCCGAACCGCTGGGTCCGATCAGGGCGACTTTCTGGCCGGCGGGAATGCTCAGGTCCAGGTGATCGATGACCCGGGTCGCGCCGAAGTTTTTCACCACTTGCTTGAGGATGATCTGCGGCGAAGCGCCGGGCATAGCGTGTGCGAGATCAGACATGGCTGCGCCTCTCGAAATATTTGAACAGCAGGGAGGTCGGCACGCTGATCGCCAGAAACATCAGCGCCATCACCGTGTAGGGCTCGTTGTAGCGGTAGGTCATGCCGGCAATCTGTTTGGCGGCCTGGAACAGCTCGGGAATGGTGATCACCGCCAACAGCGGGGTCTCCTTGAACATCCCGATCAGGTAATTGCCGAGCACCGGCAGCATCGGCTTCAGGGCCTGGGGGAGGACGATCCGCCGCCACGTGGTGGCGCTGTCGAAATCCAGGGCCCTGGCCGCTTCCCATTGACCGGCCGGCACGCCCTCGATGGCGCCGCGAAACGCTTCGGCAATGTAGGACGCGTAATACAGGCCGAGCCCGATGACGCCGGTGGAAATCGCCGGCAGGGTGAGGCCGGCCAGGGGCAGGGCGAAGAAGAGCACGTACAGCTGAACCATCAGCGGCGTGTGCCGAAAGAAGCTCAGGTAGCCGGCGCTCAGTTTTTGCACCAGCGGGTTTTTCGAGCGCTGGGCGATGGCCAGCAGCAGACCGAGCAGCACGGCCAGCAGGAAGCCGAGGATCACCACTTGCAGCGTCACCAGCAATCCCTGAAACAGATCGGGGACGATAGACCAGGCGAAGGCGTAATCGAAGTTCATGGCGCCACCCCGCGACGCCAGTGGGTGACCCGTCGCTCATAGCGCTTGACCAGCCAGCTGAGGGGCCAGGCCATGACGAAATAGCACACCAGCACGATGCTCCAGATCAGCGTCTGCTGGCCCAGGGTGGTGATCAGCTGACCACCGGAAAAGGTCAGGTCGCTGAGGGTGATCAATGACACCAGCGAGGTGGTCTTCAGCAGTTCCACCAGTTGATTGCCCATCGGCGGCAGCATGAAGGGCAGGGCCTGGGGCAGGATGATTCGGCGAAATGCCGTGATCGAATCGAAGTCCAGGGCCTTGATCGCGTCCCGCTGGCCACGGGCGACGTTGCTCAGGGCCGAGCGGACGATTTCCGAACCGTAGGCGGAGAAAGTCAGGCCCAATCCGAGAATGCCGGTGGTCATCGGCGCCAGGGTGATGCCAAACAGCGGCAGGATGAAGAACAGGTAGAACAGCAGCACCAGTGCAGAAATGCCGCGCAGGATTTCAACGTAGACCGTCGCTATCCAGCGCAGCAAGCGCCACGGCGACAAGCGCATCAGCGCGATCACAAACGACATCACCACCACGACCACTTGGGCGAAGAAGGTGATTTCCAGGGTGACCAGTGCGCCGTTCGCCAGTTGGCGGGCGATGAAACCCGCGGTGTCCAGGGTGGAAGCATCAAAAAGCATGAGCCGTACTCGTATGGGCTGGGGCCGTCATGTTGCGGGGCAAAAAATCAACTTTGCGGTGTCGACGCCTTCCCGGCTGAAGCCGGTCCCACTGAATGCACGCGATCCCACGGTGGGACCGGCTTCAGCCGGGAAGAGGCCCGTGTTGGCGCCCTCCATTTTGCAGTGTGCCCACCGACGCCTTCCCGGCTAAAGCCGGTCCCACTGAATGCACGCGATCCCACAGTGGGACCGGCTTCAGCCGGGAAGAGGCCCGTGCTGGCACCCTCCATTTTGCAGTGTGCCCACCGACGCCTTCCCGGCTAAAGCGGGTCCCACTGAATGCACGCGATCCCACAGTGGGACCGGCTTCAGCCGGGAAGAGGTCCGTGTTGGCACCCTCGGTTTTGCGGTGTGCCCACCGACGCCTTCGCGGCTAAAGCCGGTCCCACTGAATGCACGCGATCCCACAGTGGGACCGGCTTCAGCCGGGAAGAGGCCTGTGCTGGCGCCCTCAATTTTGCAGTGTGCCCACCGACGCCTTTCCGGCTGAAGCCGGTCCTACAATGGCGCAGGCATCAGCGACGGCGTCGGCAACGGCATTAGCGGTTGCAACGTTGCTCGGCGGTGACGTCTGCGGGTGGCAGTTCGTTTTCGGTGTAGCCGTATTTCTGCAGGATCTTCAGCAAGTCGCCGGAAGCGCGCAGTTTCGCCAGTTGCTCGTTGAACGCCTGGGTGAACGCCGGATCGTTTTTCGGCAGGCCGTAGGCGTGGTAATTCCAGGTCGGTTTGCCGTCGGCGTCCGGGATTTGCTCGAACGGCAGTGCCCGTTCAACCGGCGTGCCTTCGGCTTTCTTCAGCAGGCCGATGATCTCGGCATCCGGGAAGTACACCACGTCGACGCGATCGGCCTGTAGCGCGGCGAGGGCTTCGGTGTCCTTGTCGAACAGCACGACGTTGCCGTTGCTGATGCCGCTGTCCTTGGCTTCCTGCACCTGATTGCTGCCGGGCTGGGTCGCCAGGCGTGCCTTGCCGTTGGCCGCGACGTCCTTGAGGCTGTGCAGCTTCAGCGGGTTGCCGGCCTTGACCAGAAACGCACCGCCCGAGCGGGTGACCGGGTTGGAATAGCCAATCACTTTGCAGCGGGCAGGGTTGATGAACAGGCCGGCACCGATCAGATCGAAACGACCCGCCGCGAGGCCCGGCACCAGCGAACCGAACTCGGTGATCGGCAGTTCAACCTTGCTGATGCCCAGAGGCTCCAGAATGGCCCGGAGGATTTCGACGTTGGCGCCGACGACTTTCCCGTCGGTGCCCACGTAGGCATAGGGTTGCTCGTTGGCGATGCCCGCGGTCAGGCCCTGGCTGCGGCCCTTTTCCAGCAAGCCGGCAACGGCAGAGAAGGAGAACACGGCGTTCAGCAACAGGGCGGAGCCGAGCACGGCTGACAACGACAGGGATTTTCCAGCGATTGTGCGAGGGAAGGGCATGGCTGACTCGTGACATGGGTGAGGCGCAGGAGGCGCAAGCCACGAATCATAGGGTTACAAAAAGGATCGGATAAATATCGTTTGGTTATTAGGTTATGCGCAGTTGAAAGGACTTGGGCGGTCTTCGACAAAAACCGGTGATGTGTAAGGGACCGCTCTGGCACGCGGTCCCCCACTCAAGTGACCTCAATCAGGCGGTAGTAGCTTTGTCCCGCGCTGGCAATGTCCAGTTCGGGCGAATGAAGTGGCAGGTGTAGCCGTTGGGGATGCGCTCCAGGTAATCCTGATGCTCGGGCTCGGCTTCCCAGAACGGGCCGGCCGGGGCGATTTCGGTGACGACTTTACCCGGCCACAGTCCCGACGCATCGACATCGGCCACGGTGTCCAGCGCTACGGCTTTCTGCTGTTCGTCGAGGTAGAAAATCGCCGAGCGATAGCTCACGCCGCGGTCATTGCCCTGGCGGTTCGGAGTCGAAGGGTCGTGAATCTGGAAGAAGAATTCCAGTATTTTGCGGTAAGAAATCTGCTCGGGATCGAAGACGATTTCGATGGCTTCGGCGTGGGTGCCGTGGTTGCGATAGGTGGCGTTGTCAACGTCGCCACCGGAGTAGCCGACTCGGGTCGACAGCACGCCGGGGTAGCGGCGCAGCAAGTCCTGCATGCCCCAGAAGCAGCCTCCGGCAAGCAGCGCAGTTTCGGTGTGGGTAGTCATGGGCAAGTCCTTCCAGCAAGTGAACGGTGTGTGTCAGCCAAGCAGTTCAATGCTTGTCTGCGAGCGTGTTTGCGAGTTTGTTGCGAGTGTGCGGCGCAACGCTCGCCTTGAAGATCAGATGATCAACGTGCGCACTCGTTCACTCGCCGCCGAACTGTTGCCGGTATTGGCCGGGCGTCACGCCGATGCGCTCATTGAACGCCTTGCGCATGTGCCGCGCGCTGCCGAAGCCGCAGCGACTGGCGATGACCTTGAGGGGCAGGTCGCTGCCCTCGAGCAGTTTGCGCGAATGATCGATGCGCGCGTTGAGCAGAAACTGCATCGGCGTCAGGCTGACTTCGCGCTGGAACGCCCGGGCGAAATTGCGCGGACTCATCGCTGCCAGGTCGGCCATGCGCTGCACGGTGTACGCCTCATCGATGTGATCGACGACGTAGGCCTGCACCCGGGCAATGGCGCTGTCATCCCGGGGCACCGCCGCCAGCAGCGGGCCATAGGGCGTCTGGCCGCCCTGACGTTTCATGACCACCAGCAGCACTTTGGCCACTTCCAGGGCGATCTCTTTGCCGTGGTCTTCGGCGACGATGGCCAGCGCCATGTCGATCCCGGCGGTAATCCCCCCGGAGGTGATCAAGTTGCGATCGACGACGTAGATGTGTTCGTTTTCGACCCGGCAGGCAGGAAAGCGCCGGGACAGACGTTCGAGGTAGTTCCAGTGGGTGGTGCAGCGGCGCCCGTCGAGTAGGCCGGCGTCACCCAGCAGAAACGCGCCGGTGCAGATCGCGCCGAAACGCCGGGCGGCCTGAGCGGCGGCGGGCAACCAGGCAGTGATTTGAGGGTGGCTGACGCCGTAGGCGCCTGGTCCGCCGGGGACCAGCAGCAGATCGATGTCGGCCGGCAGATCGGCCAGCGCCAGGTCCGCCTGGACCTTGAGCCCGCAGGAGCTGCGGATCAGCAGCGGGGGCTCGGCCACGGTGATCAGTCGGTACTGTTTTTCCGGTGCCAGCAGTCGATTGGAGATCGAAAAGACGTCCATGGGACCGGTTACGTCGAGCATGAGCACGTCGTTGAACAGCACCACCGCCACTGTTTTCTGCCCTGGAGTATCGCGCATGCCTTGATCGCCTTTCTGTTGCCGCCACTGTCAGCGCAGGGGGCACGTGCCTGAAACCAGGCGGCATTCTAGGGGATTGTGCGAACGAATGTGAACGAGGCGCGCGCTCGCCCGCGAATGAGCGTTCGATACCGTGCGCCCTGTTTATCGACGGTGGCGCGGACAGGGGTGGCCAACGCGTTGTCGGGATTGCGGGTTGAGGGACAGCTTGACGGCAGCGGGTCAGTAACAGCAGGTCGGCAGCTGAAAGCGAATGCGTGCGCCACCGCTGGCCGAGGCTTGTGCCCAGATGCGGCCGTGGTGCGCGTCGACCACCGAGCGACAGATCGCCAGCCCTACGCCGAGTCCGCTGCGCTTGGTGGTGTAAAACGCGCCGAAGATTTGCTCGCGACGCTCTGCCGGAATTCCGGGGCCGTTGTCCTCAATGCACACTTCGACGCCGTCATCGAGGGTGAACGAGGTGATGCGCACGACAGCCGCTTCGCGGCCAGCACCGGCCATGGCTTCCACGGCATTGGTGATGAGGTTGACCAGCAGCTGCTGCAACTGCACGGCGTCGGCGACGATGGATTGATCGACGAACAGCGCGGTGTCGAGTCGCACGCCTTGGGCTGTGAGCGCAGGCTGGGTGAGCCGAATGGCGTCGCGAATGACGTCGTCAATCTTGAGGATCTGCAGCTTCAAAGGTGCCTGACGGGCCAGCGCGCCCAAGGCCTTGACGATGTTGGCGGCACGTTCGCAGCCGGCGCGTATGTCCGTCAGACCGGCGATGGCTTCTTCGATATCCGGTACGTCGCGCTGCAGCCAGCGCAGGCTTGCGGCGGCGTTGGCGGCGATGCCCAGCAGGGGTTGGCAGATTTCATGGGCGATGGAGGCGCTGAACTCGGCCATCTTTCGGGCGTGAAGGCTGTGGGCGTAATCGCTTTGCGCGGCGGCGTCCTGATGGCAGGCGCTGGCGAGACAGGCCGTCGGGTGCCCGAGGGCGGGCAGAGAAGGGTGCCGAATCGCATCCGGCCAGTGTTGTTCCGCTGGCTGCGGGAAGCGGGTGTAGAGAGGAGATTGATGTTCGTCCAGCATCGTGGCCCCCGGTGGTTCGACGTCCTGTGCTGCGTCGCGCTTGAGTATACGCAGCGTGCCAGACCGGGAATGGCGGGGAGGACGCTTTGGCAGAAACAGACACCCTGATGTCTGTCAGGGCCCCCACACGGGGTGAACTGAAGGCCGACGATGCCGACGGGCAAGCGCGAAACCTGTAGTGACCGGCTTGCTGGCGAAGGCGGTGTGTCAGGCGATGGATCTGTCACAGACACACCGCCTTCGCGGGCAAGCGCGCTCCTACAGTGGATCTCGGCAAGCCACAAATTTTGTGGAGGACACAGAATCCGTAGGAGCCGGCTTGCTGACGAACGCGGTGTGTCAGTCACCCTTGCAGCGCCTGGACGGCCGCATTCGCCAGCAAGCCGGCTCCCACAGAGTTAAAGCGTCAGGCTGCTTTCTCTCTCAAACGCTGCCCTCGCTTTCGATCACCAGAATGCGAGCCTCACCCAGCGGATGGGCGACGTGGGCCGTGCCGATGGAGGCGTAGAAAATATCGCCGGTGTGCAGCACGGTTTTCTCCTCGACGCCGTCCTGTTTGAAGCGCATCTCCACTTGCCCGTCCAGCACCACAAAGACTTCTTGACCGTCGTTGACGTGCCATTTGTAAGGCTGATCCGTCCAGTGCAGTCGCGTGGTGATGCCGTTCATATTGGCAATGTCCAGCGCGGCCCACGGGCGGTCACCGGTAAAGTCTTTGCTGCGGATGATGTTCATTGGGGTGCCTGTTCAAGTACGGGTGGGCAACGATGAACCGCGTTGTTGCGGTACCAGCGCCTAACGTTCGATGCGCGGAATCATAAGCGCGCGATGGCCGAGTGCAACGGGTTGCCAGGGCAGGACGGATCAAAACCGCAAGATTCTGCAAGTGGCTGTGTCTGCGGCGATGTCCGGAATCATTGCGGATCTGACATTGCCGGGTCCGCAGGTGCGCTTTAGACTCGCGTCCATTCACTAGACGACTGGTCTACGCCAGTTGATCTGGTCACCACTCTTAATGCCTTGATCGGAGTATTACCCATGTCCACACAACCCTTGCTCACCCACGTCACGCTGGGTCGGCACGTGCTGAAAAACCGCATCGCTTTCCCGCCATTGACCCGTCAGAGAAGCCTGCAACCGGGCGATATCGCTTCGGACCTGATGGCGACCTACTACCAGCAGCGTGTGTCCGCCGGTTTCATGATCACCGAAGGCACCCAGATCGAGCCGCGGGGTCAGGGTTATGCGTGGACGCCGGGCATTTACAGCGCCGAGCAGGTTGAGGGCTGGCGCAAAGTGACTGAGGCGGTGCACGCGGAAGAGGGCGTCATCTTCGCCCAACTCTGGCACGTGGGCCGTGTGTCCGACCACGCGCTGCAGCCCAACGGCGAAGCACCGGTTGCACCTTCGGCGATCCCGGTGGCCAACGCCAAAGCGTTCATCGAGACCGCGCCGGGCGCAGGGCAACTGGTGGTGCCGCCGACGCCTCGCGCACTGACTGTCGAGGAAATCCGCGAGCTGGTGAAGCTGTACGCCCAGGCGGCGAAAAACGCCATCGAAGCGGGTTTTGACGGCGTGGAAATTCACGCGGCGAACGGTTACCTAGTCAACCAGTTCATCTCCGAACACGCCAACCACCGGGACGACGAGTACGGCGGCTCGCTGGAAAATCGCCTGCGTTTCCTGAGCGAGATCGTCACTGCCGTCGCCGAAGCGGTAGGCGGGGACCGTCTGGGTGTGCGCTTCTCGCCACTGTTCGCCAGCACCGATGAAGAACGCGTCTACATCGGCCTGGTGGAAAGCGACCCGCACCACACCTACGTCGAAGCCATCAAGGTCCTGGAAAACGCAGGCGTCGCCTACGTCTCCATCGCCGAAGCCGACTGGGACAACGCCCCTGAACTGCCGGAAACCTTCCGTAAAGCCATCCGCGAAGCCTTCAGTGGCCGCATCATGTACGCCGGACGCTACACCGCCGAACGCGGCAACCGCCTGATTGACGCCGGCCTCGCCGACCTCATCGCCTTCGGCCGCCCCTTCATCGCCAACCCCGACCTGCCGGCACGCATCGCCAACGGCTGGCCCCTCAACCCCGTTGACCCGGCCACGTTGTATGGCGGGACTGAAGTGGGCTATGTCGACTACCCGGTTTATAAGGCTGGCGAGTAAGACAGAACGGCGTAGCCGATTGGGGCGACGCGGAGCGTCAGATCCTGCATTCCCACGCGGAGCGTGGGGAACGATCAGCGCGTGCGGTTAGCGGGATAGGGTTTGAAGATCAAAATGCAGTGGCGCCTGAACTGGCCCCTTCCCGGCTAAAGCCGGTCCTACAAGGGAAGCGTCTGCTGTGCCTTTGATCTTCGTACACAGGAGGTCAAGTCACCGCCGAACGCGACTTGGGTGCAGGCTGAACGCAGGTCTCGTGCAGTGGGCCGAGCCGCATGGATGCGGCGAGAGCGCCGTCAGGACATGGATGTCCGTTCGGCGCGGGCCCACGGAGCGAGACCGGAGTGAAGGAACCCTGACGAAGGAAGGGCCAAACCAGGAGCAGGCACTTTTGCTTACTTTTGGTGCTTTTCAAAAGTAAGTCGCCGAAGGCGAAACAGTCTGCCCCCAGGCAGACGCCCTTGATCTTGATCTTGATCTTGATCTTGATCTTGATCTTAAAAAAAGCTGCAAAGCTACTCGCGCGTAGCGATCTCATCGAGGTGGTTCAGCAACGCCAGTGGATCCTCATATACCCGCAACGCCCCGGCCCGCTCCAACTCGCTCACGTCATACCCACCCGACAACAGCCCGATCCCCGTCGCCTTACACCGCCGCGCGGCCAACATGTCCCAGATCGCATCACCGACCACCAGACAATCCTCAATCCTCGCGTCAATCTTCTTCGCCGCCGTGACAAACAAATCCGGATCCGGCTTGCCGTTCTTCACATCATCCCGCGTGATCAGATTGATCTTCTTCGGGTCCAGACCCAACGCCTTCAAATTGATCTTCGCCGTCGACATCTCCCCGCTGGTCGCGATACACCAGGGAAAGCCCTCATCGTCCAGCGTCCTCAACAACTCCACGGCGCCCGGCAAGGCGATGATCTGATCCTGGGTTCGCTCATACGCCTCGGCGTGCCTTTTACTCAACCGCTCGGCCTGCGCCTCAGTGATCTCCATCCCGGTCTCCCGGGACAACATCTTCAGCATCAGACCGCCGCTCATGCCGATCTTGCGGTGGATTCGCCACATCGCCAGGGGAATGTTCTCCGAATCGAGGGCCTCTTTCCACGCCGTGACGTTCTGATAAACGCTGTCGGTCAAGGTGCCGTCGAGGTCGAAAAGGAAGGAAGTATTGGATCGCATGGTGTGGCTCCGTTGGTCAACAGGTCATCCGCTGACAATGGCTAAAAATAAAAAGGGGTGTGCCCGGCGTTCAGGCAAGCGGCATAAAGACGGCTCAGGACAACCCGAGGGTCAGCCGCTTCAACCGCGACGCCACGACCTCGTCGTAGAACTCGGAAAGCTGCTCGGCCTGCTGCGCGTCAATCCCGCCGCTGCAGCGCAGACCGAGCACGAAACCATTGGCCTGCGCGCCGTTCTTGACCACATCAATGGTCGAGCCGGAGGCGCGGATGTCGGCCAGGATCATTTCGCTTTGCGGTCGTAGCACGGGGGGCAAGTGATCGATGATGTCGGTCATGGGAAAGGCTGCCTTTCAGTTCGCTGTCCGGGTGTCTGTGTCTGCACAGAAGCCGTTGAATGCTCATGCAAGACCTGACCGGGAGAGGGATGCAGCGGTTCCGACAAATTTGCCGAAATGGCCGCGAACGGCAGGGGACAGTGGGACTGGCTTTAGCCGGGAAGGCGTCGGGTGCTCCACCACAACACTGATGGTGTACAAACCGGCCCTTTCCCGGCTGAAGCCGGTCCCACGAAATTCAATCGATACGCGGGTGCTGCTGAACCAGGCTCTCGCGTTTGGCCTGCAATTCGGCAATCTGCGTGTCGATGTCTTCGATCTTGTGCTCGATGTTGTCGTGATGCTCCTGCAGCAGCTCACGAGCTTCGTTGAGGTCAGATGCCGCCGGTGCGGCGCCACGCAACGGCTTGTTCGCGGTTTCCTTCATGGTCAGGCCGGTGATCAGGCCCACCACCGCGACCACCATGAGGTAGTACGCCGGCATGTACAGGTCCTGAGTGGTTTCAACCAGCCACGCGACCACGGTCGGAGTCAGGCCTGCGATCAACACCGACACGTTAAAGGCACTGGCCAGCGCGCTGTAACGGATGTGGGTGGGAAACATCGCCGGCAGCGTCGAGGCCATCACACCGATGAAGAAGTTAAGGACCACCGCGATCATCAGCAAGCCGGCGAAGATCAGGCCCAACTGGCCGCTGTTGATCAGCTTGAATGCCGGAATCGACAGCACCAGTAAAGCGATGCTGCCCGCGACGATGAACGGGCGACGGCCGATCTTGTCGCTGAGGAAACCAATCAGCGGCTGCACGAACAGCATGCCGACCATGATCGCCACGATGATCAGGACGCCTCGGTCCTCGCTGTAATGCAGGTTGTGCGACAGGTAGCTGGGCATGTACGTCAGCAGCATGTAGTACGTGACGTTGGTGGCCGCGACAACACCGATGCAGGTCAGCAGGCTGCGCCAGTGCTTGGTGGCGACTTCCTTGAACGAGACTTTCGGGCCGTGGGCCAGACCCTCGCGGTCGCCTTGTTCGAGTTTTTCAACGTGCTGCTGGAACGCCGGGGTTTCTTCCAGCGCGTTACGCAGATAGAGGCCGACCATGCCCAGAGGCAGGGCGAGGAAGAACGGCAGACGCCAGCCCCATTCGAGGAACTTCTCTTCGCCGACCACCGACGAGATGAGCACCACGACGCCGGCACCGAGCACGAACCCGGCGATCGAGCCGAAATCCAGCCAGCTGCCGAGGAACCCGCGCTTGCGATCCGGTGCGTATTCAGCCACGAAGATCGACGCGCCGGTGTATTCGCCACCGACCGAAAAGCCCTGGGCCATCTTCGCCAGCAGCAGCAGGATCGGCGCCCAGATGCCAATCGATTCATAGGAGGGAATCAGCCCGATGGCAAAGGTACTCAGGGACATGATGACGATGGTCGCGGCGAGGACTTTCTGTCGCCCGTACTTGTCGCCGATGGCGCCGAAGAACACGCCGCCGATGGGGCGAATCAGGAAGGGTACGGAAAAGGTTGCGAGGGCTGCGATCATCTGCACGCTGGGGTCGGCGCCGGGGAAAAAGATCTTGCCCAGTGCGTAGGCCACGAAGCCGTAGACGCCGAAGTCGAACCATTCCATTGCGTTGCCCAGAGCAGCGGCCGTAATGGCTTTCTTCATCTTGGCATCGTCGACGATGATGATGTCTTGCAACCCGATCGGGTTGACGGTTTTCTTGCGTGATCTCATAAAAGTCCCGGCAGCTTGAGTGACGTTGTGGCGGCGATCTCAGCCCTGGCTATCGGCGGCGCGTGCATCCCGTGGAATGCCGTGCTGTCGTAATAGTGGCAGGCTGATCTGCATCAGATAGGACCAGGCTGTAAATAATTCAGGACGGGCGCCATTTTTTTTGAACTTGGTACAAATGAATGGTTAATCGACCGGCTCTATCGGTTGATAAATTCAAACAAGTTGGATCCAATGAATTTAATAAATCAGCACTAGATGAGCGGTAGGCTCAGGCTATTGATTTAGTGATGGCGCAATGACATATTTGGGCCGTATTCATCTAACACCCATGGAAAAACATGCGCCCCCTCAAGTCACTTGTTGCAGCCTCAGTGCTGATCAGCGGGTGCAACGGAATGCCCACCGCTTTTAACCAGGATCCTGTCTTTGACCAAGCCTTCGTCGTCCACTCCGGTGCGCCGCTGCCCTATCTGTTGATGGGCACCGCGATCCAGTGGAATGAAGATTACGCTGTGACGGTCAAGCACATTCCCTACATCTCGGGCGCGGTATTCCAGGGCCAGGGCGACGTACAGTTCTTCAAGCACAAGGCCGATTCCGTGCCCGTGTGGCGCTCGTACCAGCCGGGTGAAGAACTCACCTCAGTGGGCTACAACTCCGCCTACATGTCGGTAAAAGGCACTGGCCATGCGTTGCCGGCGATGATTCGCCTGGACGCGAAGGAAGGCAACGTGATGTACGGCACCCATGATGGCCCGGTAGCCAAGGGCATGTCAGGGGGACCGGTGTTCGCGGCAGACGGCAAGGTGGTGGGCATCACCGTGGCGTTGCTGACCTCCAGCGACCTGGCCAAAATCAAGCGCCCGGACCTGGCCAACCAGCCACGGGTCAGCATCTTCATGCCGTACAACGAGATCAACCGCGAGTGGACCCGTTGCATGGCCCAACTCAAGCCAGTCACGCCAGCGCCGACCCACCTCGCAGTCAACTGATCAACGCTCGCGCAGCGCTTCCCGGGCGCGGTTGAGGGGCTTGATGAGGTAATCCAGCACGGTCTTCTCACCGGTGCGGATGTCCACGGTGGCGATCATCCCGGGAACGATGGCAAAGGTCTTGCCCGCTTTGTTGCGCAGCACATCCGCGTCCGTGCGGATGAAGACGCGGTAATAGAAAATTTCCGGCTTCACCTCATCCTGAATCGTGTCCGGCGAGATGGTCACCACTTTGCCGTCGAGGCTGCCGTAGATCGAATAGTCATAGGCCGTGATTTTCACCTTGGCCTGCTGCTCGGGGTGAATGAAGGCGATGTCCCGGGGCGAGATGCGGGTTTCGATCAGCAGTTGTTCATCCAGCGGCACGATCTGCATCAACTGCCCGTTGGGCGGCACGACCCCGCCGATGGTGCTGACTTTGATGTCCTTGACGATGCCGCGCACCGGCGAGCGCAAGGTCAGGCGTGACAACGAATCGCTGCGCCCGCGGATCACCGCCGACAGCATCTGCGCCTCGGCATTGGCCTTGGCCAGGTCTTCGCGGGCATGCACCATGTATTCGGAACGTGCCTCGGTGGCCTTGAGCTCAAGCTCGGAGCGCTGACGGTTCAGGCGCAATACTTCGACCCGGCTCGACGCGCCGATCTTCGCCAGGTTCTCGGTGATGGTCAGTTCGCTGCGCACCAGCTTCAGCGAGCTTTCGATGCCGGTCAGCGTTTCGCTCAGGCCCCTGCGCCGGGCGTTGAACAAATCGGTTTCAGCGCGGCGCAGCTCCGGGTACTTGTCCAGCGACCCATCAAAGGTCAGCGGCTTCTCGCTGACTTCGGCCTGCAACCGATTGACGCTGGCCAGCGCCGCCCGGTATTTCGCCTCGCTCTCGCCAACGTTCGATTCACTCTTCACCGCATCCAGTTGGGCCAGCACCTGGCCGCGCTCCACCAGCGTGCCTTCGCTGACGTTCAGCTCCTTGATGATCCCGCCCTCCATGGACTGGATCAGTTGCTCCCTGGAGCTGGGCACCACCTTGCCCGTGCCGGTAGACACTTCCACCACCTGAAACCAGGCGGCCCAGGCAAGAAAGCACGCCAGCATCAGCGCGCAGGTCCAGATCACCCGCACGCTTCCGGTAATGCTGCGCTCGTCCTGGCCGTCGAGGTAGGTGATCTGATCGGCAAGCCGTGGGGTTTGCTCCGTGGTCAGTGCGTTCATGCCTGCGCTCCTTGCGGCTGTCTGAGTCGGGTGAGGGCGGCGTCACGTTGGTCATCAATGACGATGCGGCCGTTGTCCAGCACGATGATGCGTTCCACCAGTTGCAGCAGACTGACCCGGTGCGTGGCGACGATCAGGGTGCGGCCCTGGCACCAGGTCGAGAGTTTTTCCAGCAACTGGCGTTCGGTGATGTCGTCCAGCGACGCCGTGGGTTCGTCCAGCAGCAGCACCTGGGGCTGGCGAATCAGCAGGCGGGAAAGCAGCAGGCTTTGGCGCTGACCGCCGGACAGGCCCAGACCTCCTTCGAGAATCAGGTGGTCCATGCCCTTGGGCATCTGCCGGACAAATTCCAGCGCGCCGGTCACCGACAGGGCGGCGATGATTTCCTGATCGCTGGCCTGGCCCGCGCCGAGGGTCAGGTTGTCCCGCAGGGTGCCGTGAAACAGCCGCGCCTGCTGCGACATCAGGCCGACGTCCCGGCGCAGGTCGGCCGGGTCCAGGTGAGCGAGGGAGATGCCGTCCACGGTGGTCTCGCCGCTGGACAAATCCATTGAGCCCGCCAGTGCCTGCAGGAGCGTCGACTTGCCTGCACCGTTGCGCCCGAGAATGGCGACGCGTTCCCCCGGCCGAATGTTCAAGTTGATGCCGCTCAGGGCAGGCGAGGCTTCTTCGCTGTATTTGAAGCCGGCCTGACGCAACACGTAATCCCCGCGAATGGACGGCAGATGCACGCGTTGGCTGCCTTCGGGGTGATCGACCGGCATCTGCATCAGCCGATTGAGTCCCTGCAGCGCGACTTTCGCCTGTTGCCAGCGAGTCAGTACGTGGGTCAGCTGCGCCATCGGCGCCATCATCCGCGAGGCCAGCATCGAGGCGGCCACCAGGCTGCCGGTGGTGAGGTCTCCGGCAATCACCATCGGCGCACCGAACACGATGACCACGGCAAACACCGCGCCCTGCACGTTCTGCGTCCACGCCACCAGGCTGTTGGTCAGCGAGCGCAGTTTCAGGCTGCTGTCGGCGGACGCGGCGTTGTAGTGATTCCACTGCTGCTGGAAACGCTGCTCGGCCTGCAGCGCCTTGATGTCGTCCATGCCCTGCACAGCTTCCACCAGCATGGCGTTGCGCAGTGCGGCCTCGCGCATCGACGCATTGGCCAGCCGCGCCAGCTTGCGCTGGGCGAGGATGCCCGGCAGCACCATCGCCACCAGCGCAACCAGAGGGATCAGCACCAGCGGCCCGCCAATCAGATAGAACACCAGCAGGAACAGGAAGAAGAACGGCATGTCCGCCAGCGCCGTTGCGGTGCTGGAGGTGATCAGGTCGCGGATCTGCTCCAGCTCGCGCAGCTGCGAAATGAACGAGCCAGTGGATTTCGGCCGGGCCGAATTACGCAGGCGCAGGGCGTGGCCGAAGATCAGGTCCGACACCCGCAGATCAGCGCGCTTGCCCAGCACGTCGGTGATGCGCAGCCGCATGATGCGCATGACGAAGTCGAACACCAGCGCCAGCATCACGCCGCCGAACAGCACGTACAACGTCGGCAGGGACTCGGCCGGAATCACCCGGTCGTAGACTTGCATGGAGAACAGAACGCCGGCCATGCCCAGCAAATTGGCGACCAGCGACGCCAGCATCACTTGGCGGTAGGGGCGCAGGTCACTGAGAACGATGCGTCGGAACCAGTGCTCGTCGTAGGGCTTGATGTAATCGTCGGTGCGCACGTCGCTGAGGGGCTGAATCGGCCGCAGGATCACCGTGCGCAGGGCGTGTTCGGCGAGGACGGCCGGGTCGATGCGGCTCTGCAGGCCCTGATCGCCGCTGTAGGCGATGCCCAGTTCGCCTTGTTCGCTGACGCTCTCGATCACGCCGACCTGGCCGTCGCGCAGTTGCACCAGCAGCGGCGTGCGCCAGCGCGACAGGCTTTTGCGATCGTAGTGGGCGAACTTGACGCTCAGGCCCGCCTGACGCGCCATGTACCGCACGACTTCTTCAACGCGGCCCTCGCTGTTGGTCGAGGCCAGGCGAATGCTTTCCGGTGACACATCGAGTCGGTAATGCCGGGCGACGGTGAGGATGGCTTCCAGCCACGGCGAATAGTCCGGACGCTCAGGGCCTGCCGCAGGCGCTTCGGGGATGACGATGGTGTCGGTCATGGCAGGATCTCCACGTGCTGAATGGTGCTGTGATCGATGCCGAACGCGCGACGCAGCGCGCCGCTGTTGTACAGGCAGTCGATTTGCAGGCGGCGCAGGTCGGCCTGGGTGTTGGCCAGGTCGAAGCGCGACTGGTGGATTTCCTGCTCGGCGTTGAGCAGATCAAGCAGCGGCCGGGTACCCAGTTCCAGGTATTGCCGGCCGTACAACTCACGGGCTTCGGTGATGCTGGTCTGTCGCGATTCCAGCGAGCCGAGCCGGCGCGTCAGGCCGGACGTTTGCGCCTGTGCTTCGCCCAACCCTTGCCGCGCCTGCAGGCGCGCGGCGTCCTCGGCGGAATCGGCGGCGGTCAGCGCATAGTTGGCGGCGCGGCTGCGGGCACTGGTGGCGCCACCCTGATAAATCGGCACCTCCAGATTGAGAAAGATCCCGGCCTGGGTGCGATTGATCGTCGAGTTCTGGTCGTCGTAATGGTCGTCCAGAAACTGGTTGATCGAGGGCTGCAACGACAGTGTCGGATAGGCTTCGGCCTTGGCCTGGGCCAGTTCGGCCTGGGCCTGGGTGCGCTGGGCGGCGGCCTGCAGCACGGCGGGAAGGGCGTCGGTGCTCACTGGCGCGCTGCAGGCGTCGGTCATCGAGGTGCTGAACGTGCTGCTGACCTGGGGCGGGGTCTGCCGACCGAGCAGGTTGGTCAGCGTCGACTGCCAGCGCGCGTACAGCGCTTTGTACTCTTGCAACGTGGCCATGCCGCCCTCGGCGCGGGACTGCGCCTGAACCACATCGGAGCGGGTGCTCGCGCCCATATCGCTGCGCTGTTTGGCCAGTTCGACAATGTCGCCGATGCCGCGGATCTGCTCGCGGGCGATGTCCACCAGACGCTGATAGCGCTGGACTTCAATGTAGGCGAACGCGGTGTCACGGCTGACCTGATCGATTGCTAGCAAAATGCTCGCCTGACTGCGTGCCGCCTTGGCGCGGGCGGCCTCGACCGCGTTCGAGACCTTGCCGAAATCGTAGAGCATCTGTTTGAGGGAAATGCTCACCGACTGGCTGCCAGCGTCGCTGCCGTAGCCGCTGGTGTAACCGCCTTTCACCCCGCCGGAGATTTGCGGGTAGTAACCGGCTTCGGCCACGTTGATGCCCTCGGCCTGTTGATACAGGGTGCCGATCGCTTCGCTGATGCTGGGGTGCCAGTCAACGGCGAGCCGGACCGCCTGTTCGAGGCCCAGGGTCTGGCTGTCTTCCTTGACCATGACTGCAGCGGGACTCGCGCCGAAGCTGCTCTTGGAAGGGCCACTGCCTGCCTTGCGCCGCTGATCTTCCGGAGTTGCCTGAAGGCGTGAAGGGCTGATGCTGCGCAGGCCTGGATCGATCTGATCCTCCGCCAGCGCAACGGAAAATATCGGGTGACACAGGCCAAAGGTCAGGACGACCGCCGGCCATTTCTGCTTGCGAACGCGCTTCACATGGCTTCCTTACTGTACGAATACAGAGCTTCCCTTTTGTTGAATCAACCGGCCGAGCGCATTGATCGGCCGGTTGAACCCCGCCGCTGGCAGCGCCAGGCGGCGGGCTGATCAAACGACGTGAATACCGTTCTGCACCCACAGATGATGGGTTGGATCTTCTTGCGGCGTGTACTGGGTGTAATCGACGCCATCGGCTTGTAGCGCACCGCCGGCAACCCAAGTGTTGGTCATGTGTACGCTGTCTTCGCTGCCTCCCTTGATGATCAGTGTGTTGTTGTCTGCCGAGATAATGGACACCAGGTCCGCCAGGCTGATGGTCAGCGCGACGGCGCTGGTGTGGTTCAAATCCAGCACCTCGATGTTGTGGATCCTGCTCTGCAGATCGCCCAGGTTGATGGTGGCGTCGCCCCCGGCCCACAGCAGGGTATCGGTGCCCGTACCGCCATCGACCGAAGCGAAATGCTGATCGGCGATGATCAATGTGTCGTTGCCGGCACCGCCTTGCAGCGTGACTGCACCGCCATGGGACCCGTCCAGCGTGTCATTGCCCGCCGTGCCTTGAATCAGCTCGGCACCGGTGGTGGCAACCGCAGTCGCGCTGTGGTCATCGACGCTCGCTACGGTGGACAGCGCGGCGAATGAGGTAGTGGCGACGGCACCGGCCTGTTCCAGATCAATGGTCAACGTCGCCGTGTCGGTGGTGCCGTTGGGGTGCTTGAGCTGGTAAGTGAAGACGTCCTCACGGCCGATAACCGCATCGGTCTGCCCCGGCGTCAGCGTGTAGGTATACCGACCGTCAGCCTGGACCAGCAGCGAACCGTAGGTGCCGACAATCGTGGTGCCGTTGTAGCCCGGCGTCACGTAGCTGCCAGCCGCCAGCACGTTGAGCACGGTGTACGCCGACCCCAGCACATCAGCGCCGCCGCCGGCTGTGTCGGTGAGCAGGTTGCCCGCCACCGGGGTGTAGCTGCCGACCACAAACTGATTGGTGTAGGTGGCGTCGTTGATCAGGCTGATGTTGACCGTACTGGCGACACCGATGCCCCCGGCGGCAAGTCTGACCTGATAGCTGCCGGGCCCCTGATCATCGAAGCGCGCGGCGTAATTGCCGCCGCCCAGGTTTGCCAACGAGCCACCGGCATAGCTCTTGACCAGCACGTATTGGCCGGTGGTGGTGTTGAGCTTGTACAGGCCCAGGTTCAGCGAACCGAGCAGGCTGAGCAGGTTAGAGGAGCTGACCACTACGGTGAGGTCACTGATCGCACCTGCCGCCACGCTGGTGCTCCAGGAGCCATTGCCGCCCAGCAGCGGCACGAGGAACGGGCCCAGCGTGGAGGTGGTGATGACCTCCTTGTTGACCAGGGTGATATCGCTGACCGCGATGTCGTTGGTGGCGTCGACCAGAAAGGCCGGGCTGGCCAGGTTGGTATTGCTCCACACCTCGGTGGCCTGGGGACTGTCGATGCGCACGTACAGATTGGCCGTGTCGCTCAGGCCATTCGGGTGCACCAGCTGATAGCTGAAGACATCCACTTTACCGACGCTGGCGACAGCTCCGTCGGGCCGATAGCTGTAGTTGCCGCTGGCGTCGATGGTCAGCGTGCCGTACAGCCCTTGCACCGTAGTGCCCGCGCTGGCGGTGACGTAGCTGCCGTTTTTCAGGACCTGCAACACGGCGCCGTTGTCCGGACCGGTCACGTCCGCCTGGCCGTCAATTCCCGGATTGGTGATGACATTGCCGGTCACGGCGGCACCGGCCACCCCGTTGAACTGGGTCAGGCTGGTGACGTCCAGCTGCAACTGCGTGGTGACGTTGGTCACCACGCCGATGCCGGTGCTCGACACGATCAGCCGGTAGTCGCCACCCAGCAGATCACCGATGTTCACCCGTACGCCCTGGCCGGTCAGGGCCACAAGGTCGAGCAGGCCACCGCTGCCGTTGACGTCCAGGGTCACCCAGTTGCCGCTGGCGTTCTTGACCTGCAGCGTATAGACCACGCCATCGAGCAGTGACACCGCGCTGCCCGTGGTCAGCGTCAGGGTCGGGTCAAGGCTGGTGCCGCTGTTGACCGTGAACACAAACGCCTTGGAGAACCCGGCCAGCAGCGTGGTGAAGGAGTCCGCGAAGTTCTGCGTGCTCTTTACCGGCACCAGGCTGACCGTGGCGGTGGCCAGGTTGTCGCTGGCGATGACCGGGGTGTTAACGTCGATGTCGGGCGCGGTGACGTTGGCCACCACCGACAGATTGCCCTTGATGTCGGTGAGGCTGACCAGCAGTGTTTCGCCGTTGATCTGCGCAGGGGCGAGGGTGACGTTGAAGATTCCCGTGGCCCCAACGGTGCCCGTCCCCAGCACCGCGCCGCCGGTGGATTTGATTTGTACCGTCGAACCGACTTCGCCCGTGCCGCTGACGCTCAGGCCATCGACACTGACCAGCAGAGCAGTGGGTGCAGCGGGTGGTGTCAGGTCAGGCGCAATAGTGCTCGCCGAAAGCGACACGTTACCCGCAGCATCCGCCTGGGTGATGCTCAGCACCTGGTTGTTGATCTGCGCGGCGTTCAATGCCACCGAGAAGCTGCCGTTGGCGGCCACCGTCGTGGTGCCGAGGACAGTGCCGACCGCATTGCGCACAGTGACTGTCGAGCCGGCCACACCGGTGCCGGTCACCACCGAACCGCTGGCATTCACGGTCACCGCTGTAGGTGCGCCCGGCGCCGTGGTATCCGGCGCCACAAGGCTACCGGCGGCAGACACGTTGCCGGCGACATCCACCTGACGCACCGTCAACGCCTGGCCGTCCAGCTGCGCGGCATTGAGGGTGACGCTGAACGTTCCGCCCGCGCCTACCGTGGTTGTGCCCAGCAGCGTGCCGCTGGCGTTGACCACGTTGACCGTCGCGCCCGCTTCACCGCTGCCGCTGAGGGTCAGGCCGTTGGCGGCCAGTACCAGCGCGGAAGGGGCGTTGGGCGCCTGAAGGTCCAGGGCAGTGACGGTCGCCACGGCCGAGGCGTTGCCCGCCACGTCCGCTTGCAGGACGCTCAGCACCTGGCCATTCAACTGAGCACTGGAGAGCGAAACGACGAATCCGCCTGCCGCGTTGACAACCGCAGTGCCCAGCACTACGCCTGCCGCAGTTGTCACGCGTACGGTCGCGCCAGCCTCGCCGTTGCCGCTGACTTGCAAGCCCGCGCCATTGAGGGTGACGTTGGTCAGAGCGGCGGGTGGCGTGGTGTCGACAGCGCTGAGGTTCGCCAGCAATGAGACGTTGCCTGCGGCGTCCCGCTGGCTCACCGACAGCAACTGACCGTTGAGCTGAGCCGCCGAGAGGTTGGCGTTGAACGTGCCGTCCAGTGCAACGGTTGCCGTACCGAGTACGACGCCCAGGCTGCTGCGCACCGTGACCGTCGCGCCGGCTTCGCCAATCCCGCTGAGCACAGTGCCGGCGCCATTGAGGGTCAGCTGCAACGGTGCATTCGGCGCGGTGATGTCGGGCGCGGTGACCGACGACGTGGCCGATTGCAACGGCACGGCGTCGGTCTGATACGCGTTGAGCACCTGACCGTTGGCTTGCGCCGAGCTGAGCGTGACGCTAAACGTGCCGCCGGCATTGACCACTGCAGTGCCGAGGGGCGCGCCGGCGGCGGTGGTGATGGTCACCGTCGCCCCGGCTTCGCCACGACCGGTCACCAAGGTGCCGGTGGCGCTGACCGCGAGATCGGTCAGCACCGCCGGCGGCGTGGTGTCCGCCGCCAGTACCGCAGCCGGCAAGGATGCGCCGCCTGCTCCGGTACTGGCCGTCACGCCAAGGCTTTCGCCGTTGGTTTGTGCGGTGTTGAGGGTCACCGTGAACGTACCGCCAGCATTGGTGGCGGCCGTCCCGAGCACGGCCCCTGTTGCGCTGTACACCGTGATGGTGGTGCCCGTTGCGGCGTTGCCGATGACCGTCAGACCGTCGGCGCTCACCGACAGGTTGGTCGGCGCGTTCGGTGGCGGGGTCACCGGGACGGTGAGGTCGGCATTACCGGAAACATTCCCGCTGGCGTCCGCTTGACTGACCGTGAGGACGTTGCTGGCTGTGATGCCAGCAGCCAGGGTGACCACGAATGTGCCGTTGGCGGCCACCTGGCCGGTACCAACCGTTGCGCCCACGGAGTTTTTCACCGTCACCGTCGATCCCGCTTCACCGCGCCCTGCCAGCAGCAAATAGTCGGCGCTGATGGTCAGGTTGCTGACCGCGTCAGGCGCCTGGGTGTCTGGCACTTGATACACCAGCGGCGGGGAAGGGTTGTTGGCCCCGTCCGTTGCGACGACGGAGATGACCTGCCCGTTGGTTTGCGCAGGATTCAGCGCAATTTCGTACCGTCCCCCCGTATCCGTCTGCGTGAAGCCCAGCACCGTGCCGCTGGCGGACCGCACAGTGACGGTGCTGTTGGCCTCGGCCGTGCCTTGCAGGATCGTGCCGTTGCCAGTGAGCGAGGTGATGACCGGAACCGCTGGCGGCGTGATGTCCGGTGCGTTGACCGCCACCGGCGTGGAATCGTTTTGAGCGGGGTCGACCTGCACCACCGACAGCGACTGGCCATTGAGCTGGGCAGTCGTCAGCGGAACGCTGAACGAACCGTCCGCGCGCACGGTGGCCGTACCAAGTGCGGGCGTACCTTGGGGCGCCCCCGTCACTGCGACCGTGACCGTCGCACCGGGTTCGCCGCGTCCAGTGAGGGTCAGACCGTCCTGGCTGACCGCAAGGTTGGTCACGGCGAGGGGATCGGTAACGTCGGCGGCCTGGAAAGGCAGCGTACCGGACACGTTGTTGGCCGCGTCGGTCTGGGTAAGGCTGAGGGTCTCGCCATTGAGCTGGGCAGACGACAGCGTGACGCTGAACGTCCCGTCGGCCAGCACCGTGGTGGTGCCGAGGCTGGCGCCGGTAGCGCTGGTGACCTTGATCGTGGCGCCCACTTCACCGGTGCCGTTCAGTGTCAGGCCGTTGGCACTCAGCGACGTCACCACCGGCAGGGCTGGCGGGGTGTTGTCCGGCGCTGTGACGGGCGTGCCCGCGGAAGGGTTGCCCGCCGCATCACGTTGCACGATCGACAGCAGCTCGCCATTGATTTGCGGCACCGACAGCGTGACCGCGAAATTGCCATCCACGCCGACCACGCCCGTGCCGACAATGTTGCCGGCGGCATCCGTGACCAACAGGCTGGCACCTGCTTCACCGCGACCGCTGAACACTGCGCCGGCGTCATTGATTTGCACATTGGTAACCGCTGCGGGGGGCGTCAGATCGGGTGATGCCAGGGAGCCTGCAGCCGAGGCATTGTTGGCCGTGTCGGTGAGCACGATAAACACCGGCTGACCGGCATTTTGCGTCTGGGTCAGGGTGATCAGGAACTTGCCGTCGACGCCCACGGTGCCGGTGCCGACTTGCGTGCCATCGGCCAGGGTAATGCGCACCCCCGCGCCGACCTCGCCGCTGCCGCTGAGCACATTGCCGGAGGCATTGAACTGCAGGTCGGTGGCGACCGCTGGCGGCGTCAAATCCGGAGCGATGACCGTCGCTGGCACGCTGACGTTGCCGGGTGGGTCGGCCTGCTGAACGCTCAGCACCTGGCTGTTGATCTGCGGCGTGGAGAGGGTGACGCTGAAGGTGCCGTCCGTCAGCACCAGCGTGGTGCCGAGCAGGCTGCCGCTGGCATCGCGGACCGTGACCGTGGCGCCAGCTTCACCGGTACCGGTCACCACCGCACCGGCGGCGTTGATGCGCACGTTGTCCAGCGGGTCGGGCGGGGTGAAGTCCGGCGTGGTCAGGCTGGCCTGGGGTGACACGTTGCCGACCGCATCGCGTTGTACCAGCGTCAGCACTTCAGCATTGGAAAGCGCCGGGGCCAGCACCAGGGTAAACGCCCCGGTGCTGCCTACGGTTGCCGTGCCCAGCACAGTGCCAAGGTTGTTGGTCACCGTGACAATCGCTCCGGCTTCACCGCGGCCTGTCAGTGTTGCGCCATCGCTGGAAATGTTCAGCTGGGTCAGGGCCAGCGGCGCCGTGGTATCGACCGAGGTCAGGCTGGCGGGCAGGGAAATATTCCCGGCCGCGTCGGTCAGGGTCACCGCCAGCAGTTCACCGTTGGCTTGCGCAGTGGTGAGGGTGAGCTGGAAGGTGCCGTCGATGCGCACGCTGCCGGCACCGACCAGTGCCCCGGACGCATTGAACACGTTGACCGTGGCGCCGGGTTCACCGGTGCCGGACAGCACCGCGCCGTCTGGGGTAACCGCGAGGGCGAGCGGCGCATTCGGCGCGATCACGTCACGGGCGGTCAGCGCCAGGCTGGCCGATTCATTACCGGCGAGGTCGGTCTGGCTGATGCTCAGGGACTGGCCGGCAATCTGTGGCGGACTCAGGGTCAGCGAGAAATTGCCGTCGGCGCCCACCTGGCCGGCGCCGAGGATCAGCCCGCCTGCGCCAAGCACCGTGACGGTTGCGCCCGCTTCGCCGTGGCCGGTGAGGGTCACGCCGTTGGCGTTGAGGACCAGGTCGGTGAGCGTCCCAGGGGCGGTGACGTCCGCCGCCAGGTAACCGGTGGCCAGCGAGTTGATGCCGTCGCTGGAGGTGGCGATGGCCGAAAGCGACTCGCCGTTGAGTTGCGCGGCATCGAGCGGCGCACTGAACGTGCCGTCGCCATTGACCAGCGCCGTGCCCAGCAGCACACCGGAGGCGGTGCGGATGCTGACGGTGCTGCCCGCGTTGGCGGTACCGGTCAGGGTCAGGCCGTCCGCACTGAGGGCCAGATTCTGCGGCGCCGGCTCGGCCAGATTACCGGGGGCAACCACTGTGCTGGCATCGGAGGCATTGCCCGCTGCGTCGGTCTGGACCACGGTCAGGGTGATGCCGGCAACTGCCGCCGGGGCGAGGCCGACGGTGAAGCTGCCGTTGGCCGCCACGGTCGCGGTGCCCAGCGCGTTGCCATTGGCATCGCGCACGACCACCGTCGCACCGGCCTCGCCGGTACCGCCCAGGCCCAGGCCATCGGCGCTGATGGCCAGGTTGCTGACAGCGGCGGGCGCGACGGTGTCGGCGGCTTGATAAGGCGCCGACACCGAGACATTGCCGGCCGCATCAGTGGCCGTGACGCCAAGGCTCTGGCCGTTGAGCTGAGGGCTGGACAGGGTGAGCTGGAACACGCCGTTGGCCCCGGCGACGCCTGAACCCAGTACATTGCCGTCTGCATCGCGCACGGTCACGGTGCTGCCCGCTTCGGCGTTCCCCGTCAGTTGCACGCCGCTGCCGCTGAGCAGCAGAGCGGTCGGACTGTCTGGTGCCGTGAGGTCGACGGACGTCACGTTGACCGCCGTCGAGACGTTGCCGGGCGGGTCTTCCTGGGTCACGGTCAGCACTTCGGCGTTGAGCTGCGCGGCATTCAGGGTGACGCTGAACGCGCCATTCGCCGCCACCAGCGCCGTGCCCAACAGGGCTCCGCCGGCGGTCCGCACCGACACCGTTGCGCCGGGTTCGCCCCGACCGGTCACGGTCAGGCCGTCGGCGTTCACCGACACTTGGGTGAGGGCGGCGGGCGGACTGATGTCCGGCGCCGTGAGGTTTACCGACGGCGAGACATTACCGCTCGGGTCGGTCTGGCTGATGTCCAGTGCCTGGCCGTTATTCGGCGCCGGAGCGAGGGTAAGGGTGAAGGTGCCGTCACTGCCTACCAGGGCAGTGCCGAGCAACGTGCCGGTGATGTCCAGAACGTTGACGGTCGCACCGGCCTCACCGGTGCCGGTCAATGTGCTGCCGTTGGCGCTGATCAGCAGGTTTTGTGGCAGGGCCGGCGGCGTGGTGTCCACCGTCGCCAGGCTCGCGACGCCCGAGACGTTGCCAGCCGCGTCGGTCAGGGTGACGGTCAGCGGCGCCCCGGTGGTGACGGCGTTTGGCAGCGTGACCTGGAACTGGCCACTCTGGTTGACAATGCCGCTGGCGAGGACGTTGCCGGCGGCATCACGAATGGTCACGGTCGCGCCGGCTTCACCGAGGCCGTTGACCACGGTGCCGACGTTGTTGATGGTCAGACCGGTGGCGGCATCGGGCGCCTTCAGGTCCGGCGCACTGATGCTGCCGGTTTGCGAAACGTTGCCCGCCAGGTCGGTCTGCGTGGCCGTAAGTGGCTGGGCGTCCAGTTGGGGCGGCGTCAGTGCGATGGCGAACGTGCCATTGGGCGCAACCGTGCCGGAACCCAGCACGGTGCCGCCGCTGTTGGTAATGGTGATCGTCGCACCGGCTTCACCGCGCCCGGTGACGGAGCTGCCATCGGCATTGATGGTCAGGCCAGCCGGGGCTTCGGGGGCGGTCAGGTCATTGGCGACCACCAGCGCGGTGACCGAGGTGTTGCCCGCGTCATCGGTCGAGACGACGTGCAGACTCTGCGCGTTCAACTGGGCGAAACGCATCAGGATACTGAAGCGGCCGAAGCTGTTGACCCTGCCACTGCCCAGACTGCTGCCGTTGCTGTCGAGAATGGTGACGGTGCTGCCCGGGGTTGCGGCACCGGTGAGAATGAAACCGTCGCTGCTGATCGCCATGTCGCTGGGGGTCGCCAGCTGGGTGCCGTCCGGGCCTGGAAGGGTGACCGCGTTGGAGGCGTTGCCTGTGGCGTCGGTGCTGATGACGTCCACATTGGTGTTGCTTGCAGCAGCCGGATTGAGGCCGATGACGAACGTACCGTCCTGGCCAACGGTGCCGCTGCCGAGCAGTACATTGCCCGGTCCGCGAACGGTGACGGTGGTGCCGGGCTCGCCGACGCCGGAAACGCTCGTGCCGTCCGGACTGATCGCCAGATTCGTCACATCGACCGGTCGTGTGGCGTCGGGTGCGAGCACCGGAGTGGCCAGCGAATCGTTGGCGCCATCGGTGGCGACCACTTGCACCGTCTCTCCGTTGCTCAGAACCGGCAAAACGTTGAAGGTGAACGTTCCGTCGGACCCTGCAGTGGCGCCGCCGATCTGAACGCCGTTGGCGTCGAGGATTTTCACCGAGCCGCCGGGCACGGTGGTGCCAGTCAACAGCCCGGCGCCATCCAGCGTCAGGCCGCTTGGCACAGGCGGCGCGGTGATGTCGGGTGCCGTGACGGATCCGGCCGGCGAGGGCAGGGTGCTGGCGTCGGTCTGGGTCACGCTCAATACCTGACCGTCCAGCTGCGCCGGACTCAGGGTCACCGCGAAACTGCCGTTGGGGGCGACGACAGCCGAGCCCAGCAGCGTCCCGCTGACATCACGCACCTGAACCGTATCGCCCGCAACGCCTGTCCCGGATACGGTCAGGCCGTCGTTGCTGATGGTAATCCCGGTGGGCGCGCCCGGCGCAGTGGTGTCTGGCGCATTTAACGAGGCGGCGGGGGATATGTTGCCGGCGGCGTCGGCTTGCCTGACCACCAGTACCTGGCCGTCTGCCTGGATCGCGTTGAGGAGGACGTCGAAGCGACCGCTTACCGGGTCAGCCGTGGCGGTGCCCAGCACATTGCCGTTGGCGTCGCGCACGTTGACGGTGGCGCCGGGCTCGCCCTGGCCGCTCAGCGTCAGGCCATTGGCGCCCAAGGTCAGGCCGGTCGGCGCATCGGGCGCCTGGATGTCTGCTGCCTGCAATGGCGTAGCGGGAGAGGTCAGTGTCGAGCCATCGACTTGGGTGACGCTCAGCAGCTGGCTGTTGATCTGCGCGCTGGAAAGCGTCACTTCAAATCGCCCGTCACTGCTGACCACCGCGCTGCCCAGCGTTGCGCCGAGGTCATCCTTGACAGTGACGGTGGCGCCGCTCTGGCCGTTACCGGTGACGATCAGGCCGTTGGCCGACAGAGTGAGGTTGGTCACAGGTCCCGGTGCGCTGACGTCGGGCGCAGTGACCGGCACCGCCACCGACTGATTGCCTGCAGCATCCACCTGGGTGATTTGCAACAACTGACCGTCGGTTTGCGCCGCGCTCAGGGTCAGGGAGAAGCTGCCGTCGGGACCGGCCTGGCCGCTGCCGATGACGTTGCCGGCAGCATCACGCACGGTAAGGCTTGCACCGGCTTCACCGGTACCGGTGAGGATCAGGCCAGTGCTGTCGAGGATGACGCTGGTCAGCGACCCGGGCGCCTGGGTGTCCGGGGTGACAAATGTCACGGGCGACACCGGGTTGCCGGTGGCGTCACTGGCGCCGACCAGCAGGGTCTGGCCGTTATTCTGCGGGCTGCTCAGCGTCACGCTGAAGCGACCGTCAGCGGCGGCGATCGCCGTGCCGAGCACCGTGCCGTTGACGCTGGTGACGGTGATCGTCGCCCCGGCCTCGCCGGTGCCGGTCAGCGTTGTGCCGCTGGCGTCGATGCTGATCGCCAAAGGTTGCAGCGGGCCGTCAAGGTCCGGTGCGCTGACGGGCGTCACAGGGGACGGATTTCCGGCGGCGTCGCTGAGCACCACCTGCAGGGCCTGGCCATTGGTTTGAGCGGAAGCGAGGGTGACGCTGAAGTTGCCGGTCGCGGAGGTCACGCCGGTACCGATGACATTGCCCAGGGCGTCACGTACTGAAACGGTCGAGCCCGGTTCGCCACGGCCGGTCAGGGTCAGGCCGTTATTGGCCACGCTGAGCTCGGTGGCAGCCGAAGGGCCGGTGATGTCGGGCGCGTTGACGGGAAGGGTCACCGAGCTTTCGCCCTGACCGTCCACCGCGACCACGTCGAGCACTTCGCCGTTGGCCTGGGGCGGGTTGAGTACCACGGTGAAGCTGCCGTTACTGCCCACTGTCGCGCTGCCGAGCAGCACACCATTGGCGTCGCGCACCTGGACAATCGAACCGGCGTTCGCGGTGCCGGTCAGCTGGGTGCCGTCGGCACTGACGCCCAGACCGGAAGGCGTCGCCGGACCCGTGGCGTCGGGCGCCGCGATCGCCAGCCCGGGGGAAGGCAGGCCTGCAGCGTCGGTCTGGGTGACTTGCACCAGATCACCGGGGTTGACCGGTGGTGTCAGGGTCGTAGAGAAGGTGCCATTGGCGCCGACAACCACGGAGCCAATGGCCGTGCCGTTGGCGCCGATGAGGGTCACCGTCGCGCCGGCTTCTCCTTTGCCCGAGACCTGTGTGCCGTCCGCGCTGATCACCACGTCGGTGACTTGCGCGGGTGGCGTGGTGTCGGCGGCGGTCAGCTCGGCCGAGGCTGAGTTGCCGGACGAATCGGTGGCGCTGACGTTCAGTTTCTCACCGTTGAGCTGCGCGGTGTCGAGGGTCACGCTGAACGTGCCGTCCAGACCGGCGCGGGCGGCGCCGATGACCGCCCCCGACGCATTGCGCACGAGGATGCGCGCACCCGCTTCGGCCCGGCCGCTAAGCGTGAGGCCGTCAGCCGACAGGACGAAATTCGAAGGCACCGCCGGCGGCGTGGTGTCCGGTGCTTGCAGTGCCACGTTGACGGAGATGTTGCCGGCTGCATCGGTAAGAGTGAGCTGCAGCGGTTGACCGGCGATTTGCGACACGTTCAGGGTGATGTTGAACAGCCCGTCAGTGCCCACGACAGCCGTCCCGAGCAGGTTGCCATTGGCATCGATGACGCTCGCAATGCTGCCGACTTCGCCACGGCCACTGACGATCAATCCATTGCCGCTGATCGCGATGCCGGTTGGCGCATCCGGCGGCGTGACATCCCCGCCGGGCGGAATGACGTCGATGTCCGGTGCTTGCGCCTGGGCGGGCAGGGAGACGTTTCCGGCGGCGTCGACCGCATTGACGGTCAGCGACTGGCCGTCGGTTTGCGGCGGGTTCAACCCGAGGCTGAAGGTGCCGTCTGCTGCGACAATGGCACTGCCCAGCAACGTGCCGTCAGCGGCGCGTACTTGAATGGTCGCGCCGATTTCGCCAGAGCCTGTGAGGCGGGTGCCGTCGGCGCTGACCAAAAGATTCCCCGGGGCGTTGGGCGCGGTGGTGTCGATCGGTGGGGTGATGTCGATGTCCGGCGCTTGCGCCTGGGCGGGCAGGGAGACGTTGCCGGCGGCGTCGACCGCATTGACGGTCAGCGACTGGCCTTCGGTCTGCGCCGGGCTCAGGGCAAGGCTGAAGGTACCGTCTGCCGCGACGATGCCGCTGCCCAGCAGCGTGCCATCGGCGGCGCGTACTTGAATGGTCGCACCTGCTTCGCCGGAGCCGGTCAGCCGGGTGCCGTTGGCACTGACGGCGAGGTTGGCGGGTGAATCGGGTGGCGTGGTATCGCCGGGCGGAGTGATATCGATGTCCGGCGCGAGCGCCTGGGCAGGCGGGGAGACGTTGCCGGCGGCGTCGACCGCATCGACGGTCAGCGACTGGCCGTCGGTTTGCGGCGGGCTCAGCGACAGGCTGAATGTTCCATCCGGCGCCGCAATACCGCTGCCGAGCAGGGCGCCCGCGTTATTGCGCACCCGAATGGTCGCGCCGGCTTCACCGGTACCGGTCAGCAGCGTGCCGTCTGCACTGACGAGCAGGTTGGCGGGTGCAAGAGGCGCCGACGTGTCAGCGGGAGTTCCGCCGCCGCCACCACCACCACCACCGCCTGCGACGCCGCCCGCTGCCGCCGCCGCACCGCCGGCACCCAACAAACCGAGCCCGGCAATCGCAAAGGTAGGGGTCGTACCCCCTACCACGCCAGCTCCTGCAATGAGCTCATCCAGAGAGCTCACTTCGTCGAAGGTAAAACCGGTGAAGGACTGAGCATCGTACTGAGCCTGCCAGAGCGTGCCGTCTTCGCCCTGAAACACCATGTCGCTGTTGGCGACATCCGGCGCAGCATTAAAGAAGTTGGCAACTTTGATTTGTTCGCCATTCTTCAAATTCACCACCAGGTCTTGCCCGTTTCGGGTGACCGAAGCAACTTGACTGGGGGGGACGGGCATTTGAACGACGGACGGTGAATTGAGTGAAAGATCTCCCCAGGTGTTGGCAGTAAGTTCGGAGGTTGCTTTATCGGCTACAACGATATTGTCCATGCTGACAGTCCCTTTCTTCGCTTTTAGCACTACAACAACGCGGTTAATGGCGTGTCATACCAGCCGCCTGATTCACTGAGCCAGGAGCAACTTTGTTTCTTGTTTGAGTGATATCTGCTTGCCACTAATTTAGGTCGAATCCATCCGAGATCAACGGATAATACTTTGACGTTTGTCTATATGACAAAAAAGATATTTTCCAAGTCATTGGTCTATATGGAAAAAACAAGCGTTAGATGCCGATCTACCGATCGTCGGCCCGTTTGCGCAAACGTGTTCGTATGGGGGGAAACGTTTGCACATTGCGGTGTCAATGAGTGGAAGGCGAACAATGACTGCGTGTATTTCATCGATCGTGTTGCGCACACTCAGCCGAATATCGGGCGGGGATTGGAAGCGCCGCTTCTATTCTGTCTGACGAAGGCACATCGGGGGAGGGCAGGAATTAAAACCGGGTGACCGTGATGCCGGCCAAATATTCGTTCGCTCATGTTGCAAACGCTGTAAGGTGCTGAGTTCCCACCGTACGAGGCAGTTTCGCTAACCCAGGAAGCTCGCACTCCAGCCCCCCATTGCACCCACCGCTCCATCGTGTGGCGTGAATTCAGCAGGAGTTTGCTCATGGAAAAGCTTGGATCGCGTTTGAGAAAAGAACGCAAACGGTTAGGCCTGACGCAGATAGCGTTCGCCAGAATCGGCGGCGTCGAACCTAACGCCCAGGGTCACTACGAAAGTGGCCATCGATCACCCAAGGCCGATTACCTTCAGCGCGTCTGTGACGCTGGCGTCGACATGCATTATCTTTTCTCCGGCAACGCCCTGCTGGGTACTGCTGACAGACTGGATGCCGATGATCCGACGTCTTCAGACAGGACGCTCCCGAGCAATAATCGCGAGGTGATCATCTCAAATCGCAACGCGGTCGGGATTCTGGGCACGCTGCACCAGAGCCTCAACGACACAACCCAGGTCATTGCCGACGTCGCCACCTTTTTCAGCCCGCGCCACGTGGACATCAGAGAAGAGCAGTTTGCCGCCCAGGTGCGAGACTTTCAGGAAGACTCACGCCGATTCATCGGCCTGGCCATGATGAAAGTCCAGCAAAGCGCTTGATCGCAACGCCCGTTGCGATCCTGGCCTGGTAGCAGCCGTTTGCGGCGCTGATTCCTTAACGTAACCGTCTCACAGAACGATCGCCGCGGCAGGCACGCCTGGCGGTGAGCCGACCCACTCAAGGGTCTGCTCAAGGGGCATCGGCCGTGAGAACAGGTAGCCCTGAACCAGGGTGCAGCCCAGGGTCCGCAAGGCCTCCAGCTCCGCCTCGGTTTCAACCCCTTCGCTGACGCATTGCAATTCCATGTCCTGACTCAACGCCAGCAGCGATTTGACGATCTTGAAACTCGCGGCGTTCTGGTGAATGTCGGTGATGAACGAGCGGTCGATCTTCAGCTTGGTCAACGGCAGGGCGTGGAGCTGGGTCAGGCTTGAGTAGCCGGTACCGAAGTCGTCCAGGGAAATGCCGCAGCCCAGTTCACGGAACGCGTTGATCGCCCGTTGCGCCTGTACGAGGTCCTTGATGACGGCGGTTTCGGTGATTTCCAGGTCAAGCCGCGTGGCGTCGAAGCCGCTCTGGCGGATCACCCCGATCAGCTGTTCCACAGCGTCCATCGACGAGCAATCGTGAGCCGACAGGTTGAACGCCAGCCTCACATCGGCAGGCCACAGCTGCGCGGCGTTCAGGGCTTTTTCAAGCAGCGGCGGCGTCAGTCGGTTGATCAAGCCAATCCGCTCGGCCACGCCGATGAAGTGCCCCGGCGCGACGTTGCCCAGCTTTGGACTCATCCACCGGGCCAATGCTTCGAACGCCACCGTGCGTGAGGTGCGGATGTCGACGATGGGCTGAAACACCAGGGTGAATTCTTCGGCGACATTGGCCTGGCGCAGGCCCTGCTCGGTGAGCATGTCGCGTTTGAGGCGCTGATGCTGGCTGGCGGAGAACATGCACAACTCGCCGGGCGTCTCGCGCTTGCTGGTGTAGAGGGCGTAATCGGCGAATTCGTAAGCCTCGGTCGGTGTGCTCGCCAGGTCCGGAAACACCACGAGGCCCATTGAAGCGCTGATGCTGACCTGTATGTCGCCGATCACGAAGGGCAGACGTATGGTGCGGCACAGCGACTGGCCCTGTTTGATCAGCTCGCTTTCGTCACCGGCCCTGATGACGATCAGCCCGAATTCATCGCCGCCCAGCCGCGCCACGTGCAGTTGCTCACTGGCAAACGCCCGCAGACGCTGGCCGACCTGACGCAACAACTTGTCGCCTACGCCGTGGCCATAGGAGTCGTTGATCGGCTTGAAACCGTCCAGATCAATCATCCCCACCGCCAGTCGTGTGTCGTCTTGTCGGGCCTGTCTGAGCGTACGATCGAGCAGGTTGAAAAACTGTCGTCGGTTGGGCAGACCGGTCAGGCTGTCTTCGTTGGCCAGCCGTTGGTTTTCATCGCTGAGCTTTTCCGTCTGGATCTGCATGTTCACCAGCCGCGTGAACTGGCCGTAATGGTTCTGCAGGACCACGATCATGGCCAGGGAGACAAGAAAGACGTTGGCCGCCATGGCGGTGTACGTCGCGTTCCCGGCATTGGCAAAAAACGCGACGAAGGCGATGTTGACCACGGCCGTGGTCATCATCGCCGAGGAGGGCAGGTGCATCAGACAGAAGATGCAGACGATCACCGTGATTGCCATGTAGAAGGCCACATGGGACTTGGTGTACGTGTCGCCGTAGGGGAACAGCAGCAGCGCCCAGATCGTAAAGCCGAACGCGATGACCACCGTCAGCTGATTGGTGCGGGTCAGTTTTCTGAAGATCTGCTCGGTGGTGATGGGCTGACTGCGGCTCTGCCACCAGAGGACCGCTCGCACACCACCCACCAGGGTCAGCAACAGCGGGATATAGACCGTCAGCCACAGCGGCGCGACGCCGTAATGGGTTGCGGCGAGGGCCAGGGTGTTGATCAGCAGAATGACGTACATCATGGGCAGCTGTCTGGACAGCGCGATGTATTGCGCTTCCATCAGCCGCGTGTTGCCGCGCTGGACGCACACCAGCGCTTTCAATTGATCTAGAGACGGGAATTTCATAAATAGGTACCCAACGCGCGCAATTTCAAAAAAATGACAACCTCACAACTTGCAGCGCTGCAAAACGTTATGACTATTCCGGGCTATCGGCGGCCCAGCGAGATTCTGTAACGGCAGGGGTTTCTGTCACAGGAGCGATTTTGTCACCGAGGGGATTTCTGAAGGGGCAGGGTGCGAAGAGTGAAGCCACTTGCCACGTGGCGAGTCGCTATGACACTGACTAACGCCTGGAATGAGTATTCGCGGGAGCGGGTTTGGCTTCACTCGATTTCAGGTGTCCAACCGCGTAACTAATCAAGCGGCGTATCGGGCCGGACCCACGCAGTGCTTCTGCTCGGGTTTGATCGCTGGAATCATTCGCTGTCGCCCCAGTCAATGCTATTGACCAGTATCCATAACGATCAGACCAAGGAACATTTCATGTTTGCGCGCGGCGATGTTTATAACGAGTGGACGCAGTTACCGGCGAGCGATGAGAACTACACCGAGGCTGCAGAAAATGGCTGTCAACTGGAAGTCAGGGCGCGTATCAATGGCGACGTCGTCGACGTACTGGTGTGCGTTTACGCAGCGGACGGAGAAAGAGTGGTGGAGCATAGGGAGAGTCTGCCGGTGTCGCAATGGACCGTCGAGCAGGGGCTCGAGCGCGGACGTGATTATGCCGAGCGCATTGCGGCGGGTGAGTCCGTGGGCCTGCCTTACGCTGACTCAGTGCAGCTGGAGGCCGACTAGAACCCCCGCACACCCGTCCGCATCTGTTTCCGGCAGATGATGATTTTGGTCGTCCTGTGGACTGGCTGGATGGTTGTTGAGGGTTGTAATGATGGCTCTTCAATATCAAATGAGGGGCTGGGCACTTTTTACAGTTGGCAACTAAGGCGGTGAGCGGCGCTGTTTAAGGCGAAGAGGGCTTCATGCATTGTGGATGAGCACGCGCAGTATAAGTCGTTGGCCCTCTGTACCTATTCGAACGAATGAGTTGCGCGCGTCGATCTACTTAATACATCTCTTTGGTTGAAGCGCGAGTTCAACTAAGGAGGGAGTAGCACAGCTATCAAACCGCTCGTCCCGAAATGTTAAATCCAGGATGAACATCCGGAGATCTGATCCGGTCAACGTTTTACCGGGCTGTTGCAGGGCCTGTTTGTTGGCATCTCTTGACTCAACGTATTCGCAGCCCGGTCATAAAGCGGCACGAAGCCGCCATTGGAAGCTTGAGGCCTCAATGATGGAGACTTTCAATGCGGTTATCCCCTGAGAAGAACCTGACCTGTTTCAGTCCGACCTTGTCTTTATTGGACTCATCGGCTGCGGCGCATTGGATGACGGGCTTCACCGGGGAGCGTTGGACGCACCTCTTCGGCCGCGCCCACGTCACGCATGCCCCTAAGCCCTCGCGCCCGAGCGCCGTTAACCGGTCCACAGCACCACAGGCGGATCCCTAGTCCGCAGCGCTACCCGTGCGGTGAGTCAGTTGTCCACCCGAGATGGAAACCAAACAACGACATCAAGCCTGTGAACGAGATCAAGACCATGCAACATACCCAACACTACCGCATCGAATACCTTTTCCATGGCAAGGCACGATGGTTCTACGTGTGCGCCAAGCAAATGGACAACGCTGAGGCGTGGCACTGGGCTGGAGTGGACGCTGGCGTCGCTGACATTTCCAAGTACCGGAGCGACAGAGCCATCAAGCTGTCCAAGCCCAAAGCCGAGCGATTGGGCATAGATGCGGTGATCTGGAAACCGGCGTAGGTCCGACGCCCTATGCAAACCGGGGACAGCGCAGGTTTACGGTCAAGGGCTGTAAATAAAAGCAGTCCCTGGAAGTTGCCATTTCATCCCTTCGCGCACACTTGTCCCGTCCCGGCTACAGCTCGTCCTGCGTGAATAGCCTTGCGCCAGTGGGATCTGCTTTAGCCGGGAAGGGCCGGTGCCAGCCTTCTCCAACGCTATAAACCACCGCTAATCTTCCCGACACTCCTGGGCCCAAAACTTCCGTCGTCCAATCGGGTCAGCGTTAACGTTAATTCCCACCCCGCCACACCGCCGGAGCTACCCATGACATCGCAGCCGCCACAACCAAGCCGAGCACTGAAACGTGCGGTCACAGGGCCGATGCTCTTGCTGTTCATTCTGGGCGATGTTCTGGGCGCCGGAGTTTACGCCCTGGCCGGGACCATTGCCGGTGAAGTGGGCGGGGCGATCTGGGTGCCACTGCTCATTGCGCTGTGCTTCGCCCTGCTCACCGCAGGTTCCTACGCCGAACTGGTAACCAAATACCCTCATGCCGGCGCCTCCGCCGTGTTTGCCGGTAAAGCGTTCAAGTCGCCATTGATCTCGTTTCTGGTGGGCTTCTGCATGCTGGCCGCGGGCGTGACCAGCGCAGCGGGGCTGTCTCTGGCGTTTGCGGGCGATTACATGGCCCCCTTCATCGAGCTGCCACCTCATATCGTGGCGTTGATCTTCCTGGTGGTCATTGCCTTGCTTAATGCGCGCGGGATCAAAGAATCGCTGTCCGCCAATCTGGTGATGACGGTGATTGAAGTCTCGGGCCTGTTATTGGTGATCGTCGCCGCTGTGTGGTTCTTCCGCTCCGGCGACGCGGATTTGTCCCGCGCCGTGCAATTCAAGGAGGGCGTCAACCCGGCATTCGCCGTGCTCGGCGCGGCGTTACTGGCGTTCTATTCCTTCGTGGGCTTCGAGACCTCGGCCAATCTGGCGGAGGAAGTGCGCAACGTGCGTAAGGTCTACCCCCGCGCGTTGTTCGGGGCGCTGCTGATCGCCGGGGCGATCTACATGGGCGTCGGCATTGCGGCCGCCACTGTCATGCCCATCGAGGAACTCGTGCACTCCTCGGCGCCGCTGCTGGAAGTGGTCAAGGCGTCGCACCTCGGTATCCCGCCGCGGCTGTTCGCCTTCATCGCGCTGGTGGCCGTGGCCAATGGCGCGCTGTTGACCATGATCATGTCCAGTCGACTGGCGTACGGCATGTCGCGCCAGGGCCTGCTGCCAAACGCGCTGTCGAAAGTGCTGCCGGAGCGGCGGACACCGTGGGTGGCCATCGTCGCAACGACAATGGTCGCAATCATTCTCACGCTGACCGGCTCGCTGGCAACGCTGGCGGAAACCGTGGTCCTGCTGCTGTTGTTCGTGTTCATCAGCACCAACCTGGCCGTGCTGGTGTTGCGTCGTGATGTTGTCGACGCTGACCATTTCCGCGTGCCGACGTGGGTGCCGGTGCTGGCGATCGTGTCCTGCGTGGTTCTGCTGACCCAGCAAAGCGCCGAAACCTGGCTGCGTGCCGGGGCGCTCATGCTGGTGGGGGTGGCGCTGTATTTCCTTGCGCGACTGGGCGGGACACGACCTCAGTTCAATACCCAACTGGCCGATGCCGACGCCGAGTATTGATCTGGTGTTAAAGGGATCGGCGCCGCAATGGCCCCGATCCTGTCCGCGCCACTGAATCCGCTTTAGCCACTTAGCCCGCTTTAACAATCCTTGCTTCCGCGTCATTTCCCATCGCCATCATGCGCAAGAAGTTGCGCAGTCAATCCTCGGTCATTACCTGCTCACCACCCTACAGGCCGCGCCGTTCTTGGCCTGTAGGGGAGTGCGCAAGAAGTTGCGCAGGGGTGCGCAACTTCTTGCGCACATTCCCTCGGGATCTCTGACCGAACATCGCGTTTCCCTGCAAGCATCCCCGCAAACCCTTGTTCCATAAGCGCTGGGCCATGTCTGGCACGGCGTTTGATATCTCCGTCGTCCTCTGGGCACGCGATCAACACGATCAGTGCCGATGTTCAGACCGCGGACAGCACCACTGACGCCTGCAAAGGCGAGGCGGTTCGCTGTCCTTCCATGCATTCGTACTTGCAGCCGCTGATCGCCCTTTGCATCAACGTCTGCCGCATCAGCGCATAAGGAACAAAGGATGTTCGCACCGGCCAACCAAGCCCAATTCAGCCTGACCCTCAACGGGCAGGACACGCTGTTTCAAGTGCTGTCGTTCACCGGCCTGGAGCGCCTCAACCAACCGTTTGAATTCGAGCTGGAACTGGTCAGCGAAAACGCCGCGCTCGACCTTGAAAGCCTGCTACACGGGCAGACATTCCTGCAGCTCGCCGAGGACGGCACCGGGGTTCATGGGCTGGCTTACAGCATCGCCCAGGGTGATGCCGGCAAGCGGCTGACCCGCTACCGGATTTCCCTGCGACCGCAGTTGGCTTACCTGGCGCACCGGATCAACCAGCGCATTTTCCAGCAGATGACGGTGCAGCAGATCATCAGTCAGGTGCTGGAAGAGCACGGTATTCTCTCCATCGATTACCGGTTCCAGCTCGGTGCGACCTACCCCGAGCGGGTCTACTGCGTGCAGTACGACGAGTCTGACCTGCATTTCATCCAGCGCCTGTGCGAAGAGGAAGGCATTCACTTTCATTTTCAGCACAGCGCCAAGGGCCATTTGCTGGTGTTCGGCGACGACCAGACGGTGTTCCCGAAACTGGCGCCGGTGCTCTATCAGCAGGACACCGGACTGGTCGCCGACGCGCGGGTGATAAAGCGCTTCGGCCTGCGCATGAACACCCGCACCAGCCGCACCACGCGGCGTGATTACGACTTCACCAAGCCCAGGTTCCAGCTGGAATGCAGCGCCAAAAGTGCCGCCGCCCCGGACCTCGAAGATTACGACTATCCCGGCCGTTTCGCCGATCGCGAACGTGGCCGACACCTGGCCAATCGCGCCCTCGAACGACATCGCAGCGACTATCGCCTGGCCGAAGGCAGCAGCGATCAGCCACGACTGGTCAGCGGCCACTTTCTCGCCCTGACCGGACACGCCAACCCTGTGTGGAATGACCTGTGGCTGCTGACCGAGGTCTTCCATGAGGGCAAACAGCCTCAAGTGCTTGAAGAAGTCATTACCAGCGACGTCACTGACTTGAAAAGCGATTTCCATCAGGGCTATCGCAACCGTTTCACCGCGACGCCGTGGGACGTGCACTACCGGCCACCGCTGGAGCATCCGAAGCCCAAGGTGCCGGGCACACAAAGCGCGGTGGTCACCGGCCCTGAAGGCGAAGAGATTTACTGCGATCAGCACGGCCGGGTGAAGGTGCAGTTTTTCTGGGATCGCGAAGGCGAGCACAACGACAAGACCAGTTGCTGGATGCGCGTGGCTTCGAACTGGGCCAGCCAGAACTTCGGTGCGATCAACCTGCCGCGGGTCGGCATGGAAGTCCTGATCACCTTCCTCGAAGGCGATCCCGATCAGCCCCTCATCACCGGTTGCCTTTACCACGGCGCCCACTTGCCGCCCTACAAACTGCCGGATTTCAAGACCGTGGCGACGGTCAAGAGCAAGGAATACAAGGGCAGCCGCGCCAACGAATTGCGCATCGACGACACCACCAGCGAGATCAGCATTGCCCTGCGCAGCGATCACGGTGCCAGTGCCATCAACCTCGGCTACCTGACCCATCCGCGACCTGCCGGTGGTCAGCCCAGAGGCGAAGGTTTCGAGCTGCGCACCGACCGCCACGGCGCTGTCCGGGCCGCGGCGGGTTTGTTGATCACCACCGAGCCGCGTCCCAACGAATCGAAACACCACAAGGACCTGCCGGAAACCGCCGAACGCCTGGCCACTGCCGCCGATCAGCAGGACGGCTTCGCGCTGCAGGCCAAGGAATTGCAGGCCCAGGAGCCCGGTGATCAGGATGACGTTGCCAAGGCCCTGCACGCCCAGCATCAAGGCGTGCTCGGCAGCGGCCCGGTGAACACGAGTGCCAACGAATTTCCCGAATTCACCGAACCCCATCTGGTCCTCGCCAGCCCGGCCGGTATCGCCCTGACCACGCCGCGTTCGAGCCACATCGCCACCGGCGAACACCTGGCGTTGAGCAGCACGGGACACACCAGCTTTTCCGTGGGTAAACGCCTGCTGGCCAGCGCCAGCCAGGGCATGCGCCTGTTTGTGCAAAGCCTAGGCTGGCGCCTGGTCGCGGCGTCCGGCGACATTGACGTGCGTGCCCTGAAAGACAGCATCAACCTCCTGGCCAAACTCAATATCACCGCGAACGCCGAGCGCATCACCCTCACTGCGAAGACCGAGCTGGTGATCCAGGGCGGCGGCAGCGCCACCACCTACAACGCGGCCGGCATCACCCACGTCACCACCGGCCCGTACACTGCCCACGCTGCCAACTTTGCTTACACCTCGGCGAAAAGCCTCGCGGGTGTGTTCCCCGAGCCACTGAAACCGGGCGAGGGCGACCTTCAGTTGTTCAACCAGTACGCGGGTCAGCAAGGCATCCAGGGCGGCGGCTTCGAGGTGATCGACGCCCTGGGTCAGCGGCTCAAAGGCTCGCTGGATGCCCAGGGATTCGCCACCGTTTCCGGTGCTGCACCCGGGCCTGGCAAAGTGGCCTTCGGCAAGGACCCGGCGGACACCTGGACCCAGGGCTGCTTTATCGGCGAGCCAGAATGGCCGGTCATGCCGCCCAGTGCAGGCGATGTTCCGGCGCAATTAGAGGCCACAGTCACTGAGGGGCTGCCGAGCAAGAACTGGGATGTTGCGCAAGTGGTCACGGACGCGGTTGACGCCCGTGCAGCGGGTTTGGGTTTGCCGGTGCTTGCTACTGCGGCCCTGCCAATGGCCTCGAGCCTCCTCGCCGGGATAATCAAAAGCGGGAAGCTTGCGAGCCTGCCAGTGCCGACGGCGGACGAGAGCTTGCTGGAGTTGCCGGATCTGCTGGCGAGGGACTAATTGTCATGAGGGCGGGCATCGACGGGTGCGAGTCTCAAGTGGCGGTTGTGCACTTCGATCAGGTTTTAGCTTGAGGTGCGCTTGATGGCTTCGTCACTCAGGCGCAGGCCAGCCATCACCGGGATGCTTGATGGTGGATCGGGGTTTAAACCTCGATCCTGATCACCGCGCCTTGCGGAACGTAAAATTAATCCGCTGCTCCCCCAACTGCGGATGCTCCGCCTGCCGAACCGGCATCACCCCATGAAAGCGCAACCGATCAACCCCGCCCCACACCACCACGTCCCCATGAAACAACGGCACCCGCTGGGTCGGATCACTGCGCTCATGCCCGCCAAACAAAAACATCGCCGGCAACCCCAGTGACACCGACACCACCGGCCACTCATAACCGCGTTCATCCTTATCCTGATGAAGCGACATCTTGGCCCCGGGGATGTAACGGTTGATCAGGCACGCATCAGGCGCAAACGCCGCAAACCCGGCCGCCGCAGCCGCCGCCACTGCCAGCTCCATGAACACCCCGGGCATCGCCGGCCATGCCTGACCCGTGTGGGGATCGATCGGGGAATACTTGTAGCCACTGCGGTCGGTGGTCCAGCCGAAATCCCCACAACTGCTCAGCGCCACCGACATCGTGTAACCACCGGGCGTGACCATGTTGCGGAACGGCGCCTGCGTCAGAACTGACGCCAGGGCAGGCAGCAATTGCTCGATAAACGGCAGGGCAAAGCCACGGAACACGAACGACTGCGGCCCGATCTGCTCCCGCGAAGGCGGTTGCGGCGTATCCTCCGCGAACAGATCAAGGGTCGTCGGCGTCGTGCTTTTGTGCCGCATTACCATGGGCTTCCCCTGTCCGGATTTCGCCTACAGCGCTTTGCTGACCTTCACATCGCTGATGACATCGTCACCGTCGGCGTGCATCTTCTGCAGGGCTGCCAGCGCTTCATCGGGGGAAGGCGACTGCAACAGGGCAAACTCGAAACGACGTTCACCGTTGAGTTTGTAGCTGATTGCATATTTGACGACGGGGGCAGGGGTGCTCACATTTGACTCCTTGGAAATGCTGACCGGATGTTCGCAAAAAAAACACAAAGATTTCACGCCAACCGGTATTCAATGGCGCATCAGCTCAGACGCGAGGACGAGCGGCGGACGATCTTGATCGAATGGGTGAACGCGGTTTTGCGCCCGCCATTGCTGTCCAGTTTGCGGCCAGCGGTGTCGATGGTGATGTTCCAGAAGCCGGTGCTGGGCACCGCGATTTTGGCAGGGAAACGGTCGAACGCGCCGCCGTGGTAGGTGTGACGACCGCCGTTTTTGAAGCTGCGGAAGTTGGCATCACTCATCAGGCGTATGTTGCAAAGCTGGGAGCACTCGATGACGACCATGTCGTCTTCGTTGAGGTGCTCGCGCTGGTGGACGAATTTCATGGGTGTCTCCGGAGACAGCGTTCTCGAAAACCCGAAACCATAGCACGGCGAGCCTGGGCATTGATCATCCCGGCGGGTTTTATTGCGCGCTCCTCAGCCCCTGTCGACGCAGCGCTGACAGCGAAGCGGGGGGTAAAAAAGCAGACGCGCGGGATTTAATCCGGGTCAGGCTTGTCGTAAGCACCTTTACTGGAGGGATTGTATGAAATTGGCGGTTGTTATTCTGGCCCTGGCGATGACCGGCTGCGCCACAGTCACTGACATTGAACACACCCCGGCGACCATGAGTGTCATGTCCGGCAAGTCGCCAAAGGACTATGCGGCATGCTTCGTCGGACGCATCTCGGACAGCCGCAAGCCGCCGCAGATCGAGCCGCACCATGAAGGGCTGCGTATCATCGTTCCACAGAAGCTGTTGAGCAGTGACCCTGCTGCCATCGTCGACATCGAGAACCGTTCCAGCGGCAGCTCGATCAAGCTGTTCGAGCGCATGTCGAACAACCCGCTGCGGCCCAAAGATGTGCAGCACGCCGTGACGGCGTGTATCTCGGGCGAGTGACGCGGTTTGCAGGCGATTGAAACGTGACCCGGTGCAAGCGGTAAACGGCGAGGGATGTTATTTGCAGACCACCAGTACCGTGCGGTTTTTGTAATTGCCGACATCCACACCCAGGGTCTTGTCATCTTCCTTGGGTTGCGGCGTGCCGTTGGTGCTGACGATGTTGTAGCCGGTGCCCGCGCAGGAAGCGTCAGCCTTTTCGTAACAGGCGGCCCAGGACATGGCTTCGCCGGAGCAGTCGATGCTCAGCGCCTGCTTGCCGTCTTTGAGGTAGGTGTTCTGCGCGGTCGCGCAGCCGGTCAGGGCCAGTACAGCAATGACGGATAAGATCTTGATCATGGTGGAATGCTTCGCGATGAGGGCCGGTGTGGGGTGTGCTGCTTTGGGATTGCTAGTCTCAGACTTGGGGTAAGTGCCATCGTTCCGGCATCACCCGACATTTTTTGCAGGGTGCGCGCGCTTATTTAACCGCGCATGAGCACCGCTGGGTCTGACGTGCGCCTGGGCCATGCCCCATTGCGGGGCTGGCCGGGCGAGGTTATCAGTCTTTCTTGTCAGCGCGGCGGCGCGGGGCCGGCGTGTCTTCGAACACGGCGGCGACTTCAATGGCGCTGCTCTCGCTGGAGAACGGGCCTGCCACGGCTTCACCGTCGTGGCCGACCAGCCACCACTGGCCGTCCTGGAGTTTCTTGATCTGGTACCCGTTCACGCTTTTGACTTCAGACATCGACTTGTCTCGATTAGTGATTCAGGCGCCCATGATAATCGGCAAATGCCAAAGGGCAATCGCACAATTTCCCACGGTCGATGGCGAACAGGGCTACGCTTGCGAAGGTCACCGAACGGCGGTTACGCGGCGCTGGATGCCCTCGTACGAAGGACAGCATGGAATTCCAATAATCAGTGGGTGAAGCGTGGCGAGGGAGCTGGTTGCTGAGTTGTCTGCGGAACTATTTGCGGAACTATCTGCGTCAGCGTTCCTCTACCTAGGCAGCAAACGGCCAGTAGCGGCATTGTAAGGTTATCGCCGCCTCATTACACTGCGCCGCAACACCCCCAGCTCATCAAGGATTTATATGATCAAGAAATGCTTGTTCCCTGCAGCCGGATACGGCACTCGCTTTTTGCCAGCGACCAAGGCCATGCCCAAAGAGATGCTGGCAGTTGTTAACAAGCCACTGATCCAATACGGCGTGGAAGAGGCGCTGGAGGCCGGTCTGACCGAAATCTCCATCGTCACCGGCCGCGGCAAGCGCGCGCTGGAAGACCACTTCGATATCAGCTACGAGCTCGAACACCAGATCAAAGGCACCGACAAAGAAAAATACCTGGTCGGCATCCGTAAACTGATCGACGAATGCAGCTTCTCCTACACCCGTCAAACCGAAATGAAAGGTCTGGGCCACGCAATTCTCAGCGGCCGGCCCCTGATTGGCAACGAAGCATTTGCAGTGGTTCTGGCGGATGACTTGTGTGTCAATCCCGGCGGTGACGGTGTCCTGGAGCAGATGGTCAAGCTGCACAAGCAATACAAATGCTCGATCGTCGCCATTCAGGAAGTGCCTGCCGATCAGACTCACAAATACGGCGTGATCGCGGGTGAAGAGATCAAGCCTGGCCTGTTCCGCGTGACCGACATGGTCGAGAAGCCAAAGCCTGAAGATGCTCCTTCGAATCTGGCGATCATTGGTCGTTACATCCTGACGCCGGACATTTTCGAGAAAATCGAAAACACCGAGCCGGGCAAAGGCGGTGAAATTCAGATCACTGACGCCTTGATGAAGCAAGCTGCTGAAGGCAACGTACTGGCCTACAAATTCAAAGGCACGCGTTTCGATTGTGGCGGTGCGGCCGGCTACGTCGAAGCCACCAACTTCTGCTTCGAGCATTTCTACAAAGAACTGTAATCAGCACATGACAGCAGGTGTACTGGCTTTTGCCACGCCGCTGTATGTAAGACAAAGCCACCTCCGGGTGGCTTTGTCGTTTCTGTCCTGCGGAACTTGCCGAGCGCGCTCAAGCGGTTATGCTAACGCCTCCCTTAGGAGATCCACATGAGTTACGACTTTGACCTTTTTGTAATTGGCGCAGGCTCGGCCGGCGTCCGGGCGGCGCGTTTTTCCGCCGGTTTCGGTGCGCGCGTGGCCGTGGCCGAGAGCCGTTATCTGGGGGGCACGTGTGTCAATGTCGGTTGCGTACCGAAGAAGCTGATGGTCTATGGCGCGCACTATTCCGAAGACTTCGAACAAGCGAAAGGCTATGGCTGGAGCAGTGGCGAGGCGCATTTTGACTGGCCCACCCTGATCGCCAACAAGAACCATGAAATCAGCCGCCTTAATGGCGTCTACCGCAAGTTGCTGGACAGCAGCGGCGTCACTTTGATGGAAGGCCACGCACGGCTGCGCGGCCCGCACGAAGTCGAAATCAACGGCCAGGTCCACACCGCCGAGCACATCATGATCGCCACCGGTGGCTGGCCCCAGGTGCCGGAGATCCCGGGGCGCGAGCACGCCATCACCTCCAACGAAGTGTTTTTCCTCGAGCAGATGCCCAAGCGCGTCGTCGTGGTCGGCGGAGGCTACATCGCCGTGGAGTTCGCCTCGATCTTCAACGGCCTGGGCGCTGACGTCTCGCTGATGTACCGCGGCGAGTTGTTCCTGCGCGGCTTCGACGAGAGCGTGCGCACCCATCTGCATGAAGAACTCGCCAAGCGCGAGATGGACATTCGCTTCAAGACCGAAATCAACAGCATCGAGAAGCTGTCCGATGGCACCTTGCAACTGAGCCTGAACGACGGCAGCACGTTCAACACCGATTGCGTGTTCTACGCCACCGGGCGCCGTCCCATGCTCGACAACCTGGGCATGGACACCGTCAACGTCGAACTGGATGACAAGGGCTTCATCAAGGTCAACGGCGACTATCAGACCACCGAGCCGTCCATCATCGCCGTCGGCGACATCATCGGCCGCGTGCAGTTGACGCCAGTGGCACTCGCCGAGGGCATGGCGGTCGCGCGGCGCCTGTTCAAGCCCGAGCAGTACCGTGCGGTGGATTACCGCCACATTCCCACCGCCGTGTTCAGCCTGCCGAACATCGGCACGGTCGGTCTCACCGAGGCCGAAGCCATGAAGGACGGGTATGAGGTGCAGGTGTTCGAGAGCAAGTTCCGGCCGATGAAGCTGTCGCTGACCGACAACCAGGAGCGCACCCTGATGAAGCTGGTGGTCGACGCCAAGACCGATCGCGTGCTGGGTTGCCACATGGTCGGCCCTGACGCAGGCGAGATCATTCAGAGCCTGGCGATCGCACTCAAGGCCGGCGCCACCAAGCAGATTTTCGACGACACCATCGGCGTGCACCCTACGGCGGCGGAAGAGTTCGTCACCATGCGCACACCGACGCGCTAAGCATCACCCGCCACGTGCTGCCGAGCATCGCGCCGCACACGTGAACGGTCCGGCCTCCATGGAGGGAGCCGGGCCAGCCATTGTTTTTAGGGACGGACCCACTCTTTGACCAGCACGAGTTTTTCGGCAGCCATGCCCTTGAATCCAGCAGGACCTGATGACCAGGCGCTTTCCCGAACCGAAGCGCTTGAGGAAAGTGAGCGGCAGTTTCGCAGCCTCGCCGACAACATGAGTCAGTTGGCCTGGATCGCGGACCCCGCCGGGCGCATCCACTGGTACAACGAACGCTGGTACAGCTACACCGGCACCTCGTACGAAGCGATGATGGCGCTGGGCTGGCGATCGTTGCATCACCCTGACCATGGCCAGCGGGTCGAGTCGCGCCTGCAGCGCTGCTTCGCCACCGGCTCGTTGTGGGAGGACACGTTCCCGCTGCGCGGCAAGGACGGCCAGTACCGCTGGTTCCTGTCCCGTGCGTTGCCGATCCGCGACGAGCGCGGCAGCATCATTCATTGGTTGAGCACCAGCACGGACATCACGGCGCAGGTCAGTGCCGAAGACGCGTTGCGCGAGCTGAACGAGAGCCTCGAGCAGCGCGTCGCCGCGCGCACCCGCGAACTGGCGGAAAGCAATGAGCGCCTGCAGGTCGAAATCAACGAGCGTGCCCAGGCGGAAGAGGCCTTGCGCCACGCGCAGAAAATGGACGCCATCGGCCAGCTGACTGGCGGCATCGCCCATGACTTCAACAACATGCTCACCGGCGTGCTCGGCGCGCTGGACCTGATTCAGCGTCGGGTGGCCGCAGGGCGCGTGTCGGAGATCGATCGTTACATTGAGGCGGCCATGGGCTCGGCCAACCGCGCTGCGTCGCTCACCCACCGGCTGCTGGCGTTCGCCCGTCGCCAGTCCCTCAATCAGAGGCCCGTCGACGTTAACCACATGGTGACGTCGATGGAAGAACTGCTGCGCCGGACCATTGGCGAAAGCATCGAGCTGGAGGTCGATCTGCATACGATCTCGTGCCTGACCAACACCGATGAGCATCAGCTGGAAAACGCTTTGCTCAACCTGGTCATCAACGCTCGCGACGCGATGCCCGATGGCGGTCGGCTGCTGATTCAGACCGAGCTGACCCACATTGCCCTCTTGCAGGATGCCTTGGCGCCGGGTGACTACGTGCGCCTGCGCGTACAGGACACCGGGCTGGGGATGTCCAGCGAGGTCATTGCGCGGGCGTTCGATCCGTTCTTCACCACCAAGCCAATCGGGCAGGGCACCGGGCTAGGGCTCTCGATGGTCTATGGCTTCATCAATCAGACCGGGGGCCGGGTTAGCATTGCCAGCGAAGAAGGGCGCGGCACGCGGATCGATTTGCTGTTGCCCTGTCATCACGATGTTGTCGAACTTCCACCTGCCATCGCTCGCAGCATCGAACCGCCCCGCGCCAGCCTGGGCGAGCGCGTGCTGGTGGTCGAGGACGAGCCTGACGTGCGCATGCTGGTGGTGGATGTGTTGAAGGACCTGGGCTATCGCGTCAACGTTGCCTGCGACAGCCATGAGGCGCTGCTCGTTCTGCAGGGCGCAGAGCCCATCGATTTGCTGGTGACGGACGTCGGGCTGCCGGGTTTGAACGGACGCCAGCTCGCAGAAGTCGCCCGCCAGCATCGCCCCGGCCTAAACGTGCTGTTCATGACCGGCTATGCGAAAGAGGCGGAAGTGCGTGGCGATTTCCTCGACGATGGCATGGATCTGCTCACCAAACCCTTCAGCATCGACGAACTTGCCGTGCGCGTGCGAAGCCTTATCGAGTCGTCACCGGACCGGCTTTAGCCAGGATGCCTCCCGAATGAATTGACGGGCGGCACCACCGGATCCTGCTCAACAACGCCTTCTATTAATAAAGCGTCTTCATAGTCAAAACCAATCATCAGCATGAGCTTTGCCAATGAGTCCCTGCCGACGATTTTGCGTAGTATCCTCCCCATCGAATTTGTAACACCCCATTTTCACAACCCTCAGGAGATTCACTGATGCCTATCATCAACAGCCAAGTCAAACCGTTCACGGCAACTGCTTTCAAGAACGGCAACTTCGTAGAAGTGTCGGACGCCGACCTGAAAGGCAAATGGTCTGTGGTGTTCTTCTACCCGGCTGACTTCACCTTCGTTTGCCCAACCGAGCTGGAAGACCTGGCGGACAACTACGCCGAGTTCCAGAAACTGGGCGTCGAAATCTACAGCGTTTCCACCGATACCCATTTTGCCCACGCTGCCTGGCACAACACTTCGCCAGCCATCGGCAAAATCCAGTACACCATGATCGGTGACCCGACCCTGAAAATCTCCCGCAACTTCGACGTCCTGATCGAAGAAGCAGGTCTGGCTGACCGCGGTACTTTCGTGATCAACCCGGAAGGCGAAATCAAAATCGTCGAACTGAACGACGGCGGTGTTGGCCGTGACGCTTCCGAGCTGCTGCGCAAAATCAAGGCCGCTCAGTACGTTGCTGCACACCCGGGCGAAGTCTGCCCAGCCAAGTGGAAAGAAGGCGAGGCCACTCTGGCACCGTCCCTGGACCTGGTCGGCAAGATCTAAGTCGTCATGACTGGATCGGGGGCGATGAGCCCGTGAGCACGTAAACCGCATCGCCCCCAAAAAACGCCCGGGCGGTTATCGCTCGGGCGTTTTTTTTGTAGAACCCGCTAGATCCTGAAACGTATCCAGACCTGAAAGTGAAGAAGGAAGCCGAACCATGTTGGACGCCAATCTTAAAGCTCAGTTGAAATCTTACCTGGAGCGGATCACTCGCCCGATCGAGATCATTGCGTCCCTTGACGACGGCGCAAAATCCCAGGAAATGCTGGCCCTGCTCAACGACATCGTCAGCAGCTCCGACAAGATCACCCTGGACACCAATGGCAGCGATGCACGCACGCCGTCCTTCGCCCTGAACAGCCCGGGCCAGGACATCAAGCTGCGCTTCGCCGGTTTGCCAATGGGTCACGAATTCACCTCGCTGGTGCTGGCGCTGCTGCAAGTCGGCGGCTACCCGTCCAAATCCTCCGAGGACACCATCGAACAGGCTCGCGGCCTGACCGGTGAGTTCAAGTTTGAAACCTACTTCTCGCTGACCTGCCAGAACTGCCCGGACGTGGTCCAGGCGCTGAACCTGCTGGCCGTGCTCAACCCGAACGTGCAGCACGTCGCCATCGAAGGCAGTCTGTTCCAGCAGGAAGTCACCGACCGCCAGATCATGTCGGTGCCAAGCATCTACCTGAATGGCGAGCTGTTCGGCCAGGGCCGCATGAACCTGGAAGAAATTCTGGCGAAGATCGACACCAGTGCCGGCGACCGTCAGGCCGAGAAGCTGAATGCCAAAGAGGCCTTCGACGTGCTGGTTGTCGGTGGTGGCCCGGCCGGTTCGTCGGCGGCGATTTACGCGGCCCGTAAAGGCATCCGCACCGCTGTGGCAGCCGAGCGTTTCGGCGGCCAGGTGCTGGACACCATGGCGATCGAGAACTTCATTTCGATGCAGCACACCGAAGGGCCGAAGCTGGTGGTTGCCCTCGAAGAGCACGTCAAGCAGTACGAAGTGGACGTCATCAACCTGCAGCGCGGCGAGCAACTGATTCCGGGCAAGAACGGCGGGCTGCACCAGGTCAAGTTCGCCAGCGGCGGCGTGCTCAAAAGCAAGACTGTGATTCTGGCGACCGGCGCACGCTGGCGCGAAATGAACGTCCCGGGCGAGCAGCAATACCGCAACAAGGGCGTTGCGTACTGCCCGCACTGTGACGGTCCGCTGTTCAAAGGCAAGCGCGTCGCGGTGATCGGCGGCGGCAACTCCGGTGTGGAAGCGGCCATCGACCTGGCGGGTATCGTGTCCCACGTGACCCTGCTGGAATTCGACGCCAACCTGCGCGCCGACGCGGTCCTGCAACGCAAGTTGCACAGCCTGCCCAACGTGACGGTGCTGACCAGCGCGTTGACCAGTGAAGTAACCGGCGACGGCCAGAAGGTCAACGGCCTGCGCTACAAGAACCGCCTCACCGGTGAAGAAATCACCATCGAGCTGGAAGGTATCTTCGTGCAGATCGGTCTGCTGCCGAACACCGAGTGGCTGAAGGGCACCATCGAGCTGTCGCCACGGGGCGAGATCATCATTGATCAACGCGGTGAGACGTCCATCCCCGGCATCTTCGCTGCCGGCGACGTGACCACCGTGCCGTACAAGCAGATCGTGATCGCGGTCGGCGAGGGCGCCAAAGCCTCCCTCAGCGCCTTCGACCACCTGATCCGCACCAGCGCCCCGGCGTGATATCTCGCTAAAACTGGTCCTGCTGCCTCATGCGGTGTCGTAGGACCGGCTTCAGCCGGGAAGGCGTCGGTTGCCATACCGTTGAACCAGGCGCCAGAAACAGAAAAACCTCATGAGCGATCATGAGGTTTTTTTTGGTCTCTGGTTTAGGCGTTCAGGGAGCACTGCCTTCCGGGCCAGTTCTCCGTGATATTCTCGCGGCCGTTTTCAACTCTGCCGTGGTATCCCCGTGAAATTCATCCACCAACGCGAACACCTGAATGAAGGCGACATCGTGGTGATCGAGTCCTCGAACGCCTGCAATATCCGCCTCATGAGTGATGCCAACTTCCGCAGTTTCAAGAACGGCGGTCGGCACACTTATCACGGCGGCGCCTTCGACCGCTTTCCGGCGAAGATCGTCGTGCCCAGCACCGGCTTCTGGAACATCACCCTGGACACGGTCACTCAACGGGCGATCAGCGTGACCCGCAAGCCCAACCTTAAACACTCGATCAAGATCGTGCGCCGGTCAGGCTCGAAGCTTCAGAACTGAGTCCTGACGTCCTTGCATTCGCCGCGAATCAGGCCCGCCATTGCAGCGGGCCCGAGGCAGAACGGTCAGAGCTTCGGCAGTTGCCCGATGCGGCCCATCATCTCGGTGACGATCTGCAAGTCCAGCAGGAACTGCTCGGTGGTCTTGAACTCGGCGTCGGTGTGACCGGTGTATTTAACGTCAGGTTTGGCAAGGCCGAACTGCACGCCGTTGGGCAGTTCATGCACTGAGGTGGCGCCGGCGGACGTGCCGAACTTGTGCTCCATGCCCAGGTTTTCGGTGGCCACGGCCAGCAGCGCCTTGACCCACTCGCCTTCGGGATTGCGGTACATCGGCTCGGCGATCGAGTAATCGAAGCCCGGCGTGATGTGGCTCTGCTGGGTCCACGCCGTCAGCTTCTGTGCGATTTCCGCCTTCAGCGCTTCCGGTGATTTGCCCCTTGGCACGCGCAGATTGACCGCCAGCTTGAAGGCCTTGTCGTCCATCGCCACGTAGGTCAGCGAGGCCGTCAGCGGGCCCATGAACTCATCGCTGAAGCCGACGCCCAGTTTGCTGCCCAGGTAGTCGAGGCCCCAGTTGTCAGCGGCATAACGCGCGGCGTCGGTGATCGCGTTGTGCTTGAGCGCGACTTTACCGTCCAGACCGTTGATGAAATCGAGCATCCGCGCCACCGGGTTGACCCCCGACTCTGGCTCGGAGGAATGCGCCGACACGCCGGTGACCGTCAGCTTGACGTCCTTGTCGGCCACTTGCGCGTCGACCTTGAAGTTGCCACCGTTTTGCTGGGCGTACTCGGCGCCGGCTTTTTGCAGCTCGGCCGCGAGCTCGGCGGGGCGATCAGTGACCAGCGTAACGACTGATTTCGACGGGATCTGGTTGGTTGCCATGCCGCCGGTCATCGAGGTGATTTCCGCACCCGTGCCTTCTGCGGTTCGGCCGGAGAAGCTGGCCATGACCGTGCCGTAGCCCTTTTCCGCGATGACCACCGGGTAGCTGCCGTCGAGCGCCAGGTTGTAGGCCGGCGTCGGGTTACGTTCGAAGTAATAGGGAATGGCGTCGCCGGAGGTTTCTTCAGTGGTGTCGATCAGCAGCTTGAAATTGCGCGCCAGTGGCAGCTTCTCTTCCTTGATCACCTTCATGGCGTACAGCGCGACGACGATGCCGTTCTTGTCATCCTCGGTGCCGCGGCCGTACATGCGGTCGCCGATCAGGGTGACTTTGAACGGGTCGAGACGAGTGCCGTCCGCCAGCACCCAGTTTTCCCGGGTGACCGGAACCACGTCGGCGTGGGCATGGATCCCCACTACCTCAGGGCTTGAGCCTTCAAGGGACACTTCATAGACGCGGTTGTCGATGTTGCGGAAGGTCAGGTTGAACGACTGGGCGAGGGTTTTGATTTTCTCGGCAATCTTCACGAACGCCGGGTTGTCGTGCTGGGCGACGCCTTCGGTCTGGAACGTGGGAATCGCGACCAGCTCTCGCAGGGTTTCGGTGGCGGCGCTGCCGTATTTTACCCGCGCATAAACCCCCAGCAGGCGATGGATGTCGTTCTGCTCATCGGCAGACAGCTTCTTGTTGGCGAGGAAGGCATTGATCGCCGGCTCGATGCCCGCCGCCTTGACCACGTCGGTAGTGCTGACGGTTTTGAGGAACTGGCGGAAATCAGTGACGGTGTTTTCCTTGAAGCTGCCGACAATCGTGCTGCTCTGTTGCGCGGTGAGGTTGGCGAAGGCAGCCGGTGTGAAGGCGCAGACGCCGGCGAACATCATTGTGGCGGCGGCGAGGTGCTTGAGCGAAAAGTCCATTGGGTGGGGCATTCCTTGGCAGGCATGTTGAGAGAAATGTCTGATCGTTCGATCAGAAACCACCGCACGCTACCATCGCCGGTGGAGCAGGGGGAGTCCTTATGCTGATATCTGTCGCCTTGGAGGGTGAAAGCGGCGCAGAACCATAAATGACTCAGGCTATTGAATGGCCTGAAAAAATAGGCGTGATCGGGCCTGGCTCAAACGGCATAACCGTCTACGCTGATGGCGCAGCGCGACGGCATGATGTTGATGTACATGGTTTTCCGTAGCCTCAAACTTTCAGGCGCTATCGCGCCAGGCTTTATCACTAAGGAATTCCATGAAACTGCGTCATTACGTTGACCGGACGCTGTGTGCGTTGCTGGTCATGATGAGTGTGGGTGTTTGTCAGGCGGCTGAGCAGCAGCGGGTAAACATTGGCTCGTTGAACATGACCGGCGGCAAGATCTCGCGCTGTGACCTGGGTTATCGCACCTACGGCACCCTGGCAGAAGACCGCAATAACGTCGTACTGGTGACCACCTGGCTGGCCGGACGGACGTCCGACCAGGCCGATATGATCGGCCCGGGCAAGTTGGTCGACACCAATCGCTGGTACGTGGTGGCGATGGACGCCATCGGCAATGGCGTGTCCTGCTCGCCGTCAAACAGCCCGATCGCGCCGCGCCTGAAGTTTCCGCAGTTCGGCATCCGTGACATGGTCAAGGCGCAACATCGATTGCTCGCCATGTACCTGGGCATTGATCACGCCCACGCCATCGTCGGCATTTCCATGGGCGGCATGCAGGCCTTGCAGTGGGCGGTAATGTATCCGGACTTCGCCAGCAAGGTGGTGACCATCGTCGGCACGCCTCACCCGACCGAACGTGACCTGCAGGCCTGGAATGCAGAACTGGCCGCCATCGAACGCGCGCCGGGCTGGAACGACGGCAACTATGCGCCGGGCACTGCGTTCAAACAGCTCACGGCGGTCCACAACGGTTATCTGTGGACGCCGGAGCATAGCGCCGCTAAAAACCTCGGCAACCGGCCCGCGCCTGCTGGCAAACAGCCCGCCACCCCGGGCAATCAGTCCTTCAGCACGGTTGACTGGTACCGGCAATTGCAGGCCATGACCTCCTTCGATTTGTTGCGCCAGGGCGACATGGCCACGCTGGCCAAGAAGATCAAGGCGCAGCTATTGATCATCACTTCGGAACAGGACCGCATGGTCGACCCGGCGCCTTCCAAAGCGCTGGCCGCTCAAAAGCGCGCGCAGTTGCTGGTGCTCAATAGCGATTGTGGGCACATGGCGCCGGCGTGCGAGGCGGACAAGGTGAATGAGGCGGTGAAGACGTTCCTCAAATAGGACGGCGGGCCAGGGTTGTCAGCGGCGCGCTGGCCAGTACGGCAACGCTGCGGCGAGAATCTGCCGCAGACGGCAAGCATTGTCGATTATGGCGGCCAGTCGCGGCTTGTCGCGTGGTCTGCAAGTCTCTGCTGGCGGGCCTTTCAGGGAAATAGGCGGTATGGCATCGGTTTTGCTGCTGTCGGGGTACATCGGACAACCTGAACAGGAGGTGAAAGATGTTGATCGGCAACAGTGCTATCCAGCAGTTCGTGTCGAAGGCCGTAAGCCATACCCATTACGCCACGCCGGACACGGATGCCTACACCAGCGCCATGGCCGGCGCCGCCACACCCGTGGCGGCGATTGCGAGCAATGGCGAAGGCGCGGCGCAAGGCAGCAATGACGGTAAGCAGGGCTACGACGAGTCGTTTGCCAAAATGATGGTGAACCTGAAGGCAGCGGCGGCCAACACGGCGTCGTCGGTGACGGACGATGACAAGGCGGCTGCGGCTGCGGCGTTTGTGTCCAGCGCTGACAAGCAGGTTGCGTCGTCTGACAGTGTCAGCAAGGGCGTGTCCGATGAACTGGCGGGCAGTGATGGCGCGGCGGGTTCTTACGGGGTGGGTTCGGTGAAGGATCAGTTTCTGTCCTACATGAACCAGACCGACGCGGAGAAGGTGCGGCAGCGGTTGACGGGCGTCAGCAAGGCGGAATACGACGCCATGACGCCGCAGGAGCAGGCGGCGGTGGACAAGCAGGTGACTGAGCTGCAGAAGCAGAAGACGGATCAGCAGGTCGCTGAGCAGGAGGTGAAGACCAGGATCGCCATGGCAAAGGCGGAAATGGCCTGATTGTTTTTGTTTAGATCAAGGGCGTCTGCCTAAGGGCAGACGTTTCGCCTTCGGCGGTTTTTCCAGATCAAGAGCGTCTGCCTGGCGGCAGACATTTCGCCTTCGGCGAGTTACTTGGAAAAGCACCCCAAGTAACCAAGGGTGCCTGCTCCTGGTTTGGCTCCTCCTTCGTCGGAGTACCCTCACTTCGGTCTCGCTCCGTGGGCCCGCGCCGAACGGGCATCCATGCCCTGACGGCGCTCTCGCCGCATCCATGCGGCTCGACCCACCCCGCGAAACCTGCGTTCAGCCTGCACCCAAGTCGCGATAGGCGTCGTCTGGGCGGTATGTGTCTGAAGATCAAGATCAAAAGCAGATCAAAAGCAGATCAACGGCTTCCCGGCTAAAGCCGGTCCCACTAAAGGCAGCGTGTGCAGCAAGTTCACTGATCGTTCCCACGCTCCGCGTGGTAACGCCTCCCCAGACGCTCCGCGTCCCGCAGACGACGCGCATTCAGGCCTGGGGAAGTGACGCGGAGCGTCACGGGATGCATGCCCACGCGGAGCGCGGGAACCATCACAGATCAAAAGCAGATGAAGAGCAGATCAAAAGCAGATCAACGGCTTCCCGGCTAAAGCCGGTCCCACTAACAGCAGCGCGTGCAATCAGTGGGACCGGCTTTAGCCGGGAAGCTTGTGATCTGCTCTTGATCTGCTTTTGATCTTCATACGCAGAAAGCTCAAACACCACCAATCGCGACTTGGGTGCAGGCTGAACGCAGGTCTCGCTTCGTGGGCTGAGCGGCATGGATGCCGCGAGAGCCGCCCCCCGCCATGGATGGCGGATGGCGGCGGGCCCACGGAGCGAGACCGAAGTGAAGGAACCCCGAGGAACGAGGGGCCCAACCAGGAGCAAGCACCCTTGGTTACTTGGGGTGCTTTTCCAAGTAACTCGCCGAAGGCGAAACAGTCTGCCCCCAGGCAGACGCCTGTGATCTTGATCTTGATCTTGATCTTGATCTTGATCTGAAAAGGGCCAGACGCCTAGACCACCTCCGCCCGATAGGGCAAATCAGGCCCCTCTCGCGTACAGGTCACTGCCGCTGCCGCCACCGCAAACTCCAGCATCTTCGTCAGGGTCTCGCGATCAACCCCGGCCAGGGTGCCCGGCGCATCCAGACCCCGCTCCGTCAGAAACGCTATCAGCGCCGCCTGAAACGTATCCCCGGCACCTACCGTATCCACCGTCTCCACCTTGTGCGCCGCCACCGACCAGGTCCCCAAGTCCCGCGTAAACACAGTGGCGCCCTGACGACCGCGGGTCATGATCACCCACTGGCAATTGTCCTTGAGCCAGCCCGCGGCCACCGCCGCCGCATCTTTCTGCGGATACAACAGCTCCAGATCCTCATCACTGACCTTGATGATGTGCGCATGCTCGGCAAACTTCGCCACTTGGCTGCGCCACAGCTCAATGCTCGGCGCCGGATTCAGCCGCACGTTGGGATCGAAGGTAATCAGCCGCTTGCCGCTTTCCCGCCGCACCAGCGTCAGCAGTGCCTCGGCGACCGGCTCCACCACCAGCGAAAACGAACCCACGTGCAAGCCTCGCACACTGTTGTCCAAAGTCGGCAAATGCTCAACGCTCAGCATCCGGTCGGCGCAGCCTTCGCCGCGAAAACTGTACTGCGGCGAGCCGTCGGCGCCCACGGCGACCATCGACAGCGTGGTGGGCGCGTCGATATGCACGAGAAAGTCATCGCGCACGCCTTCTTCCGCCAGCACCGTCAGCAGGCGCTTGCCCAGGTAATCGCTGGAGATGCCGGCGAAAAACCCGGCATCGATGCCCAGCCTGCGCAGCCCGACGGCGACGTTGAACGGCGAACCGCCGGCGATGGCCTGATAACCCACTTTGTTGCTTTGTCCGCTGTCCGGCTGACAGAAAAAATCGAACAGTGCTTCGCCACAGACCAGATACATAGTTGCTCCATAAAGGCCGACGGGGCTGTCCGTCAGAGGCCCTGCAATTGAGTGCGATAGTGCTGATAAACGGTTTGGTACGCCGCAACGTGTTCGGGTACCGGCCGGGTTTCACTGGCCGGGTCGAGGCTGACGCAACGCTCGGTCAGCGCCTGCAGCGACTCACCGTCACCCTCGGCGTGGGCATGACACCACGCTGCCTGAATCGCCGCGCCCAAGGCGGCCGCTTCGGTGCCGGTGGTGCAGATGACCGGCGTGTCCATGATGTCGGCGACGATCTGCCGCCAGACCGCGCTTTTCGCGCCGCCGCCGATCAGGCGGATGTTATCGCTCTTAATGCCGCTGTCGCGCAACAGGTCCAGGCCGTAACGCAGGCCGAAGGTGGTGCCCTCGACCACCGCGCGGCACAGGTTGGACTGGGTCAGATTGGTGCTGTCCAGCCCGAGAATGCTGCCGGTGGCATGGGGCAGGGCGGGCACGCGCTCGCCGTTGAGGAAGGGCAGCATGAGCACGCCCTGGGCGCCAATCGGTGAGGACGCCACCGCCGCGTTGAAAGCGCCGATGTCCAGCGTGAACAGCTCGCGGATGGCGCTGGTGGCGTTAGTCAGGTTCATGGTGCAGATCAGCGGCAGCCAGCCGCCCGACGAGGAACAGAAGGTCGCCACCGACGGCTGCGCGCTGACATTGCCGGCGTCGGCGAATGCGTAGACCGTGCCCGACGAACCCAGGCTCATGGTGATCGACCCCGGCGCGATGTTGCCGGTACCGATGGCGCCCATCATGTTGTCGCCGCCGCCGCTGGAGACGATGGCGTTCGGGTTGAGGCCCAGACGCTCGGCGATCGCGGGAAGAATCGTGCCCACCGCCTGATGCGCTTCGATCAATTTCGGCAATGCCTTGACCAGCCGTCCACTGGGGTCGATGTGCTGAAGGATGTCGAGGTCCCATTCGCGGGTGCGCACGTTGAAATAACCGGTGCCCGACGCGTCGCCGAACTCGCTGCAGCTGCGGCCGGTCAGCCAGTAATTGAGGTAGTCGTGGGGCAGCAGAATCTTGTCGATGCGGGCGAACAAGTCCGGGAACTGTTCTTTGCTCCACAGCAGTTTCGAGACCGTATAGCCCGGCGCGATGGCAATCCCCAGGCGCTCCAGCGAGCCCGCTTCACCGCCCAGATACGCCAGCAGGCGATCATTTTCAGGTGAGGATTCGGTGTCGCACCATAGCTTGGCCGGGCGCAACACCTGTCCCGAGGCATCGAGCATCACCAGGCCATGTTGCTGCCCGGACACGCCGATGGCCTGGATGTCCGCGCCGGACACCCCGGCCTGCTTCAATGCCTGTTTCGTGGCCTGCTCGAACGCATCGAGCCATTCCTGAACATCCTGCTCGCGGCGCCCGTTGGCACCGCTGATCATGTGATGGGCGCCCGAGCCTTCGCCCAGAACCTTGCCGCTGACGGCATCCAGAACAATCGCCTTGGTGCCTTGGGTACCGCAATCGATGCCGAGAAACATGTTCACCTCGTTAGCTCTGAAGCTCAGGCGGTTTTCGCCAACAGGTTTTCCAGGGTTTTGCTGACGCCCAACTGCTTCAGGCTGTTCAGGTTGTGCTCGAACGATGCCACGAACTCAGGGGACTGGGGAATCGCCGCACCGAAGATTTCTTCGACTTCAAGCAGCCGCTGAGTGACCAGCACGTCATCGGCCACCAGCGCCTTGCAAAAGTCCGCCCGCGGGTCGACGACGGTGTACGGCACGCCGTTCTCGCCGGTGAAGTCGCCGTTGCGATTGCCCTGTAGGTACAGCGCCCAGGCCGCGACCACCAGCGAGGCGCGGTCCATGTTGCCGCTGTCCAGGATCAGACGATTAATCGTCGGCACGGTGAATTTCGGGAATTTCGACGAACCGTCGGAGCACACCCGCTCCAGCTGGTCGGCAATCGCCTGATTGGAGAACCGATCGATCAGGGTCTGTTTGTATTCGGTCAGGTCGATGCCCGGCACCGGCGCCAGTTGCGGGGTGACGTCGAGGTCCATGTAGGTGCGGATGTACTCGACGAACAGTGGGTCGTTCATGGTTTCGTGGACGAAGCGATAGCCCTTCAAGGCCCCGAGATAGGTCAGCGCCAGGTGGCTGCCGTTGAGCAGCTTGATCTTCATTTCTTCATACGGAGTGACGTCGTCGGTGAACTGCACGCCGACCTTTTCCCAGGCCGGACGGCCGTTGACGAATTTGTCTTCAAGCACCCATTGCACGAACGGCTCGCACACCACCGGCCAAGCGTCGTCGATGCCTTTCTGGTCATGCAGTTGCAGGCGGTGGGCGGTGCTGGTCATGGGCGTAATGCGGTCGACCATGGCGTTGGGGAAGCTGACGTTTTCAGCAATCCAGTCGTGCAGTTCCGGGTCGCGCAGTTGGGCGAATGCCAGCAGGGCCTTGCGTGTGACCGCGCCGTTGTGCGGCAGGTTATCGCAGGACATCAGGGTGAACGCCGGCGTGCCTTCGGCGCGTCGTCGGGTCAGGGCGGCGCACAGGTAACCGAACACGGTTTTTGGCGTGGCGGGGTGTTCGAGGTCGTACTGGATCTGCGGCAGGTGGCTCATGAATTCGCCGGTGCTGTCGTCGATGCAGTAACCGCCTTCGGTGATGGTCAGCGAGACAATGCGGATGTCCGGACTGGCGAGTTTGTCGATCAGCGCCAGGTCGCTGTCGGTGGACATGAGCATCTGACTCATGGCGCCGATCACGCGGGTTTCGGTGTCCGGGGTGTCGCCCAGTTCGAACAGCGTGTAGAGGAAGTCTTGGCCCTTCAGCGCTTCGAAATTGCCGCGGTCTTCCTCGCGCAGGCTGACCCCGCAAATGCCCCAGTCCAGGCCTTCGCCGCTGCCTTCATTGGCGCCGAGGGACATCAGCGCGTCGGTGTAAAACGCCTGGTGGGCGCGGTGAAAACCACCGACGCCGATGTGGGCGATGCCCTGGCGACGCTCATCAAGGGAATAGGCGGGGATGGCGATGCCGGCGCCCAGGTTGGAGAGGTTCTGCTTGTTCAGTTTCATGACGGTGTTCCCGAATGCTGTGGAGTGCGAGGGATCAGGCAGCGGCCTGCAGCGCGCGACGGATGACCTGGCCCTGGGCGTCGAACAGGTGGCAGTGCGCGCTGTTCAGGTGCAGTTTCAGGGTTTCGCCGTACTGGCTCGCGAGGTCCCCACGAATCCGCATGGTCAGCGGCTCGCCGGAAGTGGTGCGCACGTGGCAGTAGGTGTCGCTGCCGAGGCGCTCGCTGACGTCGGCGATGACGGTCAGCTGGCAATCGCCTTCATTGGCCAGCTCCAGGTGCTCGGGACGAATCCCCAGGGTCACCGAGTCGCCGAGGCTCTGTTGGGCATTGGTGAAAGGCAGCAGGACTTTCGTCCCGGCGTCCAGGGTGACTTCACAGGCCGACGCTTCGACGCCGCTGATGATGCCCTTGAGGAAGCCCATTTTCGGCGTGCCCAGAAAGCCCGCGACGAACAGGTTGGCCGGATGGTGGTAGAGCTCCAGCGGTGAACCGACCTGCTCGACGCGTCCGCCATTGAGCACGACCACCTTGTCGGCCAGGGTCATGGCTTCGACCTGATCGTGGGTGACGTAGATCATCGTCGCCTGCAGCTCTTTGTGCAGGCGCGACAGCTCCAGTCGGGTTTGCACTCGCAAGGCCGCATCGAGGTTGGAAAGCGGTTCGTCGAACAGAAAGATTTTCGGGTTGCGCACGATGGCCCGACCGATTGCAACGCGCTGGCGTTGACCACCCGACAGCTGCTTGGGCTTGCGTTCCAGCAGTGGGCCCAGCTCGAGGATACGCGCGGCTTCATCGACCTTTTTCTTGACCTCGGCCTTCGGCGTGCCGGCCAGATCCAGGGCGAACGACAGATTTTTGCCGACGGTCATGTGCGGGTACAGGGCGTAGGTCTGAAACACCATTGCCAGGTCGCGCTTGGCCGGGGTGACCTGGGTGATTTCGCGGCCATCGAGTTCGATGCTGCCGCTGGTCACGTCTTCCAGGCCGGCGATCAGGCGCAGCAGGGTGGATTTGCCACAGCCCGACGGACCGACGAAGACCACGAACTCACGGTCCTTCACGTCCAGGTCGATGCCCTTGATGATCTGGTGGCCGTCGAAGCCTTTTTGCAGATTTCTGATTGTCAGGTTAGCCATGATGGGCTCCAGTTTTTGTTCTTCAAGAAGGGCCAGATGTTCGGGTGGCCTCAACACCGACCTGTAGGAGCGCGCTTGCCCGCGTACGCGGTACATCAAGCGATAAATTCGGCGCTGACACACCGCAATCGCGGGCAAGCGCGCTCCTACAGAGGGCTGCGTTAGTTATTTCACGGCACCAAACGACAGCCCGCGAACCAGTTGTTTCTGGCTGATCCAGCCGAAGATCAGGATCGGCGCGCAGGCCAGGGTCGACACCGCCGACAACTTGGCCCAGAACAAGCCTTCAGGGCTGGAATACGAGGCGATCAGCGCAGTCAGCGGTGCGGCATTCGAGGAGGTCAGGTTCAGCGACCAGAACGCCTCGTTCCAGCACAGGATCAGCGACAGCAGCGCCGTCGAGGCCAACCCGCCCTTGCAGATCGGGATCAGCACCCGAAAGATTTCCTGGCGTGTGGTGGCGCCGTCCAGACGCGACGCTTCAAGAATCTCCCCGGGGATGTCCTTGAAGTAGGTGTAAATCATCCACACCACGATCGGCAGGTTGATCAGCGTGTAGATCACGATCAGCGCAATGCGCGAATCCAGCAGGCCGAAGGTCTTGGCCAGCAGGTAGATCGGCATCAGCACGCCCACCGGCGGCAGCATCTTGGTCGAGAGCATCCACAGCAGCGTGCCCTTGGTCCGTTTGGTTTCGAAAAACGCCATGGAATAGGCCGCCGGCACCGCGATCAGCAGGCACAGGATCGTCGCGCTGAAGGAGATCAGGATCGAGTTCCAGGCGAAGTGAAAATAGTCACTGCGCTCCTGGATGTGCAGGTAGTTTTCCAGGGTCGGCGTGAAAATGAACTGCGGCGGCGTGGCGAACGCGTCGATCTCGGTCTTGAAGCTGGTCAGGACCATCCAGAAGATCGGGAAGAAAATCAGCGCTGCGATCAGCCACGACAAGGTGCCGAGCAGGGCACTTTGCAGGCGACGGGATTGTTTGAGCGTCATCATGGCCTTGCCCTCAAGACTTGTCGGTGAGGTTTTTGCCGATCATCCGTACCAGGATGATCGCGGCAATGTTGGCGATCACGACGGCAATCAAACCGCCTGCCGATGCCATGCCCACGTCGAATTGCAGCAGTGCCTGGTTGTAGATCAGGTACGCCAGATTGGTGGACGCGAAGCCCGGACCGCCGTTGGTGGTGGTGAAGATTTCAGCGAACACCGAGAGCAGAAAGATCGTTTCGATCATCACCACCACGGCGATCGGACGCGCCAGGTGCGGCAGGGTCAGGTGCCAGAAGATCGCGATCGGGCCGGCGCCATCCAGACGCGCCGCTTCCTTTTGCTCCTGATCCAGGGACTGCATGGCGGTCATCAGAATCAGGATCGCGAAGGGCAACCACTGCCACGACACAATGATGATGATCGACAGCAGGGGGTAATTTGCCAGCCAGTCCACCGGCTGGGCACCGAACAGCTTCCACACCCAGGCGAGAATCCCGGAGACGGGGTGGAAAATCAGGTTCTTCCAGATCAGTGCGCTGACCGTCGGCATGATGAAAAACGGCGAGATCAACAGCACGCGCACGATGCCGCGACCGAAAAACTCGCTGGCTTCCAGCAACGCCGAGATCAGCACGCCAAGAATCACGCTGATGGCCAGCACGCTGCCGACCAGCAACAGGGTGTTCATGGCGCCGGGCAGAAAGCCGGCGTCGGTGACGAAGAATTCGAAGTTCTCAAGGCCGACGAATTCGTTTTCGCCGGGGTTGAGCAGGTTGTAGCGGATCAGCGAAAAGTAGATGGTCATGCCCAGCGGCACGATCATCCAGACCAGCAGCAACAGCACCGAAGGGCTGACCAGAAACCAGCCGGGCTTGGTGACGCTGCCTTTGGCGGACGACTTATCGTCGGCCGCGGCGGTGCGCGGGGTGAGGGTTGAGGTGTTCATGTCGACTCCGAACCGGGCAAAAGCGTGAGCGTGGGCGGCAGGCAATCAGCGCCTGCCGCCTTCAAGCAGCGGGTGTCAGCCCTTTTTCGGGTAACCCGCGCGCTTCATTTCACGCTCGGCCACGCTTTGGGCGCTGGTCAATGCCTGATCCACGGTGGAGGTGCCCACCAGTGCCGCCGAGAACTGTTGGCCGACGGAGGTGCCGATCGACTGGAACTCGGGGATGGTCACCAACTGGATGCCGACGTAAGGCACAGGCTTCAGGGTCGGTGATTTAGGCGTGACGGCCTTGAGGGATTCCAGGGTGATGTTGGCGAACGGCGCGGCTTGTTTGTAGGCATCGGTGTAGGTCGAAGCGCGGGTGCCTGGCGGCACGTTGGACACGCCGTCTTTCTCGGCGACCAGCGCGGCGTACTCTTTGGACGTCGCCCATTCGGTGAAGGCGCGCGCGTCCTTGTCGTTCTTCGCGCTGGTCGGGATCGCCAGTGCCCACGAGTACAGCCACGCCGAGCCCTTGTCGGTCACTTCGTGTGGCGCGTAGGTAAAGCCTACGCTGTCGGCGACTTTGCTCTGGGCTTTGTCGGTCACGAACGAACCGGCCACGCTGGCATCCACCCAGATCGCGCACTTGCCGCTGTTGAACAGCGCGAGATTTTCGTTGAAGCCGTTGCTGGAGGCGCCGGGCGGGCCGTCTTTTTTCATGACATTGGTGTAGAAGGTCAGCGCGTTCTTCCACTCAGGCTGGTCGAATTGCGGCTTCCACTGTTCGTCAAACCAGCGCGCGCCAAAGGAGTTGGCGATGGTGGTAATCAACGCCATGTTCTCGCCCCAGCCCGCCTTGCCGCGTAGGCAGATGCCGTATTGTTCCTTGGACTTGTCGGTGAGCTTGTCGGCGAATTCGGAGATCTGCGTCCAGGTCGGCCGCTCCGGCATGGTCAGGCCGGCGGCCTTGAACAGGTCTTTGCGGTAGTAGGTGATCGAGCTTTCTGCATAGAACGGCAGGGCGAAGAGTTTGCCGTCAACCGACAAGCCATCGCGTACCGAAGGAAACACGTCGTCCAGCGCGTAGGACGCTGGCAGATCGTTCATTTCCTTGAGCCAGCCCTTGGCACCCCAGAGTGACGCTTCATACATGCCGATGGTCAACACGTCGAACTGGCCGCCCTTGGTGGCGATGTCAGTGGTCAGGCGCTGACGCAGCACGTTCTCTTCCAGCACCACCCACTTGAGCTTGATGTCTTTGTGCTGTTCTTCGAAGGTCTTGGACAGCCGCTGCATGCGGATCATGTCGCTGTTGTTGACGGTGGCGATGGTGACTTCACCGGCAGTGGCGGTGGTGCACAGGGACAGGAGGGTCAGACAGGTACCGGCAAGGAGAACATTTGCAGAGGTCTTCATTTATCACTCCTCTTCTGCGTCCAGGCGGACGTCAGAAGCTTGGTTATTGTTTTTGTTTCTTCCGGAGACCAGGAAGAATGTCAGTTGATTACAGCCTTGTGCGCGCTGGTTGACAAATCCTGCGGCGCACTTGAACTGATACTATTTTGCACTGAGGTTTCCAGCGGGCACGCCGCAAAACTGCCTCAGCGCATGGGGCGGGGCAGTTCCAGCGTAGTTGATGAGAGCGAAGGGGCAACGAATCAGTACAGGTTTTGTTCGGTCAGGCGCTGCACGGCGAGGCGTCGGTAGTGCGAGGGGGTCATGCCTTTAAGCTTCTGAAAGCGTCGATTGAAGTTGGAAATGTTATTGAAACCCGACTCGAAGCAGACATCGGTCACCGGCCTGTCGCCATCGGCGAGCAGTTCGCAGGACTTGCTGATGCGCAGCCGGTTGACGAATTCGACAAAGCAGCGCCCGGTGGCCTGCTTGAACACACGGGAGAAATACGTAGGCTTCATGCTCAGGTAGTCCGCCACTTCTTCCAGCGGCAGCTCGCGGGCGTAGTGGGTAAAGATATATTCCACCGCTTTGTTGGTGCGCTCCACGGCATGATCGTCGGACAACTGGGACGCGGTGGTGCCCGACAGCAGCTGGAAATCATCACTGGCCGCCAGTACTTCCAGCAGAATGAAGAAATGTCCCAGCCGGGTCATGCCCGTGGTGTCGGCAATCTTCTGCATCAGTCTGGTGGCCTGGCGGATGGTGCGCTTGCAGCGGAATTCGATGCCGTACTGCGCGCGTTCGAGCAACGGCGCCAGGGTCTTGAGTTCAGCGAACACCTGATTGCCGCTTTCCAGCAGCTCCTCGGTGAAGTTGACCAGCATGTCGCGCTTGGGCACGACCTCGTCTTCCTCGATCTGGCTGATCCAGTTGTGCGGAAGATTGGGGCCGGTGAGGAACAGCGTCTCAGGGTAGAAATTGCCGATGTAATCGCCGACGAAGACCTTGCCGGAACTGGCAACGATCAGGTGCAGCTCGTATTCCTTATGGAAATGCCAGCGCACCAGCGGACAGGGAAACCCGTGTTCGCGGTAAATGATCGACAGCCCGTTGTGGTCGTCCATCAACTCGTAGGAAGGGTCGGTGACTCTTGTTGTTTTGGTCATGCGGGTGCCGATCTGGAGAGTGGCGTGGGAATAATGTGCACTATTTGTTGGGCGGAATACAGACGCGCGTTTTAAACAGCTGCAGATGAATGCACGAATTCAGTGGGACCGGCTTCAGCCGGGAAGAGGCCAGTACCAACACCTTCAATTCTGCATTGTGAGGTCCGACGCTTTCCCGGCTAAAGCCGGTCCCACTAGGTGATCGCGGTGTTCAGTGGGACCGCGGTGCTTCAGTAGGACCGGCTTCAGCCTGGAAGAGGCCGGTTTGCACGCCATCATTTCTGCGGTGTGACACCCGATGCTTTCCCGGCTAAAGCCGGTCCCACTAGGTGACCGCGGTGTGCAGTGGGACCGCGGTGTTCAGTAGGACCGGCTTCAGCCGGGAAGAGGCCAGTCTGAACACCCTCAATTCTGCGGTGTGACGTCCGACGCTTTCCCGGCTAACGCCAGTCCTACAGGCTCCACGCGTTGTTTCAGTGGGACCGGCTTCAGCCGGGAAGAGGCCGGTTTGAGCACCGTCAATCCTGCGGCGGGACGCTGATCTGCGGAGGGGACTAACCACACCCATCAACAACCCGATACGCTGATGCACCTTCCGCAAATGCCTCCAGAGAGCGGCCACCCCATGAAAAAAATCCTCGTGATCGGCATTGGCGCGGGCAATCCCGAGCACATCACCGTTCAGGCGATCAAGGCGCTGAACAGCACCCAAGTGTTTTTCATCCTCGACAAGGGCTATGCCAATGACGACCTGCTGGCGTTGCGTCGGGAGATTTGCGAGCGTTACATCGAGGGCCATGACTATCGGCTGGTGCAGGTGAGCGACCCCAGGCGCAAGGACGATTCACCGTCCTATCGCAGCGGGGTCGAACACTGGCACGAGCAGCGCGCCGTGCTGTTCGAGCAATTGATCGCCGATGAAATAAAGGCAGGCGAGACCGGCGCGTTTCTGGTGTGGGGTGATCCGGCGCTGTACGACAGCACGATGCAGATTCTCGATCAGGTGCTCGCCCGGGGCCGCGAGTCATTTGCCTACGACGTCATTCCCGGGATCACCAGCGTGCAGGCGCTGGCCGCCGGGCACCGCATCGGCTTGAACCGCATTGGCGAGCCCATCAACATCACCACCGGTCGTGAGCTTGCAGCGGAGCAGGGCGAGCAGATCAGCAACAGCGTGGTGATGCTCGACGCCCATTGCACCTTCGAGCGGTTCGTCGATCAGGATTTGCACATCTATTGGGGGGCTTATCTGGGCACCCCTGACGAGATGCTCATTTCAGGCCCGCTGCACAACGTCAGCGCGCAAATACGTCAGGCGCGTGAAACAGCACGGGCGCAGAAGGGCTGGATCATGGACACCTACCTGCTGCGCCGCGCCGTCCGCTAGATAAAACGCCTCAGGTGTTTTTGTTCTTGGCTTCGATCCACTGCGACATGTACTGCGTGCTCTTGTGCTGATGATGGCGAAGCATGGCACCGGTGAAGCTGGCCGCGCGATGGGCCTGCAGCGTGTCCCGCAGCGAAAGGATGCGTTCGACCAGCACGGCACAATGGCGGTCATGGCCAAAGCGCGCCGGCAGTAGTTCCCAGCCTTCCCGTTGCGCCTGTTGCCAGCGCGACCGATCGGTGTAAAGACTGACTGCCGCGTCCGCCAGTCCTTGCGCATCGCAGGCCACAGCGCCGGGAAACGCCAGTTCGCCGTGCATGGCCTCGGCGCCGATGGGCGTGGTCACGGTTGGCGTGCCGCAGACCATGGCATCAATGATCTTGCCCTTGATCCCCGCGCCGAATCGCAACGGCGCGAGGGACACCCGCGCAGCACCCATCACCGCCAGCGCATCTTCGGCCCAGTTCATGATGTGAAACCCTTGGGCAGCGTTATGCAGCGCGGCTGCCTTGGGCGGCGTATACGCGCCGTAGACATGCACCTGAGATGCGGGCAGTTGCGCGCGGATCAGCGGCCAGACCGTGTTCTTCAGCCACAGCACTGCATCCCAGTTCGGGGCGTGGCGGAAGTTGCCGATGGTGATGAAGTGCGCCCGGTCGTCGAAGTCACGCGGGCTATGGGGCGCCTCGCGTGGCTCCCGGACCAGCAGCGGTACCCAATGGAGCTGAGCACGGGGCACTGAAAACGCCTCGGTCAGCAGGTCGATTTCGACGTCGGAGACCATCAGGCTCAGGTCACTGCGGTGGATCGCGGCGATCTCGCGCTGGGCGAGGTCAGTGGTCGCCATCCGGGTGAACAGTTGATCCCGAGGCGTCTGGAAATACGCAGTCAGGTCAGCATCAGGTTTGCCGTCGAGCCGGTCCTTGACCGCCTGATGACGGGCATGGCGCAGGCTCTGCAGGTCGGACGTCTCAAGCAGGCGAAGGGCGTTCGGGCAGTGTTTTTCCACCCGCCAGCCGAACTGCTCTTCCATCAGAAACTGGTCGAACAACACTACGTCGGGCTGCAGTTCTCCGATGAAGGCATCAAAGCTGCTGTGGTTGAGGGCAATGGCGACTTCCGTGATACCCAGTGCGGTCAGGTCGGCCTTGTGTTCGCCTTCTGTGGCGGCGCTGGCGAAGGTGATTTGCCAGCCCTGTTCGAGAAAACAGTCGATCAATTGCATGACATGGCCGCTGGCCGCAGACGACTGCGGTTCGGGCCAGACGTAGCCAATGATCAGCACATGGATCGGGGATCGCTGCGCCAGGTGCTCAGTTGCCAAGAATGCTGTTTACCTTGTCGCGAAGCTGGTCGATGGAAAACGGCTTGCCGATATTGTGCATGCCCTCTGGGACATCAACGGAGTCCGCGTAGCCACTGGCAAACAGCACCGGAATGTCCTGGCGGATCTCACGCGCCTTTATGGCGAGATCTTTGCCGTTCATGTCGGGCAGGCCCAGGTCGGTCATCATCAGGTCGATGGTCTGGTCGGCGTTGTGCAGAACCGCGAGGGCCTCGCCGGCGTCGGCGGCTTCCAGCACGGTGTACTCAAGCTCCTCGAGGACGTCGACGATCAACATCCTGACGATGTTGTCATCTTCGACCACCAGAATCGTGCGGGGTGAATCGGACATGGCAAGTTCCTTAATTGGGCAGGGAGCGCATCGCACGGCGTAGGGTTTTCAGCGTTTCGCCGGGGGGCGCAATTGTGCCAAGTTCTGAGCCGCAACAACATGATTCAATTGAGTGTAGTGGCTTTTTGGTTGCACTCAAATGTACAGTTCGGGCCTGATCGTTCTCTATCTAATGTCAGAAAATTCAATCTTCTACGTCATATGCTGGAGTTGTTGCCGAGGTTTGCGGCAAACTCCGTCGTTTAGACGAGTCCGCCTGAGCCCTTGCGATGATCACCAACTCTGCAGTCGACGAGCAACGTTTCCGCAAACTGTTAAGCCGCAACGTTAGTTTACCTTTGGCCGTCGGCGTGCTGAGTGCGGCCTTCTTCGTCATTCTGATCTCCTACCTGTTGTCGGCCATTCAGTGGGTCGAACACACCGATCGGGTCATCAACAATCTGAATCGCTCGCTCAAGCTCTCGGTGGACATGGAAACCGGGATGCGCGGCTTCCTGCTGACCGGCGATGAGCGTTTCCTCGATCCCTACGAAGTGGCCAAGCCGGCCATCATGAGCGAACTCCAAGGCCTTGAAGAACTGGTCGTCGATAACCCCGAGCAGGTCGACCGCTTCAAGCGACTGGCGGCGCTGCAGTCATCATGGAACGACTTTGCCCAGGAGATGATTAACCTGCGGCGCACCGGTGGCGACTATCAGACACCGATCAAGGACCGTCGCGGCAAGCGCCTGGCCGACGAGATGCGTGACCAATACGAACAGGCGGCAAACGTCGAGCATCAGTTGCGGCTGACACGCAACACCGACGTAACCCACACCACGGTGATGTCGGTCTCGCTGTACGTCGCTTTCATTCTGATCGTCAGCGGGATTCTCGCCTGGGTCGGGCGTCGGGACATGACCACGCTGTCCGACACTTACGCCGCCAACCTCAGGGCGCAACAGCTGGACGCCGAGCGCTTGTCCCACGTCGCCTGGCTGCGCAACGGTCAGAGTGAACTGGCCGAGCAGGTCATCGGCCAGCTCACCCTCAACCTGCTGGGCCGCAACGTGCTGGATTTCTTCGCCCAATACCTGGGCGCGGTGGTGGCGGCGGTGTACGTGCGCCAGGAGCACGGCGGTCTGGTGCGCGTGGCTTCCTATGGTTTCTCCCGCGAGCAGGAGCAGCACGAGCAGTCGATCTACAGCGGTGAAGGCGTGGTCGGCAAGGCGGCCGAGCAGGATCAGATCATCACGCTGGATAACGTCCCGCAAGACTACTTCAAGGTCACTTCCGGATTGGGCGAGGGCTCACCGCGCAGCGTTGTGGTGGTGCCCACCAGCAATGATGACCACGTCAACGGCGTGATCGAACTGGGCTTCCTCCGCGAGCTGACGCCCCGCGACCTGGAGTTTCTTGAACTGGTAGCCGAGAACGTCGGCACGTCCATCGAGGCGGCGCGCTACCGTCAACGCTTGCAGGAAGTGCTCGCCGAAACCCAGCAGCTCAACGAAGAGCTTCAGGTGCAGCAGGAAGAACTGCGCACCGCCAACGAAGAACTGGAGGAGCAGTCCAGGATTCTCAAGGAGTCCCAGGCGTACCTGGAAACCCAGCAGGCGGAGCTTGAGCAGACCAACGAGCAGTTGGCCGAGCAGGGCAAGGCGCTGGCTGATCAGCGTGATGCACTGGACCGTAATAACGAAGAACTGCACATCGCGCAGATTGAGCTGGAAGCCCGCGCCGACGAACTGCAACGCTCCAGCAAGTACAAATCCGAGTTCCTTGCCAACATGTCCCACGAGCTGCGCACGCCGCTGAACAGCTCGTTGATTCTGGCCAAGCTGCTGGCGGAAAACCCGCAGGACAACCTCTCCGAAGAACAGGTCAAGTTCGCTGAATCGATCTATTCGGCCGGCAATGACTTGCTCAACCTGATCAATGACATCCTGGACATCTCCAAAGTCGAAGCCGGCAAGCTCGACATGCGACCGGAAAACAGCAGCGTCAGCCGTTTGGTTGAAGGCCTGCGCATGACTTTCCAGCCGCTGGCGTCCGAAAAGAAGCTGGAATTCTCGGTGGAGATTCAATCCGGCACGCCTGTGTCGCTGTACACCGATCGCCAGCGCCTGGAGCAGATCCTCAAGAACCTGCTGTCCAACGCCGTCAAGTTTACCGAAAGCGGCACCGTCAGCCTGACGGTTTCCCGTCAGCCCGGCGAAGGCGTGGCCTTCACCGTGCGCGACTCCGGAATCGGCATCGCGCAAGAGCAGCAAGAGAGCATTTTCGAAGCGTTCCGTCAGGCCGACGGCACCACCAATCGCCGTTACGGCGGCACGGGTCTAGGGCTGTCGATCTCCCGCGATCTGGCGCGCCTGCTCGGCGGTTCGATCAGCGTGACCAGCGCGCCGGGGCAGGGCAGTATCTTCACCCTGGTTCTGCCGGAAGAGTACGTCGAAGTCGAGCCTTCCCAGTACGCCGACGACCCGGTGGTTGCCGTGCAGCCTGCGCCCGTAGCGGCCCGCATCACGCCGCCGGCGCCAGTCGCCGCCAAGGCTGCGCCGCCCGCAGTGCCGATTCCGCGCTTCGCTGACGACCGCGACAAGGCGCCGTTCAGCAACCGCTGCATTCTGGTGATCGAAGACGAAGTGCGCTTTGCCCACATCCTCTACGACCTGGCCCACGAACTGGGCTACAACTGCCTGGTGGCCCACGCCGCTGACGAAGGCTTCGACCTGGCCTCTTCGTTTATCCCGGATGCCGTCCTGCTGGATATGCGCCTGCCGGACCATTCCGGTCTGACCGTGCTGCAACGTCTGAAAGAGCTGCCGAGCACCCGGCACATCCCGGTGCACGTGATTTCCGTCGAAGACCGTCAGGAAGCCGCGCTGCAAATGGGCGCCATCGGCTACGCCGTCAAGCCGACCACCCGCGAAGAGCTCAAGGACGTGTTCGCCCGGCTGGAGGCCAAACTCACGCAGAAGGTCAAGCGCATCCTGCTGGTCGAAGACGACGCCTTGCAGCGTGACAGCATCGCGCGGCTGATCGGTGACGACGACATCGAGATCACCGCCGTCGGCTTCGCTCAGGATGCCCTTGATCTGCTGCGCGACAATGCCTACGACTGCATGATCATCGACCTGAAACTGCCAGACATGCTCGGCAACGAGCTGCTCAAACGCATGTCCATCGACGAGATCTGCGCGTTCCCGCCGGTCATCGTCTACACCGGGCGCAACCTGACCCGGGACGAAGAAGCCGAGCTGCTCAAGTACTCGCGCACCATCATCATCAAGGGCGCGCGCTCTCCGGAACGCCTGCTCGATGAGGTCACGCTGTTCCTGCACAAGGTCGAGTCGCAGCTGTCGAACGAGCGCCAGAAGATGCTCAAGACCGCGCGCAGTCGCGACCGGGTGTTCGAAGGGCGCAAGATCCTGGTGGTCGACGACGACGTGCGCAACATCTTCGCCCTGACCAGCGCGCTGGAGCACAAAGGCGCCATCGTTGAGGTGGGGCGTAATGGCCTGGAAGCGATCGAGAAGCTCAACACCGTCGAGGACATCGATCTGGTGCTGATGGACGTGATGATGCCGGAAATGGACGGCTACGAAGCCACCATCGAGATCCGCAAGAACCCGCGCTGGCGCAAGCTGCCGATCATTGCCGTGACGGCTAAAGCGATGAAGGACGATCAGGATCGCTGTCTGCAGGCCGGTTCCAACGACTACCTGGCCAAGCCGATTGACCTGGACCGGCTGTTCTCGCTGATTCGCGTGTGGCTGCCGAAGATGGAACGTATCTGAATGAACCGGATCAATTGACCGCCTTTTAGCCCGATCCCGAGTGTTGCCGATGCCCCAAGAACGAGACGCTGATATCGAGTTGCGCTTGCTGATCGAAGCCATCTACTTGAAGTACAGCTACGATTTTCGCGATTACTCGGGGGCGTCGGTGAAACGACGGGTCGCCCACGCGTTGCGTCAGTTTGAACTGAAGACCATTTCGGCGTTGCAGGAGCGGGTGCTGCATGACCCTTCGGCGTTCATGCAGCTGCTGCAATTCCTGACGATCCCGGTCAGCGAAATGTTCCGCGACCCGACGCACTTCTTGGCGATCCGCGAAGAAGTCGTGCCGCTGCTCAAGACCTACCCGTCGGTGAAAATCTGGATTGCCGGGTGCAGCACGGGCGAAGAGGTTTACTCGATGGCGATCCTGCTGCGCGAGGAAGGGCTGCTTGAGCGCACCATCATCTACGCCACCGACATCAATCCCCGTTCCCTGGAAAAGGCCAAGCAAGGCATCTTTTCGATGGAGAACATGCGTGGCTATAACGAGAACTACCTGAAGGCCGGCGGCAAGCGGCTGTTTTCGGAGTACTACACGGCCGCCTACGATTACGCGATTTTCGACAAGACCCTGCGCGAGAACGTCACCTTCGCCGATCATAGTCTGGCAACGGATAGCGTGTTCTCCGAGACTCAGTTGATCTCCTGCCGCAACGTGCTTATCTATTTCAACAAGAAGTTGCAGGACCGCGCATTCGGCTTGTTTCACGAATCCCTGTGCCATCGCGGCTTTCTCGTGCTCGGCAGCAAGGAAACCCTGGACTTCTCGGGGTACAAGAACAAGTTCGACCCCTTGGTCAAACTCGAGCGGATCTACCGCAAATCATGAGAACGTCTTTTCCCGGCAGCACCCCGGAGCAGCCCGCGTTGCCGGCGGTGGACGCGATTGTGGTCGGCGCCTCCGCCGGTGGTGTCGAAGCGCTGCTGAAAATTTTCCGCACGCTGCCCAAGCGCTATCGGCTGCCCATCCTGGCCGTACTGCACGTGCCGGAACAGCGCCGCAGTCAGCTGGCCGAGGTCTTTGCCGTCAACCTGGCGATACCGGTCAAGGAAGCGGACGATAAAGAGACCATCGAGCCTGGCACGCTGTATTTCGCCGCGCCGGGGTATCACCTGTCGATCGAGAACGATTTCAGCCTGTCGCTGAGTCAGGAGGAGCGGGTGCATCATTCGCGTCCGAGCATCGACATCCTGTTCGAATCGGCGGCCGACGCCTATGGCAAACGCTTGGCTGGGGTGTTGCTGACCGGTGCAAACAGCGATGGCGCGCGCGGCATTGCTCGAATCAAGGAGTACGGTGGTCTCACCGTGGTCCAGGACCCGGCCCAGGCGCTCGCGCGGGCCATGCCCGAAGCGGCGCTTGCCCTTCACACGCCGGATTTTCTATTGCCTTTGCCCGACATCGGGTCCTTGCTTGTCGAGCTGGAACGAATTGCATGCTGAGTGAAATCAAAGCCAAACTGCTGATCGTGGATGATCTGCCGGAGAACCTGCTCGCGCTTGAAGCGTTGATCAAGCGTGAGGACCGTCAGGTGTTCAAGGCGTTGTCTGCGGATGAGGCGTTGTCGTTGCTGCTCGAACACGAGTTTGCGATGGCGATTCTCGACGTGCAGATGCCAGGGATGAACGGCTTCGAACTCGCCGAGCTGATGCGCGGTACCGAGAAGACCAAGAACATCCCGATTGTGTTCGTCAGTGCGGCCGGGCGAGAGCTCAATTACGCGTTCAAGGGTTATGAAAGCGGTGCCGTGGATTTCCTGCACAAGCCCCTCGATATTCATGCGGTGAAGAGCAAGGTCAACGTGTTCGTCGACCTGTATCGCCAGCGCAAGGTCCTGAAGCAGCAACTCGATGAGCTCGAACGCAGCCGCGCGGAACAGGAAGCCCTGATGCAGGAGCTGAAGTCGACCCAGAGCGAGCTAGAGCGTGCGATCCGCATGCGCGATGACTTCATGTCGATCGTCTCCCACGAGGTGCGCACGCCGCTCAATGGCCTGATTCTCGAAACACAGCTGCGCAAGCTGCATTTGGCCAAGGACAACGCTTCGGCGTTCACCATGGAAAAACTCAGGGCCATGGTCGACCGCGATGAGCGGCAGATTCAGAGCCTGATCCGGCTGATCGAGGACATGCTCGATGTGTCGCGGATCCGGACCGGCAAGCTGTCGATCCGTACCAGCCCTTTTGATTTGTCGGAGTTGGTGGTCAATCTGGTGGAAAGCTATTCCGCGCAGATCGCCGCCGCCGGCAGCGCGGTGACGTTGCAGGCTAAGACGCCAGTGATTGGTGTGTGGGATGAGTTTCGTATCGAGCAGGTGGTGGCGAATCTGTTGACCAATGCTTTGCGCTACGGCGCGCACAAGCCGATCGAGTTGCGGGTGTACAGCGAGGCTGGCGAGGCGCGGGTGGAGGTGCGCGATCACGGGATCGGGATCAGCGCGGAAAACCAGAAGCGCATTTTCCAGCAGTTCGAGCGGGTTGCGGCGAGTCATGCGGTGGCGGGGCTTGGCCTCGGGCTGTTTATTTCTGACCAGATCGTGGCCGCTCATGGCGGGCGGATCAGTGTCGAGAGCGAGGAAGGGGCGGGGTCGATGTTTCGGGTATCGCTGCCGCTCTGATTGGCGGCGATGCTTGTTACGCCAACATCAAAAGCGTCTGCCTGGGGGCAGACTGTTTCGCCTTCGGCGACTTACTTTTGAAAAGCACCAAAAGTAAGCAAAAGTGCCTGCTCCTGGTTAGGCCCTTCCTTCGTCAGGGTTCCTTCACTCCGGTCCCGCTCCGTGGGCCCGCGCCGAACGGACATCCCTGTCCTGACGGCGCTCTCGCCGCATCCATGCGGCTCGGCCCACTGCGCGAGACCTGCGTTCAGCCTGCACCCAAGTCGCGATTTGTGTCGTCTGGACTTTTTGCGTACGAAGATCAAAAGCAAAGCAGAGCAGATCAAAGGCTTCCCGGCTAAAGCCGGTCCTACTGGGTGTATGCGGTGCCGTGCTGTTCTGATCGTTCCCACGCTCCGCTTGGGAATGCCGCCCCGGACGCTCCGCGTCCCGAAGGCGATACGCATTCAGGCCTGGGGAGGTGACGCGGAGCGTCACGGGATGAATTCCCACGCGGAGCGTGGGAACGATCATCACGCGGGAGCACGCGGTCCAATCGTAGGACCGGCTTTAGCCGGGAAGCCTTTGATCTGCGGTTGATCTTGATCTTCATACACAAATATCTCAGACGACGACAATCGCGACTTGGGTGCAGGCTGAACGGAGCGAGACCGGAGTGAGGGAACCCCGAGGAACGAGGGGCCCAACCACGATCATCATCCACTGACACACCGCGCATCCCGTAGGACCGGCTTCAGCCGGGAAGCTACTGGTTTTGCTTTTGCTTTTGCTTTTGCTGTTGATCTTCTACGCGGTAGTCCATACACCACAAAACGCGACTTGGGTGCAGGCCGAACGCAGACGACGCGCAGTGGGCCGAGCGGCATGGATGCCGCGAGAGCGCCGTCAGGACATGGATGTCCGTTCGGCGCGGGCCCACGGAGCGTCGTCGGAGTGAGGGAACCCGACGAAGTCGGGCCCAACCAGGAGCAGGCACCCTTGGTTACTTGGGGTGCTTTTCCAAGTAACTCGCCGAAGGCGAAACAGGAGGCCGTTAGGCCGACCCATCCCAGCCGCACACGTCATCAATCAAATAACTCATCAACCTGCGCAACCTCCAGCGCGGGCCATGGTCGTAATGGCAGCTATCTATAAGATCAAAGGCGTTCAAATGAGCTCTGATGCAGAAAATGTCGTACTCATCGTCGAAGACGAGCCGCTCATTCTGATGCTGCTGTCCGATTACCTGTCGGGCGAAGGCTATCGGGTGTTGCAGGCGGAGAACGGTGAGCAGGCATTCGAAATTCTTGCCACCAAACCCCACCTCGATTTGATGATCACCGATTACCGCCTCCCCGGCGGGGTGTCTGGCGTGATGATCGCCGAGCCCGCCGTCAAGCTGCGACCGGAGCTCAAGGTCATCTTCATCAGTGGCTACCCGGCAGAGATCGTTGACTGCGGCAGCCCGATCACCAAAAAGGCGCCGATTCTCGCCAAGCCGTTCACCATGGAAACGCTGCATTCGCAGATTCAAACCCTGCTCAACTGATTTCCTCCACCCTGAGCAACAAAAACAACAAAGCCGGCAATCGCCGGCTTTTGTGTCTGCAGCGCCTGCCTCAGCCCTCGATCATCTCCCGCACCTTGGCCGTCAATTGGTCAAAGGCAAACGGTTTGGTGATCATCTGCATACCTTCTTCAAGGAACCCCGAGCGGGCGCTGGCGTTTTCCGCGTAGCCGGTGATGAACAGCACTTTCAGATCCGAGCGCAACTGCCGACCAATGTCGGCCAGCTGACGCCCATTCATGCCCGGCAGGCCGACGTCGCTGATCATCAGGTCAATGCGCTGGCCCGATTCCAGGATCGGAATCGCCCCGGCGGCATCACCCGCTTCCACGTACGCGTAACCCAGTTCGCTCAGCACCTGGCTGACCAGTGCGCGCACGGCCGGATCGTCCTCAACCAATAGAATGGTTTCGCCTTCACGGGCCTGGGCCGTGTCGTTGGGCAGGGCCGGGTCATCTTGCTGCGCCGCCCCGTGGTAACGCGGGAGAAACAGCTGGACGGTTGTGCCGTCGCCAACCTGGCTCTCGATGGCGACGTGCCCGTGGGATTGCTTGACGAAGCCGTAGATCATGGACAAACCGAGACCGGTACCCTGGCCGATCGGCTTGGTGGTGAAAAACGGATCGAATGCCCGGCCAATGACGGTTTCCGGCATTCCGCAGCCCGTGTCGCGCACGCTGAGCACCACGTAGTCACCCGGCAGGAGATTCTCGTAAGCGTTGGTGAAATCGCGGTCGAGGCGGCGGTTGAAGGTCTCGATCATCAGCATGCCGCCATCGGGCATGGCGTCGCGAGCGTTGAGCACCAGGTTGAGCAGGGCGCTTTCGAGCTGGTTCGGGTCGGCCTCGGCGGTCCACAATTCCGGGTCCAGGCACATGTCGAGACGGATGCTCTCGTTGACGCTGCGGTTCAGCAGTTCGCCCATGGAGTTGACAAGGTCATTCATCAAGACCGGCTTGGCGTCCAGCGACTGGCGCCGCGAGAACGCCAGCAAACGGTGGGTCAGGGCGGCGGCGCGATTGGCCGAGGTAACGCCCAGGTCGATCAGGCCATCCAGGTCGTCGGTGCGGCCCCGAGCGATGCGTCGTCTCAGCAGTTCGAGGCTGCCGATGATACCGGTCAGCATGTTGTTGAAATCATGGGCGATACCCCCGGTGAGCTGGCCCACTGCTTCCATCTTCTGCGACTGACGCAGGACTTCTTCATTGTGGCGCAGCTGGGAGGTGCGTTCCTCGACTTGCTGCTCCAGGGTTTCGTTGAGCTGGCGCAGCTGCTGTTCGGCCAGCTTGCGCTCGGTGATGTCCGAGGTCACGCCGGACAGCAGGGTGACCCGGCCATCGCGCGCGCGGATCGCCCGGGCTCGAATATCGACCCAATGCACCGAGCCGTCCGGCCAGACGTTGCGAAACTCGATGATGAAATCGGCGCCGCTGTCCACGGTGTGCTGCAACACCGACTGCATGCGGGGCTGGTCTTCAGCATGCACCGCACCCAGCCATTCGTGGTAGGAGAGCGTGTCGCGCTCGTCCCGGCCAAAGTGCGCTTTGGTGATGTCCGAGCAATCGAGGCCGAGGAACTCGGTGTCCAGCTGCCAGGAACCCAGTCGTCCGGCTTTGAGCGCATGCTGCAGGCGCTGCTCGCTTTCCTGCAATTGCTCGAGGCGGCTGCGGGCTTCGTACTGTCGTCGGCGGCCGCGCACGGCGGTGCTCACCAGGCTGATGAGCGTGGCCGGGTGGAACGGCCGCTCCAGAAACGTGACGTTACCGAGCATCTTGCCCAGGTGGGCTGAAGGGTTCTGTTTGGGGCCGCCGTGATGGGTCAGCAACACGATGGGGAAGTCCGACCAGGCCGGCTGATTGGCCAGCAAGCTGAGCAGCGGGTTGATGTCAGCGCCGCGCAAGGCCTCATCGGCGATGATCGCCAGACCGGCACCGGACATCAGCTCATTGCACAGCTGCCCGAGGTCGGGGGTGATGATCGCCGGGTAGCCGGCTTCCTGCAGCATGGTCGACGCGATCAGGCTGTCGCGTCCGAGAGGGGCCAGGATAATGGCCCGTTCCGATAACTGTCCCGGAGTGCTCACGCGTCGGTGTCCCGCAGCAGCGGATTGTTATCACCGAGATATTGAGGGATGCCTCGCAGCACGCCCTGGAAGGCTTCCAGCGGTTCGCCGATGGTCATGCCGGACGAACTGATGCGGTATTCACGAATAGTTGACTCATGGGTGCCTGTGCGTTTTTTGATGACAGAAATGGCCCGACGGACCTGACCCAGCGCCTCGAAATAACGCAGCAGGATCACTGAGTCGGCGAGGTAGGTGATGTCCACCGGGGTCTGCATGTCGCCGACCAGGCCGTGCTGGGCGACGGTCATGAACGTGGAGGCGCCATGACGATTGAGGTAGAGCAGCAATTCGTGCACATGCAAGACCAGCGCGTTCTCTTCAGGCATCGCGGCCTGGTAGCCGTTGAGGCTGTCGATCACGACGGTCTGGATGCCCAGTTCGTCCACACAGCGGCGAACGCGGTGGGCAAACTCGCCGGGGGACAATTCAGCGGCGTCGACTTGCTGGATGAGCAGATTGCCAGTCTCCTCAAGTGCGCGAAGATCAATGCCCAGTTTGCTCATCCGGCTGTACAGCAGCCCGAGTTCTTCATCAAAGATAAACAGCGCCGCTTTCTCGCCACGCTCGACCGCCGCTGCGGCGAACTTCAAAGCGATCAACGATTTGCCGGTGCCCGCAGGCCCCAGAATCACGGTGCTGGAACCGCTGTCCAGTCCACCACCGAGCAGCGCGTCGACTTCCTTGATGCCGCTGCTGAGCTGGCGACTGACATGCCCGGCACGGTGCTCGGCCGCCACCAGGCGCGGAAACACCTGAATACCGTCGTCCATGATGTTGAAGTCATGATAGCCGCCGCGGTACTTCTGACCGCGGTACTTCACCACCCGCAGGCGACGGCGCTCGGCGCCATAAGTTGGCGTGAGCCCTTCAAGGCGAATCACGCCGTGGGCAACGCTGTGGACGGTTTTGTCCAGGGATTCGGTGGTGAGGTCGTCGAGCAGTACGACGGTTGTGTCGTAGCGCGCGAAGTAATGCTTGATCGCCAGGATCTGCCGGCGATAACGCAACGAGCTTTGCGCCAGCAGGCGGATTTCCGAGAGGCTGTCGATGATCACCCGCGAAGGTTTGACCTGCTCGACAATTTCGAAAATCTGCTTGGTCGCCTCGCCCAGTTCAAGGTCCGAGGAATACAGCAAACTCTGCTGATGAGCAGCGTTCAACAAATCTTCAGGGGGTGTCAGTTCGAACACCGAGATGTTTTCGTCCAGCTCCCAGCCGTGGGAGCGGGCGCCGTCGCGCAATTCGCGCTCGGTTTCAGACAGCGTGATGTACAGACCACGTTCGCCCGCCGCTGCGCCTGCCAGCAGAAACTGCAGCGCGACGGTGGTTTTGCCGGTGCCGGGCTCTCCTTCCAGGAGAAACACGTGACTGCGCGAAAGGCCACCCGCAAGGATGTCATCCAGGCCCACGATACCGGTTGCCGCTTTTGATGTAGTCAAGAATCGCCCTCTTGCGACCTGAGAAAAGGTCGGGCGCCGGAACAGGCCGGCTACCCAGGCAGACATGGCCGGGAACCCCGATTACATGCAGCCATCACTCTGGACCGTTACCGGCTGGGAGCGTTCAGTTTATTGCGGGCCGACCGACGGCTTTGCGAGACGGGGGGCAGCAGATTCGAGGTCCGGCAAATGGCGCAACCGTGGCCTGCGGGCGCACAGATTGACTTGCTATGATTCGGCGTCAAGGAATAAACCCCCATATGGCCCATAAAAGGATCTGAAGCCGTGTCTGACTACAGTGCGTTCAAGGTCGAACTGGCCGACCACATTGCCCACGTGCAAATCAATCGTCCGGAGAAAATCAACGCGATGAACGCCGCGTTCTGGCAGGAGATCATCGAGATTTTCCGTTGGGTCGACGACACTGACGACGTTCGGGTGGTGGTGCTCAGTGGCGCGGGCAAACACTTCTCTTCCGGCATCGACCTGACGCTGCTCGCGTCGGTGGCCAGCGAGCTGGGCAAGGACGTGGGCCGCAACGCTCGCCTGCTGCGGCGCAAGATTCTGCAGATGCAGGAATCCTTCAGCGTAGTCGACCGTTGCAGTAAACCGGTGCTTGCCGCCATTCAGGGCTATTGCATCGGCGGCGCCATCGATCTGATCAGCGCCTGTGACATGCGCTACTCGGCCGACGATGCGATGTTTTCCATTCGTGAAATCGACATGGGCATGGCGGCGGATGTCGGCACTTTGCAGCGCCTGCCGCGATTGATCGGGGACGGCATGATGCGCGAAATGGCCTACACCGGCCGCAACGTCGGCGCCGAAGAAGCGCTGCGCATTGGCTTGGTCAATCGCACGTTCAGCGACCTGCCGCAGTTGCTCGAAGGCGTGTTCGCCATCGCCCGGGACATCGCCGGCAAATCCCCCATCGCCATCAGTGGCAGCAAGCGGATGATCGGCTACATGCGCGATCACAGCGTGGACGATGGCCTCGAATACATTGCCACCTGGAACGCTGCCATGTTGCAATCGGCCGACCTGAAGCTGGCGATGGTGGCTCACCTGAGCAAACAGAAGCCGGTCTTCGACAATTGATTGACCTATTTGAATGCATGACCGCCTGCCGCTTCTGAGCTCTCTATCGAGCTGGGGACGGGCAGCTCGGTGATCAGAGGAGTTGAGGCATGACGCGCCCGAAGCGTTGGACCACCGCCGTACTTGATGTCCAGGCACCCGGCGGTTGGGCTGTGGTTCAGAGTGACCAAGGCTTTTTGAAGGACAGTAACCGCGTGCTGTTCCCGCGCGAATGGCTGAAGCGGCAGGACCTGCCCTTGATGCATGAGCACGGCATTGGCCATTTCGATGGCGAGCCGGTGTACGTACAGACCCTTCGGGATTCGCAGGAGGTGGGTCCGGCCCTGGATTTAGAGGGCTCGCAGTGGCAGACCCTGCGTCAGTTCATGCTCGCCGACGACGCTGATGTTTTCCAGATGCTTGGCTACGCGGCGCAGATCAGCACTTGGGCCCGTGAACACCGTTTTTGTGGCAGTTGCGGGCAACCGGCGCAGCAAGTGCCGGGCGAGCGGGCGATGTATTGCCCGCACTGCAATCTGCGCGCTTACCCGCGGATCTCGCCGAGCATGATCGTGCTGATCACCCGTGGCGATGAAGTGCTGCTGGCGCGCTCGCCGCGTTTTGTGTCGGGTGTCTACAGCACGCTGGCCGGGTTCGCCGAGCCGGGTGAGTCGGCCGAGGACTGTGTACGGCGCGAGGTGATGGAAGAGGTTCAGGTGACGGTCAAGAACATTCAGTACATGGGCAGCCAGTGCTGGCCGTTCCCACACTCGATGATGCTCGGCTTCCACGCGGAATACGACAGGGGCGACATCGTCCCCCAGGCAGACGAAATCGAAGACGCCCAGTGGTTCAGCATCCATGACCTGCCGCCGTTGCCGGCCAGTCGCTCGATTGCGCGCTACCTGATCGACCTGTATCTGGCCCGGCGCTCAGGCTCAGTTGAACCAGTGCTGCCAGGCCAGGCGGACGGTTAAGCCCAGCACCACGGTGATGAAGACAGGGCGGATGAACTTGGCGCCGCCCTTGATCGCGGTTCTGGCGCCCAGAAAGGCCCCGACCATCAGCGCCAGGCCCATCGACAAACCAATGACCCAGTCCACAGACCCGTTGATGGCGAAGATCATCAGCGCGGCGGCGTTGCTGACGAAGTTCATGCTGCGGGCGACGCCGCTGGCTTTCACCAGGTCGACGGGGTACATCAAAAGCGTGCTGACTGTCCAGAACGCTCCGGTGCCGGGACCGGCCACGCCGTCGTAAAAGCCGAGCCCGAGGCCTTGGGGCAACTGCCATTTGGTCTTGATCGGCGCGTTGCTGTCCAGCGGCGCCTTGGGCGTGCCGCCGAACAGCAGGTACAGCCCGCAGCCGAACACGATCACCGGGAGCATCTGGTTCAGCAGTTCGGCCGGCAGATAATGCGCGACCACCGCACCGATCAGCGCCCCCACCGCCGTGCCGATCAGCGCGCGTTTCCATTGCGCCGGGTTAAACAGCTTGCGTCGGTAAAAGGTGTAGCTGGCAGTGGCCGAGCCGAAGGTCGAGCTGAGCTTGTTGGTGCCCAACACCAGATGCGGCGGCAGGCCGGCAGTGAGCAGGGCAGGCGTGGTCAACAGCCCGCCGCCGCCTGCGATGGCGTCGATGAAACCGGCGGCAAAGGCAACGACAGCCAGCACCAGTAGGGTGGTGGGTTCAACGGTGAGTTCGAAAGGCATGGGAAGGCGCTTATCGGGCAGATGGGCAGAATGGCTGCCCGCAAGCGCAGCATTCTACCTGCAAGGCGTGCGGTGTAGTAGGACCGGCTTCAGCCAGGAAGAGGCCAGCCTTGCCAACATTGAATTCGCGGCGTAACCACTGACGCCTTCCCGGCTAAAGCCGGTCCCACAATGAGGCGCCATCGCCAATCCGACTGGATGCGTGGGCTGCAGTTATTGGGACCGGCTTCAGCCGGGAAGAGGCCGGCGTGAACACCCTCAATTTCGCGGTGTGGCGCCGGTCGCCTTCCCGGCTAAAGCCGGTCCTACCATAAAAGCATCACAACACTCTGCAGGAGCCGGCTCCGGATTAGCGCCGGCCATCAATTACGCGGTGTGGCTGCTGATGCCTTCCCGGCTAACGCCGGGCCTGGATTGAGACCCGCATTTGATCCAGCGGCTGTCCGGCCAGCGAGGGTCATGTGATATTCACACTTTGCGGCACATGATCGTGTGCGTTGTATCAGAAGGGCCCGCCAACGGGCCTCATCAATCAAGAGGTAGCAGGATGCCGACACATAACGCTCAGGTGGACCTGGCCCATCGCCCCCGTCTTGCTGATCTTCAGCCCATTACGGCCGCCCCGTCATCCCATGCCACCGCGCTGCGCTCAACCCCGCAAGCGCGGGTCACGCCGGCGCCGGAACTGGAAGGCCGGTCCGGCTACAGCGGCGATTTTCTCGGAGACTTCGTCGTGCCGTGGCCAACGGCGTCATCAGCGGAGGACGTGTTTCCCGTGGGCACTCCGGGCAATCGTCTGGATTACACCCACTTCTCCGTCAGCATGTCCCGGAGTCGGCGCATCGCGCTGTACGTCGGCGTGAACATTGAGGGGGGCAGCAGCGTCGAGATTGTGCGGAGTCAGGACGCCTGGGCCTACGACGGTCGCCTGCCGGTCGAGGCGCAGATTGGCGACGAGCTGTACCGCGACAACCTGCTGGATCGCGGTCATCTGGTTCGCCGCCAAGACCCCAACTGGGGCGCCGAGGCGCAAACCGCCAATCAGGACACTTTCCATTTCACCAACTGCTCGCCGCAGATGTCGGCCTTCAACCAGAAGACCTGGCTGGAGCTCGAAGACTTCATCCTGGGAAACACTCGCCGCTGGAAAGAGCGAGCCACGGTCTTCACCGGACCAGTCCTGCGCAGTGACGACCCGCTGTACCGGGGCGTGCAAATTCCCCGAGCCTTCTGGAAAGTCGTCGCGTTCCTCGGCGATGACGGCAAACCTTCGGCCAGCGCGTACGTCATCGACCAGACCCGCGAGCTGGGCAAGCTGGAACTGATGTTTGGCGCACTGAGGACGTATCGACGCAGCGTTACGCAGATTGAAGCGCTCACCGACATCGGTTTTGGCGAGCTGGCGCGCTATGACGGATTTTCCAATGAAGAGCAGGTCACCGGCACCCGGATCGAGGCACTGATTCAACGGCCGGAGGATATTCGGCTCTAGGTCAATGCGGCGCCTGTGGGGCGACTATGCTGGGAACGGGGCCTCGGGCTTTGCCGCCGAGGCCTCCAAGCGCATCGTTCAGCCGGACTAATCGGCGCATCGCCGGGTCTCAGGAACCTTGGGTCAGCAGCGTGCCGGGCATGTTCTGTTGCACGTAAACGATCACAACGACCATGACAACTCCGAACAGCCACTGCAGCGGACTGAGCCCGGCAATCCGGTAGATCGCTTGCAACGGCCGTCGCCAGCGGTATTGCCGATCCAGCGGCGCCGCGCGTCTGGTTGGCAGTTTGCCGAGCAGGAGAGTAAGCACGTACGTGACCACGCCGAGCAGTCCGAGCCATTTCCATAGAGTGAAAGCCACGACGAACATCGGCACGCTGTTGCGGATCACCAGATAACGCCGATCCCGCGTCAGTTGGTGGCGTGCGCACCACGCGCTCACGCGTTGATCGATGTCGTAGAAGGATTCCGTGAACGTGACCCAGTGCTCCAACAGCCATTTGCCCATGTAAGCGGCCAGCACCCCCAGCAGGATCAGGAGCGGCGACATAATCACCATGACGGGTAGCTCGTCGGGTTGCAGGCGATCCATCATTCCGAGGGCGAGGGTGATTGTCATGCCGGCGCAGGCCCGCTTCATCACGTGCTGCGGACTTTCGTGTCCTACCAGTGCTTTCCAGAACCATGGGTTGTGGTCCGGAAATCTCTTGGGCCAGTCGGGAAACCGCTTCGTGAAGTCCTCGGATAATTGTTCGCAAGCCTGCCAGTCAGCCTCGGTGAATGTGGCGGTGCGTGCCTGCAGGCGTTCCCCGGATGAACCGGTCAGGAACAGCGCAGCAGCAGTGGCGCGTGGGTCGGGATGCTGATCGCCCTGGCGTGCAAGCGCGCGCAATTCGTCCAGCCATTTCTTCTCTTCGCAGCGCCAGAGCAGGGCGTGCCATTGCTCATCGATGATAGGCACAGCCGCTTCGGCTGCCTCCCAGTCGAACAGCCGCCGAACCTGCTGAAACAACGCGGGTGACCAGTTCTTATGTTCGAGAAAAAGATCGAGCACCTGCTTTTGCAGCGTTTGACGACGGGCCAGATCGCCCAGCCAGCCTTGGCGACTGTGGCGCTCAAGGCACTCGATGAAGCGTGTTTCATCGCCGGCCGCCATGTGCTGATCCAGCCTGCGGTACAACCCCATCGAGAGCAAATGGCCGAGCCGCTCTTGATCGGATTGCCGAGGACGAACCTGTTGCCAGGGTGTCAGCCACTGCCGGGTTTCAAGGCCCCATCGCAACAGGTTCGGGTGCGCATCCGGCGCGTTCACACAACTTAAAAACAGCAAGGCTTCGAAGTTCGCTTCGATGCCTTTTGCGATGGCTTCATTCCAGCAGTCATCAACGGCGTTGTCGTCAAAGCGTTCAAGCAGATCGGCGGCCAGTTCGTGCGCCGAACGCACTACCGGCCCGGCAAAAGGCGCGGGCCTTGCCACCAGAGGCGCTGAAACGGTCTCTTTCATCGCTGCCCCGTCTGCGCTGTCCTCGGGGCCCTCACGGGCTAGCTGCAACGCGCGTTCGTAGGCTTCACGCAGTTGCTGGAACGCGACGGGGTCTTCGTCCGGGCGGGTGACCTTCAGCAGTCTGGCGTACTGCCGTTTAACGCTGCGCTCGTCGGAGCGGGCAGGGAGGTCGAGAATCTTCCAGCAATCGAACGTCGTGTCCATGGGTCATTGCCACCCGCCATGTTCCAGCTGTTTGAGCCGCTCGTTCAACTCCGTGCGCGTCTGCCGGATGAGGCGCTCGTCCTGACTGTCGAGGGCGCGCTGAAACTGGCTTGCCCAGTCACCGATCAGTTCGCGGCGTGCTCCCAGGCTCTCTTGATAGAGATGCTCCAGACGCGCCATCAACAGCGTATTGATCTGCTGATCGCGCGGATGCACCTTGAGCGCAGCGAGCGCTTGCAGGCGCTCGGCGATTTCTTCAGGGCTGAGCACGCCGGGGTTGTTTTCGATCACCAGTGCGAACGCATCGCCAGTGCTGGGAATAGTGACCTGACATTCAAGAATGCCGTTGTTGTCGTACGTGAAGCGCACGTCGAGACTGACGTTGCCTTCATTGCGCGCCGGAAGGGGAATCTCCAGTTCGCCCAGAGGAATGTTGTCGCGCACGAGACGACTTTCGCCCTGGAAGATGCTCACCGTCACGCCGGTTTGTCCCGCTTCGGAAGAGTAAACGGTCTTCACCCGGCTGACCGGTACGGTGGTGTTGCGCTCGATGATCGGCAGATAGTGCCCATACTCACGGTGCCGGCCGACCCGTTCTGCGACCTCAATGCCCAAGGTGTAGGAACAGACGTCGGTCAGCACCACTTCTTCCAGGGCCGCGTTCCGGGATTTAAGCGCCGCCTGTATCGCTGCGCCGTGGGCCACGGCTTCATCCGGGTTGAGCTGGATCGAAGGAAAGCGCCCGAACATGCCCGCCGCCAGTTTGCGCACCAGCGGCATACGCGTGGTGCCGCCGACCAACAGGATTTCGTCCAGATCGCCGACCTGCAGCCTGGCATCGCGCATGGCGCGCTCGACCGGATTGCGCAACCGCTCGAGCAACGGCGCATACAGCGCGGCGATGTCCTCCTGGCTGAAGGTGTGCTGCCACTCCCTGCCGTCCACGCGCAGGACGAACTCACCGCTGCGCGCCTGGCCGAGGGCGATGCGCAGGCGTTGGGCCTCGCGGTGCAGCGCGTGGGTGATTGATTCGGGAGTGGGAAAGCCTGGCTGTTCAGCTTGGGAGCGAACGAAAGCCTCGGCCAGCAGCCGGTCAAAATCTTCGCCACCGAGGAAGTTGTCGCCCGCACTGGCACGCACTTCCATGACCCCCTCGAAGAGCTCAAGGATCGACACGTCAAACGTCCCGCCCCCCAGGTCGAACACCAGAAACGAACTTTCCTTGCCGTGCTGCGGCAAGCCGAACGCCAGGGCGGCGGCGGTGGGTTCGTTGATCAGCTTCTCGACCTTGAGGCCGGCCAGTTCCCCTGCGATACGCGTGGCTTTGCGTTGGGCATCGCTGAAGTAGGCGGGGACACTGATAACCGCCTCAATGACCGTCTCGCCATAGGCGCGCTCGACGTCTTCCTTGAGGCTTCTAAGCACCAGCGCTGAAAGCTCTTCAGGACGAAACAGGTGGTCGCCGAGGGCCGTCTGGTGGGCGCTGCCCATGTGGCGTTTGAACAACGCAGTGGTCAGGGAAGGGTGAGTGTGCAGGCGTTCGCGGGCGGCTTGCCCGACCAGAATCCGACCCTCGTCGTCCAGGCCGACCACGGAGGGGGTGAGTAGCTCGCCCAGCGCGTTCGGCACCAGCACGCTGGCATCGTCTTTCCAGAGCGCGATCAGGCTGTTGGTGGTGCCAAGGTCAATCCCGACAATCATGGCTGAAGTCCTGTGCGGTTCTTGTCTTTCATGGGCGTTGTCGTCCTTGAGCCTGAAGGTTGGGTGCGCTGATTTGAGAGTGATCGGCGCGAGGGGTTCAAATGCTCAGATGCACCCGCCCCACTGACTGCGAAACATTTCGCAAAATTACAAAATAATGGGATCCAAAGGGAATTTATTTCTGCGTAAGCTATCTAGCATCACGGTTACAGACGGATTTATCTGCGCCAACGTTTTTTATCAGGGCGCCAGGCAGCCCATCGCCAGGCCAATTTGGACGGCGCTGATTCACACTTTTTACAGGGATGCAAAGTCGCCATGCAAACAACCTCAACGGCGGCACCTGCCACTGGCCAGCGCGTCGCCAGTTTCAGCTACGGCAAAGGCTTTCTGGTGTTTCTGCTGGTCTTCGGCGCGGTCCTGCTGAGCCTGGCCGGATTCGTCTTGTATCTGGGCACGATGTTGCCCCACAGCGCTGCGGGCCCTGTCGAACTGACCACGTCTCGTGGCACCACGCTGAATTTTTCCAGCCCCGACCTAATGATTTATGCCACCAGCGCTTTCCTGGCAGTCCTCGGGTTGGGCGTGCTGGGGCTTTATGTGTGGCAGAACAGGCAGCGCCAGACGAGCTATGAGCTGTTTGAAGACGGCATTGCGCACACGACCCGTGGCGCCCGAACCTATGTGCCGTTCAGCGAGATTCAGGACGTTTATCTGTTCAGTTCGGGGCAGGTGGCTTACACCGGGTTGATCACCAACCTGGCTTTCCGCCGTACTGCCAGCGAACCCTTTCACCGGGTGCTGCCGTCGTTGAAAGGCTTTCCCACCTTCATGGAAACCTTTCGCGAGCTGTACCTCAACGCGCGGCAGCCCGTGGTCCTCGATACCCTTCACGGCGGTGGCAGCATCACGTTCAATTGCATCAACTCCGCCCACGTCTGGCGCAAGCGGATGGGCGGCGATTTCCTCCACGTAGACACCCAGCCAATCGTGGTCTCCCGCGACGCCGTGCTGGTTCAGAACAGCGTGGTGCCGATGTCTACGCTGCGCAGCATGGATCACAGCACCTGGAACGAGAAAATCGAGATTCGGGATGCGGCGGGCAAGGTGGTGCTGTCGACTGTGGCAACCGGCATCCTCAGCCTCGATGTGTTTCTCAGTACCCTTGGGCTGCTCATGGAGAGCAGCGTGAGGGGGCGGCCAGCCACTGTGCCGGCGTTCGCCTGAACCCTGTTCAACCCACCGCGTCTTCGCTCATGGATGCCTGGGGCTGCCCGGGCATCCAGGCGTCGACATTCACAGCCTTGGGCAGACCCAACTGCCCGCGTTTATTCACTCCCTGGAGATTCTCCGACGATGACCGTCTCATTCAGCCGCCACTGGTTACTCGCCCTCGCACTGCCTCTGCTACTGACCGCTTGCGGCAGTAGCGAGCCTGACCAGCGCGCCGCGTTCAAGCAGTTTCTGCAAACACGCATCATCGACAAGCCGGGCGTTCACGTGCCCAAGCTGACCCCGGACGAATCGAAGTCTTTCGGCGATTACACCCGGGACTACGCTGTGATCACTGATTTCAACAGTGGTATGGACGCCAGCACCAAACCCCTGAACGGCTTCGTGCAGAAAGGCGCGTTCCGTTCATTGGGCGACGTGATCGAGCGCCGCGATGATCTCAAGACGGTGCAAACCGGGGTGAACGACCTGATCGCGCGGCTCAAGCAGGAGTTGGCGAAAGCCGACGCAGCCCATGCCCAGCTCAAGCAGCCGGACGATCTGAAGACCGTATACGACAGCGCCTACGATCGCACCGTCACCGTACCGGCCAATGCACTCCTGACCGTCATGCCGCAAGTCAACGGCACCTTCGAATCGGGCCTCAAAGTGGCGGACTACGTCGACGCACACAAGGCGCAGATCCAGATCAATGGCTCGGCGGTGCAAGTGACGGACGCCAAGGTACAGGCTGAATTGAACACGCTGCTGCAGGACCTGAATGCCAAGGCCAAAGTGGTTCAGGAAGCGCAGACACGTATGCAGGCCGTATTGCTGGGTCGCTGATATTTGCCGATGCTTGCGTAGCTCACCGCCGCGCAGGTCTCGGTTGTGGAAAGCACGCAGAGGCATCAAACCTCTGCTCAAGGAAGTAGGCGCGCGCCAGGGAAGGCACTCGGCGGCGCTGTGAAAAGGGCCGCCACATGAACATGAAAATACTCAAGCTCATCGCTGTACTGGTTTTATTCCCCCTTGCGTTAAATCTGCTGGGGGTCTGGGAGCTGCAACGCAGTACCGACAATCGCCTGACCTACGCGGGTTATCAGGCTGACCTTGATCGGGCCCGTCCGGAACTCCAGGCCATTGCCGACAAAAGCGGTTCGCGTCCTGTGATGGTGGACGTCGGCGACGGCGAGAAAATGGAAGTGAAAGAGGCGTTGTCCCGCGTCGCTGATTTGCAGGGCGAGCTGGACACGCTGCTGCCGCTGACCGACGTCATGGTCTGGCTGGCAATCGGTGTGATCACGCTGGGCTTGCTGGCTGCCTTGATGGGCGGCGTCGGCTTGCTCGCTCTGAACTGGGCGGGCCGACGGGCCATGCAGTCTCGTGAGCAACTGCTGCACAGCTTCACCCGTGTCACCAGACTCTTGCCCTTCGTTCTGGTCGGGCATGTGGTGGTCATGGGGGCAGCCATTGCCGCCCTCGTCGCGTTCGAGGCGCTGAATGTGTGGCACGCCGGGCAACTCTCCGCCGGCGAAATGAAGTTCATGTTCTTCGCCATGGTCCTCGTCGCAGGCTGCCTGTACTCCATCTGGCAGATGGGCACCCAGCTACGCGTCATGCTCAACATGTTCCAGCCCACGCCAATGGACGTGATGGGAGAGGCCGTCACCGTCGATCAGGCGCCGGTGCTCTGGGCTTACGTGAAGGATCTGGCCCTGAAACTGGGTGCACTGCCGCCCGATCACATCGTGCTGGGCATGGCCGCCGGCTTTTACGTCACTTCCGGCGACATCGCCCTCGCGCCGGCCAACGCCACGTTGACCGGCCGTACCCTGCATGTGCCTTTGGCCTATCTGGGCATCCTCGATGAAGCCGAGACCACCGCCGTCATCGGTCACGAGCTTGGGCATTTTGCGGGCGCGGACACCGAGTTCAGCATGCGCTTCGTGCCGATCTACCACGGCATCGAGCGCAGCCTGGTGGTGATCGGGCAGACTCTGGTCGACAGCGAATGGCTGCAGCGGGCGACCTTGCACCCGGCGTTCATGCTGGGTGCCTACTTCATGGAAAGTTTCGACCACGCGGTGATGCACTGGAGCCGTGTGCGTGAGCTGGAAGCCGATGCCGCCGGTGCGCAGCTGGCGGGCAATCTGGCGGCCGCTTCGGCGCTTGTGCGTATTTCCGCCATCGACCCGATGCTTCAGGACCGCCTGGCCACCCATATCGCCCAGGCGACCAATATCACCCCCGAGCAGAGCGCCGTGCAGGATCTGCCCACGGCACTTCTGCATGAGATAGCTGCGCTGCCGCTGACCCTCCCTGAAGAGGAAATGGCCACGCAGCTGCCGCATCCGTCAGATACCCATCCTTCGAACGGCGAGCGCGTGGCGTCTCTCAACGTGTCGATCGACGACGCCGTGCGCAGTGGCACGCGGCCGCTGGATGCTGCAGTGGCCTGTGCTGCCATGAACCGCTATTTCGCTCAGCCCGAGGTGTTGCGCAGTCGCCTGACCCAGGATTATCTGACCCATCACGTTCAGCAGGACGCTGCGATCGTTGAGGCGTTGCGCACCCACGCCGGCAACGTAACCGGCGACGTGGCCCTGTACGAAGGGGCGCGTTTGCGGGGGCAGATCCTGATCGGCTTCAGTGGCCTGCTGGCAGTGGCGGGGCTGATCCTGCTCTTGGCACCCTTGCTGTTTCCCGGTGCTGCGGGACGTGGTACGGAGCCGTTCTTCGTCGGTGCCGGCATCGCTCTGTTCATCATGCTGTGCATGTTGCCCTTTGGGTTGCGTTTGTTCAGGCGCGCGCATAAAACCGCGCTGCTGCTGACGCCGGATCATTTTGTGTTCGCCAACCTCAAGGCACCGCTGCCGATTCGCGACATCGCCGACTTCAACCTGCAGGTGGGAAATGTCGTCATGCTGACGATCCTGCTCGAAGACGATGCACCTCTGCCGGAACTGACCTCCCGCTCGTTCTTCGCACCGGATGTGGCGCTGAACAAGAAAAAGCGGTTGCTGATGCTGCCGATGAGCAGGTTCTGCCGCGATGACAAAAAGCTCAAGCTGCCCGAGCTGGCCGAACTGATCGGAAGCTACGTCAATGCGGGTGCGGCGCGGCACTTGCTGCAGCAGCGGTTCGAGCAGGGTGGGGAATTGAAGGCTGGGTAGATGACCCCAGGTTGCAGCGAAATTCGGATACACCGGGATTTTGGATAGTGGGACCGGCTTTAGCCGCGGAGATTTCGATCCTGTATCTGCGCTGAACGGGGAAAGACTGAGGACGGGATTCCCCACCGCTGGTCACATGGGCCGTCTGATGGCCCACCTTTCACACAGCATGCCCATACTGCCCCCCGTCTCTTCATTCAAAACGGAGCACGTTATGACACTGCAATTCAATGTCCGGGATTTTGGCGCAGTCGGTGATGGGCATACGTCCGACACCGCGGCCATTCAAGCCGCCATCGATGCTGCGGCAAAAGCCGGCGGCGGTGATGTTTATATTCCTGCCGGCACCTGGAGCCTGACCCCAGGCGCAAAGCCTGCCGACGGCGCCCTGATGCTCAAAAGCAACGTGTTCATCAAAGGTGAGGGCATGGGCAACACGGTGCTCAAGCTGGCTGATGGCACCGACCAGGCGGTCACCGGCATCATCCGCTCGGCGAGCGGCGAAGCGACCCACGATTTCGGCGTCAGTAACCTCACCCTCGACGGCAACCGCGATGCCACCAGCGGCAAGGTGGACGGCTGGTACAACGGCTTTCTGCCAGGCCAGCCGGGTCAGGACTCAAACGTCACGCTGTCCGGCGTCGAGATCCGCGACTGTTCGGGCTACGGCTTCGACCCCCACGAACGCACGGCGAACATGCTCATTGAAAACAGCGTGTCCCACGGCAACGGGCTGGACGGGTTCGTTGCCGACTACCTGATCGACAGCACGTTTCGCAATAACCTGGCCTACGACAATGACCGTCACGGCTTCAACATCGTCACGACCACCCACGATCTGGCGCTGCTGAACAACGTCTCCCACGACAATGGCGGCGGTGGCATCGTCGTCCAGCGCGGTAGCGAAAACATCCCCTCGCCGTACCACATCTCCATCGAAGGTGGCGAGGTATACGGCAACGCGGCTGAAGGCGTGTTGGTGAAACTGTCCAATGGCGTTGATATCAGCGGCGTGGACATTCACCACAACGGCACGTCCGGCGTGCGTGTGTATGGCAGCACGGACGTTGAGGTTCGCGGCAATCTGATCCACGAAAACGCGCAGAAAGCCGGCATCCCTGAAGTGCTGATCGAGCCGTTCGACGACCGCGGCGGCGTCTCCGGGAAACTTCATCCGGCTGACCACAACACCTTCGCCGACAACCTCATCACTGGCGGTGACAAAAGCACCTTCGGCGTGGCAGAGGAGGGCGGGCAGTCCGGCAGCAACTCGGTGTACGGCAACACCTTCGCGCATCTGCAGCAGGACGCCGTATCACTGCAAGGCGCGGGCGACCACGTCGGGACCAACCCCCTGCTGAATGCCATCGACGGCGGCAATGGCAGCGATGCCATCGTTGGAACGGCCAAGGCCGACTCGATCAATGGCAAGGACGGGGCAGACACCCTCAACGGCGGATCCGGAGCGGACTTGATCTGGGGAGGCGCCGGCCATGACCGATTGCTGGGCGGCAGCGGCAACGACACCCTGATCGGCGGCGCCGATGCCGACGTGCTGTTTGGCGGCGCGGGCTCGGATCTGTTTCTGTTTACCTCGGTGTCCGACAGCTACCGGACGGCGACCGCCAGCCATGCAGACCGCATCGGCGACTTCGATGCCGCTCACGACACCATCGACGTCTCGGGCCTCGGCTTTACCGGATTTGGCGACGGCCATGACGGCACCTTGAAGTTCACCACCAACGCCGAGCACACCCGGGTCTACCTGAAAGACCTGGACGCCGACGTGCAAGGGCATCGCTTCGAGCTGGTTCTGGACGGGGATTTCAACGCCGCGCTCCCTTCAAAATCCATGGTATTCGCCGACGCCCCGACGTCGCTGGCCAGCCCATCCGCCGCAGCGGATGCCGTTTCGGTGGAGCTGGTAGGCGTGGCTCAGGATCATCCGGAGACTGCGCTCGTTTGACGTAACGGCAGGCCCGTCCTTGCCCCTGCGCGCCAGCACGGGAGTGGACGGAGGGACGCACGCGCCGTGAGGTAATGCTCACGGCGTGATCCCGTTCAATTCCCGCCCCCGTTTCCGCCCCCACCTTTGCATCCTGCCGACCTTCCCGCTAAAGTCGCCATCCGGGCGTCTGCTGCGCCTGCGGTCCGCGCGAAGGGGTTTCCCAAGGCAAGCGTTGCACATTCACTCATTCCAGCTCCCGGCTTGTCGGCGGACCGAGCCCCGTAAGGAGTTGGCATGCCTGCCACGAATGCGTCCCGTCAACACGGTCTGCTCGATCTACCTGCGCTGCGCAAGCACGCAAAACGTCTTCTCAAAGCCCTGAAAAACAGCGAAGCGGATGACGCCCGGGCGCAACTGCGCGCGATGGGCCTGCCGGGCCCCGATTACCGGCTCGCCGACACCCAATGGCTGGTGGCCCGCGAAGCCGGATTCGCCAGTTGGCCCAAATTGATCGCCCATGCCGATGCCGTTGCATTTGCCGCCCGTCATCCGGATTTCACGGCGACGGGTGAAGCACTGGTTCAGCACTGGCGCTGCGGCAATGACATCGAGCGCAGCCTGCGCGTTGCTGGTTTCGCGGGTGCGTTCCAGATGTTCGACGACCCCATGGTCATGGGCCCTGTGCCGGCGTTGCCTGACGACGACTACTGGGCGGTGAGGGCAGTCTTTGCCCAGCAGGCGTTTGGGCTTTCAGCTCGAGATATTCAGCAGCGTCAGGCGATTCAGCGTGAGGCGTTGGCCCGTCTGAACGCTAACAGTGAACTGGTGCTGTGGTGCGAGGCCGATGCGTACGATCAGCTATTTCTGGTTCGGCTGCTGGCGAGTTTGCCCTGCGTCCCGCGCAGGCTGGAGCTGATCGAGATCAACCGCGTGCCCGGCGTCGAGCGATTCATCGGCATCGGCCAACTGGACCCGGACCTGCTCGCCTGGCTCTGGCCCCAGCGGCGCGCCATCGGTGAAGACGCCCTGACACTGGCCCGGCACGTATGGGCCGCCTACACCGCAGCGGACCCGACTCGCTGGGCCGAACTTGCGGCACAGCACCATTGCGCGCTGCCGCTGCTCGGTCCCGCGCTGGCAAGACAGCTGCAGGAACTGCCCGGCGCAGAGGATGGCTTGAGCCTGACCCAGCGGCTGACCCTGCGCATTCTCGCGGAGAAAGGCGAGATGCCCGCCGGCAAGGTGTTCGGTCATTTGATGATGACCTATGAGCCGCTGCCGTATCTGGGCGACATGATGTTCAACGCACTGCTCAGGGCTCTCATCGATGCACCGCAACCGCTGTTGCACGAACAAGCGGGCAGCGAATGGCCCAAACGGCTGGTCGGACTGACCGCGCTGGGTGAGGGCGTACTGCGCGGGGAAGTGAACTGGCTTGATCTTGAGCCAGTAGAGCGGTGGGTCGGCGGTGTGCAGATTGTTGCGGAGCGCTCGCCCTGGGTGGTCAGCGCAGAGGGGCGGGTGTGGCGACGGTGACTAGGCCGGAGACGTCAGCGACTTCTCCATGATGATCGTCCGTTCCTCACCGTGGTATTCATCCCGAACGGTCGAGTAGCCCAGTGACCGGTAAAAGCCCTCGGCCGTGATGGAAGAGGGCACGCGCAACCGACTGACGCCGTGGGAGATGGCGGCTGATTCAATGGCCGCCATCAAGGCGCGCCCGGCGCCTTGGCGCTGGTATGTCGGCGCGACGAATACGCTGCGGATGGTGGCTTGGTCGAGGCTTGCCGTGGCCATGATCTCTTCACCGAGGGTCGCCACGTACACCTGCCGCCGCGCCAGCAAACACAGGATCGCCGACGGGGAAAAACTCTGCTCCACCTGCGCAATCACGGCGGCTGAATAGTCCTGGCGATTGGACTCGCGCAGGGCGGCCACGATGACGCCGCTGATTGCGGCGGCGTCCTGATCTGTTGCCTTGCGGATCTGGGGGTTCATGGCGGTGCTCCTGCAAACACTGATAATCGCGACGACCCCTGCCGTCTGAAGTGTGCACTAGACGTCATCGCGAAATTCCTTGATTGCGGCCATGGCCGCGCAATTTTCTTTCAGTCCATCCAAAAAATCTTGAGTTTGGGCAGTTTTGCCGAATTTTTCTTCACTAGGGACAAACCTTTGCGCGGCCTCCAGTGACGGGATGGCACAACTGCCCCCCGCATTACGTCGCCGACAAATGCTCGTACAGGATCGTCGCGCCGACCAGCATCAGCACAATGCCGCCGATGATTTCAGCGCGTTTGCCCACCACAGTCCCCAGTACGCGGCCCAGCATCACGCCGATGGTGACCATGACCGTCGTAGCGATACCGATGGCGGCGGCAGCGATCAGGATATTGACGTTGACGAAGGCCAGGCCAACGCCAACAGCCAGTGCATCAATGCTGGTGGCGAAGGCCGTCACGGCCAGTATCAGGAAGGAGTGCTGGTTGGGCTTTTCTTCTTCGGCCTCTTCGTGCTTGAGGCCGTTGTAGATCATGTGCACGCCGAGTATCAGCAGAAGCGTGAAGGCAATCCAGTGATCCCAGTTCTCGACGTAGGACGTCGCGGCCTGGCCGATGAGCCAGCCGATCAGGGGCGTAATGCCTTCAATCACGCCGAAGATGATGCCGGTGCGCAGGGCTTCTACAAAACGAGGCTTGTGAAGGCTCGCGCCTTTACCGATAGCCGCTGCGAAAGCGTCCGTGGACATGGCCAAAGCGAGAAGAATCAGGGAAATCGGGTTCACGATTATGTTCCAGTCGGGCAATGAGTCAACGACGCAACCACACGCCCGACTTTAGGCATGGATGCATCGTTGGTCTCGCCAACCCGAAGGTGTTCGTGCCACGGCAGGCCGCCGAGAATGTTGACACGAACGCTCTGTGACAGTGAGTCCAGAGCAGGCTACTCCCCAACAAGGGCCGCCACTATACCGCGTGAATGTGAAAGAAATGTCGACGCGTGACGTTCAGTTCAGCGAGTCATCACACGGCTTGAACCGCTTCCGACGTTGCGATACAGCCCAGAATCCTCAAGTACAGGCTCACCGTCGTTCCGGCACCGGGGGCTGTGTCAATGCGCGCATCTCCGCCAGACTTGACCGCGAAATCCTTTGCCTGAGCCAATCCCAGCCCCGTGCCCTGGCCGGTGGCCTTGGTCGTGAACAGAGGCTCAAACACGCGGCCTGCTATTTCAGGTGCCATGCCGGGACCGTTATCTCGTACGCTGACAACCAGGTAGTCGCCCTGATGCAGCGATAAATCATCCTCTACATGCACCCAGCGCGTGGATACATGCACCTGACCGGTGCCGTTCAGGGCATCGCGCGCGTTGGCGAGGAGGTTCATCACCACCGCGTGAAGTTGGGCTTCCATGCAGAGCACGCCCCAGCCCCATTCGGCGAAATCGAACGTGAGGTCGATGGTTTCGCTCATCGAGTGACGCATCAGCGACTGGGCACCGTGAAGGCGAGCGGTCACATCGATGCAGATCAGTTCAGGCCCGTCACCGCGCACGCTCGACATCAAATAGCCAATCAGTTGCCGACCTTGCTCAACGGCCTGCAGCCCGGTTTCGGTGAAACGCTCGACGTCCACTGGCCGTCGGGAGCGCAGGCGGATCAGCTGAAACGCAGCGCTGACGCTTTGCAGCAAATTATTGAAGTCGTGGGCGATGCTCGCCGTCAGCATTCCCAGTGATGAAATGCCCCTCGAGTTATCCAGCAGCGGGGTGACTTCGTTCTGGCTTTGCTCGGCTTGCCTGAATTGGTCCTGAAGTTGGGTCAGTTGCTTTGCGCGTTGCGTGCCAAGCCACCGGGCTTCGAGCAAGGCAGCCGCCTGCCGGGCCAGCGCCTGCAAGGCAAGGGCGTGGCGTTCGCTCAGTTGCCGGGACTGGGTATCGATCACGCAGACGGTGCCCAATGCGACGCCGCTGTCCGTGACAATGGGCGCACCGGCATAGAAACGAATGAAGGGTGGACCGAGCACCAGCGGGCTGGAAGCAAATCGAGGGTCGAGGGTGGCGTCTTCGACCACCAGTACCTCGGCGGGGTCAAGAATCGCATGGCCGCAGAAGGCCAGGTCCCTGTGGGTTTCCTGCACCCCGAGGCCGATGCAGGCTTTGAACCACTGGCGCTCCCGATCGACCAGCGACACCAGCGCAATGGGCGCGTCGCACAGGGTGGTGGCCAGCAGGACGATGTCGTCGAATGCCTGCTCGTCGGCACTGTCCAGCACGTCCAGGTGTTCGAGCGAGAGGACACGCTCTTCCTCGTTGAAAGGAAAGGGGGCGGGATGGTGGGCCATCGATACTCTGCGTTAATAAATAAATAATTGCGCATCATGCGCTGTGCCCTGTTGACCCGCAAGGGCCACTTATAAGGACAGCAAGTCCGAAGGTACCGACGAAGCGGCCGGTTGATCAAGGCGTTGGCGGTCATGCAGGGAACCTGCCCCTGGCGCCAACGTTGATGGGTGACTCCTCCACGCAGTTGGCGGCGACCTGTGAAGAAATGCATGCCGTCACCGGGGGGCGATCAACTTGATGGTCGCCAATGTCCAGTCCAGCTCCGCCGAAGTGAGATCCCTGGCTGTCACGGATTCGATCATCCCCCCTGAACCATTCCCGAACCGGTTTCCCCATCGTTAATTCTTTTTGTGACGGCTTCACGCCGTGAAATACTTCGGCCGGGGCGTGGATTTGGTTGCACGCGCTATCACGAATCAAGGAGCTACTGGAGTGAACAAAGGGATCAAGGCTGTAACGCTGGGGATGTTGGTGACCGCACTCGTCCTGCCGCTGGTGGCGTGTGACAAAAAAAACACTACAGATACAAAGCCTGTTCCACAGGCCGATTCCAGGGTCGTTGAAGAGGACCCCGACACGCAATTGAGCACCAAGTTGAGCGCTTACGTGGACTGCTTCAATACCACCGATGGCTCGGTGCGCGACAGTGCCGACCGTTATGTCAGCTGGATCGACGATCTGGATGCAGGGCCGACAGGCAAGGAGCGCAAGGTCAAGGCGCTGCGCGAGGTGAGTGCCGTCCAGCTGGACACCTGCACCAAGTCCATCACCCAGGCATCGCAGGCCAAGCCTGCGCTGCCGGCACTGGACGCTGCGGCCACGCAGTACCTTGCCGACTTGAGCACGCTGGCGCCGCTGACATCCCAGGCCTACGTCTACTACAGCCATGAGGACTACAAGGACGATGGCTTCGCCAAAGCCAAGCGTATGCACCAGCCACTGATGATGGCTTTCGGTCGTTTTATCCTGGCCAGCGACACATACGGTGCCGAACTGGGTAAAGAGAACGATGCGCTGTCCGCGGCGCAAATCGTCGAGATCGAAAAAAATGACGGACGCCACAGTGCGTTCTTCCATTTGGAATTGATCAGGCAGGCCAAGTTGTTGACCGGTCAGCTCAGTCCCGAGTCCTTCAACGTCGCCGAGGTATCGAAAGCGATCGATGCCTACGCCGCGCTGCTGGATGAGTCATCCAGGGCAACAGCCGACGAGCCCGGCAAGCCACTGAGTTGGTCGAGCTTCCAGAGCGAGGCCGAAAACTTTTTGAAGGACTGCAAGGATCGCATGCGCCGGGTCCGTGACCACGTGCCTTACAGCGAGATTGACCAGATGAGGATGCAGGGTATCGGTGCCAAAAATATCGAAGGCTCACCGATGCGGCTCTTCGACGCCTATAACACGCTGGTTGACGCAGGTAACCGCCTTCATTGACCCCTCAAAGAGGGGAACGCGCATCAGCCGTTCCCCTCGATGCACCAGCCTGTCAGCCGAGGGCAACCTCGCTGCTCATGCCCACCAGGGTCACTTCCTCGGCCTGCGCAAAGATCATTTCAGTATTGCCCAGGTCTTGGGTCCAGTCGCCGGTGAGAGCGATTTCGAACCGATGGCCCTGAGCGTCCGCTTCCACATCCTTCAGGTAGGTGCGGTCCAGGTCCTGGTTATAGACCATCTTCAGGGTAGTCCCGGTGCCGTCACCGAAACCCGTGTAGCCCAACGCCGACACATCGATCTTGTCGTTGTTGTTGGCGAACCGGTCAATCAGGTCCACGAAGCTCTGGGTGTCGGTGCGGTAGCTGTCAGTGGCTGAGGTGTAGCGGAACACATCAGCGTCATTGATGCCGTTACGGCCGTACACCGAAAGATTCGGGTCGTCGCCGCCGCTCAGATGGTCGGCACCCGCGCCCCCGATGATCACATCGGAGCCTCTGCCGCCATCGATACGGTCGTTACCGGCCAGGCCATAGATGACTTCCGACAGTGCGCTCCCCGTAATCACGTCCTTGCCAGCCGTGCCTTCGACGGTGGGTGCGGTGAACACCAGGTTGGTGCTGTCCAATTGCCCCGTCAGATTGCCTTCAAACGCCAGTTCAAAGCGCTGCCCGTCGGCGTTGGCATCGAAACTTTTCAGGTAGGTGCGGGTGCCGTCAGCATTGGCCTGGATGGCCAGCGTGCCATCGTGGCCGTCGCCAATGCCGGTGAAGCCCAACGCAATCAGGTCTACACGGTCTTGGGAAGCGTCGAAGTCCAGAATGCGGTCGCTGCCTGTTTCGGTAGCGGTACGGTAGCTGTCGCTGATCTGGGTGAAGCGGAAGATGTCTGCGCCTGTTCCACCTGCCAGCACGTCGCGGCCACCGGCGCCTTGCAGCACGTCGTCTCCGCCCATGCCGCGGGTGATCTCGGCCGTGTCGTTGCCAATCAGCTGATTGGCCTCCATGGAGCCGTCCACGTGGTATTGCCCGTCCTGGCTGCCGAAGGTGGTATCCAGGCTGCCATCGGCGTTCAATCGTGTGATCACGTCGCCGGCGATCAGGATTTTGCCATCGGGCTGAACAACCACAGAATGGGCATAGTTCTTCTCGCCTTGAGGCACCTGGAGGGTGAGCTTGCCATCGTCGCTAAAGGAAGTATCGAAGGAACCATCGACATTCAGACGCAGTACGTTGAAGGCGGTACTGTCATTGCTCTCGCCGGCAATGATGATCTTGCCATCGGCTTGCACGGTCATCGCAGAACGGTAATCGAGCCCCAGCGCGGCATCAAAGTACACCACGCCGTCCACGCCAAATGCGGTATCCAGGTCGCCGTCTGCTGCAAGTCGCTGCACGGCATAAACCGGATCGCCCGGGTCGTGGGGCCCGTCGGAGCCCACGTACAGCCAACTGCCGAGCAATACGCTGCCGTCGGGCTGCACAACAGTGGCGATATTACCGCTGCCGTAATGCCCGGTCGGATTGAGGACAAGGGCGCCGTCGGCATCGAAATCCCTGTCCGGAGTTCCGCTGCTGTCCAGCTTGAACACGCTCGCCTGCGACGTGCCGCGGAGGCTGACATACACCGAGCCATCCGCCGTCGCGTACATCGACAGACCGTCGTAGCTGAAAGGCGGGACCACTGCCGCGGCGCCGTCGCTGCCGAAGGTGGTGTCCAGTGTACCGTCCACATTAAAGCGTTCGACTTTTAAACCGCCAAGCCCCGGCTGCGCGGCGAGCACTTTGCCGTCGGCCTGCACCGCCATGACGTAGTCCGCATAGGCTTCCGGGTCCAGGTTGCCGGGCACGAGGGCAATCCCGTCCTGGCTGAAACTGCTGTCCAGGCTGCCGTCACTGTTGAGGCGCACCGACGTGAAGCTGCCGCGTGTGCCATAGCTTTCATCGCCCGGCGAGCCGGGGTAACCAATGGCGGTCTGGAAGCTTTCGCCACCGACGATGATCTTGCCGTCAGGCTGGAGAATGACGCTCCAGGTTTGATCGCCCCCCGTGGAGGGGTCGACCTGCACGGTGCCCGGGCCGGTTCGCACGGTGTAATCGATGGTGGGCTTGCTGTCTGTTGAAGCCATGACAGTGTCCTTTTGACATGGAGGTTGAAGGGATTTGCAGGCGTCGGTGAATGACCCTCTGGGGTTGACCGTGGCGAGACCAATAAATGCGAACGGTTTTCCCTGTCGGTAAAAAGCCATCAGGGCTGCGCTGGAGCGGATTGCTTAACGACTCCGGGCTTCGCTTGGTCGCATCTCGGGTGCTTCACGCGATGTGCCGCTAACCCTGTTCACATTGCTTAAATATTGCTGTGACACAGTTTCATGTCGCTTGATCAAGCATCCGACAGCGTCAGATAGCCGTCCCGGTTATTCCGGGCGGTTGGCTGGTTCTGTAAAAGGACTCATGAAATGAATGTCACTGTCTTAGGCGCAGGATACGCAGGACTCACCCGGGCCGATCGCCGCCGCCGTGCGGTACCGCAATGACGGTTCTGATCACAGGGGTTGCGGGGTTTATCGGCTTTCACATGGCCAGAAAGTTGTGCCGCCAGGGCGTTCACGTGGTGGGTATCGACAACCTCAACGATTACTACAGCGTTGACCTCAAGCGTGCCCGGCTCGCGCAGCTTGAACAGCTCCCCGGCTTTCAGTTTCAGCAAATCGACATCATCGACCAAGGCGCATTGCGTGGCCTTTTCAGCGCGTACGGCTTCAGCGAGGTGATTCATCTTGCGGCGCAGGCGGGGGTTCGCTATTCCATCGACAACCCGGGCGTGTACGCCGATGCCAACCTGGTCGGGTTTCTCAATGTCCTTGAAGCCTGCCGGGCCTACCCGGTAAAGCACCTCGTTTATGCGTCGAGCAGCTCGGTGTACGGCGCCAACACCAAGCTGCCGTTCGCGGTGGAAGACGCGGTTGAGCATCCCGTTTCTCTGTACGCCGCAACCAAGCGCGCCAATGAGCTCATGGCCTACAGCTATTCCCATCTGTACCGGATTCCGGCGACGGGGCTGCGATTCTTTACCGTCTACGGCCCTTGGGGACGGCCAGATATGGCGCTGTTCAAATTCACCCAAGCCATCCTCAAGGGCGACCCCATCGATATCTACAACGACGGCGAGATGGCGCGGGATTTCACCTACATCGACGACATCATCGAGTCGATGAACCGGCTCTTGCCCCGACCACCGCCGCCCGTTGACGGAGTGGCGCCGTGTCAGCTTTTCAACATCGGGCGAGGGCAGCCGGTCAAGCTTCTCGACTTCGTCCACTGCCTGGAAGCGGCGCTGGGGATCCAGGCAAAGCGCAACTACCTGCCGCTTCAGCCGGGCGACGTGTTGAAGACCTGGGCCGATGTTTCCGGCCTGGCGAAATGGATCGACTTCAGCCCGCAGGTAGGGCTGGAGCAGGGCGTGGCTGAATTCGTGCGCTGGTATCGCGATTTCTACCCCTGCGAACAGGGCCAGCAGGCCAGACAATCAAAACAGGCCAGACAATCAAAACAAGAGGCGCGGTGGGCGTGATGAGTGAATCGCTGTTTGTGTCGGTATTGATCCCGGCAAAGAATGAAGCGCAAAACCTGCCTTCATTGCTCAATGAAGTACGCACTGCGTTGGCCGGAGAGCGCTACGAGGTGTTGGTGGTCGACGACGGCAGCACCGACGACACGCTGCGCGTCCTGCAGCAGATCAAGGCCGAAGGGTACGAGCCTTTACGAATCCTGCACAACGGCGTTTCCCTCGGCCAGAGCACGTCGATCTGGCATGCCGCCCACGCCGCGCGCGGTGAATGGCTGGCGACCCTGGACGGTGACGGCCAGAACGACCCGGCCGACTTGCCCGGCATGCTGGCGCTGGTACGCAACGCAGGGCAGCAACAGGGGCAGGGCGAGCAAGTGACCTTGGTGGCGGGGCACCGCGTCAACCGCCGAGACACCGCGAGCAAGCGCTGGGCGTCGCGTTTTGCCAATGGCTTGCGCAGCCGCCTGCTCAAGGACGCGACGCCCGACACGGGCTGCGGGCTGAAGCTGATCCATCGAGCGGCGTTTCTGCGACTGCCTTATTTCGATCACATGCACCGCTTCATTCCCGCGTTGATCCAGCGTCACCATGGCCGAATGATCGTCCATCCGGTTCACCACCGTCATCGCCAGGCCGGGGTTTCCAACTACGGCAATCTGGACCGGGCGCTGGTCGGCATCCTCGATCTGTTCGGGGTCTGGTGGCTGGTGCGCCGTACGCGACTCAATAGCCGGCCCGAGGAGATGAACGGATGAATTTCACCCGCGAAGCGCTTTGGCTCACGGTCGGGTTTCTCGGCCAGGCGGTCTTCACCGGCCGCTTCGTCTTACAGTGGCTGTACAGCGAAATCAAGAAACGCAGCGTGATTCCGGTGGGTTTCTGGTACCTGAGCATTGCTGGCAGCGCGTTGTTGCTGGCCTATGCGATCTACCGCGAAGACCCGGTATTCATCATCGGTCAGTCATTTGGCTTCGTGGTTTACCTGCGCAACCTGCAGCTGATTGCCAAACACAAAGATCTGAAGGAATAGCCGGTGCGACGTGTTCATTCCCCCGCGTTGCAGTGTCTGGCGCTGGTTGTGCTCGCGCTGCTTCTGGTCGGCGCCGGTTTTGGGATCAGGCAGCCGTTTAATGTCGACGAAGAAAGGTTCTTGGGTGTAGCGCTTGAGATGCTGCACAGCGGCAGCTGGCTGATCCCCCATCGGGCCGGCGAAATCTACGGCGACAAGCCGCCCTTGTTCATGTGGACGGTCGCGTTTTTCACGTGGCTGACCGGTTCGCCGTCGCTGGCACTTTTCATCCCGGGCCTGCTCTCGGCGGCGACCGCTACGGCGGTGTTGTACGACTTGGGCCGGCGCCTCTGGTGCCGCAGGGTGGGTCGTATCGCCGCGCTGCTGTTTCTGGCGACCTACCAGACCTACAGCATCCTGCGCACCGGCCAGATCGACAGCTTCCTGTGCCTGTGGGTGGCGCTCGGTTTCTACGGCATGGTCCGGCATCTTCTGCTGGGCCCGGCATGGGGCTGGTTCTACGTCGCGTGTCTGGCCATGGGCCTGGGCATCATCAGCAAAGGGGTCGGTTTTCTGCCGGCGTTGATGCTGGTGCCCTACGGTTATGCCGTGCGAAAGGGCTGGTCGGGTGTGGCCGTCATGCCGGGGCAGGGGCTTCGCTGGGCGACCGGGTTTCTGGTGGTGCTGGCGGGCTGTGCGGTCTGGGTCGTGCCGTTGCTGGCCACCGTCTGGCTCAAAGGTGGCACTGACGAAGTGGCATACCTGAAGGAAATCCTGTTTCACCAAACCGGTGGTCGCTACGCGTCGGCCTGGGATCACCGCGAACCGTTCTGGTATTTCCTGACCGTCATTCCGCAGTATTGGCTGCCATTGGTGCTGGCCCTGCCGTGGCTGGTTCCCGCCTGGCGGCGCCAACTGCAGAAACACGACGCCCGGATACTGCTTTTGGTGGGCTGGGTGGTCCTGGTGGTGCTGTTTTTCTGCCTGAGCACCGGCAAGCGCAAGATCTACATCTTCCCTGCGTTACCGGGCCTGGTGCTGGCTGCCGCGCCGCTGATTCCGTGGTTGCTCCGACGCTGGTTTGGCCAGCGTCCGAAGGCCCGCGCCGTGTTTGGCGTTGCGGTGGTGGCGTGGTTTTGCCTGTGGTTCGGCCGTGGCTTCGTGGAGCCGTTTACCGACGGACCCAATCCCCATAAGGCCCTCATGGTGGAAGCGGCCCGGCTGACTGAGGGCGCCGAGCTGGTGCTGGTCGGCTGGCGGGAAGGGCATTGGCTGTTCGCGCGCCAGCCGTTGGTGCATTTCGGGTTCGCCGATCAATCGGCCGTCGAGCACGCCGCGCTCTGGTTGCGCACCCATCCATCCGCCTTTGCCCTGGTGCCCGCCGCCGAGCTTGAACGCTGCTTTGTAGCGGGCAAGGCTCGCCAGTTGGGATCAACGTCTAGGGCCGAATGGTTGATCGTCGGGGCTGATGCGGACAATGGTCGCTGCCAGCCAACGGCGCCTGCACGGGCTTATCGCTTTTCATGGGGTTCTGACGCGCTGTAGGCCCGTTGCGTACGCGGGCCTGCCCTTCGAGAAACGGCAGATCAGAGGCTCCGTAATTCATTCACCGCTGCTGAAAACACCCGTTGAGATCCTCGATCAGCCCCGGCCCGGTCGGCACCCAGCCCAACCGTTCGCGGGTTTTGTTGCTATGGCTCGCCATGTCTCGCCCGACAAAGCTCGACAGCCAGCCGAACCTTGCCATCGCGTCGTCCGCCGGCACCGACACAACGGGCAGGCCAAGGCCTTCGCCCAGGGTTTGGGCAATGAGGCGGAATGGGATGTGGCTTTCGGCGGTTGCATGATAGCGAGCGCCGGGCTGGTATTTTTCCAGCGCGAGGCGATACAGCTGTGCTGTGTCTGAAATGTGCGCGGCGGACCAGTGATTCAGACCTTCATCGACGTAAGCCGAGACGCCTGTCTGCCGCGCGTGTCTGATGAGTTCGGTGGCCAGGCCCTGTTTGACCGTGTCGTGGATTTGCGACAGGCGCATCACCACGACGTTTAGGCCGCGTTGCAACAGCGCCTCTGCGGCCAGCTCCGAGGCGGCCCGGGGATTGGGATGCTCGGGATTGAAGTGATCCTCATCGGCAGGCTCACCCGGTGCAGACGAGCCCATCGGCGTCGCGGACGTAATCAGCAGCGGGCGTTGCGAGCCGTTCAGCGCCTGGCCCAGCGCGGCAATGGCACGGGCGTCTTTCTGGCAGTTGTCAATGAAGTGGGCGAAGTCGTGATCGAACGCGGTGTGAATGACCGCGTCGCACAGGTCGGCGCCCTGTCTGAGGCTGGCGAGGTCTTCAAGGGTGCCGCGACAGGGTTCGGCACCGATGGCTCGCAACGCGTCAGCACTGGCCTGGGAACGCGTCATCCCCATCACCTGATGACCTGCGGCGAGTAATTCCCGAGCAACCCGGGAACCGATAAAGCCTGTGGAGCCGGTAAGAAATACGCGCATTGCTGAAAACTCCTTTTGCTGAAGTCGGCAGGATGCGCGTAACGTTTATCCGCTTAAAAGACGTGACGTTATCAGGGTATAAGAACTAACAGGATCATCATGGCCAACCCGTCTGTTCATTTGCTGGGCACGTATCTGAAGGATTGCCGGGCGCGCCTGGACCCGGCCAGTTTCGGCTTTTCCGGCCGACGACGTACACCGGGTTTGCGCCGGGAAGAAGTCGCGCAGCGCGCCAATATCAGCGCGACCTGGTACACGTGGCTGGAGCAGGGGCGGGGCGGTGCACCCTCGGCCCAGGTGCTGGACCGGATTGCCGAAAGTCTGTTGATGACCGCACCCGAGCGCGAGCACGTGTTCATGCTCGCCTTCGGCCATCCTCCGGAAGTGGTCTACAGCGCGCCCGACGGGGTGACGCCGCGCCTGCAACGGGTCCTCGATACCCTGGCGTTCAGCCCGGCGTTTATCAAAACGGCGACGTGGGATGTGCTGGCCTGGAACACCGCAGCGGCGGCGGTCTTCACCGATTACAGTCTGCTGCCAGTGGGGCAAAGGAACATCTTGCGCCTGATGTTCTGCAACCCGCACGCCCAGGCGCGACAGGCTGACTGGAACGCGGTGGCGCGTTTTATCGTTGCGGCGTTTCGGGCCGATGCGACCCGCGCGGGTGCTGCTTCCGAGGTCACCCGGTTGGCGGAAGAACTGTGCTCCCTGAGCCCCGAATTCGCGGCGCTGTGGCGGGACAACGATGTGCGGCTTCAAGGCGAAGGCACCAAGCGCCTGCGCCACGATCCCCACGGAGTCATTGAGCTGGAATACTCCAACTTTGCAGTGGACGGGCGACTGGACCTGTCGATGATCGTGTATAGCCCGGTCACCGCCGCCGATGCCGATCGTGTACGGGCGGTGATCGAAGACGCTACTCGGCTGAAGTCGGCGCTTTCCGTGGGACCGGCTTTAGCCGGGAAGGCGTCGGCAGTCACACTGAAAAATTGATGGCGTACTCACTGGCCTCTTCCCGGCTGAATCCGGTCCCACTGACACCGCGCGCTTTCCGTGGGACCGGCTTTAACCGGGAAAGCGTCGGCAGTCAGACTGAAAAATTGATGGCGTACTCACTGGCCTTTTCCCGGCTGAAGCCGGTCCCACTGACACCGCGCGCTTTCCGTGGGACCGGCTTTAGCCGGGAAGGCGCCGGCAATCCCACCGCGAAATTGATGGCGTACTCACTGGCCTCTTCCCGGCTGAATCCGGTCCCACTGACACCGCGCGCTTTCTGTGGGACCGGCTTTAGCCGGGAAAGCGTCGGCAGTCACACTGAAAAATTGATGGCGTACTCACTGGCCTCTTCCCGGCTGAATCCGGTCCCACTGACACCGCGCGCTTTCCGTGGGACCGGCTTTAGCCGGGAAAGCGTCGGCAGTCACACTGAAAAATTGATGGCGTACGCACTGGCCTCTTCCCGGCTGAAGCCGGTCCTACTACGGGAAGGCGTCGGCAGTGGCGCTACAATCTGAGGGGGTTCAAACCGCCTCGGAACGGCTGGCCGCTTCAGGCGTGGATTCGGTTCTGGCGTCAGCACTGGCCTCAGCCAGCTTCAAGCGGTCGGCCTTGCTGACGTAGGTGTCTTTGTTCTTCGGCGCCAGTTTGGCACTCGCCTTTTTTGCGTTGGCTCTGAGTATCTGGTTAAGTTTCTTGCGACGGTTCATGCCTGTTTACCCGGTGTGCAGAGGGTGGACGGTGAAAAGGCAGGCAGTGAATCAGATCGCCGGTCAATCTGCCACACGTGTCTGGCACTATTGGCCCGAACGGACACGAAGCATTACGGCATGCTTCACCTGTCCAGCCACGAAGACATAGCAGAGAGCCCACGATGGACTTTGAACACAGCTCATACCTGACAACCGTGCAGGCCCTGGAAGCGATCTATGGCCCGATCGCGCCGCCGTCGCTGGTCAAGGAAGTCGACCATATCCACCCCGTTTACCGGCCCTTCATCGAAGCGGCGTCTTTCGTCATTCTCGCGTCGTCGGGCACTGGTGGCCTGGACGCTTCGCCGCGGGGCGATCTGCCAGGTTTCGTGCACATCGAAGACAGTAAGACGCTGTATCTGCCGGACCGGCGTGGCAATAACCGCATCGACACCCTGCGCAACATCATCGAAGACCCGCGCGTCGCGTTGTTGTTTCTCGTCCCGGGCGTCGGCGAAACCCTGCGCGTCAACGGCACCGCGCAAATCTCCATCGCGCCTGACCTGCTGGCGCGTTTTGCCGTAGACGGGAAACCGCCGAAATCCGTGCTGCGCATCACCGTCACCAACGTGTATTTCCAGTGCAGCCGGGCGGTGATCAGGGCAGGGCTGTGGGATGCCTCAAAGCAGGTGCCGCGCAGCGCGTTGCCGACGGCGGGGCAGATTCTCAAAGAGGTGTCCCAGGCGGCCATCGACGGCGAGGCGTACGACAAGGCGTTGCCGGGCCGGATCGCCGACACGCTGTATTAAACAATCCAATCCAATCCAATCCAATCCAATCCAATCCAATCCAATCCACGCCAGCGGCGCGCCATGAGACTTGCCTGGGGATGGCTCGCGGGCGCGTTGCGCCTTAACATTGATGCCCGTCTACGATCAAAGCGACGACATGCCGTGAACATCAACTTCGACCTCAATGACCTCCAGGCTTTTCGCGCGGTGGTTGAAAAGCAGGGTTTTCGACGGGCGGCCGAATCAATCCGCATCACCCAGTCGGCGCTGAGCCGACGCATCGAAAAGCTCGAATCCGCCCTGGGAGTCAAACTGTTCGAGCGGACCACGCGAAAGGTCTCGTTGACCAACGTCGGTCGGGCTTTTCTTCCCCAGGTCGAACGGCTCCTGGATGACCTGGACCTCGCCCTGCTCAGCGTCGGCGACGGTGGCGCCAACCGCAGAGGAAGTTTGACCGTGGCCTGCGTACCGTCTGCGGCGTACTACTTCCTGCCCCATGCGATTCGCAGCTTTCACGCGCAATACCCGCTGATCAACATCCGGCTGATCGACGTGTCGGCCAATGAAGTCAGTGCGGCGGTGGCGTCCGGCGAAGCCGATTTCGGGGTGAGTTTCACCGGCAACCTGGCGCCGGAAATCGATTTCAGTCCGCTGCTCGAAGAGCACTACGTGATTGCCTGCCGCCGCGACCATCCATTGGCCACCCTCGACACCGTGACCTGGGCTCAGGCGTGCGAGCACGACTGCATTACGCTGGATAAATCTTCGGGCAATCGTCTGGTGCTGGATCGTGCGCTTTCCGGGCTGCAGCCGGGCAAGAACAGCGTCTGCGAAGCACGGCACGTGACTACGGTGCTGGGGCTGGTCGAGGCGGGGTTGGGCATTGCGGTGGTGCCGTCCATTGCCATGCCGATCTCCGCCCACCCGATTCTGGCGAAAGTGAGGCTGGTGGAGCCGGAGGTGGTCAGGCAGATGGGAGTGCTCAAACGCCGCGGACGCACATTGACGCCCGCGGCACTGGAGCTGGAACAGCGGATACGCGCGCTGCCCGGGTCGTTACCGCGGGACTGAGTCCAGGCCGGTTTCGCGAATGCTGGCCTGGGCATCGGGGGACGACAGGAACTTGAGCAGTTCCTTCGCTTCCACGGGGTGATCGGCATTTTTCGGAATGCCGGCCGCATAGCGGGTCACCGACTGCACGTCCTCCGGAATCTTGCCGACGAAAGTCACGCCTGGGATCGGCAGCAATTCGGCGACCTGCTGGAAGCCGAGCTGGTAATCGCCCTTGGCCACAACGGACGCCACCGGAATGCGCTCGATCATTTTGCCTTTGGGCGTCAGCTGCGGCTCAACGCCGAGCTTCTTGAACAGCTCTTTCTCGATGTAGACGCCGCTTGCGCTGTCTGAATAAGCCACTGACTTGGCCGCCAGCAAGGTTTGTTTCAGCTCGGCATCCGTGCCGATGGCCGGTTTGTCGGCGCCGGCCTTCACCACCATGCCGATACGCGAGTCCGCCAGTTCGACCCGCGAACCGGCGTCGACCTTGCCCTGTTTGATCAAGTCATCCAGGGCGTAACCCACCATGATCACCACATCGGCGTGCTCGCCGCGACTCAACCGGTTGGGGATGGCTTCCGCCGCTTTACCCATCGACGGGCCAAGCACCGTTTTCAGCGTGTTGCCGCTGTGCTCGGCGTACTCTGGCCCAAGGTGTTGATAGGCGGCCGTGAAGCCGCCGGAGGTCATGACGGTCAGCTCTTCGGCGTACGCAAGGTTGCCGTAGGCGCAGCTGGTCAGCGCCATGACACAGAGAGGTTTTAGTAAAGCGTTCATGAGAGGGTCCTTCAAGCAGTGGCAAGTGACTGAGTGGCGAGACGGCGGTACAGCACCAGCGTCGCGGTAAAGGCGCAAAGGGCCGCAAAAATCATCCAGTAGGCCGGCGCTGCCTTGTCCCCGGTCAGATGAATGAGCCAGGTCGAGACCGCCGGCGTGAAGCCGCCGAAGATCGCTGTTGCCAGGCTGTAGGCGAGGGAGAAACCCGCCACGCGCACCTCGACGGGCATCATTTCGGTGAGCGCGGGAATCATCGCGCCGTTGTAAATGCCATAGAGAAACGAGAACCACAGCAGCACTTCGAGCATGTGGACAAAGGTCGGCGCCTGGGCCAGAAACGACAGCGCGGGGTACGCCGTCAGCAGCGTCAGCAATGACATCGCCAGCAGCAACGGCTTGCGTCCCAGTCGGTCGCTCAGTGCGCCGCCGATGGGCAGCCAGAAGAAGTTCGATACGCCGACCAGCAGCGTCACAATCAGCGCATCACTGGTGCTGAGCTGCAGAACCGAGCGGCCGAAGGTTGGTGCGTAAACCGTGATCATGTAGAACGCGGTGGTGGTCATCGCCACCATCAACATGCCGAGGATGACCACGCTGGCGTTGCCGAGCAGGGTGGCGAAGACTTCCTTCATCGTCGGGCGGTGTTTGCGTGTGGTGAACTCTGCGGTTTCTTCAAGGCTGCGGCGCAGCAGGAAAATGAACGGGATGATCAGGCAGCCGACGGCAAACGGAATGCGCCAGCCCCACGCCGACAGCTCGCTCGGGGCAAGCCATTGATTGAGCCCGTAACCCAGGGCGGCTGCGACGACGATAGCCACTTGCTGGCTGGCCGATTGCCAACTGGCGTAGAAACCTTTGCGGCCCGGCGTTGCCATTTCGGCGAGGTAGACGGACACGCCGCCCATCTCTGCGCCGGCGGAGAATCCCTGCAACAGCCGTCCAAGCAAGACCAGCGCCGGTGCCCACAGACCGATCGTGGCATAACCCGGCACCAGGACAATCAGCAACGTGCCACTGGCCATGATCGCCAGCGTCACGATCAGACCGCGACGGCGACCGACATCATCGATGTACGCGCCGAGCAGCACGGCGCCCAGCGGCCGCATCAGGAAGCCTGCACCGAAGACAGCGAAGGTCATCATCAACGAGGCGAACTCGTTGCTGGCGGGGAAGAAGGCGGAGGCGATCTGGGTGGCGTAGAAGCCGAAGAGGAAGAAGTCGAACTGTTCAAGAAAGTTTCCGGAGGTCACCCGGAAGACCATTCCTGCCCTGGACTTCCCGGAGGAGGTCTGGCGTGGCGGCTGATGCATGTTGTTCTCCAGCGTTTTTTTTGAGTTTGTAAGCGCTTGTAACTGGAGATTCTGTGGCAATTTTCAGACGACGATAATCGTTATTTTTTCATCCTTTGATGCATGGATCAGATCAATCACCAGGCCGTGGCGGTTGCTCGCAGGCCAGATAAACGTCGGCAGCCGTGAACCACGACCACCGACGGGAACCGCTAGCTATCTGGCTTGGGTGCCTTTCAGCATCAGTTCTTTAACATCGGGCTGAACCTGATTCACCGCGCCCAGATACTCGATCAACTCGGCTGCCCGACTGCCGCGCAATCCGGCGGCGGTCAGCGACTTGTCGCGCACGTAGGTGTAAAGCCCGGAGACGGCGAACGTCTTGAGCTGGGCGATGTGCTTCGACTGCTCAGGCAAGCTGTTCTGGAACGCGTCACTCTGGAAAAAACGCCGACGCGCCAAGGGTGACGTGAACGCGATTTCGAGCACGACCAATTCTGCGCGCGCCTTGTTGGCGAAGTGCGCGACATTCGGCGCAGGTGGGTGCTGGCCGTCGTTTTCGAAGGGCTCGCACAGGTGCAGACAGACCTTGGCCACGTCGTCGGCCGCTGCCAGCAGCGGTCCCAGATCGGACTTCAGGTAGGCCTGCAGTTGCGGCAGGGTCTCCCGCGGGCTGAAGTGGATATGAATGCGGTCGAAGGTGTCGGTGCCGTTGAAGCGCTCATCGGCCAACGCGTTGGTCAGGGTCAGCGAGCCCTGGGGCAGGGCGTAGGCCAGGGTCTCGTCAAACATGTTCTGCTCGTCCGAGAACAGGATCGGGCTGGCCTCCTGAAACTGCTTCTGGTCAGCGGCGGACTCGAAACCGATCTCCACCCCACCGTCCAGTTCGTAATCCTGAATCTCGCTGATGCCATCGGCGAGGGGCCAGAGGTGCGCATCCTGCTGCCGGGAGAAATGGTGCTGGATGTACAAGCCCAGGCCGGGGAGCCGCGAGCATAGCGGGCCGTGGACGTCGCGCCAGTAGTGGGCGAATACGTCATGGGGCACGCGCTCCCGGCGTTTGACGGTCGTGTAGCTGTTGATCTCGATCATGGGGCACCTGTCAGTCGGGAAATATTCAGTCGTAGTGATCGGATGCAGGTGCCGCTGCAGGGTTCAACGCGTTTTACCGGAGGTCATCCCTCGGCGTGTGTGACACGAATGTCGGTCATCCCGAGCTGGCCGGCCTGTTCGATGATTTCATCCGGCCCGGCATCGGCGTTGGGCATGATCAGGCTGTTTTCGCTGTCGCCGAAATGCAGCTCAAGCAGGTGCATCGCGGCGTCGGAAGCCAACAGCGCTGGCTGATTCAGCTCGAAGCGATGGTTGCGGGATTCGTCTTTGAAGCGATAGTCGACCGAGAAGACGGGCATGGAAGGCTCCATAAAGGGGACAGGCTGATGGGTTATTTACCGTTTTGTTTGTGCCGGACGTACATCACCGCCGTACCACTGGACGCCGGTCTGGCCTGCAACTCAAAAGCTTGCGGATAGCCCTTGATCAGGTCGCTGAGCTTTTTGTAACCATGGGTGCGCGGATCGAATTCCGGTCGCAGCTTGGTGATGTTGGTGCCCAGGGCGCCGAGCTGGACCCAGCCGTCTTCGTCAGCGATGTCGTCGAGGATTTTCGCGATGAAGCTGATAGGTGCTTTGGGCCGTTTCGGCGTCTCGGTCGCTACGGGTTTTGCCACGCCTGACTGCGCAGGCGCGTCGAGGGTCTGCTCTGTGCTGGCGGCGGCGATCACCTCTTCACGGAGCAGTTCGATGTAGATGAATTTGTCGCACGCCGCCACGAACGGTCGCGGCGTCTTCTCTTCTCCGAAGCCGATCACGGTCAGGCCTTCTTCGCGCAATCGCGATGCTAGGCGGGTGAAGTCGCTGTCGCTGGAGACCAGGCAGAAGCCATCGAAGCGGCGCGTGTACAGCAGGTCCATGGCGTCGATGATCAGCGAGCTGTCGGTGGCGTTTTTGCCTTTGGTGTACGCGAATTGCTGGATGGGCTGGATCGAATGATCCAGCAGGACCTTCTTCCAGCCGCCGAGCTGCGGCCCGGTCCAGTCGCCGTAGATGCGCTTGACGCTGGCGACCCCATATTTGGCGATTTCTTCAAACAAGCCTTCGACGATGGCGGCAGGGGCGTTGTCCGCATCAATCAGAACGGCGAGGTGCTTTTGTGCGTGACTGGAGGGGTGCGTGGCCATGAATCTTCCTTGAGAAGGGAAAGCCACACCATACCTCCAAACCCTCGCTGCAAACAGGCAACGCATTTCGTCTTCTGCGGCTCGGTCGCTGGTTCAGCGCGTTGCTGGCGACGTCGGTTTATCCCGGCACGGGCGTGGGCAAGTCTGCCCCGTAGCGCCAGGCGTGAAGGTTGGCCATGACCAGATCGGACATCGCCTGCCGGGTGTCCCAGGTGGCGCTGGCCATGTGCGGAGTGAGCAAGACGTTGTCCATATCGAGAAGCGCAGCGGCGGGGTGCGGCTCGTTTTCGTAGACGTCCAGCGCGGCGCCGGCCAGACGACCATCCGCCAGGGCTTGGGCGAGGGCGTTTTCATCGACCACGCTGCCCCGGCCGACGTTGATCAGATAGCCCTTTGGCCCCAGGGCCTCCAGCACCTTCGCATCCACCAGATGAAGGGTGCTGGCGCTGCCGCCGACTGCGACGACGAGAAAATCCACCGCACCGGCCAGTTCCAGCGCTGACGGGTAATAGGTGTATGCCACGTCCTGAGGACGGCGACCGGTGTAGGCGATCGACATATCGAAGCCTTGGGCGCGGCGGGCGATGGCGGCGCCAATGCGGCCCAGACCAATGATGCCCAGCGTTGCCCGGCTGACCTTGCGGCTGAACGCGATGGGTCCGTTTGCCCAGGCGCCCGAGCGGGTGAAACGGTCGGCAACGCGCAGGTTGCGGGCGATGCCCAGCATCAAGGCCATGGCAAAATCGGCCACGTCCTCGGTGAGCACATCGGGTGTGTGGGTGACGCGGATGCCACGCTCCCGCGCCGCCGCCACATCAACGCCGTCGTAGCCCACGCCGAACACGACGATGACTTCCAGCGCAGGCAGGCTGTCGATCAACTGACGGCTGACCGTGGATTCGCCGTTGGCGACCATGGCGCGGATGTCAGCGGTGGATTCGTCGACGCCGGTGCCGTTTTGATCGGCTTCCACCACCTCGTAGGTCGCGTTAAGCGCGTCATCGAGCATGGCCGGCAAGCGGGCGATTTTAAGGAGCCTTGGCTTCATCTAAACCTCTTGGGACAGGAGCAGCAGCGGGAGCCGTTGCGCGGGCGGTGACAGGTGCGGCACGGGGCGCGCGGGCCAGAAACAGTCCCAATACACCGCCGGCGAGCAAGGCTGCGGAGACCAGCAGCAGGGCGTAGTCGTAGCTTTGCGTGGCGTCCTTGATCCAGCCCATGACGGGCGGCAGGCCGAGCCCGGCGATGTTGGCGATGGAGTTGATCAGCGCGATGGACGCCGCAGCGGCAGCGCCCGACAGGTATTCAGTGGTGGTCGCCCAGAACACCGGCGTGGCGGCCCAATTCAGACCGACTGCCAGCACCAGCAAGGCGTAGGCCAGCCAAGGGTTGCTGGTCCACACCGCCAGCGCCAGCAACACACCGGCGGCCATCAAGGGCAGCGCAAGGTGCCAGCCGCGTTCGCCTTTGCGGTCGGAATGGGTGCCATTGAAGTACATGAACACGCAGGCGAACAGGAAGGGCAGCGCCGACATCACGCTAACGGTGAAAGACTCCTGGCCGGACACCGATTTGACGATCAGCGGCAGGAACAGCGTGATGCCGATGGTGCCGAACGCCTGCAACAGCCAGAACAGGCTCAACAGCCAGACCTGACGGCTGCGAAAGGCGGTTTGCCAAGCGGCATGGTGGGAAATCGGTGAGTTAGCTTGCTCGGCCGCGATGGTGCGGCTCAGCCAGTCTTTCTGATCGTCTTGCAGCCAGTGGGTGGTCTGCGGCGAGTCCGGCAGATAGCGCAACACGACGACGCCGAGGATCACCGCCGGCAGGCCTTCCAGCAGAAACAGCCAGCGCCAGCCGCTGACGCCGAAATACCCGTCCAGGTGCAGAAACGCGCCCGACAGCGGCAGGCCGATCACCGACGCGAGCGCGGCGCCGATGTAGAAGAACGACATGGCCCTGGCCCGATCGGTCTTCGGGTACCACTGCGACAGGTAGTAAATGATCCCCGGAGTGAAACCGGCCTCGGCGGCGCCCAGCAACAGGCGCATGCCGTACAGCTGATTGGCGCTCTGCACGAACGCCATGCCTGCCGCGACGATGCCCCAAGTGATCATGATCCGCGCAATCCAGCGCCGCGCGCCGACCCGCGTGAGGATGACGCTGCTGGGCACTTCGAGAAGGATGTAGGTCAAAAAGAACAGCCCCACGCCGATGCCATACATGCGAGCGGTCAGGCCCAGCTCGGCATTCATCTGCAACGCGGCGACGGAAATGTTCGACTTGTCGATGTACGCGACCATGTACAGCAGCATCAGGAAGGGGATCAACTTGAGGTTGAGGCGCTTCATGGTGCTGGCGTGCAGGCCCGAATCCAGAGATGGCGTGGGCATGGGACTTCCTGTTGTTTTTATAAAGGGAGCTGATAGGGAGCACTGACGTCCACCATAGACGACATGTCCTGATACCTCAATATGTGATTGGCCGTCCCATATATTGGGATTTAACGGGGCGTGGAGCAAAGCGTGTTTATGAAGACGCCGTGGCACTCGGCGACTTGCTATGGGGAATGAAAATAAGCCTTAGCGAGCAAGCAAGCTCGCTCCCACGGGATCGTGGAACGGCCTGAGATTTCGAGCCATGGGCAAGACGTGTGGGAGTGAGCTTGCTCACGAAGACGGCATTTCGGCCGCTGAGGATTCAGCGATTGTTGAGGGCGTTCTTGTTCAAGAAGCGGCCGGGATGATCCGCGGCGGGCAAGCGACAGGCGTCATAACGGCCAAACAGCTTGTAGCGGTTCAGCGCGATCTTGTCGTACAGCCAGTCCCGCAACACCCTCGGGAAAACCCGCGCGACGAGCAGCCAGTGCCATCGGGCGGGCAGGTGAGCGAGGATCTTGAACATGGCGTCCGAACGCACATAGAAGCGGTCGTTTTCCACCAGCACGATGGTGTTGAATTGATCCTGGGGCAGTCCCGCCCATTTCAGCAAAGCCTGACCCTCGGGCGACTGCACGGCCGCCAGCGTCAGACGGTGCTCGCGGTCCTGGCTGATGATGAAAGTCGCCCAGCTATTGCACAGCTTGCAGGTGCCGTCGAACAACACGACGGCCCGGCCCGTGGCAAGCCCGGAATTACCGTTGGGCTTCACGCGAAGCCCGTGACAGCGTGGGGGACGTAGGGCGCTTCGAGGCGTTTGACTTCGTCGTTGCTGAGCACCAGATCCAGCGCCGCGATCGCATCGTCCAGATGATGGGGCTTGGAGGCGCCGACAATCGGCGCCGACACGCCCCGCTGGGCCAACACCCACGCCAGCGCGACTTGCGCCATGGGCACGCCGCGCTCGCCGGCAATCTGTTCCACCACGTCGATGACGCGGCCATCCTCGGTTTCGGTGGCCTCGTAAAACGACTGGCCGGAGACGTCGGTCTTGGTGCGTTCGGTTTGCTGGCCGTGGGGCCGTGTGAGCCTGCCACGGGCCATCGGGCTCCACGGCATCAGACCGATGCCCTGATCCAGACACAGCGGAATCATTTCGCGCTGTTCTTCGCGGTACACCAGATTGAGGTAATTCTGCATCGACACGAAGCGGCTCCAGCCATGGGCCGTCGCGACCTGCTGGGCCTTTGCGAACTGCCAGGCGAACATCGACGATGCGCCGATGTAGCGCGCCTTGCCGGCCCGCACGACGTCGTTCAGCGCTTCCATGGTTTCTTCGATGGGGGTGTGATAATCCCAACGATGAATCTGGTACAGGTCGACGTAGTCGGTGCTCAGCCGCTTCAGGCTGGCGTCGATGTTGGCCATGATGGCCTTCCTCGACAGGCCCTGCTCGTTGGGGCGCTCGGAGCCTTGCCACATGTTGGCCGGAAAAAACACCTTGGTCGCGATGACGGTTTCTTCGCGACGGGTGAATTCCTTCAACAGCTTGCCGACGATGACTTCCGAGGTGCCAGCTGAATAGCTGTTGGCCGTGTCGAAGAAGTTGATGCCTTGCTCGACCGCGTGCCTGATGATCGGCCGGCTGGCGTTTTCATCCAGCGTCCACGGGTGCGTACCGGCGTCCGGGTCGCCAAACGTCATGCACCCCAGACACAGCCTCGACACGTCCAGCCCCGTGGACCCCAGCTTCACAAACTTCATACGTTTACCTCCGAAATCGTTTGATGCCGCAAACAGGCGGCTCAATGGTGCGATTCCGTGGGTGCCATTAAGTTCTGAATTGCATCACCAGACCGTTCAGGCCCACCGCCAGTTGCGACAGCTCGTTGCTCGCCGCCGAGGTCTGATGGGCGCCGGCAGAGGTCTGCAGCGACAGGTCGCGGATGCTGGTCAGGTTGCGATCGACTTCCCGCGCGACCTGAGCCTGTTCTTCCGTGGCCGTGGCGATGCTGACGTTGCGCTCGTTGATCAACACGATGGCGGTTTTGATGTCGGCAAGGGCACGCCCGGCGGCACCGGCAATGTCCAGACTGACCCGCGCGCGCTCGCTGCTCTGGCCCATGGCCGTGACCGCCTTGTGGGTGCCGCCCTGGATCGAGGCGATCATTTTTTCAATCTCGGCGGTGGACTGCTGGGTGCGGTGCGCCAGGGCGCGGACTTCGTCAGCCACTACCGCGAAACCACGTCCCGCTTCGCCCGCACGGGCGGCTTCGATGGCCGCATTGAGGGCGAGGAGGTTGGTCTGATCGGCAATACCGCGAATCACGTCCAGCACGCCGCTGATGTTCTGCACCTGACCGGCCAGCCCATTGATCTCATCGGCGGTGGTGCCGACCGAATCGTGCAGCTCGTTGATCGCCGAAATGGTTTCGTCGACCCGCAGGCGGCCCTGTTCCGCCGAATCGCTGGAATCCCGCGCGGCGGTCGAGGCCAGCGAGGCGTTGTGGGCGACTTCTTCCACCGCTGCGCTCATCTGATTGATGGCCGTGGCGGCCTGATTGATTTCGTCGTTCTGGCGCTGGACCCCGCGCAGGGATTCTTCGGTCACGGCAGTCATTTCTTCCGAGGTCGAGGCCAGTTGATTGGACGAGTGGCCCAGCTCCGAAAGGGTGTGGCGCAGGTTCTGCTGCATCACCGACAGCGCTTGCAGCAGGCGTCCCGGCTCATCGGAACCGTCCACTTGAATCGGCTTGCTCAAATCGTTGGCTGCGATGTTTTCTGCGATGGCCAGGGCTTTGGCGATCGGCGCGACCAGGCTGCGGGTGAACAGCGCGGCCAGGGCGAGGGTAGCGGCCAGCGCAATCACGATCGCGCCGATGATGACATCGCGGGACTGGGCGTAACTTTCATCTGCGGCCACATCCGAATCCCGCATTTTCTGGTTGCCCAGGTCGGCGATGGTGGCGATGTCCCTGGCGAGCGCGTCTGCCGCGTGGGTCTGTTCGCCGGATGGCTCGGTCAGTGAGGCGACCACGTCATCGCGCTTCTGCGCCACGGCGTCGAGAAAGCGCGCGTGCACGGCGAGGTAGCCCTGCATGTCGCGCTCCATCTCCGCGTAGGCGTTAATGCCACGCTCGCTGACCAGCAAGGACCTCAGACGCTGCACGTCTTTTTCCAAGTCGGCGCGACCCTGACTGACGCGCTTCATTGCGGCATCGTTGCCGGCGGCGCTTTGTGCGGCGCGCAGGCTGGTATTGCCCAGCCGGATGGTCAGCAGGTCATTTTTGATGTCGGCAATGGTGAGGAGGGTGGGGAGTACGTTGTCCTGCAACGCGTCCCGGGCGTCTTTCAGCTTCGACGCTTGCAGCAGCGAGAACAGTCCCACGGCGGCGATCAGTACGGCAAAGAAGCCGAAGCAGATCAGGGAGCGGGGAGCGATGTTGAGGCGTCTGAGGTTCATGTCGGGGCTGTCCATAGAGAGAAAGATCACCGGGATATCGACCTGAACCGGTTCAGCTTGATGGCGGATTACCCTCTTTTTTGGCAGAAATGCAATGTGCTGCCCTGCATGAATCGATTTGTGACGGATGGCACCCCGGAATCGGGATGCCAGTTCCACTGACAACGCGCGGAATCCCACTGACACTGCGCCGGTATTTTGTGGGACCGGCTTCAGCCGGGAAGTCGTCGGACGTCACGCCGCAAAATTGAGGGTGAACACGGGTGCCTCTTCCTGGCCAAACCAAATCCCACTGACACTGCGCGGGCATTTAGTGGGACCGGCTTCAGCCGGGAAGGCGTCGGATGTCACATGGCAAAATCTAGGGTGCACACGCGGGCCTCTTCCTGGCCAAAGCAAATCCCACTGACACTGCGCGGGCATTTAGTGGGACCGGCTTCAGCCGGGAAGGCGTCGGATGTCACACCGCAAAATTGAGGGTGCACACGCTGGCCTTTTCCCGGTTAAAGCCAGTCCCACTGAAATACCGCGGATGGAAGGCAGAACCGGCTTCAGCCGTGCCCGCTCGCCAAGCCGTGTATTCTTTCGGCCGCACCCTGAGCGAGTACGTCCCATGCTGCACAAAAACCTCATCCGTCGCCTCGACCTGATTACCCTCAAGCTGTTCGTCGCCGTGTACGAAGAAGGCACGCTGACACGGGCGGCGGCGCGCGAGGCGATTGCCGTGTCGGCCGCGAGCAAGCGGTTGATGGAGCTGGAAGAAGTGCTCGGCATCGGCCTGTTCCTGCGCAATGCCAAGGGCATGCTGTTGACGGCCGCCGGCGAGACGATGCTGCACCATGCCCGGCGCATGCTCTCCGATCTGGAAAAAATGGGCCTTGAACTCGACGAGCACCTCCAGGGCATGCGCGGCTATGTGCGCATGCTGGCCAACCTCTCGGCCATCATTCAGTTCTTGCCGGAGGACCTGCACGCCTTCGTCGCCAGCCATGACCTGGTCAAAGTCGATCTCGAAGAGCGGCCCAGCAACGGCGTCGTGCAGGGCCTGGTCGACGGTGTCGCGGACATCGGCATCTGCTCCGAGGACACTGATCTTCAGGGGCTTCACAGCACACCGTATCGCCACGACGAACTGGTCGTCGTGATGCGTGACGATCATCCGCTGGCCGGGCTGCAGCAGGTGGCCTTCGAGGACACCCTTGGCAGCGACTACATCGGCCTGCACGCCGCCAGCTCCATCAACATGCGCACCCAGAACGCCGCACGCGCGCACGGCCGACCGCTGCGGGTGCGCATCCATGTGCCGGGTTTCGACGCCATGTGCCGGATGGTCCAGGCCGACATGGGCATCGGCGTGCTGCCGCGCAAGGCGTTCGATCTGCTCGGGCCGTCGCTGGGCCTCAGGGCCGTGGGCCTTGGGGATACCTGGGCCCGGCGCACGCTGATTCTGGTGGTGCGCGACACGGCTGCGTTGTCGCCGGTGAGCCGCTTGCTGTTCGATCATCTGCAGAGCCCCGAGGCCTGAGCCTTCGCGTTTCGTGAACGCTGGTTGCCAACTGACGGTTGGATTTGCTGAGCCGCGTTCTTCTAGTCTTGGCGACAAATTCCAAGAAAGACTCGAGGTAACCGCTATGACAGGCCCCCTTCAAGGCGTGCGCGTCATTGAAATCGGCACACTGATCGCTGCTCCCTTCGCCGCTCGCCTGATGGGCGAGTTCGGTGCGGAGGTGATCAAAATCGAATCCATGGGGCAGGGCGATCCGCTTCGTAAATGGCGAAAACTTCACGAAGGCACCTCGCTGTGGTGGTACCTGCAGTCGCGCAACAAGAAATCCCTTTCGCTGAACCTCAAATCTCCCGAAGGCATCGACATCGTCAAGCGTCTGGCCGAAGGCGCAGACGTGCTGATCGAAAACCTGCGGCCCGGTGCGCTGGAAAAACTGGGTCTGGGCTGGGACGTGCTCCACGCGCTGAACCCCAAACTCACCCTCGTGCGCATTTCCGGCTACGGTCAGTCCGGCCCGTACCGCGACCGCCCCGGTTTCGGCGCCATTGGCGAAGCGATGGGCGGCATCCGCTACACCACCGGCACGCCCGGCTCGCCACCGGCGCGGGTTGGGGTCAGCCTGGGTGATTCGCTGGCGTCGATGCACGCAGTGATGGGCGCGCTGATGTCGCTGTTGCGGGTCAAGACCGGCCAGGGCGAGGGCCAGGTGGTCGACGTGTCACTGGCCGAAAGCGTGTTCAACGTCATGGAAAGCCTGGTGCCGGAGTACGACATGCTCGGCCACGTCCGTGAGCGCAGCGGCGGCGCGCTGCCGGGCATTGCGCCGTCGAACACCTACCCGACCGCTGACGGTGCCTACGTGGTCATCGCCGGCAACAGCGACCCGATCTTCAAACGCCTGATGCTGACCATCGGCCGCGCCGATCTGGCCGAGGCCGCCGAGTTCGCCCACAACGATGGCCGCGCCGCCCGGAGCGACATGCTCGACGGGGCGATCAGCGCGTGGTCGTCGGCCTTGCCCATTGACGACGTGCTCAAGGCGCTTGAACAGGCCGAAGTGCCGGCGGGACGGATCTACAACGTCGCGGACATCGTCGCCGACCCTCATTACCAGGCGCGCGGGATGATTCTCGACGCCGATCTGCCGGGCGGGGCCAAGGTGAAGATGCCGGGCATCGTTCCGAAACTCTCGGAAACCCCAGGCTCCGTGAACTGGCAAGGCCCTGCGCTGGGACAGCACACCGACAGCGTGCTCGGCGAGCTGGGCATGAGCGCCGCCGACATTGCGCAGCTCAAGCACAGTGGGGTGGTGCAATGATCACTGACTTCTCCCAGCGCCTGATCGTGCAGGAAGTGTCACCGCGCGACGGCTTGCAGATCGAACCGACCTGGGTGGACACCGCTGACAAGATCGCCTTGATCGACCAACTTTCTCTCGCCGGTTTCAGCCGCATCGAAGCCGGTTCTTTTGTTTCCCCCAAAGCCATTCCAGCCTTGCGTGATGGGGACGAGGTCTTCCGTGGCATCCGGCGCGAGCCCGGCGTGACCTACGTCGCTTTGATTCCCAACCTGCGCGGCGCCCAGCGTGCCATCGAGGCGGGTGCCGATGAGCTGAATCTGGTGATGTCCGCCAGCCAGACCCACAACCGGGCGAACATGCGCATGGGCTGCGAGCAGTCCCTGGCGGCCTTTGCCGAGGTGGTCTCACTGGCCTCGGGCACTGGCTTGAGCCTGAACGGCTCCATTGCCACCACGTTCGGCTGCCCGTTCGAGGGCCGCATCGATGAAGACCGAGTGCTGGAAATTGTCGATGACTATCTGGCACTGGGCATGCACGGCATCTCCCTGGCCGACACCACCGGCATGGCCAATCCCCGTCAGGTGTTTGCACTGGTGCAGCGCGTACTGGCCCGTGTCCCGGCAACGGCGCTGACGTTGCATTTTCACAACACCCGCGGCCTGGGGCTGAGCAACGTGCTGGCGGCTTACGAAGCAGGCGCGCGCCGTTTTGATGCGTCACTGGGCGGGCTCGGTGGCTGCCCTTTTGCACCGGGCGCCTCAGGCAATATCTGCACCGAGGACCTGGTGAATATGTGCGATGAAATGGGCATCGAGACGGGCATCGACCTGGCGCATCTGCTCACCCTGTCGCGCCGTTTACCGGCCCTGTTGGGCCATGAAATGCCGGGGCAGGTGGCCAAGGCCGGACGCAACCGCGATCTGCACCCGGCGCCCGACAATCTGCCCGGCTAACGCGCCGCCCACCCCCGGTTTCCTCGACAAACGCGCCCACTCCGCTGTGCGCGCGTCCAGACAACAAAAACAATAGGGCTCTTTCAGAGAGTCCATCTGGAGTATCGCAATGACCGTCTCTGTTCTGACCCCGAACAGCAGCCTCGCCGAGGTTGTGAGCGCCGAAAAGGCACTGATCCGCAAGGTTGCGTGGCGCTTGATGCCGTTGATCATGGTCTGCTACCTGTTCGCGTTTTTTGATCGCATCAACATCAGTTTCGCCAAGTTCCAGTTGCAAACCGATTTGAGCCTGAGCGACACCGCGTACGGGCTGGGTGCGAGCCTGTTCGTGATCGGCTACGTGCTGTTCGAAGTGCCCAGCAACATCATGCTCTACAAGGTAGGCGCGCGACGCTGGATTGCCCGCATCATGATGTCCTGGGGCGTCGCCACGGCGCTGATGGTCTTCGTCACCGCCGAATGGCAGTTCTATGTGCTGCGTTTCATCATCGGCGCCATGGAGGCGGGTTTCGCACCGGGGGTGCTGTTTTACCTGACGCTCTGGTTCCCGCAAACCTACCGGGGGCGCATCACCTCGATTCTGTTCCTGGCGTCGGCCTTCGCCGGGCTGCTGGGCGCACCGATCTCGGGGTTAGTGCTCGGCCATATGGACGGCGTGATGCAGCTGCGCGGCTGGCACTGGCTGTTCCTGCTCGGCGGGCTGCCGTGCATTGCCCTGGGTTTTGCTGTGCTGAAGCTGCTCAAGGACCGTGTCGCGGACGCGCACTGGCTGACCGACGCCGAGAAGACCTACCTCTCCAGCCGCATCGCCCAGCATGAACCGAACAAGCAGGGCGGTTCGCTGCTGACTGCGCTGAAAATGCCGGGTTTCCTGGTGCTCGGGCTGATTTATTTCCTGATTCAGGTCGCGTCCTACGGCCTTAACTTCTGGGCGCCGCAACTGATTCGGAGCGCGGGCGTCGAAAGCCCGGTGATCATCGGGCTGCTCACGGCCATCCCGTACATCTTCGGCGCCATCAGCATGATCGTGGTCGGACGCTTGTCGGACGCCAGCGGTGAACGCCGCAAGTTCGTCTGCGGGCTGATGGTGCTTGGGGCCATTGGCTTCTTCAGTGCCGGGTTTTTTGCCCAGCACACCAGCCTTCTGATTGTCTCCCTGGCCATGCTCGGTGGCGGGATTGTCGCCGCCATCCCGGCATTCTGGACCCTCCCGCCCAAGCTGTTGGCCGGCGCAGGTGCCGGGGCGGCGGGGGGCATCGCGCTGATCAACACACTGGGGCAGTTCGGCGGCATCGTCAGCCCGGTGATGGTCGGCGGCATCAAAGACCTCACCGGCACCACGACGCCCGCGCTGTATGTGATCGGCGTGAGCAGCCTGATCGCAGCAGGCCTTTTGATGTGGGCATTGCCGCAGAAGCTGAGAACCCTGGACAAGAACGAACACTGAGGTTCGCGTGGCAGGACTGGCTGACGGTCGCCCCATTGGTGAGCCCCGGCCAGTCCCACCGGATGCTCGGCGTTCTGGTTGGCGGGACCGGCTTCAGCCGGACGGAGGCTTGGCTGAACGCCACGACGTATTGTGCATAGGGAAGCGCCGAAGCAGATGCCTAGATTGTCCCATCAGCGAGACGATCTATCGCATTTCAACCCTCTAATCACGCATTACCTCACAAGGTAGGATGACGCCACTTGATCGCCAAGCGGCGATTCTCACCTTGGGAAGCACTTCATGAAACTCTTGCACATCGATTCCAGCATCCTCGGCGATCACTCCGCTTCGCGCCAGTTGAGCCGCGACGTCGTTCAGGCTTTCACCGCGACCACCCCGGACACCCAAGTGGTGTACCGCGATCTGGCGAACGAGCCACTCAATCATTTCTCCGGCGCCACACTGGCCGCTGCCGGTACGCCGGTAGAAGGCCGCGACGCGGCGCAGAAGCTGGAAGTGGAAACCAACGAAACCACGCTGGAAGAGTTCCTGTCGGCTGACGTCGTGGTGATCGGTGCGCCCATGTACAACTTCAGCATCCCGAGCCAGTTGAAGGCGTGGATCGACCGCATCTGTGTGGCCGGGCGCACCTTCCGCTACACCGAAGCGGGCCCGGAAGGTCTGTGCAAGGGCAAGAAAGTGATCGTCGTTTCGACCACTGGCGGTCTGCATCAGGGCCTGCCGAGCGGCGCCGGCCATGACGACCTGCTCAAGGTGGTGTTCGGCTTTATCGGCATCACTAACCTGCAATTCGTCGTTGCCGAAGGCCTGGCTTATGGCGACGAGCCGCGTGCCGCTGCCATGGCCGCCGCGCAGAAGACCATCAGTGAAACGCTGTTCGCTTAAGCGGGATCGGTTTGCAAGCATCCCGGCGAAGCGGCTCAACGCGGTAAAGGCTCCATCCGAAAGCCCTGTCACCACAGGCCTGCACGCCGATGGATGACGGGGCTTTCGTCGTTTTGCGGCCGCGTGTTCAGCCGGGCGACAGCCTTTATGAGATCTTTGCGCGTAACCTGCCTGGAGCACCGTAGAATGCCGGCCAATTCGGTCTGTTCTGCGTCAAACGGCGGCCGATGTCTTCAATTTATCGAGCTTGGCCCGCCTTGTGCACAATTGATCCTCAAACGTTTCGGAATGTTATCGAACCTCGCGGGTCAGATAGCGACAGACGCCGTTTTCGCGGGGCTCCGGCCCTTGAGCGTCTGAATCGGCAAGGATGGATTGATAAGGTGAGGGGCATTGCAATGATGCGTCTTTGTGCAGTGATGATGATCAGCCTGCTGGGCAGCCTGATTTCGGTGCAGGCCAGCGAGCTGCAAAGCTGGAGCGTGGGCTTTCACGAGCTGACGTTTCTCGATCCGCTGGATTCCCGGCCCATGCACGCCTACGCCTTCTACCCCTCCACCGACGATGAGCACATCACCCGCGTCCAGGGTTATCCGATTGAAGCGTCGCAAGACGCAACCATTGCGATGGGCCGTTTCCCTCTGCTGATGCTGTCCCACGGCAACACCGGCACCCCTCTGGCGCAACACGACCTGGCGACGTCATTGGCGCGCAAGGGTTTTGTCGTCGTGGCGGTGTTTCATCCGGGCGACAACTACATGGACCACAGCCGTCTGGGCAGCCTGAGCAATCTCTACGGTCGCCCCCTGCAAATCTCCGAAGCCATCAGTGCCGCGCTGATTGACCCGATGCTGTCGCCGTACATCAGCGCCCGCCGGGTCGGGGTGATCGGTTATTCGGCGGGGGGCGAAACGGCGTTGATTCTCGCCGGTGCCCAGCCTGATCTGCAGCGTCTGCGCCATTACTGCACCGAGCGTCCTCAGGACCGCGATGCCTGCAAAACCCAGGGCGAACTGGTGGCAGACCGTGACGACCTGCACGCCCAGGCCGATCCCCGGGTGGGCGCGTTGATGCTGATGGCGCCGCTGGGGTTGATGTTCGGTCGGCAGACGCTGGCTGACGTCCATGTGCCAGTGTTGCTCTACAGCGGCGACGGCGACGAACTGCTCGCCATCGACAAGAACGCCGAAGCGCTGGCGCGCAAGCTGCCCGATGTCTCGGATTTCAAGCTGTTCGCCGGGGCAGGGCACTTCGTGTTCATGGCGCCCTGTGATGACGAGCAACGTGCCACCCAGCCTGGCCTGTGCACCGACGCCATCGGCGTCAATCGCGAAAGTATTCATCGCGACCTGAGCACTGAAGCCGTGCGCTTTTTCGGCACTGCCTTGGGCACACCCACCAGCACCGCCGGAATGCAGACCGCTGCCCATCGTGAGTTAGAAACCGCCATCAGCCTGGATCAGTAAGGCTGCACCGAAAAGCTGAGCGCTGCCTACTTCACGTCGCTGACAGGTGAGGTCGCCGGTTTGCCACGAATCACTTTGCCGCGCCGCTCGGCGATCTCCCGCGCCTGACCATCACGCTGCCCGCCGGTTCGCGCTTCGCTGATCAAGGCAGGAATCAACGGCCCCTCCGGCAGATTCTTCCAGAACCGCGCCGGCAGATGTCCCTGCATGACTTTCGGATTGAGCCGCGCCGGATTGAAAATGTGGCTGTAGTAGGTCAGCCACAGATTGCCGTGGGGATCATCGGCATTACGCGCCAGTGATTGCCACGCCTCAGGGCACACAGGCTGATGAATCAGCTGCTTGCCGTCATAAAACACGCCGTCTTTGGGCGTTGCGATCATCCAGCGATGCCGACCCATGCGCCCGATGAAGTGCTCGCTGGCGGTGCGCAGAATGTCGTGGGCGGGCTCGTGCCACGCGACGTATTCCGGCAAGCAGGTCATCTCCAGCATCGCCGCTTTAGCCGCGACGTCTTCGGCATTGTCGATCACCGGCAGCGCCACGAAACGCAGGAACGCATGCAGGTGATGGGCTTCGCGGCTGACCTGTTTCAGGCGTCGATGCAATTCACTGCCCAACTTGTCGCCGGCCAGCATGGCCGTGCGATCGCCGTGACTGACCCGCCACAGCACTTCGTAGAGCAGCGTCCAGCGCTGGTCGCCGCAGAACTGTGCGGCGCTCTGCAGCAGTTCCAGCAACTCAAGGGGAATGCGCGCGCGAAACGGGCCGGGTTCGTCCGGATAGTCGGTGTCGCTGGCGAACAGGTCGGCGTCCTGCTGCACGCTCCAGCTCACTTGATCCGGGTTGATCTGGTGGCTCAGCAGCCAGCGCGCCTGCTGTCGCCAGGTGTCGAATGCGTCGGCGCAATCAAGAATGATCATCCCCACAGCGCCATTTGTTGCGGCTGCGGTTTGTCGCGCAGTTGCTCGCGCAAGTCGATGCTCGAGCTTTCGGCCTGACGCGGATGGTAGTCGCTGGTGATGATGAACGGCTTGGCCTTGGCCAGCACGCAGCGCAGCCGGGTCAGGTCTTCGTAACGAATGCGCCGCTGGCGGCGCAGTTCGACCAGGCGCTTGGTGGTGCGAATGCCGATGCCGGGGATCCGCGCAATCATCGCCGGCTCCGCGCGGTTGAGGTCCAGCGGAAAGATGTCGCGGTGCTCCAGTGCCCAGGCCAGTTTCGGGTCAATGTCCAGGGCCAGATGCCCGGGGCCTTGCAGCAACTCGTTGGCGCTGTAGCCATAGCTGCGCAGCAGGAAGTCGGCCTGGTACAGCCGGTGCTCGCGCATCAACGGCGGCGCGGCGTGGGGCACGCTCTTCGGGCTGTTTGGAATCGGGCTGAACGCCGAGTAGTACACGCGCTTGAGGCGGAAGTCGCCGTACAGCGATTCGGCAGTGTGCAGGATGGTGCTGTCATCGGTTTCGTCGGCGCCCACAATCATCTGCGTGCTTTGTCCGGCGGGCGTGAATTTCGGCGCACGGGGCTCGTTGAGGACGGTTTGTTGACCGGTGTAGATGGTCTGCATGGCCTGCTTGATCGAGCCCATTTCCTTTTCCGGGGCCAGGGTTTGCAGGCCCAGCTGGGTCGGCAGCTCGATGTTCACGCTGAGGCGATCGGCATAGCGCCCGGCTTCTTCGATCAGCGCGGGGTCGGCTTCGGGGATCGTCTTGAGGTGGATGTAGCCGCGGAATTCATGCTCTTCACGCAGCAGTTTGGCGACGCGGATCAGCTGTTCCATGGTGTAGTCCGCCGAGCGGATGATCCCGGAGCTGAGAAACAGGCCGCTGACGCAATTGCGACGGTAGAAGTCCATGGTCAGGGTGACCACTTCTTCCGGGCTGAAACGTGCGCGCGGCACGTCGCTGGAACGGCGATTGACGCAGTACTGGCAGTCGTACAGACAGAAATTGGTGAGGAGGATTTTCAGCAGCGAAACACAGCGCCCGTCGGGGGTGTAGCTGTGGCAGATGCCCATGCCGGTGCTCGACCCGAGGCCGGATTTTCCTTCGGAACTGCGCTTGGGTGCGGCGCTGCTGGCGCAGGAGGCGTCGTACTTGGCGGCGTCGGCGAGGATGCTCAGCTTGTCGATCAGCTGCATGGATTTTCTCGATACTGTTTTTATGTACAGTATCGAGTTGGCCGGGGATGAACAAGGGCCGATCGGATGGATGGCCGGTCGATCAACTGATGCGCTGTACCAATTCCTTCAATTCGCCGAAATCTTTGACGCGATGGAAGTTGGCGTTATCCATGAACGCCGAGAAATCGGTGTCGCCGTAGCCCGCCACTTGCGCGCCGGCACCCAGGCCTGCTTCAACGCCCGGAATGCTGTCCTCTACCAGCAGGCACTGAGTGGGTGCCAGGCCCAGCAATTCAGCGGCGTGTTCGATCAGTATCGGAGAGGGTTTCCACGATTGCACTTCATAGGCGCTGACGATCAGGCCGTGGAACACGTCCAGCAGGCCGACCGTGCTCAGGCAGGTTTCGATCTTGCTGCGCGGGCCGTTGGACGCCACGCATTTGGGCAGCGAGAGGTTGCGCACGAATTCGACCGCACCGGGCATTTCTTCGAGCCGCTCCTGCAGCAGCGGCAGGGTGCGCGCGCGGAATTCGGGTTCGATGTCGTCGCTTGGCAGCCATGGATAATCGCGGCACAGGCCTTCCAGGCACAGCGCAAACTGCACGCCACGAAAGCGTTGCAGGACTTCGTCGACGCTCAGCAATACTTGGTGCTGGTTGAGGATGTCGCGCAGCAGGCCGGCGGCCAGCCGTTCGCTGTCAACCAGGGTTCCGTCGCAGTCAAAAATGACGCCGGCAATATTCAAACAGGGCTCTCCTTCTCTCTCGATCGGGCTTTCTCGACCGGAATGCGTGTTCAGGTGTCTGGAATGCGGGTAGGCGCAGTTCGACCGGCATTATCCAGAAAAGTTGGCGCCGATGTTCAGTCACTGACTTACGGTACGGGGTGTCCAGTCCATGGGCTGGGTATGCTGTGGTTTGAACGGTCATACGAGCAGGCCGTCCGCGTCATCGTCAGGCCTGCGCGTGAAGCACCGGTTACAGTTCGACCGGCGTGACCAGCGTGCCCTTGTCGAAATGACCGCTGACATTGGCGAACACCAGATCGGCCATGGCCTGGCGCGTTTCGTAGGTCCCCGAGCCGATGTGCGGCGTGAGCACCACGTTGTCCAGCTTCAACAGTTCGGCCGGCACGTTGGGCTCGTCTTCGAACACGTCGAGGCCGGCGCCGGCGATTTCCGAGGCCAGCAACGAGGCGACCAGCGCCTTCTCGTCAACCACGCTGCCGCGGGCGACGTTGATCAGAAACGACTTGGGACCGAGTGCCCGCAGCACGTCGGCGTTGATCAAGTGTTGGGTGTCCGGGCCGCCGGGGACGATGACAATCAGGTAGTCCGAGTCCTGGGCCAGTTCCCGAAGGTCATCGTAGTGCCGGTAGGACACATCGTCGTACGCGCGGCCACGGCGGAAATAGGCGATGTTCATCTCGAACGCAGCGGCGCGTTTGGCGATGGTCTTGCCGATCTTGCCCAGACCGACGATGCCGCAGGTCTTGCCGCACAGGTCATTGCCGAGGGGGAATTTGCCGGTGGGCCACTGGCCGGCCCGCACGAAGCGTTCGGCTTGGCTGATGCAGCGGGACACACAGAGCATCAGCGCCATGGCGGTTTCGGCGACGGCGTTGTTGAGCACGTCGGGGGTGTTGCTCAGTTTGATGCCACGGCGCGCCAGGTAGCGCGTGTCCATCGCGTCATAGCCAACACCGAAGCTGCTGACCACTTCCAGGTTCGGCAGGCGATCGAGAATGGCGTTGTCGGTGCCGAACACGCCGCTGGTGACGACGCCGCGCACCTTGGCCCCGTGTTGATTGGCCCAGGCGTCGATGTCGTTGATGTCGGCGAGTTTGTGGACGCTGTAATCGCGCTCAAGATTGTGCATCAGTGACGCATGCATCGGACCCCAGACCAGAATGTCGGCTTTTGTTTCGCTCATTGTTTTCTCCTTCATCAGGCCAGATAGGTTTTGGTACTCAGCACCTCGGCATAGGCAAAGCCCAGCGCTGACATGAATGCGGCGTGAACATGGGCCGCAGGCACCACGCTGCCTTCGAACTCCAGGTCGCGGCTGGCGCAGGCGTCATGGATCACTCTGACCTTGTAGCCAAGGTCCGCCGCGGCGCGGGTGGTAGCGTCAATGCACATGTGGCTCATGGAGCCAATGATCACGAGGTCCTCGATACCTTTGTCTTCAAGGAGCGCCTGCAGCCCGGTTTCACGGAACGAGTTGGGGAAGTGCTTCAGCACCACCGGTTCGTTTTCACGGTTCAGGACCTTGGGGTGCAGCTTGGCGCCATCGGAGCCAGGCGTGAAGAAGGGTGCGTCGGCGCCGGACTCATGGCGGATGAAGACGATCATATCGCCGGCGTCGCGGGCCGCCTCAATCACCTTGACGGCGTTGTCCGCGGCGTCGTCGGCGCCAACCAGCGGCCATTTTCCGCCGGGGAAGTAGTCGTTCTGGATATCAACTACGATGAGCGCTGTGCTGGACATTCGGGCTTCCTTATTGAAGGGGTGGGTGGGTCAGAGTAATACCTACCCGAGAACTGAACCACTGTCGCTGCACAGGTTCAACGCGATGCTTCTTAGTGGGGCCGGCGCCAGCCTCGCTGGATGCACGCGATGCTTTTCAGTGGGACCGGCTTCAGCCGGGAAGAGGCCAGTGTGAACACCATCGATTTCGCAGCGTGCCCACTGACGCCTTCCCGGCTAAAGCCGGTCCCACAATTAGGTCTGGCGCCGACCCCGCTAGATGCACGCGATGCTTTTCAGTGGGACCGGCTTCAGCCGGGAAGAGGCCAGTGTGATCACCATCGATTTCGCAGCGTGCCCACTGACGCCTTCCCGGCTAAAGCCGGTCCCACAATGGAGTCCGGCGCCGGCCTCGCAGAATGCACGCGCTGCTTTTTAGTGGGACCGGCTTCAGCCGGGAAGAGGCCAGTGTGTACGGCATCCATCCTGAGGTTTGACGGCGGAGGCTTCCCGGTTCAAGCAGGTCCCGCTATAAAGGCCATATTCAGCCACACTTGAATCAGCAGCGCTCCCCGCTGTCCATACCCCGCCATCCTGTTTGAGTCACCAGCGAGAAGTCATGCCCGTGAAAGGAATCAGCCGTCACCTCCATGCCCTGGCCAGCCTGTTATTGCTGACGCTGCTTGTCGGTTGCAGCTCGCAAGGCCGTCAGGAACCCGCGCCAGACCCCTCGCTGGTACGCAGTGAAATCGTGCGGTTATTGCCCGCCAGCGTCGCCGACCGGCAGGGCTGGGCCCAGGACATTCAACGTGCATTCGACGCGCAGAAAATCAACCCCAGCGTTGAAAACCTCTGTTCCGTGCTGGCCGTGACCGAGCAGGAATCCAACTTCCAGGTCGATCCGGCCGTCCCCGGCATGGGCAAGATCGCCCAGGACGAGATCGACCGTCGCGCCGGCAAGGCGCACATTCCCAATCTGCTGGTGCGCAGCGCACTGGACATCCGTTCCTCAACCGGCAAGACCTACAAGGAACGCCTCAGCGCCGCCCGCACGGAAAAAGACCTGAGCGCGATTTTCGATGATTTCATCGGCATGGTTCCCTTGGGCCGGACGCTCTTCGGCAACTTCAACCCGGTCCATACCGCCGGGCCCATGCAGGTCAGCATCGACTTTGCCGAGCGCGAGGCCCGGGATTACCCGTACCCGGTCGAGGGCTCCATTCGCCATGAAGTGTTCAGCCGTCGCGGCGGTATGTACTTCGGCATCGCCCATCTGCTGGGTTATCCGGTCAACTACGACAAGCCGCTGTACCGCTTCGCCGACTTCAACGCCGGCTGGTACGCCAGCCGCAATGCAGCGTTCCAGAGCGCACTGGCGCGTGTATCCGGCAAGCGTCTGGCGCTGGACGGCGACTTGATCAGCTATGGTTTCGGCCCGTCGCTGGGGCAGACCGAACTGGCGGTGCGCAGCCTTTACCCGCGGCTGGACATGCGCAACACGACCATCCGCAGCCAACTGGAGAAGGGCGAAACACTGGCCTTCGAAGACACCGAGCTGTACGCCAAGATTTTCGCCATGGCCGAAGAGGCCGCCGGTAAACCGCTGCCACGGGCCATCCTGCCGGGCATCGTGCTGGAAAGCCCGAAGATCACGCGCAAACTGACCACGGCCTGGTTTGCGCAGCGGGTGGAAGAGCGGCGGGTTCGCTGCATGGCGCGGGCGTCCGGGTCTTTGAAGTGAGGCTACGATTGCTGAAAGGCTTCCCGGCTAAAGCCGGTCCCATATTGAATTTGCAGGAGGCATCCTCGTGAGCCGTGACATCGAAGCACCGATCATCATCACCAGCAGCAATCCGGCTGCCGAGGAGCAGGCGGCCAGCGATCAAGTCGCCGACGCCATGCTGTTCGGGTCACCGAAAGACCGGCTGAATTTCTACCGAAAGGAAATCCAGTACGAAACGTCGATCCTGTCCAACCGCACCAACGCCTATCTCTCCGCGCAGTCCTTCCTGGTGATCGCGTTCGCGTCATCGATGGCCAACCTCAACCCCGAGTGGGGCAAGATGTTCACGCTGGTGGTGCCGCCATTCCTGACATTGCTCGGACTGATCAGCTCGATGCACGCCTGGCCCGGCATTCGCGCGGCGTACGAAATCATCGATCACTGGCATTTCAAGCAGGCCCAGTTGCTCAGCAGCCAGCCGGCCATGGGCCTGGCGTACGACGACTCGCCACTGTTCAGCGAGCACGAGTCCAGCGAGAAGGGCTATCGCAAGTCACTGATGTTCTCCATGCGCACGCCGTGGCTGTTCACGGTGTTCTGGTTTCTGCTGGGGGCGTTTTCGATCTATGTTCAACTGGTCGACAGCGTGTTTTAAAGCCGTCGCGATCGCGCCGATAAAGAAACATTGGAAGCGAAGCGATGCTACCTTGACATCAACTGACGGCAAGGGTATTTCGTGTGCCCGGTTCACGCCCGTTCGAACGCCTTGCACACAGGGGGTAGGGACAACACCCTTGCCCACGGATGGCGACGACGCGCCGCACGGCATTTTCAAGATTCCGCTTATTTCACAGGCCTGCTCAAGTCGACCCACTCCAATTCTCGACGCGCACTCACTGGAGCCACTCCCATGGCAGCATTGCAACAAATCACCGTTGACGCGCTCAAGCGTTCCGAATCGCAGCTGGCCGTTCAATGGCACGCCGACCTTGAATCCAGTGGTGCCACGCGCAATCTCAAACCCGAGGACATCCGCCAGCAAGTCGCTGACTTTCTGCGCTTGCTGACCTCGGCCCTCGAGAAGGGTGGCTCGGTCAATATCACCACGGCGGAGTGGGATGAAGTCCGCCACTTCCTGGAAAAACTGTCCAGCCAGCGGGCGCTGGCCGGTCAGGATTCCCAGCAGACCGCCAGCTTCATCTTCGCCCTCAAAGGCCCGCTTTTTGCACAACTGCAGCGCGACCTCGCCGACCAGCCCGCGCTGGTGGCCGAGCAGGTCATGCAGATTTCCGAGCTGCTCGACGGTCTTGGCCTGCACACCATCCGCACTTATCAGAAGTCCCGCGAAGCGGTGATCAAGCGTCAGCAGGAAGAACTGCTCGAGCTGTCCACGCCGGTCGTGAAACTGTGGGACGGCGTTCTGGCGCTGCCGATGATCGGCACGCTGGATTCGCAACGCACCCAGGTGGTCATGGAATCCCTGTTGCAGCGCATCGTCGACACCGGCGCGGAAATTGCGATCATCGACATCACGGGTGTGCCGACCGTCGACACCCTGGTGGCCCAGCACTTGCTCAAGACCGTCACCGCGATCCGTCTGATGGGCGCCGATTGCATCATCAGCGGCGTGCGTCCGCAGATTGCCCAGACCATCGTGCACCTGGGTCTGGACCTGCAGGGCGTCGTCACCAAAGCCAATCTGGCCGATGCCCTCGCACTGGCCCTGCGCCGTCTGGGCGTCACCATTACCAAGGCGGTATGAGCCCATGGAGCGCATCCCGATTCTGCAGATGGGCGACTTTCTGCTCGTCACCATCCAGGTGGACATGCATGACCAACTGGCGCTGACGCTGCAGGATGACCTGTCCGAACGCATCAGCCGCACCTCGGCGCGCGGTGTGCTGATCGACATCTCCGCGCTGGACATGGTCGATTCATTCATCGGCCGGATGATCGGCATGATTTCCGGGCTGTCGCGGATCATGGACGCCGAAACCGTCCTGGTCGGCATGCAGCCTGCCGTGGCGATCACCCTGGTCGAGCTGGGCATGACCCTGCCGGGCGTCAGCACTGCGCTGAACGTCGAGCGGGGCATGAAGCTGCTGCGTGAGCGAGCCTATTCCCAATGACCGTGCGCAGCAGCGGCACTCAACCCATTCGCATCGAGCAGGATGTCGTGTTGGCCCGGCAGACCGCTCGCAAGCTGGCCCAGGAATGCGGCATGCGTCTGATCGACCTGACCAAACTGGTGACAGCGGTCAGCGAGCTGGCGCGCAATACCATGGTCTATGGCGGCGGCGGTGACATGGACTGGGAGATCGTCGAGGACGGCCTGCGCGTCGGCCTGCGCCTGACCTTTCGCGACGAAGGCCCCGGGATTCCCGACCTCAAGCTGGCGATGACCGACGGCTGGACCTCCGGCGGCGGTCTGGGCCTGGGCCTGACCGGTGCCAAGCGGCTGGTCGATGATTTCGAGCTGGACACCGCTCCCGGCGCAGGCACGCGCGTGACGATCTGCAAATGGACCTGAACCTGCACAGCCACCTCACCCAGGTGTTGTCGGTGGAGGATATCAGTCAGGTGGGCCACGCCCGGCGCATGACGCAGAAGCTTGCCGAACAGGCAGGCTTCGACGAGGCCGATTGTGGCCGGGTAGCCTTGGTGGTGACCGAGCTGGCGAGCAATATCCTCAAGCACGCCAGCAGCGGCGAATTGCACGTGCGCGCGCTGCCGGGCGACGTTTCGGGTGCAGCGCCGGGCGTTGAGGTGATCGCAATCGACCGGGGCAAGGGCTTCGACGTGCAGAGCTGCATGGCCGATGGCTTCTCTACACGCGGTACCCAGGGCATTGGCCTGGGTTCGGTGCTGCGTCAGGCGCAAGTCTTCGACGTGCACAGCGATCCCCGTGGCAGCGTACTGCTGGCGCGCTTCTTCCCGCGCAAAAGTGTGGTGAAGGATCTGCGCATGGGCATTGCTCAACATTCGCTGCACGATGACCCGGCCTGCGGCGATGTCTGGGAAGTCGCGATCAGGGGCCAGCAGGTCTCGATCATGATGATCGACGGTCTGGGTCACGGCCCGGAAGCCGAAGAGGCCGGTATGGCGGGGGCCCGGGCGTTCATTCGCAACCCCTTTGCCGATCCCGGCGTGTTGCTGGACGACTTGCACTTCGACATGCGCGGCAGCCGTGGCGGTGCCGCTGCGCTGGCGCAATTCGACGGCGCTTCGGGCAAGCTGCGCTTCATCGGTATCGGCAATATCGGCGCGACGCTGATCGGCCAGGATAAAACCCGTGGCATCCCTTCGCACCCCGGCATTGTCGGCCTGCAGTACCGCAAGACTGCGCCTATCGACTACGCCGACTGCACCGGGCAATTGTTGATCATGTTCAGCGATGGCCTGCAATCGCGTTGGAATCTTCGCGACTATCCAGGTCTGATGTACCGACATCCGGCGGTGATTGCTGCGGTATTGCAACGCGATTACAACCGGGGCAGGGATGATGTAACCGTTTTGGTGATGGATCTGGAGATGCTCGATGACTGACAACAATACCCGCGAGACCGATGAGGGCTCATCCGGGGTCGAAATCGAGACCATGCGCGAGCTGGAACGCTTGCGCGCTGAAACCGACTCGCTGCGTGCCGAACTCGATGAAACCAATCAGGGCGTGCTTGCGCTGTACGCCGAGCTTGAGGATCAGGCCGATCAGTTGCGTGAGGCGTCGGACCTGAAGAGCCGCTTCCTGTCCTATATGAGTCATGAGTTCCGCACGCCCCTGGGCTCGATTCTCAGCATCGCCAGCCTGTTGTCTGACGAACTGGACGGGCCGCTGGGTGCGGAACAGCACAAACAGGTCGCGTTCATCAGCACCGCGGCCCGCGAATTGAGCGACATGGTCGACGACCTGCTGGATCTGGCGAAGATCGAAGCAGGGCGTATCAGCATCTCGCCGGCGTGGTTCGACATGTTCGATCTGTTCTCGGCGCTGCGCGGCATGTTCCGCCCCATCGTCGACACCTCGGCGGTGGACCTGATCTTCGAAGAGCCGGTGGGCCTGCCGAGGCTCTATACCGATGACCAGAAGCTCGCACAGATCCTGCGCAACTTTATTTCAAACTCCCTGAAATTCACCCAGCGCGGTGAAGTGCGCGTGTCGGCTCGGCTGGAGTCCGAGGACTCGATTCGCTTTGCCGTGACCGACACCGGCATCGGTATTCCCCAGGAACTCCATGGCGCGCTGTTCGAGGACTTCATACAAGTCGACTCGCCGTTGCAGAAACGCCTGCGCGGAACGGGGTTGGGGCTGTCCCTGTGCAAACGCTTCGCCGAACTGCTAGGCGGACGCGTCGGCGTGGAAAGCGAGCCAGGCGTGGGCTCTACCTTCTTTGTGGTCATCCCGTTGGCACTGGCCCAGGAGCCTGCCGATGAAGCCTGAAACCCGGCTGCTGATCGTTGATGACAACACCGCGACCCGCTACGCCCTGCGTCGCCGCCTGGAACGTCAGGGTTTCGTGGTGTCGGAGGCCGGTACCGGCACCGAGGGCCTCGCGCTGATTGCCGAGCGCTTGCCGGATGCGCTGATTCTCGACGTCAACCTGCCCGACATGAGCGGCTTCGACATCGTCCGCCTGTTGCGCGCTGCGCCACGCACGGCCCTGTTGCCTGTGGTGCATGTGTCGGCCGCCTCGATCCAGACCGGCGATATCGTCACCGGCCTTGAAGCGGGCGCGGACGCTTATCTGGTGCACCCGGTCGACCCGGACGTGCTGCTTGCCACCCTGCGCACGTTGCTGCGGGTGCGTGACACCGAATATGCACTGCGTGAAAGCGAGGAGCGGTTTCGCGAGATTTTCGCCAACGTCTCGGCGCCTATCGCGGTCATGGACGGCAACCTGAAAGTCCATGAAGCCAACCACGCATTCGCTCAATTGCTCGGGCAGGACGCCGGGGACAATTCGGTGCTGCGCAGCTTCAGCGAAGACCAGGGCTCGGCGCTGGACGGGCTGCGCGAGGCCCTGGCAGCGGGCGAGCGGTGGATGGGCACCCTGAGCATGCGGGTCAAGGGCGAGCTGCGCGAGACCGAATGGCAGGTTTCGCCGTACCGGGTCAGCGGCATGAGCCTGGTGTTCATCGAAGACGTCACCGAGCACCGCCGCCGCGAACAGTCGCATCTGCAGCAGCTGGATTCGGTCAACACCCGGCTTGCCCACGAGGTTGCCGAGCGCGCCCGGACCGAAGAGCAGCTGCTGCAGGCGCAGAAGATGGACGCCATCGGCAAGCTCACCGGCGGCATCGCCCACGACTTCAATAACCTGCTGACGGGCATCGTTACCGGGCTTGAGCTGGTCAAGAAGCGCACCGAAGACGGCCGTCCGGAAAAGGTCATCGTCTATGCCGATGCCGCGCTGGCCTCGGCAAAAAGCGCCTCGGCCCTGACCCACCGTCTGCTGGCCTTCGCCCGCCAGCAGCCCTTGGACACCCGTGCTTCGGACGTCAATCAGTACGTGCGTTCCCTTGAGGATCTGTTGGCACGCACCATCGGCAAAGGCATCTGCCTGACCCTTGAGCTGACTTCGCGCAGCGCCGTGGCGATGGTCGACGCCGGGCAACTCGAAAGCGCCGTGCTGAATCTGGTGATCAACGCCCGTGACGCCTTGCCGGCGGGCGGCAATATCTGGATCAGCACCTTCGAGACCTATTCCCAGGGCCATTCGCGCATGGCGGATGGCGCCTACATCGCGCTGACCGTGCGCGACGACGGCGTTGGTATCGAGCACCACTTGATGGACAAAGTGTTCGACCCTTTCTTTACCACCAAGCCCATCGGCCAGGGCACCGGCCTGGGCCTGTCGACGATTTACGGTTTCGCCCGTCAGTCGGGTGGCGACGTGCAGATTCGCAGCGTCGTCGGCCACGGCACCGAAGTCACGTTGATGTTGCCGGCGGCAGACGTGCAGAGCGTCGAACCTCAGCAGCCTGCTGCACTGGTGGCGCCGGGGGCAGGGGAGCATGTGCTGATCGTCGAAGACACGGCCTCGGTGCGCATGTTCGTCAATGAGGTGCTCACCGATGCCGGTTATCGCTGCACCCCCGTCGCGGATGTCGGCACCGCACTGTCGTGTCTGGAAAACGATGCCACCATTGACCTGCTGCTCACCGATGTAGGCATGCCCGAGATGAATGGCCGCGAGGTGGCTCAGCGCGCTCGCGGCTGGCGTCCCGACCTGCCGGTGCTGTTCATGACCGGCTATGCGGAGAACGCCCTCAATCGACAGGATTTTCTGGGCGAGCGGATGGACATGATCCTGAAACCCTTCCAGTTGGCTGATTTTTTAGCGAAAGTGCGGGCGATGCTCGACGCCTGACGCGAACGGGTGGTTTTTTTTATCGTAAACACCCACTTCGGAGTATTTGACCGGGCCGGTTTTTGTTACCGTGAGCGGCATTCCAACCCGTGCCGCCCCCCGGGCCACATATTGCCGACGCCGTTTGCCCAAACGCTGAAGGTTGAAGGAGCCAAACCTTGACCCTCACCGACGACCTCCTCCAGAGCGCGATAGACCAGTGCGCGCAGGAACCGATCCAGATCCCCGGAAGCATTCAGCCCCAGGGTTTCCTGCTTGTCATCAATGAAGCGGCGTCGACGGTCATCCAGGTCAGCGCCAACGTCAGCGACTGGCTCGGCCTTGATCCGCAGTCATTGATCGGCGTGCCGCTGTCCAGCGTGTTCGCCGAGCACGAGCAGTTGCTTGAGCGCTTTCAGGCGCTGCCCGAGGAAGAACAAAATCCCTTCCATCTCGGTGAAGTGCGCTTTCTGCAAGGGTCGAGAGCCGGTCAGCCGATGACGATGATGGTCCATCGTCACGATCAGGTGCTGATGGCCGAGTTCGAACCGGCCGGGGACATGACCACGGCCTATGGCAACGTCTATCCGCTGATGCGCGGCTTCATCAGCCAGATGAACGAGCTGGAATCCATTGATGCGCTGTGTCAGCGCGCGGCGACTGAAGTCAAGCGCATCACCGGTTTTGGCCGCATCCTTGCCTACCACTTCGACGCCGACGGCAACGGCCTGGTCAACGCTGAAGTCAGCGACGACGGATATGAAAGCATGCTCGGCCTGAGCTTCCCGGCATCCGACGTGCCCGACCAGGCACGCAGGATGTATCTGGCCAACCGTATCCGCGTCATTGAAGACGCCAACTACCAGGCATCGCCTCTCATACCAGGCAACAATCCGCTGACCGGGGCGCCGCTGGACCTTACCTTTGCCACCTTGCGCAGCGTATCTCCCGTGCATTTGCAGTACATGCGCAACATGCAGACCCTGGCGTCGATGTCGATCTCGATCGTGGTGCGCGGCCAGTTGTGGGGCCTTGTATCCTGCCACAATGCCACCCCCCGTCGGGTCAGTTTCCAGACTCGTACTGCCTGTGAACTGTTGGGTAGCGTGTTGTCGCTGCAGATCGAGAGCAAGGAAGCCCACACCGACAATCAGCGCATGCTCAGCCTTCGCCGGCAGATTGTGCAGATGCTGGCGGCCATGGCCGATCTCGACAGCGTGACTGGCGGCCTGCGTTCCATGCCCCAGGTGTTGCTGGACTTCGTGGGCGCGAGCGGTGCCGCAGTGATCTCCGGCGCCAGCGTCGATGTCTACGGCGAAACCCCCGACCGCGTGCAGCTTGTGAAGCTTTCCGACTGGCTGAGCGGCCGCCACCCCCACGAGGTTTTTCGTTCGGACAACGTCAGCCGCGACATCCCCGAACTGCCTGCGCTGGCGGCGTCGGTCAGCGGCGTGCTGGCGACAACGATCTCCGAGCTGCATTCCAACTTCATCATCTGGTTCCGGCCCGAGCAGACTCGGGTGGTGAACTGGGCAGGCAAACTCGAGAAAAGCATCGGTCCGACTGGCTCCCTGAGTCCGCGTCACAGCTTCGCCTTGTGGCAGCAGACCGTGAGCGGCTTCTCCAGACCGTGGGACGACATGGATTGCGAAGCCGTGATCGAGTTGCGGACGGCGGTGTTGGGCATCGTCCTGCGCAAGGCTGAAGAAATGGCGGCGCTCGCCGATGAGTTGAAGAAGTCGAACAAGGAGCTTGAAGCATTTTCCTACAGCGTATCCCACGACTTGCGCGCGCCATTGCGGCACATCGCCGGCTACGCCGAGCTGTTGAGCGACATTGAGGGCAGTACGTTATCCGACCGGGGCGTACGCTTCCTGGACAACATCAGCGATTCGGCGCGCTTCGCCGGTACGCTGGTCGACAACCTGCTGAGCTTCTCGCAGATGGGCCGTTCAGCGATGCGCTTATCCGATGTTGACCTCAGCGCCATGGTCGAGTCGATCCAGCGGGAGATGCTGCCCGATTACGAGGGCCGCCCACTGCAGTGGAAGGTCACCAAACCCTTGCCGGTGGTCATCGCTGACGCTGCGTTTCTGCACTTGGCGTTGGGTAATCTGCTGTCCAATGCGGTCAAGTACACGCGCAACCAGGACCCGGCAGTTATCGAGGTCGGCAGTTACGAAGAGGATGACAAGGTCGTGGTCTACATCCGCGATAACGGCGTCGGTTTCGATATGGCATACGCGGAGAAGCTGTTTGGCGTGTTTCAGCGGCTCCATCGCATGGAAGAATTCGAGGGCACCGGCATCGGCCTGGCCAGTGTCAGGCGGATCATCGAGCGCCATGACGGCACCGTATGGGCGCACAGCCAGTTGGGCCATGGCGCTACCTTTTATTTTGCGCTGCCAAAGCGCGGCTCGACCGTAACCCTTTGAGTGTCGAAGGAGACGCACAATGCTTAAACCCATTCTTCTGGTGGAAGACAACCCCAACGACCTCGAGCTTACCCTTGTCGCGCTTGAGCGTAGCCAACTGGCCAATGAAGTGATCGTACTGCGTGACGGTGCCGAGGCCCTTGATTACCTTCTGCGCCGCAACCAGCACCATGATCGCGTGGCAGGGAATCCGGCGGTGATGCTGCTGGACCTGAAACTGCCGAAAGTCGATGGTCTTGAAGTGCTCAAGCTCATTCGCGAAACCGATGAACTGCGCAGCATTCCCGTGGTAATGCTGACGTCTTCGCGGGAAGAGCCCGATCTGGATCGTGCCTACTCGCTGGGTGTGAACGCTTACGTGGTCAAGCCGGTCGAATTCAAGGAATTTGTCTCGGCGATCTCGGACCTTGGCGTGTTCTGGGCAGTATTGAACGAGCCACCACCGGGTTCCCTGCGGCTCGCACGCCGTCCAGGCTCCTGAATCGGCATCTGTTGGCCTGCGCACAGTCGCTTCGCGCAAGCCCTTATTGGAACAATGACTTTTATCCATGTCGTTATCGTCGCTTAAATTGCTTTTGGTCGAAGACAGTTCGCTCGATGCCGAGCTGATCCTGCTCACCCTCGAAAACAGCGGGCTGAAGATCGACGCTACGTTGGTCTACAACCATCAGGATGTTGAACGCGAGCTGACGGCCGCGCGTTTCGACCTCATTCTCAGCGATTACCTGTTGCCGGGCTCGTCAGGCGCGGATGTGCTCAACAGCGCGTTGCGACTGGCGCCGAAGACGCCTTTCATTTTTCTTTCCGGGATTTTCGGCGAGCAGCATGCAGTCGAGATGATGCGCATGGGCGCCATCGATTACGTCCTCAAGCAGAACATGAAAATGCTGCCCAAGGCGGTGATGCGCGCGGTATCGGAAGTGCAGGAGCGGGAAAAGCGCCTGCTCGCCGAGAAGACCCTGCAAGTCGCTGAAGTGCGGGCGCACCTGGCGATCGAAGCGGCGGAAATGGGCGTCTGGACCTACGATCCGCGCACCGACATGCTGTTGTGGGACGAGCGCTGCAAAACGCTTTACGACGTTGGCGCCGAGACCTCCGTCAGTCTGGCCCTCATGTTTCTGCTCTGTCACCCGGACGACCGCGATCACTTGCACAGCAAGGTCATGGCGGCCCTGACGGTGGACACCTCCTTCCAGATCGAGCACCGACTGATCACCGACGAGGGTGCCGAGCGCTGGGTGTTCTTGAATGGCCGCTCGCTGTTCGAAGACGGCCAATGCGTGCGCTTTACTGGCGTGATGCAGGACATCACCGAGCGCAAGCATGCCACTGAGGCGCTGCACCAGCTCAACGACATTCTCGGCGAACGTGTCGTGCAGCGAACCCGCGAGCGCGATCGCACCTGGGAGCTGTCCCGGGAACTGCTCGGCGTGCTGCATTTCGACATGACGCCGATTGCCCTCAATCCGGCGTGGGAGTCGACTCTCGGCTGGAGCCGGGACGAAGTCGGTAGCCAGCCATTGAGCGAGCTGTTTCACCCGGAAGATCTGGAAGCCACGTTGCGCGAAACTGCCAGCGTAGCCGAAGGCCATGTTTCAACGCGTTTCGTCAATCGCATGCGCCACGCCGACGGCGGATTTCGCTGGTTATCCTGGACCATCGTGCCGGATGACGGCCTGATGTACGCAGCCGTGCGCGACATCACCGGCGAGCGTGCGGTAGTGGACGAACTGGCAGCGACCAATAAGCGTCTGCGCGATCAGATCAAGGAGCGTGAGCGCGTCGAAGCGGCGTTGCAGCAGATGCAGCGGCTGGAAGTGGTCGGCCAATTGACTGCTGGCGTCGCCCACGACTTCAACAACTTGCTGACAGTGATCCTGACCAGCGCGAATTTCCTCAGCCGGGATCTGGAAAAAGGCGTATTTACCAAGTCGCCGCAGCGCTTGCAGAACATCCGCGAAGCGGGCGAGCGCGGTGCCAAACTCACCAGCCAGCTGCTGTCTTTCTCCCGTCGCCAGCGTCTGGAGCCCGTTGCGCTGAACCTCAATGACACGATTGACGGCATGCGCGAGCTGCTGGGTCGTGCGCTGGGCGGCAGTGTCTGGGTGGAAACCGAACTGGCCGAGGACCTTTGGAGTGCGTTGGTGGACCCGACGCAGACCGAGATGATCATCCTCAACCTGGCGATCAACGCCCGGGACGCCATGCCCCAGGGCGGGCAACTGCGCCTGAGCACCTGGAACGAGATGGTCTATCGCATGCCGTTACGGCCTGAAGACCCTGAGCCCGGCGCGTACGTGGTGCTGTCGGTCAGCGACTCGGGCTGCGGGATGAGCGCGGAAGTGCTGGCCAAGGCCTTCGAACCCTTCTTCACCACCAAGGCGGTGGGCAAGGGGTCGGGGCTGGGATTGGCCCAGGTGTTCGGTTTTGCCAAGCAGTCGGGCGGCGGCGTCAGCATCGACACGGCTGAAAACGCAGGGACCACGCTGCGGGTGTACCTGCCCAGTGTGGCCCTCACGGCAGTTCCGGTGATCAGCGCCTCCGACATGCCAGGCCGCGCCGATGCCGACGACAAGCACCGCACGATTCTGCTGGTCGACGACGACCCGGACGTCCGCTCGGTGACCTCGATGATGCTGGTGTCGCTGGGGTATTCGGTGGTCGAAGCAGACAGCGGCGACGAAGCGCTGAAGAAGCTCGACACCAGCATCGAACTGCTGCTGACGGACTTTGCCATGCCCAACATGACCGGTGGTGAACTGGCGGAAATCGTCCGCCGCGACCATCCGCAGCTGCCGATCATGTTCATCACCGGCTTCGCCGACATCGACATCCTCGACGTCGACCCGAAACTGATCGTGCAGAAGCCGTACAAGGAAGAAGAACTGGCGAATAAACTGGCCCGGGTGTTGATGAAGGCGTAGGTCCTGGGCTCGGACGACTGAAGGCGGTCCCGCTCTTGTGGGACCGGCTTTAGCCAGGCAGGCGTCGGTTGTTACACCCTGAGATCGATGGCGTACACACCGGCCTCTTCCCGGCTAAAGGCGGTCCCACCGTGTTAGCGTCAGCCGGGACTATTCATCATCCCGCGTCAGCACTTCCAGTAGCTCGATCTCGAACATGAGGTTTGAACCGGGTTTGATGTGCGCGCCCATCGAGCGCTCGCCGTACGCCAGCTGAGCAGGCACCCACAGCTTGCGTTTGCCGCCGACTTTCATGCCCATAAGCCCAATGTCCCAGCCCTTGATCACCCGCCCGGTGCCGATGACGCATTGAAACGGCTTGCCGCGCTCCCGGGAGGAGTCGAACACCGTGCCGTCTTCCAGGGTTCCCGTGTATTGCGTAGTGATCAGCGCGCCTTTGACGACGGCCTTGCCGGTGCCTTCCAGCAGATCGATGATGCTCAGTCGTTCATTCATGTTCAGGTTTCCACAGCGAGATGGCGTGTGATGCAAGTCGGCCAGGCGTAAGCATCGGGCAGAGGCATCTGACTGACTGTCCTTCCAGGCCTGTTTTCTAGCTCAAATCATGCAGGTCTCGCCCGAGAGGCTGGCTCAACGACCATTCCGAAAACTTTACCCTCAACCCTTGCCGCTCCGGTGTGCAGCACATAGGGCCCACCGTATAGCTTTCCGCGGCCGGAAATGGCGCAAGTCTGAGCAATGGCCAAGTCACGCCGTCTGTGGAATATTGCAAGCGCAGCACGCCATCGGACACCGTCACACGAAGCCAGAAATCGCCCGGGTCACCGGAAAACGAGCAGGGCGCCCAATCCGACGTGCCTTGCGTCAGCACGCTGCTGATCATGGGCATTCCGTCGTTATATTCGATGCCTGCCTTTAGCCAGGTCTCCTCGTTGAGCCTGACCATAATTCCCGCCTGGTCATAAAGCTCGCGAAAATCGGCGTTAACTCTGACTTGAGCGGTAAAGTCTCCAGTGGTCTCGAATCCCAGGAAATGCCCGCTGTCTCGAATGAACCCGTAATGGGTTGTACGCCAGAAATCGGTTTTGGCGTCAGTAATAATCTCTAAGGATTGATCAGCAAAGCTTTGGCTAACGCTCGGTTTATTCAGCCATTTGGCAGCCTGCCAAATGGATGCTTCCCCGTTCTGACCGGCCCTTTCAATCTGCTCTTTATCAACCAAGCTAACCCCTCCATTAATGGCTGAATCCAGCCGTGAAGACTGAATGGCACTCATGATCGCCGTCACTCGGTTGTCGGCGCAAGCGAGTCTGTTTGTGGAAGAGGTTTGCGTTGGGGGTGGGCTAAGGCGGCGCTGGCAATTGAAGCGCCGGGCCGGGTCCACGCCGGAATGATTCGGGCCTTGAATGAGATCAGCGCCAGCAACAGGCGCGCCCTCACTGGCAACGCTCCAGGTGGGTCACACGGCAAAAAAAACGGCGCGGCCCCTCACAGGGTCGCGCCGTTTTGCGCGGGTCTACCGAATCAGACCCACCGAGTCGGACCTGACGAATCAGGCCCCATCATCACGCGATGACGTCAGTGCTCCTCTCGCCATTCACGAGGCGCTTGAGGCCCAGCGGGTTAGCGTTTTGCAGAGCGGCCGGCAGCAGGCTGTCCGGGTAGTTCTGGTAGCAGACCGGGCGCAGGAAACGATCGATTGCCAGGGTACCCACCGAGGTACCGCGTGCATCGGAGGTCGCCGGGTAAGGGCCGCCGTGAACCATGGCGTCAGACACCTCGACGCCAGTCGGGTAACCGTTGACCAGGATGCGGCCGACTTTTTCTTCCAGCACCGGCACCAGCCACTGGTACTTCTGCAGGTCAGCGGTTTCGCCAATCAGCGTGGCCGTCAGTTGGCCGCGCAGGGCCTGCAGTGCGGCTTTCAGTTCAGCGTCGTCCGCCACTTCGATCAGCAGCGTGGTTGGGCCGAACACTTCTTCCTGCAGCAATTCATCGCCATTGAGCAACATGCTGACGTCAGCCTTGAACAGCTGAGCCTGCGCCTGTTTGCCTTCCTGCGGCTTGCCGGCCAGGTGCGTGACACTCTTGTGCGCCAGCAGCTTCTCGACGCCTTTGCTGTAGCTGCGCAGGCCGCCTTCGTTGAGCATGGTCTGAGGTGCCTGACCGCCCATATGCTCGATCAGTTGTTCGGTGAACGCAGTCAGGGCAGGGGAACGAATGCCGATCACTACGCCCGGATTGGTGCAAAACTGGCCAGCGCCCATGACCACGGACGCCGCGAGTTCGCCGGCGATGGCGGTGCCGCGTGCCGTCAGTGCCCCTGGCAGCAGGACCACCGGGTTGATGCTCGACATTTCGGCGAATACCGGAATCGGCTGTGGACGCTCGGACGCCAGTTTGCACAGGGCATTGCCGCCGTGGAGCGAACCGGTGAAGCCGACCGCCTGAATGGCCGGGTGCTTGACCAGGCCTTCGCCGACGCCGCTGCCGAAGATCATGTTGAACACGCCTTTTGGCATGCCGGTCTTCTCGGCGGCGCGAACGATGGCGTTACCCACCAGATCGGCCGTCGCCATGTGGCCGCTGTGGGCTTTCACGACCACCGGGCAACCGGCCGCCAGTGCCGACGCGGTGTCGCCGCCAGCGGTGGAAAACGCCAGCGGGAAATTGCTGGCGCCGAACACGGCCACCGGGCCGACGCCGATGCGCTGCTGGCGCAGGTCGACACGGGGCAGCGGCTTGCGATCCGGCATTGCCTGATCGATACGCGCGCCCAGGAAGTCACCGCGACGCAGGACTTTGGCGAACAGGCGCATCTGGCCGGAAGTACGGCCACGCTCGCCCTGGATACGACCGGCCGGCAGCGCGGTTTCCTGGCAAACGAGGGCCACGAAGTCATCGCCCAGGGCGTCGAGTTCGTCAGCGATGGCATCGAGGAATTCAGCGCGACGGGCCGGGCTCAGTTGGCGGAATTCAAGAAAGGCGTCTTTGGCGGCCGAGGCTGCGGCGTCGATTTCCGCGTCGGTGGCCTGATGAAAGGTGTAAGGCAGTGCTTCGCCAGTGGTGGCGTCGAGGCTTTTATGGCGTGCTTCGCCGAGGCCGCTGCGGGCGCCGCCGATGAAGTTCTGACCGAGAACGGTAGGCATCTGCTTCTCCTGTTATTTTTGGGCGAATCGATCAGGCGTGGCGCCTGATGGGGGAATTCGAAATTGTTTGAAGCGTAGCGACGACAGACTCAGTGGTCTGTCGCAAAGTCGACAGTCATCATACAACTGCATTTTTTCAGCCGCAAGGCGCGCGGGCATCAGGTGTCGAGCAACGCCCGGCCATCAAAATAGCCGGGCTTTGCCTTGTGATCAACGTGTGCCGTGTGGCAGCGCTTGGGTGACCCGCAGCCCCGGATGATTAATCGGCAGGGTCACGCGTTCGGCTCGTCGGTATTGATGTACTCCGGCACCTTGGCCAGTGGCAGGCGTCGGGCCTGCTCGATGCCAATGCCCGGGCGCTCCGGCAGGGGATCGAGCTTCTGTGACTGGCCGGTGGTCAGCGCGCGTTCAATGGCTTCGACCACGCGCACATCACGCCAGCCTTCGTCGCCGTCCGGCTCGGGCTCGCGGTCCTGCAGGATGCAGTCGGAGAAGTACTGGGTCTCGCCGCCAAACTGATCGACCACCGGATGGGTGTGCTCGGTGGTCTGGCCGTCGATGATCGCCCGGTAGCCAATCGCAACGCCTTCGCCGAAGCCGAAGCACGGTGAGGCTTCGAACTCGCCCTTGGTGCCGATCAGCTGGAACCGCTCGGTGGACGGCAGGCTGTAGCTGACGGTGAAGGTCGCCAGGCGCTCTTCGGCAAAGCGCAGCGTCACATTGACCGTGTCGAAGGTGTTGATCTCGCGGCCGGGTGTTTTGATGCCGACGGCGTGCACTTCAATCGGCTCGGCGGCAAACAGGTTGCGCACGGCGTTGATCGGGTACGGGCCCATGTCGGCCACGGGACCTGCGTCGAAGCCACTTTGCATGCGATGGTTGGCGGGGTCGGTGGTCTGGGCGAAGGTCGCGGTGAACAGGCGCAGGTCGCCGAGGTCGCCGGCGCGTACGCGGTGGACCATTTCGACGGTGCCGGGCTCGAAGTGCAGGCGGTAGGCGACCATCAGTTTGGCGCCCGAGCTTTTGGCGGCTTCGGCGATGGCCAGGCAGTCTTCTTCGTTGGCGGCCATGGGCTTTTCGAGCAGGACGTGGATGCCGGCTTTCAGTGCGGGTACGGCGAATTCGCGGTGGCGGAAGTTGGGGGTTGCCAGGTAGATGGCGTCGATTTCGCCGGAGCTGAGCAGGGTGTCGAATTCGTTGTAGTGGTAGCTTTTGAGGTCGTACAGTTCCGCCAGTTTGTCGGCCTTGATGGGGTCGCCGGTGACGAGGGCGGTCATGACGGAGTTGTCGGTCTGTTCGAGTCCGGGCATGAAAGCGCCTTGGGAGATCCAGCCTCCAGCGACCACTGCGTAGCGGATTTTGCCGTTTGCGTCTGGCATGTATAAGCCTCCATTTCTCAGCGGACGGGGTGTCCGGCAGCTGTGTAGTCGGCAGGTTCTGGGGTTAGAAGTTCCATTGGATTGTGTCAGCTAGTCCTGCGGGGTGGCCTGGAAGATCAAGAGCGTCTGCCTGGGGGCAGACTGTTTCGCCTTCGGCGACTTACTTTTGAAAAGCACCAAAAGTAAGCAAAAGTGCCTGCTCCTGGTTGGGCCCTTCCTTCGTCAGGGTTCCTTCACTCCGGTCTCGCTCCGTGGTCCCGCCGCCATCCGCCATCCATGGCGGGGGGCGGCTCTCGCGGCATCCATGCCGCTCGGCCCACTGCGCGAGACCTGCGTTCAGCCTGCACCAAAGTCGCGATTATCGTCGTCTGGACGTCTTGCGTATGAAGATCAAGATCAAAAGCTTCCCGGCTGAAGCCGGTCCCACAGGGTATACGCGGTCTGGTTTTAGTGGGACCGGCTTTAGCCGGGAAGGAGCCGGTGCAGGCGCCATCGATTTTTGATCGATGAGACCGGATCTATTCTGATCGTGCCCACGCTCCGCGTGGGTATGCATCCCATGAAGCTCCGCGTCACCGGTCCCACAGGGTGTACGCGGTCTGGTTTTAGTGGGATCGGCTTTAGCCGGGAAGGAGCCGGTGTGGCGCCATCGATTTTTGATTGTTAAGACCGGATCTATTCCGATCCTGCCCACGCTCCGCGTGGGTATGCATCCCATGACGCTCCGCGTCACCGGTCCCACAGCGTGTACGCGGTCTGCTTTTAGTGGGACCGGCTTCAGCCGGGAAGAGGCCGGTGTGAGCGGCCTATATTTTCCCGTTTAACCAAAGGCCACCAGCAGATCTGATCGTGCCCACGCTCCGCGTGGGTATGCATCCCGTGACGCTCCGCGTCACCGGTCCCACAGGGTGCACGCGGTCTGCTTTTAGTGGGGCCGGCTTTAGCCGGGAAGGGGCCGGTGTGTGCGGCCTCTATTTTCCCGGCTAACCAAATGCCACCAGCAGATCCCGCAACCGATCCAGCGCCGGGTCGATGTCGAGCAGGTCGATCGCACCAAAGCCCAGCATCAATCCGTCGCGCGGGGGCGCATCGCTGTAGAAGCCGTGGAGGGGGTAGAGGCCCAGCGCCTTGTCCCGCGCGCGGTCGACCAGCAGGTGCAGATCGATCGCCGGATCGAGGGAGGCTTTGAGCATGAGTGCCATGTGGAAGCCTGCGGTACAGGGGATGGTTTCCAGCCACGGCGACAGGTCGCCTGCGATGCGCGACAGGATGCGTTCGCGGCGCCCGGCGTAGGTGCTGTGGCAGCGGCGGATGTGTTTGTTGAGCAGGCCTTCGCTGATGAATTTGCTCAGCGCCCATTGCGGCAGTGTCGAGGTGTGCCAGTCGGTCAGTTGCTTGGCTTTGATCACCGCTTCGAGGATCGCCGCCGGCAGCACGGCGTAGCCCAGGCGCAGTTCCGGCAGCAGGGTTTTCGAAAAAGTGCCGACGTAGGCGACCACGCCGTGTTCGTCCATGCTCTGCAACGAGTCAGTCGGGCGTCCTTCGTAGCGGAATTCGCTGTCGTAGTCGTCCTCGATGATGATCGCGCCAATTCGCCGTGCCTTCTCCAGCAGGGCATGCCGACGCGTCAGGCTCATGGGCATGCCGAGGGGCATCTGGTGGGACGGGGTGACGTAAATGGCGCAGACGTTGTCCGGGATTTCATCAACGATGATGCCTTCGCTGTCGACCGGCACGCTGGTGACCTCGGCGCCCTGTGCGGTGAACAGCAACCGCGCCGGCGTGTAGCCCGGGTCTTCCACGGCCACGCGGCTGCCGGGTTCAATAAGCACGCGGGCGATCAAGTCCAGGGCCTGTTGGGCGCCATTGCACACCACCACGTCATCGGCTCCGCACCGCACGCCGCGGGCGAAGGCGATGTGTCCGGCAATCGCGGCGCGCAGGGCGGGCAGGCCTTCGGGCTGGCTGTAAAAGCCGCGCTCGGTGGACATCTGACGGACCGCGTGGTGGACGCAGCGCCGCCACTCGTCATGGGGGAACTGGGTTTTCGCCGTCGCGCCGCCGAGAAAATCGTAGCGCAAGGTCCCCGCGCGTGTCGGGTGGCGCAGGGGCAGGGTGATACGCTCCCATTTCGCCACGATGTGGGCGCTGGCCAGCTGCGAAGGTGCCGGCCGAGGCGCGTTATAGGCGCTCAAGGCGTTGACGAACGTCCCGCTGCCGACTTTGCCCACCAGGTAGTTCTCATAGGTCAGCCGGCTGTAGGTGTCGGAAATGGTTTTGCGCGACAGCCCCAGTTGCGCCGCCAGCAGCCGACTGGGCGGCAATTGCACACCCGCCGCCAGCCGGCCGGACACGATACTGTCGCGCAGCTGTTCGTAAACTTGATGGGCGAGGTCTTTGCGGCCCTTAATGACGATGTGTAATTCCACGCAAACCCCTGAACAGCCCCGACGGTGCGGATGCACGCCGGTGGATTTTAGCCAGTGCGGCAGCGCGCGTCACAGCAACCGATGCAACGTTTGCGCGCCGGGGTGCTCTTAGAGTTAGGCATTAATCTGGATACACACAGGCAGGACGGTCCGGACAGCGCTCGCAGAGCCTTGGGCCGCCGCTCCCATCCACTTGAAGATGGAACCCCGAACACATGACCACCCCGGACAAGCAGTACGTCGAATGGCTGGTTGAGCAATCGATGCTCAACGCCGCAAAGCAACGCGCAAAATTGTATGGCGGCCAGGGCCGTCTCTGGCAGCGGCCTTACGCCCAGGCCCGTCCAAGGGATGCTTCGGCCATCGGCTCGGTCTGGTTCACCGCCTACCCGGCGTCGATCATCACCCGTGATGGCAGCTCGGTGCTCGAAGCACTGGGCGATGAGCAGCTGTGGCACGCGCTGTCCGAAATAGGCATCCAGGGCATTCATAACGGCCCGTTGAAAGCCTCCGGCGGTTTGAAAGGCCGCGAGCGCACCCCGAGCATTGACGGCAACTTCGACCGCATCAGCTTCGAGGTGGATTCGGACCTGGGCACCGACGCCCAGTTTCTCAACCTCAGCCGTATCGCCGCCGCGCACAACGCGATCGTCGTCGATGACGTGATCCCGTCACACACCGGCAAGGGTGCGGATTTCCGCCTGGCCGAGATGGCCTACGAAGAGTACCCGGGCCTCTACCACATGGTGGAGATCAAGGAAGAAGACTGGTCGCTGCTGCCGGAAGTCCCGGCCGGGCGCGACGCCGTCAACCTGTTGCCCGCCACCGTCGATGCCCTGCGCGACAAGCACTACATCGTCGGCCAGTTGCAGCGGGTGATCTTCTTCGAGCCCGGCGTCAAAGAGACCGACTGGAGTGCCACGCCCGTGGTCACCGGCGTTGACGGCAAGGACCGCCGCTGGGTCTATCTGCATTACTTCAAGGAAGGCCAGCCTTCGCTGAACTGGCTGGACCCGAGTTTTGCCGCGCAGCAGATGATCATTGGCGACGCCCTGCACGCCATCGACGTGATGGGCGCGCGGGTACTGCGCCTGGACGCCAACGGTTTCCTTGGCGTCGAGCGCAAGGCCGACGGCACGGCGTGGTCCGAGAGCCACCCGCTGTCGATCACCGGCAACCAGTTGCTGGCCGGCGCGATCCGCAAAGCCGGCGGTTTCAGCTTCCAGGAGCTGAACCTGACCATCGACGACATCGCGGCGATGTCCCACGGCGGTGCCGATCTGTCCTACGACTTTGTTACCCGTCCGGCCTACCAGCATGCGTTGCTGACCGGCCGTACCGAGTTTCTGCGGCTGATGCTGCGTCAGGTGCACGAGTTCGGCATCGATCCGGCGTCGCTGATTCACGCGCTGCAGAACCACGACGAGCTGACCCTGGAGCTGGTGCATTTCTGGACCCTGCACGCCCACGATCAGTACCTGTATCAGGGCCAGACGTTCCCGGGCAACATCCTGCGCGAGCACATCCGCGAGGAGATGTACGAGCGTCTGGCGGGCGAGCACGCGCCGTACAACCTGAAGTTCGTCACCAACGGCGTGTCGTGCACCACGGCGAGCATCATCACCGCGGCGCTGGGCATTCGCGAGCTGGACAGCATGACAGCGGCGGATATCGACAAGATCCAGCACATCCATCTGCTGCTGGTGATGTTCAATGCCATGCAGCCGGGCGTGTTCGCCCTGTCGGGCTGGGACTTGGTGGGCGCCTTGCCGCTGCCGGCCGAGCAGGTGGAGCACCTGATGGGCGATGGCGATACTCGCTGGATCCATCGCGGTGGCTATGACCTGGTCGACATGGACCCCGATTGCGAAGTCTCGGCAGGTGGCATGCCCCGGGCTCGCGCGCTGTACGGCAGCCTGGTCGAGCAATTGAAGCGGCCGGATTCGTTCGCCTCGCAACTGAAAAAGCTGCTGGCCGTGCGCCGCGCCTATGACATCGCTGCCAGTCGGCAGATTCTGATTCCGGACGTCGAGCACCCGGGCCTGCTGATCATGGTCCACGAGCTGCCGGCCGGGAAGGGCACCCAGATCACTGCGCTGAACTTCAGTGGAGAACCTATCGTCGAGACCTTGCACCTGCCGGGCATCGCACCGGGCCCGGTGGTGGACATCATCAACGAGCGGGTCGAAGGCGACCTGACCGAGGAGGGTGAATTCACCATCACGCTGGACGCCTATGAAGGTCTGGCGCTACGTGTGGTCAGCATGGCGGCACCGATGATGTAATTTGCTGCGGAGCTGGCTTCTTCTCTAGGTAGGACCGGCTTCAGCCGGGAAAGCGTCAGTCGTCACACCGCTGCACTGAGGGTGTACGCACAGGCCTCTTCCCGGCTAAAGCCGGTCCTACTGAATGCACGCGCTGGTGTTAGTGGGACCGGCTTTAGCCGGGAAGGCGTCAGTGGTTACACCTCAAGATGAAGGTATTCACATTGGCCTCTTCCCGGCTGAAGCCGGTCCTACTGGGATATTGCACACCCGCAGTGCTGGGGTGGACTCCAATTGTGGGACCGGCTTTAGCCGGGAAGGCGTCAGTGGTTACACCTCAAGATGAAGGTGTTCACACTGGCGTCTTCCCGGCTGAAGCCGGTCCTGCGAAGGAATGCGTTCAGCAAGGGATCGCTTTTTTATTCACCGTCTGCCGCGCGCGCAGACCTGTTCAGGTCGTTGCTTGTGTCCATCGCTCAATCCGTTCGTGCCCCCGTCTTCGTTCACCTGTGGAGTTACCGCCTGACGTTCTTGCTGTCCGGCATGTCGCTGGGCGCGTGGGCGCCGTTGGTACCTTTCGCCCGCGACCGCGCCGGTCTTGAAGAGGCCCAGCTCGGCCTGCTGCTGTTGTGCTTCGGCTTCGGTTCGATGCTGGCGATGCCACTGGCCGGCGTGCTGACCACGCGCAAGGGCTGCCGCTTTGTCTCATTGATCGGCGGGGCGCTGATCTGCTGCATGCTGCCGTTGCTCGCCACGCTGTCTTCACTGCCGGCGCTGGCAGTGGCCCTGGCGGTGTTCGGCGCTGGACTGGGCAGCATCGATGTGGCGATGAACGTGCAGGGCCTGATGGTCGAGCGCGATCACGGGCGGCCGATGATGTCGGGGTTTCATGGGTTGTTCAGCCTCGGCGGCATCAGCAGTGCGCTGTTGATGACCTTGCTGCTGTGGCTGGGGGCGTCGCCGTTGCTGGCGGTGGCCATGGTGGTGGCGTTGATTGCCGGGATGCTGCTCTGGCACGCGCGCTACCTGGTGCCCCATGGCGCGGATGATCCCTCGGCGCCGTTCGCCTGGCCGACCACCAAGGTGGTCATTGTCGGCATTCTCTGCTTCATCGCTCTGCTGGTGGAGGGTGCGGTGCTCGACTGGAGCGCAGTGTTCCTGAACCGCGTGCACCAGATCGATTTGTCGGTGGCCGGCGGCGCTTACGCGGTGTTCTCGCTGACCATGGCCGCCGGGCGGTTCTCCGGGGACTGGCTGAGGAAGCGCCTGGGTGCGGTGAACCTGTTGATCGGCGGCGGGCTGCTGGTGATGGTCGGGTTTGCCATGGCAATCCTGCTGGAGCCGTGGCCACTGTTCCTCTTGGGCTTCGCGCTGATCGGGCTGGGGTTGTCCAACACATTTCCGGTGTATTGCTCGGTGGTCGGTGCACAGACCGGGATGCCGGCAGGCCTCGCGATCGCAGTGATTACCGGGATCGGCTACTGCGGGATTTTGCTGGGACCGGCCTTGATCGGCTTCGCTGCCCATGTGGTTGGCCTGCGGGAAGCGCTCTTGTGCGTCGGCGCGCTGATGCTGGCGCAGGTGCTGACGGCACGGCGCATGGCGAAGGGCTGAGGAGAGCCATCAGTTTTGCAGTGTGGCACTTGACGCTTTCCCGGCTAAAGCCGGTCCTACGAAAATCGCGTGTGCAGCCATCCAGCAACCCTTCAACCCACTGGCGCGTCTGTTAGACTTCGGCGCCTTGAAACTCAGGGGCTTCCCATGACCGACCCGATTCGTCTTACCCAATACAGCCACGGCGCCGGCTGCGGCTGCAAGATTTCGCCCAAGGTGCTGGAAACCATCCTCGCCGGCAGCGGCGCGCAGAACCTCGACCCGCGCCTGTGGGTCGGCAATGCCTCGCGCGATGACGCGGCGGTCTATGCCATCGACGACGAAAAGGGCGTCGTGTCCACCACCGATTTCTTCATGCCCATCGTCGACGACCCTTTCGACTTCGGCCGCATCGCCGCGACCAACGCCATCAGCGACGTCTACGCCATGGGCGGCGATCCGTTGATGGCCATCGCCATTCTCGGCTGGCCGGTCAACGTGCTGGCCCCGGAAATCGCCCGGGAAGTCATCCGTGGCGGGCGCGCGGTATGCGATGCAGCGGGCATCCCTCTGGCGGGAGGTCACTCCATCGACGCGCCCGAGCCGATTTTCGGCCTGGCCGTCACGGGGCTGGTGGAAAAGCGCTTCATGAAGCGCAACGACACCGCCACCGTGGGCTGCAAGCTCTTCCTGACCAAGCCCCTGGGCATCGGCATCCTCACCACCGCCGAGAAAAAAGGTCTGCTGCGCGACGAAGACATCGGTCTGGCGCGCGATGTGATGTGCACGCTGAACAAGCCCGGCAGCCGTTTCTCCCGGCTGGCCGGCGTCACGGCCATGACCGACGTCACAGGCTTCGGCCTGCTCGGGCATCTGGTTGAGATGGCCGACGGCAGTCAGGTCACCGCACGGTTGAACGCTGCCGCCGTGCCGCGTCTGGGCAGCGTCGATTTCTACATCGAGCAGGGGTGCATCCCCGGCGGCACCCATCGCAATTACGACAGCTATGGCGAGCGCATTGGCGCCCTGACCGAGGCGCAGAAGTTGCTGCTGTGCGACCCGCAAACCAGCGGCGGCCTGTTGATTGCCGTCGCGCCCGCTGAAGAAGCGGCGTTCCTCGCCCTGGCCGGTGAACTGGGTCTGAGTCTTGCGCCGATCGGCGAATTGATCGAGCGACAGCCACTCGCGGTCGAGGTGTTCTGATGCGCGACAACAGCGCCGACCTGCGCGAGATTTTCCTTGGCGACGTGCCGATGATGGACGTGCGCGCGCCGGTGGAATTCACCAAGGGCGCGTTCCCCGGCGTGATCAATCTGCCGCTGATGAATGACGTCGAACGGCAGAAGGTCGGCACCAGCTACAAGCAGGACGGGCAACAGGCCGCCATCGAACTCGGTCACACGCTGGTGTCCGGCGACTTGAAACAGGCGCGGATCGAAGCCTGGGCTGATTTTGCGCGCAACCATCCAGAAGGCTTTCTGTATTGCTTTCGCGGCGGGCTGCGTTCGCAGATCACCCAGCAGTGGCTCAAGAGCGAGGCCGGCATCGAGTACCCCCGGGTTATCGGTGGCTACAAGGCGATGCGCAGCTTTTTGATCGAGGTGACCGAGCAGGCCGTGGCCGAGTGCGATTTCGTGCTGATCGGCGGCCTGACCGGCAGCGGCAAGACCGAGGTGCTGCAGCAGCTCGACAATGGCCTGGATCTGGAAGGGCATGCCAATCATCGCGGTTCCAGCTTTGGCAAACACGCGACGCCGCAGCCGGGGCAGATCGATTTCGAAAATCTGCTGGCCGTGGACATTCTGAAAAAACGCTCCCGTCAGCTCAATCAGTTTGTGCTGGAGGACGAAGGGCGGATCGTCGGCAGTCGTGCGGTGCCCGTCGAGTTGTACCGGACCATGCAGGAGGCGCCGCTGGTCTGGCTGGAGGACAGTTTCGAGAGCCGCGTCGAGCGGATTCTGAAGGATTACGTGACCGACCTGTGTGCCGAGTTCATTGCCGTGCAGGGCGTTGAAACAGGTTTCGCGGCCTACGCCGAGCGTTTGCAGCAGAGCCTGTCGAGTATCGTTCGGCGCCTGGGCGGGGAGCGTTATCAGCGCCTGGCGGCAATCATGGACAGTGCCTTGGCCGAACAGGCGCGCAGCGGTTCGGTGGATCTGCACCGGGGCTGGATCAGCGGGATGTTGAGCGAATACTACGACCCGATGTACGCCTACCAGCGCGACAGCAAAGACGTGCGGATCGAGTTTGCCGGCGATCAGCAGGCCGTCGTTGAGTACCTGCAGCAGCGTAACCGGTAGCGATCAATCGGGGACTGATTGACTGACAGCGTTTCACCGTCAATCAATCTCTCCCCGGTCCTGGCTCGGATCCGCCCGGTCCCGAGCCCTTTGCCTGGGTCCTACTCGTCATACCCCAGATTCGGCGCCAGCCAGCGTTCGGTCACGCTCAAATCCTGCTGCTTACGCGCCGTGTAACTTTCGACCTGATCCTTGTCGACCTTGCCCACGGCGAAGTACTGCGCTTGCGGGTGGGCAAAGTACCAGCCGCTGACCGCCGCCGCCGGGAACATTGCGTAGTGCTCGGTGAGGAACACGCCGCTGACGCCCGGTTTGCCGTCGCCCTGGGCCGGGTCTAGGAGGTCGAACAACACGCCTTTCTCGGTGTGGTCCGGGCAGGCCGGGTAGCCGGGAGCAGGGCGGATGCCGGTGTACTGCTCCTTGATCAACTCGTCGTTGCCCAACTGCTCGTCGCGGGCATAGCCCCAATATTCTTTCCGCACCTGCTGGTGCAGCCATTCTGCGCAGGCCTCGGCCAGCCGGTCCGCCAGCGCCTTGACCATGATCGCGTTGTAGTCGTCGCCCTTGTCCTGATACGCCTTCGATACCTCTTCAGCGCCAATGCCGGCGGTGGTGATGAAGCCGCCCACGTAATCGGTCACGCCGCTGCCCTGGGGCGCGACAAAGTCGGCCAGGGAGAAGTTCGGCTTGCCGTCGGTCTTGATGATCTGCTGGCGCAGGTGATGCAGCCTGGCCAGTGGCGCGCCGTTTTCGTCGAGCAATTGAATGTCGTCGTGATCGACCTGATTGGCCGGCCAGAAGCCGAAGACGGCGCGGCTGCGGATCAACTTTTCGTCGATCAGTTTGCGCAGCAGTTCCTGGGCGTCCTTGAACAGCGAGGTGGCCGCTTCACCCACCACTTCGTCGGTGAGGATGCGCGGGTATTTACCGGCAAGGTCCCAGGAGATAAAGAACGGCGTCCAGTCGATGTAATCCACCAGCACGTTCAGGTCGATGTCTTCCAGCACCTTGACCCCGGTGAACGTGGGCTTCACCGGCTGGTAGCCGGCCCAGTCGAACTGCGGCTTCTTGGCGATGGCCGCGCCATAGCTCAGGCGCTCGGTGCGGGCGCTGCGGGCGGAGGTGCGCTCACGCACTTCGACGTATTCGGCGCGGGTCTTCTCGATGAAGCCGGCTTTCAGCTCTTTGGACAGCAGCTGGGTCGCCACGCCCACGGCGCGAGAAGCGTCGGTGACGTAGATCACCGCGTCGTTGCTGTACTTGGGCTCGATCTTCACCGCCGTGTGGGCTTTAGAGGTGGTTGCCCCGCCGATCATCAACGGCAGGTGGAAATCCTGACGCTGCATCTCGCGGGCGACGTGGACCATTTCGTCCAGGGACGGCGTTATCAGACCCGACAGCCCGATGATGTCGCACTTCTGCTCGCGGGCGACCTGCAGGATTTTCTCCGCCGGCACCATCACGCCGAGGTCGACGATGTCGTAGCCGTTGCAGCCCAGCACCACACCGACGATGTTCTTGCCGATGTCGTGGACGTCGCCCTTGACCGTCGCCATGAGAATCTTGCCTTTGGCCTCGGGCTTGTCGCCTTTCTCTTCTTCAATGAAGGGAATCAGGTGCGCCACGGCCTGTTTCATCACGCGAGCGGACTTAACCACTTGCGGCAGGAACATCTTGCCCGAGCCGAACAGGTCGCCGACCACATTCATGCCGGCCATCAGCGGGCCTTCGATGACCTCGATCGGGCGCTTGAACGACTGGCGCGACAGCTCGGTGTCTTCAACGATGTGCGTGGTGATGCCCTTGACCAGCGCGTGCTTGAGGCGCTCGTTGACCTCCCAGCCGCGCCACTCTTCGGTTTCCGCTTCCTTGACCGAGCCGTCGCCCTTGTACTTGTCGGCGATGGCCAGCAGGGCATCAGTGCCTTCCGGGGTGCGGTTGAGCACTACGTCTTCCACCGCGTCACGCAGTTCGGCCGGGATCTGGTCGTAGATCTCCAGCTGGCCGGCGTTGACGATGCCCATGGTCAGGCCGTTGCGGATCGCGTACAGCAGGAACACCGAGTGGATCGCCTCGCGCACCGGGTTGTTGCCACGGAACGAGAACGACACGTTGGACACGCCGCCCGACGTCAGTGCATGGGGCAGCTCGTCGCGGATGTAGGCGCAGGCATTGATGAAGTCGACGGCGTAGTTGTTGTGCTCTTCGATGCCGGTGGCAATGGCAAAGATGTTCGGGTCGAAAATGATGTCTTCGGGCGGGAAGCCCACTTCATTGACCAGAATGTCGTAAGAGCGCTTGCAGATTTCTTTCTTGCGCGCTTCGGTGTCGGCCTGACCGGCTTCGTCGAAGGCCATGACCACCACCGCCGCGCCGTAGCGCTTGCACAGCCTGGCGTGATGGATGAACTGCTCGACGCCTTCTTTCATGCTGATCGAGTTGACGATGCCCTTGCCCTGGATGCACTTGAGCCCGGCTTCGATGACTTCCCATTTCGAGGAGTCGATCATGATCGGCACGCGAGAGATGTCAGGCTCGCCAGCGATCAGGTTGAGGAAGGTCACCATGGCCTTCTTCGAGTCCAGCATGCCCTCGTCCATGTTGATATCGATCACCTGGGCGCCGGCTTCGACCTGCTGCAGGGCGACTTCAAGGGCTTCGGTGTAGTTGTCTTCGCGGATCAGGCGGGCGAAACGGGCAGAACCGGTGATGTTGGTGCGCTCGCCGACGTTGACGAACAGCGAGCTGCGATCAATGGTGAACGGCTCCAGACCGGACAGGCGGCAGGCCTTGGGAATCTCCGGAATCGGACGCGGCGCATAGGGCGCGACAGCGTTGGCAATGGCCTTGATGTGCGCCGGGGTGGTGCCGCAGCAACCGCCGACGATGTTGAGGAATCCGCTCTGGGCGAACTCTTCGACGACTTTGGCCATTTCTGCCGGGGCTTCGTCGTACTCACCGAATTCGTTGGGCAGGCCGGCGTTGGGGTGCGCCGACACGCGGGTTTCGGCCTTGTTCGACAGCTCTTCCAGGTACGGCCGCAGCTCGCTGGCGCCGAGCGCGCAGTTGAGGCCCACGGAAATCGGCTTGGCGTGGCGCACGGAGTTCCAGAACGCTTCGGTGGTCTGGCCGGAGAGGGTGCGGCCGGAGGCGTCGGTGATGGTGCCGGAGATCATGATCGGCAGCTCGAAGCCCAGCTCGTCGAATACACCCTGAACGGCGAAGATCGCCGCTTTGGCGTTGAGGGTGTCGAAGATGGTTTCGATGAGGATCATGTCCGCACCGCCTTCGATCAGGCCTTTGGTGGCCTCGGTGTAGTTCTCCACCAGTTCGTCGAAGGTCACGTTGCGGTAGCCAGGGTTGTTGACGTCCGGCGACAGCGAACAGGTGCGGCTGGTCGGGCCGAGCACCCCGGCGACAAAACGCGGCTTGTCGGGGGTCTCCAGGGTCTTGGCGTCGGCAACCTGGCGGGCCAGGCGCGCGCCTTCCACGTTCAGTTCGTAGACCAGCGCTTCCATGCCGTAATCGGCCTGGGACACCTGGGTGGCGTTGAAGGTGTTGGTTTCAAGGATGTCGGCACCGGCGTCGAGGTATTCCTTTTCGATTGCGCCGATCACGTCAGGCCGGGTCAGGATCAGCAGGTCGTTGTTGCCCTTGACGTCGCTAGGCCAGTCGGCAAAACGCTTGCCGCGGTAGTCTTCTTCCTCCAGCCGATAGCTCTGGATCATCGTGCCCATGCCGCCATCGAGGATCAGGATTCGCTGTTGAAGAGCCTGCTGGAGTGCTTGAAGACGCGCGCTGCGATCTGACATGAGGTTACCCGGATGAAGAAGTACGAAATAAGGTGGCGCTGAAAAGTGCGAAATAATAGCAAACCTGCGCGGATTTAAATCATTCCGGGATTTACATGAATTCTGTTCATGTTGCGCCAGTGATTCTTTCTGATCGGGGCGCATGCTGATGGCCTGGCTTGAGCGAACGCCGTTATCGACCTGTAGCAGCCGGCTTGCTGGCGAAAGCGGCATTTCATCCAACACCGCAGCGAGCGGCCGGACGGGTTCGCCAGCAAGCCGGCTCTACAGGTTTTGCTAAACGCCGCTTCAGGTGTCAGCCCCGCATGCGCTGTCTGAAACGCTGAAACCCTTGTAAGACATGGCGCGCAGCCATTATGCAGCCCGTCAGTGGCGCCGAACCTTTTCGCAACTAATGAAGTCCGACCCTGGGAGTCGTTCTCCGAAACTGGCCCTATTAAGTTCGCCAGGGCGGAGGTCAATCCAGACGAAGCAAGAGGTTGCAGATGTTGATTTCGGTTCAGGCCCTGCGGGCACTCGCCGCGTGGGCTGTGGTGTGTCACCACTTCATGCAGATTTTTTTCGACTTCCATCCGAGTGGGCCGGTTGGCCGTTTTTTCACTGAGAAAGGCGCTGTCGGCGTCGACGTCTTTTTCGTCATCAGTGGTCTGGTCATCTACCTGTCGACGGTGGACAAAGACATCCCCGCCGGCCGCTTCATGCTCAACCGGGTTATCCGCATCGTCCCGGCGTATTGGCTGTACACCCTGGTGATGGGCCTGCTGGTGGTCGTTGCTCAGCCGCTGCTCCCTCATCAAGTTGTCGACTGGCAAAGTTTCGTGCTGTCGCTATTGTTCATCCCTTCGGAAAATCCGGGGGGCTACGGCCTTTATCCCACCCTCAATGTGGGCTGGACGCTGAACTACGAGATGCTGTTCTACGTGCTGTTCTCGATTGTCTTTCTGTTTCAGCAACGTCTGCGCCCGCTGATCCTGGCGGCGGCACTGTTTGCCGTCACTGACGTGCTCGGTCGTTCCGGGCTGGTCAGCCGGTTTTATGCCAACGACATCGTGTATGAATTCCTGCTCGGCATTTTCGTGGGCGTGATGTATCGCCGGGGTTGGATCAGCGAACGGCTGTGGCTGCCTTTAATTGCCATCGGCGCTGCGCTGTTCGCCATCGACCACTTGCAACCGGCGCCGCGCATCATCAATTGGGGCCTGCCAAGTGCGGTGATCGTGGTCGCCTGCATCTCCCTCGAACCCTATCTGCGCAACTACAGGCTGCTCAAGACCATGGGCGACTGCTCGTATTCGGTGTACTTGCTCCACGTGCTGGTGCTGTATGCAGGCTGGCTGGTCAGCGAGCGTTACGGCGTCAACCCGTATCTGGTGTTCGCCGTCTGTGTGCCGGTCATCGCGCTGGGCGCCTGGCTCAGTTATGAGTGGATCGAGAAGGGGCTATACCGGCGCATGAAAGGCTGGCTGGACCAGAGAAGGGCGGGCAAGGAGGCGGCGCTGTCCTGACAGGCGCCAGGTGGCGGTCGGGTCACTTACCCGACTAAAACACTAGGGCTTTGTCAGGCGCAGTTGATTGGCGTAAACTGCGCCCCACGTCTGCGAGGAATTTTCATGACCGCTATTACGATTACTGATGCCGCCCACGATTACCTGGCCGATCTGCTCGAGAAGCAGAACACGCCCGGGATCGGCATCCGCGTGTTTATTACCCAGCCTGGCACCCAATACGCTGAAACCTGCATTGCCTATTGCAAGCCGGGCGAAGAAAAAGCTGAAGACACGGCCATCGGCCTGAAAAGCTTCACCGCCTGGATCGACGCATTCAGCGAAGCGTTTCTGGATGACGCCGTCGTCGATTACGCCACCGATCGCATGGGCGGCCAACTGACCATCAAGGCGCCGAACGCCAAAGTGCCGATGGTCAAAGCCGACAGTCCGATCAACGAACGCATCAACTACTACCTGCAGACCGAGATCAACCCGGGCCTTGCCAGTCACGGCGGCCAGGTCACGTTGATCGATGTCGTTGAAGAAGACGCGGCGAATATCGCCATTCTGCAGTTCGGCGGTGGTTGCCAGGGTTGCGGTCAGGCCGATGTGACGCTGAAGGAAGGCATCGAGCGCACCCTGCTGGAGCGCATTCCCGAGCTGACCGGTGTGCGTGACGTGACCGACCACACCCAGAAAGAAAACGCGTATTACTGAGAAGTGACCGCGTTGCACGCAAGCCCCGACGAGTTCGGGGCTTTTTTGTGGGCCGTGGTGAGTGACGGTGGTAATTGTCACTGTAGGAGCGCGCTTGCCCGCGAAGCAATTTTCCAGACCATTCTCTAGTGATTGACCCACCGCATTCGTCCGGATGCGGCCCAGACCAAGCGCGCTCCTACGGCCTTCGGCCAGAATCAAAGGCAGATCGGGTTGGTTTCGAGTGCATCGTTCGGCTAGGGCCTGTAGAGATGGGCATGGCCCGCGCGATACAGCGACGACTCGCTGAAAACGTCGTTGCCCAGCACGCGACCCACCAGAATCAGCGCGGTGCGGCGGAATCCCTTGCTCCGCACCTTCTCCTCAATGTCCTCCAGTGTGCCGGCGACCCAGTCCTGATCCGGCCAGCTGGCGCGATGCACCACGGCAATCGGGCAATCAGCGCCGTAATGCGGAGTCAGCTCGGCGACGATCTTGCCGAGGTTGTTGACCCCCAGATGGATCGCCATGGTCGCTTGATGCCGGGCCAGATCGCCGAGAGCTTCACCTTCGGGCATGTCGGTTTTGTCGGCGTAGCGGGTCAAAATGACACTCTGGGAAATGCCCGGCAGCGTCAGCTCCGTGCCCAGCAGCGCGGCGCACGCAGCAGTGGCGGTGACGCCGGGGATGATTTCGAAAGGTATCTGCAACGCGCGCAGGCAGCGGATCTGCTCGCCAATGGCGCCATACAGGCTCGGATCGCCGGAATGCACCCGCGCCACATCCTGGCCCTGTGCATGAGCGGATTTCATCAGCTCGATGATCTGCTCCAGGTGCAAAGAAGCGCTGTTGGTCACCTGAACCGCCTGATGGCCCTCCAGCACCGCTTCAGGCACCAGAGAGCCGGCGTAGATGATCACCGGGCACATGCGGATCAGTCGCTGGCCTTTGACAGTGATCAGGTCCGGATCGCCGGGGCCGGCGCCAATGAAAAAAACAGTCATGGGGTGTCCTGATTGGAATTCATTTGAGCACGTGGTTTGCTTTCGTAGGACCGGTTTCAGCCGGGAAGGGGCCTGCATGTACACCCTCACATCTGCAGTGTGACGCCTGACGCCTTCCCGGCTGAAGCCGGTCCCACTAAAAGCCCGCGTCCAGCGCTTATCACTTGTTGGCACGCTGTGCACTCGCCAGCGCAAATGTCGCGTGGGGGCTTTTTCGGCGGGGGATGATCAGTGTCGCCGGCGAGCCGGTCAACCGGGTCGCCATTGCCAATGCCGCACTTTCAGCCACGCCGTAGCAACCGGTGCGCTCGAAAGCGATCTCCGATCGATGGCTGAGCTGGGTCTCGTAACCTGCCAGTTCAGCCGCACTGAAAAACCCGATCGACAGGCCCAGCGCATGACCCAGTTCCCTTAACCCCGCTTCATCCGACTTGCCGTCGATCGAGGCAAGGGCGGCAATGTCCTGCGGTTCAAGCCGACACTCCGGCAAACTGTCTTCGATCAATTGCCGAAGCTCCAGCGCCGAACAGCCGCGCTGGCAGCCCAGGCCGACCACCCACAGCGGTCGATCGCGCAAATCATTCACAGGGCGGGGGTCAGACCGGGTCGCGTCGAGGGTGCATCACTGCGACGAAACAGCCAGGCGCTGATCCAGCCCAGGGCAACCCAGAACACAGCATTGGTCAGCAGCGACGCGATCTTGAATTGCGCTTCGAGGGCTTCCGGCGCCAGCGCCGATTGCACCGCCGGTTGTGGCGCGCCGACCATGTGCGGCACCACCAGGATCACTGCGCCCACGACCTTCAGCAACCAGTGTTGGGCAAACACTATCAGCGCCAGGCCCACAGCCGTGGAAGCGGCGGTGCCGACCCACCAGATCTGCCGCTGCGTGAGGTCCGCCGCGACGGTACCGGGCAGTTCGGGCGGCAGGCCGAGGGTCGGCGCCAGCACGAACACTGCGTAGCCTGCCAATCCCCACAGCACGCCTTCGCGGGCACTCGTCGGAGTACGCAGGGTGTAGAGCGCCGCGAGCATCAAGGCGAAACCGACTGCTACCACCAGATTGCCGCCCGCCGTCGACAGCACGCGCTGCCAGCCGTTTTCGGGCTCCCACGCCTCTTCGTCATGGACGTGACCGGCCATGGCGCCCTCGGCATGCTCATGCATTTCGGCGGCGGGTGCTTTCTCGTAGGTCTCTCCCTTCAGAATCAAAGGTGCGACCCAGAAGCTTTGCAACAGCGTTAACAACAGGGCGGCGAGCAGTCCGGTGAACCCGGCCGTTTGCGCGATTCGCTTGAACATGGCGGCAGGTCTCAATGGCAAGGGAAGGCGGAGCTGTGACGGGTGTCGTGTGCCGCGTTGTGCACCGCATCGATATGGGAGAAACCGGCGAAGTACACCAGAAATGCGCCGAGAAACATCGTGCTGACCGCGGCGACAAGGCGCTGGCTCAGGGTGGCGGTAACAACCGTCGTGATGGTGGTGCCGGACGTCTGGTGGGGTGTGCTGATGGGCATGGCGCTTCCCTCTGAAGTGGATTCAGCGGACGGAAAGGCGCGAAGACGCCGCGGGCGAATGCCGGCAGCGATCAACAGCGCCCGCCCACCGCGGGTTGTCAGGTAGCGTTATCGGGCCGGTCTCCGGGCTCGCGAGGGGCACATGCAACAGCCGTTACAGCCGTCGTGCCTTCAAGAATCGCCTTCCCATGTCGTTGCCGACACAGTGGATCTGATTCTTCACTCGCTTACCGTTGCGGGGGCAGCACCGGACTGATGCACACCCGAAGGTCTGCACGCACCGGTTTCCCGTTTCACCCTGTGAAGGGCACCCGTAACAAGGTGTGTAGAAGACCATGCGCTGTAAGGATCGTCAATCGAAGGGGCTTTCGGTGCGTCAATCGGCGCGGCAATCACTGCAACAGCACGATTGACCGGCCTGCGGTCACTGCGTAGCCTTGCGCACTTGAGGTTCGCCGGCCGCTTTTATGAAAGCCACCGGCGCTAAGAAGGGAATGCGGTGCCAAGCCGCAGCTGCCCCCGCAACTGTAAACGGACAGCTTCATTGCACAGCCACTGCGCGAGCGGGAAGGCGCGATGAATGCCAGTCGCCTGATGATGCTGTCAGCGACCGGCCGCCGTGAGCCAGGAGACCTGCCTCGACTCGGAACGCCTGCGGGCGGCCGAAGAATTCCACTACAACCGGGCGGGGTGATCCGGTGGCGAATCGAACCGCGCGCCTGCTTCCGCCGGCCCTGCGCTGTTTTCGTCCTCGTTGCCCTGCCGCACGCCTGAGGGCAACCGATGAAAACACTGGCCAAACTCCCCGTCACCATCGTCACCGGCTTTCTCGGCTCGGGCAAGACCACCTTGCTGCGGCACATGCTCGACAACGCCGAAGGCCGCCGCATCGCCGTCATCGTCAACGAATTCGGCGAACTGGGCATCGACGGGGACATCCTCAAGCAATGCACCATCGGCTGCTCGGAAGAAGAAGCCGTCGGTCGTGTGTACGAACTGGCCAACGGCTGCCTGTGCTGCACCGTGCAGGAAGAGTTCTTCCCGGTGATGCAGGAATTGGTCGCCCGTCGCGGCGACCTCGATCACATCCTCATCGAAACCTCGGGCCTGGCGCTGCCCAAGCCGCTGGTGCAAGCCTTCCAGTGGCCGGAAATCCGCAACGCCTGCACCGTTGACGCCGTGATCACCGTGGTTGACAGCCCGGCCGTACTCGCCGGCACCTTCGCCGCGTTCCCGGATCAGGTCGACGCCCAGCGCAAGCTTGATCCGAACCTGGACCACGAATCGCCGTTGCACGAGCTGTTCGCCGACCAACTGGCGAGTGCCGATCTGGTCGTGCTGAACAAGGCCGACATGCTCGACGCCGACGCTCTGGCCGCCGTGCGCGCGGAAGTCTCGGAAGAACTGCCGCCGGCAGTAAAAATCGTCGAAGCGAACAGGGGCCAGCTGCCGATCAGCGTATTGCTGGGCCTGGGCGCCGAATCCGAGCTACACATCGATGGCCGCAAGACCCACCACGATCACCATGAAGGCGACGACGCTGACGATCACGACCACGACGCCTTCGACTCGATTTCCATCACGCTGCCCCAGGCCGATGAATCGCTGTTGCTTGATGCCCTGACCCAAGCCGTCGTCCAACACGGCATCCTGCGCGTCAAAGGCTTCGCCGCCATTCCCGGCAAACCCATGCGCCTGCTGGTGCAAGGCGTGGGCACGCGTTTCGACAAACATTTCGACCGCGCCTGGAAAGCCGACGAAGCCCGCGAAACCCATCTGGTGCTGATCGGCCAGGAACTGGATGCGGGCGTTCTTGAAGCGCAATTGCGCGCTGCCGTCTCATTGCGTGACGCGGTCCCCGGGATCAAAGGCTAACCATGCACCTGCTGCGTACTCAGCCCGGCGGTTTCGTTCCCGACGACAGCATCGCTGACCTGGGCCAGACGCCCGCCGAGCTGGTGATCCTGTGCAGCGCCGACTCGAATCTGGCGCTACTGGCTGAAATCGCGCAGCAGTTGCCGGATGAATACCCGAGCCTGCGTCTGGCCAATCCGATGCAGGTGCAAAACCATGCATCGGTGGATCTGTACGTCGACGAGGTGCTGCGCCACGCCAAAGTCATTCTGATTTCCCTGCACGGCGGTATCGGCTACTGGCGTTACGGCGTCGAGCGGCTGGTGGAACTGGCGGCGAAAGGGGTGAAGCTGATTTTGGTCCCCGGCTGCGATCGGCCGGACCCCGAGCTGAGCGCGCACAGCACGGAATCCGTCGAAGACCGCGAGCGGCTCTGGCATTACCTGCGTCAGGGCGGCAAGCACAACGCGCAGTCGCTGTTCAACTTCATCGCCACGCGCTGGCTGGGCGGCGACTACCCGTGGGTCGAGCCGCAGACCCTGCCGCGCACCGTGATTTACCACCCGCAGAACGCCAACGCCGACCTGGCCCGGTGGCAGGCCGACTGGCGCGCGGATCAGCCGGTCGCTGCCGTGCTGTTCTATCGCTCCCACCTGCAAGCGGCGAACACCGGGTTCATCGATGTGTTCTGCGAGCGCTTGTCGGCCCAGGGCCTGAACCCGTTGCCGATTGCCGTCGCCAGCCTCAAGGAAGCCGGCTGCATGAGCGCGATCCAGGACTGGCTCGACGAGGTGGACTGCGAGGTCATTCTCAACACCACCGGCTTCGCCCAATCCAACCCGGAGGCGCCGGATGTACGGCCGTTCCGCCGGGACATTCCGGTCATCCAGGCCATTTGCGCCCAGGACAACGAACCCGCCTGGCAGGCCAGCGCCCAAGGGCTGGGGCCTCGCGATCTGGCAATGCACATCGCGTTGCCGGAACTGGACGGGCGCATCATCAGCCGGCCGATCAGCTTCAAGGACCTGGCCTGGCACAGCGAGCGCAGCCAGTCCGACGTGGTCTGCTACCGCGCCCAGCCGGGGCGCATGGATTTCGTCGCCGAACTGGCCCGGCGCTGGGTGCTGCTGGCCCGTACTGCCAAAACCGACAAGCGGGTGGCGCTGATTCTCGCCAACTACCCGACCCGTGACGGGCGCATCGGCAACGGCGTCGGGCTCGACACGCCGGCGGCCGCGCTGAACATCCTCAAGGCCATGCAGGCCGAAGGTTATCCGGTCGAGGACTTGCCCGAGACCGGCACCGCACTGATTCACGCCTTGCTCGGCGGCGTTACCAACGACCCGGACAGCCTCGATCAACGGCCGTGCCATCAGAGCATGGCCATGGACGAGTACATCGCGGCGTTTCAGGTTTTGCCGCAAGCCAATCGCGATGCCGTCATCGCGCGATGGGGCGCCCCGGACACCGACCCCATGTGCCGGGACGGGCGGATGATGATCGCCGGCCTGCGTTTCGGCATGACCTTCGTCGGCATTCAACCCGCACGGGGCTACAACGTGGACCACAGCGCGGTGTATCACGACCCCGATCTGGTCCCGCCCCACGGTTATCTGGCGTTCTACTTCTGGCTGCGCAAACGCTATGGCGCCCACGCTGTCATCCACGTTGGCAAACACGGCAATCTGGAGTGGCTGCCGGGCAAAGGCGTCGGCCTGTCCGAGCACTGCTGGCCGGACGCGATCCTGGGGCCGATGCCGAATATCTACCCGTTCATCGTCAATGACCCGGGCGAGGGCGCCCAGGCCAAGCGCCGCACCCAGGCGGTGATTATCGACCACTTGATGCCGCCGCTGACCCGCGCCGAAACCTACGGTCCGTTGCGCGATCTCGAACTGCTGGCGGACGAGTATTACGAAGCCCAGCTGCTCGACCCACGCCGTGCCCGGGAGCTGCAGAAAGACATTCTCAGGCTGGTGCGCGAAACCCATATCGACCGCGAACTGGCCATGGACGGGGCTGCGAACAGCGAGGCCGACGCCGCCGTGTGGCTGCCACGTCTGGACACTTATCTGTGTGACCTGAAGGAATCGCAGATCCGCGATGGCCTGCACGTGTTCGGCGAGTCGCCCACGGGCCGGCTGCGCATCGACACGCTGTTGGCGATGGTGCGTGTGCCTCGCGGCGATGGTCGCGGTGGTCAGGCCAGTCTCCTGCGGGCGTTGAGTCAGGCGCTGGCGCTGGATTTCGACCCGCTGGATTGTGATTTGGGTGCGCCGTGGGCCGGCGCTAAACCTCAGGTATTACATGAAGTCAGCGCTGAACCGTGGCGCACGACGGGCGATACCCGCGAGCGGCTGGAGCTGATGGCGGCGCAAATGATCGAACAGATCGCAGCCGGTCTTACGAATGAAAAATCATTAGAAAACAATAGCTTGGATGATGTTGTTCAGTCGCTACGTGAGGTCGTGATTCCGCGTCTTGACGCATGCGGCCCTGCCGAGATGACAAACCTCCTTGGCGCTTTGAGTGGCCGATTCGTCCCTGCCGGGCCAAGCGGCGCCCCCAGTCGCGGACGGCTGGACGTGCTGCCCACCGGGCGCAATTTCTTCTCCGTGGACGTCCGCAATCTTCCGACCATGACCGCTTGGCGCATTGGCTTCCAGTCCGCAAACCTGTTGCTGGAGAGGCACTTACAGGATCATGGTGATTATTTACGTCAACTCGGGCTTTCGGTCTGGGGCACGGCGACCATGCGCACCGGCGGCGACGACATCGCCCAGGCCATGGCGCTGATGGGCGTGCGTCCGGTGTGGGCGACGGGCAGCCAGCGCGTCGATGACTTTGAAATCCTGCCCCTGAGCCTGCTCGACCGGCCTCGTGTCGATGTCACCCTTCGTGTCTCCGGTTTCTTCCGCGATGCGTTCGCCAACCTGATCCGCCTGTTCGATGCCGCGGTGCAGGCCGTCGCCGCGCTGGACGAGCCAGACGACATGAACCCGCTGGCCGCCCGCGTGCGCCAGGAGCGCGAGCAATTGCTGCGCGACGGGCTGGATGCCGAGCAAGCGGCGAAGCAGGCTGGCTGGCGTATCTTCGGCGCCAAACCGGGCGCCTATGGCGCGGGGGTGCAGAACGCCATTGACGGGCGCTTGTGGCAGAGCCGCGAAGACCTCGCCGAGGTCTACCTGAACTGGGGCGGCTACGCCTACGGCGGCAGCGACGAAGGCACGCCGGCCCGTGACGGCTTTGCCAAGCGGCTGGGTCAGGTGCAGGCGGTGCTGCAGAACCAGGACAATCGTGAACACGACCTGCTGGATTCCAACGATTACTACCAGTTCCAGGGCGGGATGCTGGCGGCGGTGGAAAGCCTGTCCGGCGGGAAGGTCGCCAGCTATCACGGCGATCACAGCCAGCCCGATCTGCCGAAGATCCGTACGCTGAAGGAAGAACTCAACCGCGTGGTGCGCTCACGGGCGGCCAATCCGAAGTGGATTGAAGGAGTCAAGCGCCACGGCTACAAGGGCGCGTTCGAGATGGCGGCGACGGTTGATTTCCTGTTCGCCTTCGACGCCACCACCGAGCTGATCGACGATCACCAATACGCGCTGCTGGCCGATGCCTATCTGCTGGACCCCTCGACCCGCGATTTCATCCAGCAGCACAACCCCGACGCGTTGCGGGACATGACCGAGCGCATGCTTGAAGCGCAACAGCGCGGCTTGTGGCAGGAACCGGGCGAGTACCGCGAGGCGCTGGAGAATCTGTTGCTGGACATCGAGGAGTCATGAGCCTGGGAGAGCGCCTGCCGGGCAGTCTGCAAAGGCGCCTGACCGGCTTGAACGACATGACTGACCTGCGGCTTGAAGAGAATAGAACATGACCGACACCCCCCATTTCCCACTGGCCGCCGTCGTCGGTGCCGATGACTTGAAACTCGCCCTGTGCCTGACCGCCATCGACCCGAAAATCGGCGGTGTGTTGATCGAGGGCCCGCGTGGCATGGCCAAATCGACCCTGGCCCGAGGGCTGGCGGACCTGTTGGCCAGCGGTCAGTTCGTCACGCTGCCGCTGGGTGCCACGGAAGAACGGCTGGTCGGCACGCTGGACCTTGACGCGGCACTGGGCGAGGGCCGCGCGGCGTTCTCCCCTGGGGTTCTGGCCAAGGCGGACGGCGGCGTGCTCTACGTTGACGAGGTCAATCTGCTGCCGGACCATCTGGTCGATCTGCTGCTGGATGTGGCCGCTAGCGGCGTCAATCTGGTGGAGCGCGACGGCATCTCCCACCGCCATGCGGCGCGCTTTGTGCTGATTGGCACCATGAATCCGGAAGAAGGCGAACTGCGCCCGCAGCTGCTCGACCGTTTTGGCCTGAATGTGGCGTTGAGCGGGCAGACAGTGCCGCACCAGCGCGGGCAGATCATTCGCCGCCGGCTGGATTTCGACGCCGCGCCTGAAGCGTTTTGTCAGCAATGGGCCCCGCAACAGCAGGCGTTGAAGGCCCGTTGCGAAACCGCACGAGGGCTGTTGCCCGACATTGAACTGGATGACGTCAGTCTGGGCCTGATCACCGAGCGCTGTTTTGCCGCCGGGGTCGACGGTTTGCGGGCCGATCTGGTCTGGCTGCGGGCGGCGCGTGCCCATGCCGCGTGGCGTGGTGCTGCGCATATCGCCGAGGCGGACATCGACGCCGTGGCAGATTTCGCCTTGCGCCATCGTCGTCGCGAGCCGCAACCTCCGCATCAGTCCCAGCCTCAGCCGCCTGCGCCGTCAGAGCAAAACCCGCCGAAACTCGATGACGGTGCTCGGCCGCAACATGACGCGCCAGAAACCGGCGAGGGCAGTTGGGGTGAGTTGCCTGCCCGCAGCGTGCAGACGGGCAACCGCAAAGAAGTACCCCACTGGCCAAAAAAGCCCTAGGCATTCGCCCCCGGCTGTCGAAGGGGGCGAATGCCAGCCCGCGACCGGGCACACTGGGCGGCGGCCGAAACGGCGCTGCCCGCCCCGGCGCGGAGGGCGCGATTGCCTGGCTGCCGACCTTGTTGCGCGGGCGCCCTCGGGTGCGCAGCGATCTGCTCCATCAGCCCCGCAGTCGCCGGCCGGAGCAACTCTGGCTGGTGATCGTCGACGCGTCGGCATCGACCCGGCGCAATCAGTCGTTGAGTCAGGCAAAGGGGTTGCTGGCGGGGGTGTTCGACGATGCGTATCGGCAGCGCGCCAGACTGGCGTTGCTCACCGCCAGCGGCAGCGGTGCGCGCTGGCAGCATCAGGGCCTGAAGGCCAGCGCCGGGTTGCAGCCATGGCTTGATGGACTGGGTGCCGGAGGCGGCACGCCGCTGTTTGAGGCGATCGATCAGGCGGCCGACTGGTCTGCGAAACGGCAGAAGCGCTGCCCGGCGGAACAGCAACGGGTACTGATCCTTACGGACGGGCGCGTCAAGGACATGCCGGCGCTATCAGCACAACCTTCGCAGCCGCTTCCCTTGTTCAGTGGTCCCGTGCTGCTGATTGATATCGAGCGTGGGCCCATCCGACTGGGCCGCGCCCGGGATATCGCCGTGCTGCTAAACGCTGACTACCGCCACATCGATGAATGCTGACAGCGCTTTGTCGGCCGGCGTATCAATGCCAGCCATTCAGGCGGGCATGGTCCATGGTTCCAGGCTGTAGCCGTCGCCGCTGATCTCGGCACGGGCCTGTTCGAGAAACTGCGCCAGTTGTTTCGGATCGGAGTAGGCGCTGCTGGGAATCTGTTTGCGGCCAATGCGGGTGCTGGTGCGGTCGACGACGGTCAGGCTCAGTTCGCCGTTGCCATCCTGTGGGGCCCAGGCCACGCACTGGAAGGGTTCAAAGGCGTGACCGGCAATCAGCAAAGCATCGTTGAAGCGCAAGGGGGCGTTCATGGACTGTCCTCAAAGTGCCCGTATCCATTTCGCACCGGCGGCGGGCGTTTCGCTCGGTGTCCAGGTGTTGCTACTTGTACTGATGACCGTCCCCCCGGGCTGAGTCACACCCATTCCTGAAATTTCTTGATTTATTTTAAGGGCCGTTTCAACCGCGCATCCTTGGCGCGCCTGGGCCAAACTCGTGCGATGCCCGCGTTTTCACGCCCGAGGTCGCTTGCTCGCTGACCAACGCGCTAAGCACGTTTCGATCTTAGTCTTATAGAGAATCGGTCCAAGGGTGTGTCAATAATCTTGCTATGGTGTCAATCGGCCTTCACAACGCCCTGTTTATAAGAACCTTTCTCCATGGACCATTACGCGACCCCGGCGCTTAGGAAACTTACATGCATGATCTGGCTTCCATACGCCGCCTGCTGATCGTCGAACCGTGCGAGGAATGTCTGCAGTTGATTCCCGGCTTGCGCATCGCCGGTTGGGATGTCGACAGCTGCACCCTTGAAGAGGCGGCGTTGCGTCCCTGTGACGTCGGCCTTATCCGCCTGCTGCCCGAGCACTTCGAACACCCTGAAGTGGTCAAGTCCCTTATCTCCCGAAGCAACACTGAATGGATCGCCGTGCTGACCAGCGAGGACCTGCGCCGCGAGCAGATCGGTGACTTCGTCTGTGAGTGGTTCTTCGATTTCCATACTTTGCCCTTCGACGTGGCCCGGGTGCAGGTCACGCTGGGACGCGCCTACGGCATGGCGCGCCTGCGTGCCAAAGGCGTCAGCTACGCCAGCAGTTCCCTTAACGGCAAAGGCGCCCCTTACGCAGACGACGCGGGCCAGCAACTGCTTGGGGAAAGTCGGCCAATGCGCGAGTTGCGGCGATTACTGAGCAAGCTGGCGCCCACCGAATCGCCGGTGCTGATCCGTGGCGAAGGCGGGACGGGCAAGGAATTGATCGCGCGCACGCTGCATGCGCAGTCCCAGCGACGCGACCAACCCTTCATTTCGATCAATTGCGGGGCGATGCCGGAGCCGCTGCTGCAGGAAGAATTGTTCGGCGCAGCGGGCCCGGCAGATGCCACACGCCAGCGCAAGACGGGACGCATCGAGCAGGCCAATGGCGGCACCCTGTTCCTCGACGAGATCGGCGATCTGCCGCTGGAGGTCCAGGCGAATCTGCTGCGGTTCCTGCAGGAACGGCACATTGAAGTGGCCGGCGAGCGGGTCCCGGTCGATGTGCGCGTGCTGTCCGCCACCCATGTCGACCTGGAAGCGGCGATTCGCCTGAAGCGTTTTCGCGAAGACCTGTATTACCGCCTCAACGTGTTACAGGTGGGCACCGTGCCTTTGCGCGAGCGGCACGGTGATCTGGCCTTGCTGGCCAATCATTTCGCACAGTTCTACAGCCGGGAAACCGGCCGCCGGGCGCGCAATTTCAGCCAGGACGCACTGGTCGCGATGGGCAAGCACGACTGGCCCGGCAACGTGCGGGAGTTGGAAAACCGGGTGCGTCGCGGGCTGGTGCTGGCAGAAGGGCGGCAGGTCGAAGCGTTCGATCTCGGGCTGCTGGGCGAAGAAGAAATCAGCTCCAGCATGGCCACCCTGGATGAATACAAGTCCCGGGCGGAACGGCAAGCGCTGTGCGATGTGTTGACCCGTCACAGTGACAACCTAAGCGTGGCAGCCAAAGTGCTCGGTATTTCTCGACCGACGTTCTATCGCTTGCTGCACAAACACCAGATTCGTTGACCAGGCGCCGGGCCGATTTAGCCGCCGGCGCGTACGTCCGGGGTGCAGGCATTCAGTCGTTCAACAACCGGGCGACCCGCTGCAATGCGCGCTCGCTGCGATCGCTCCAGCTCCCGCCAATCACCTCGAAAGGCTGCCCATGGGCCACCAGCCATTGCCGGCTGGCGTCGAAGAATGCCTGGCGTTCGCCCAGGTCCGGCTGGCAGCGCTGACCGTCGCCCACCCACTCGACACCTTCCGGCGACAGCAACAGGTGCAGATCGTACTGGCGCTCGGCAAGGGCGGTTTCGAGCCATGCCGGGCAGTCGTTGAACAGCGTACGGCTCCAGAGGATGTTGCTGAGCAAATGGGTGTCGAGGATCAGCAGCGCCGGCTTGATCGCACGGGCGGCGTCTTCCCGGGCCAGTTGCTGATGGGCGATGAGATTGATGTCTGCGTAAACGGTGTCCCGCTGCACCTCATCGATGTACTGGCGTACGTATTCGCCCACCAGCACGCCCCCGAACTGCCGCTGAATCTCTTCCGCCAGCCAGCTCTTGCCGCTGGACTCAGGCCCTGTCAGTACCAGCACTTTCATGTCGATCAACGCGCCAGCGCAGGGTCGGCGCGCCAGTCGCGCCAGCCTTGCACGGCGAGCAGGGTGAACAGCGCGTACAGGCCGGCGGTGAGGTACAGCGCCTTGTAGAGAAACAGGCCGACGAAGATCACATCGAGCAGGATCCACAGCGGCCAGCACTGCACGCGTTTCTGCGCCATCCAGACCTGCGCCACCAGGCTGTAACCGGTCAGTGCGGCATCCAGCCAGGGTTGAGCGGCATCGGTGAAATGGGCCATGGCCGCGCCTAGCACAAGGCTGACCACCGCGCCGGCCACCAGGCTGAGCAGCAGGCTGCCGTTGCCCAGCGAGGTGACGATGCGGCCGCTTTCCGCCGCGCCCCGTCGGGTCCACTGCCACCAGCCATACACTTGCAGCCCGGCGTAGACGACCTGGAGCAGCATGTCGGAATAGAGCTTCACGTCAAAGAAGATCCAGGTGTAGAGCAGCACCATGACCAGGCCGATCGGCCAGCACCACGGGTTCTGTTTGACTGTCAGCCAGACGGCAATGACACCGAGTGCAGCGGCGAACAGCTCAAGCCCTGACATGGCAACTCCTGAAGAAACGGTGGAAAAACGGGTCGGCGATTGTAGGCGCTTTAGCGCTCGAGTTGGGACGCGATGATGCATCGGAAGCGTCTGAAAAGGCAGTAGAAAAACAGTCCGGGCAGCAAGCTGCGTTCATAGAGGAAATGTAACGACGACAGGGTAAGCGTCAAACCCTTCGCGCCAGTATTCATGCTAGCGCGTTCGTCAGAAAGGTCTGCTAGCATCGCCGCGCTCAAGCCCGATCCAGACAGCCTGCGTTCATGCTTTTTTTACGCGCGACCGTTTATCGTGCGCGCAACAGTTTGTAATACATATCAAGAGAGCCTTGCCATGAGCAGGCTCCATCCGGGGGAATGATGGATCTTTGGACCGCTGCACAGGCGCTGATACTTGGGGTTGTAGAAGGGCTGACGGAGTTTTTGCCGATTTCCAGCACGGGCCATCAGATCATCGTTGCGGATCTGATCGGTTTTGGCGGCGAACGCGCGATGGCGTTCAATATCATTATTCAACTGGGCGCGATCCTGGCGGTGATGTGGGAGTTTCGCCGCAAAATCCTCGACGTCGTCACCGGTTTGCCCACGCGGCCGGAAGCACGGCGTTTCACCGCCAACCTGATCGTTGGCGTGCTGCCGGCGATGGTGCTCGGGGTACTGTTTGCCGATCTGATCCACCAATACCTGTTTAACCCGATCACTGTCGCCGTGGCGCTGGTGGTGGGCGGCTTCATCATGCTCTGGGCCGAGCGTCGCGAGCATGTGGTTCACGCCGAAACCGTGGATGAGATGACCTGGGTGGATGCGTTGAAGGTCGGCTTCGCGCAATGCCTGGCGATGATTCCCGGCACGTCGCGGTCGGGCTCGACCATCATTGGCGGGCTGCTGTTCGGCCTGTCACGCAAGACTGCCACCGAATTTTCGTTCTTTCTGGCGATGCCGACCATGATCGCGGCTTCGGTGTACTCGGGGTACAAATACCGCCACCTGTTCCAGCCGGACGACCTGCCGGTGTTCGCCATCGGCTTCATCGCCGCGTTCATCTTCGCCATGATCGCCGTGCGCGGCCTGCTGAAGTTCATCGCCACCCACAGCTACGACGTGTTCGCCTGGTACCGCATCGCCTTCGGTTTGCTGATTCTGGCGACCTGGCAATTCGGCTGGGTCGACTGGTCCAGCGTGCAGGGCTGATCTTCCGATGACTCAACGCTCTGAACCGCAAAACCCGGGTCGGCGGGCCGCTGGCACACCGGTCGTGCGCTTTCTGAAACTCAAGCTGCTGGCGCTGCTGTTGCTGTGCGGCTTGCCGGCTTACGGGGTCGTCACGTATTGGACGGGCGGCGGCAGTTGGCTGCCGGCGGCAATCTACGGGCTGATGAGCGTCATCGCCTTTGCCTTGTACGGCTACGACAAGAAGCAGGCGCGGCACGACGGCCAGCGCACCCCCGAAAAGCTGCTGCACGCCACTGAGCTGCTCGGCGGCTGGCCGGGTGCGCTGCTGGCCCAGCAAGTGTTTCGCCACAAGACCCGCAAGTTTTCGTACCAGTTGGTGTTCTGGCTGATTGTGCTTCTGCACGAATTGTTCTGGATGGACCGGCTGCTGTTCGGCGGCAGTCTGATCTCCCGCCACCTGTTTTAAACACTCACTTACGCGGCTGATTGGACGCGTTCACAGCTTGAGCGCCACTTGCCGACGCTTCGACAGCTTGCTGACCACTAATTGGTGGGAGCGGGTCAGCAACTCTTTCAGCTCGTCTTCGCCCATGGCGAACGGGTAGGTGAGGGTGACCCAGTGGGCGCGGGCCAGGTACGGCGCAGGGCGTACGCCCGGACGGTCGACGTAGCCGAGGAACAGCTCGGCGCCGACCTTGAACGACAGGTCGTTACCGGCCAGGCCCATGACCGCGAACATCTTGGTCTCCGCGATGGAGAAAACCCTGACGCCGCCCCATTTGTAATCCTCCCGTGCACCCGGAAGACTCAGGCAGAACGCGGCGACGTCTTCATTCTGCATGGGATTTTTCCTGAGCGGCGGTGAGGCAGGCAGGGGCGCGCGCGTTACCCATTCAGGCGAACTCCGTTCGACGCCAGGTCCGCCAGAATCGGGCAATCCGGCCGGCGGTCGCCGTGGCAGTGGCTGACCAGGTCCTGCAGGGTGTCGCGCAGCCCGGCCAGTTCCTCGATCTTCTGATTGAGTTCGACGATGTGCTTGTGGGCCAGCGCCTTGACGTCGGCGCTGGCGCGGCCACGGTCTTGCCAGAGGGTCAGCAGTTTGCCGACTTCTTCCAGGGAAAACCCCAGGTCTCGCGAGCGTTTGATGAACGCCAGGGTGTGCAGCGCGTCCGGACCGTACAGGCGATAGCCGCTGTCGGTGCGGGTAGCGGCCGGCAGCAGGCCGATGGATTCGTAGTAGCGAATCATCTTGGCGCTGAGGCCGCTGCGTTTGGCGGCTTGTCCGATGTTCATGAGGCGTCTCTCTTGTCGTTGGCCTTGGCTTTGGGGTCGTGTTTGGTTTCGTCTTCAGGTGTCCAGATTTTCAACAGCAGGGCGTTGCTCACGACGCTGACGCTGGACAAGGCCATGGCCGCGCCTGCCAGCACCGGGTTGAGCACGCCGAACGCAGCCAGCGGTATGCCGATCAGGTTGTAAACGAAGGCCCAGAACAGGTTTTGCCGGATCTTCGCGTAGGTCTTGCGGCTGATGTCGAGGGCGGCGGGGATCAACCGCGGGTCGCCGCGCATCAGGGTGATGCCGGCGGCGTGCATGGCAACGTCCGTGCCGCCGCCCATGGCAATGCCAATGTCGGCAGCGGCCAGGGCCGGGGCGTCGTTGATGCCGTCACCGACCATCGCCACCACGCCGGTTTTTTTCAGTGCCACGACGGTTGCGGCTTTATCGGCGGGCAACACCTCGGCGTGCACATCGCTGATGCCCAGCGCCTGCGCGACGACCCTGGCGCTGCCGCGATTGTCACCCGTCAGCAGGTGACTGCTGATGTGCCGGGCGCTCAGTTGCGCGATGGCCTCAAAGGCGCCGGGCTTGAGCGTGTCGCCGAAGGCAAACAGGCCGAGCACCTTATGCTGCGGGCTCAATTCGATCAGCCAGGACAGCGTGCGGCCTTCAGCTTCCCAGGCCTGAGCACGCTCCTGCAGGACGTCCCCGCTCAAGCCGCTTTCTTCCTGCAAGCCGCTTTCTTGCAGCAGCCGACGATTACCCAGCGCCAGCTCGCGGCCCTGCAGGGTCCCGGCGATTCCGCGTCCGGCCAGCGCGCGGCTGTTGCCGACGGCCTCCAGGCTCAGACCGCGCTCTGTGGTCATGTCCAGCACTGCTTTGGCCAACGGGTGTTCGCTGCCACGCTGCAGCGCGCCGGCCCGTTGCAGCAAGGTGTTTTCATCACCGTCGAGCGCGACCATGTGAGCAATGCGCGGCGCGCCGGAGGTCAGCGTGCCGGTCTTGTCGAAGACCACCGTGGTGACTTCATGGGCGCGCTCCAGGGCTTCAGCGTCCTTGATCAAAATGCCGTGAAGTGCAGCCACGCCGGTGCCGGCCATGATAGCGGTCGGCGTCGCCAGCCCCAGCGCACAGGGGCAGGCGATGACCAGCACGGTGACGGCGTTGATCAGCGCGACCTCCAGTGACGCGCCCGCCATCAGCCAGCCGGCGAGTGTGGCAACCGCCACCAGCAAAACCACCGGCACGAACACCTGACTGACCTTGTCGACCAGCTTCTGGATCGGCGCCTTGGCTGACTGCGCGTCCTCCACCAGCCGAATGATGCGCGCCAGCACGGTTTCCGCGCCCAGCGCTTGAGTGCTGATCAGCAGACGGCCCTCGCCATTGATCGCGCCGCCGGTGACCTTGTCGCCTGGCTGCTTGGGCACCGGCAGGCTCTCGCCGCTGATCAGTGCTTCGTCGGCGTGGCTCTGGCCTTCGATCACCTGGCCATCCACCGGGAAGCGCTGGCCGGGTTTCACGACCACCTGATCGCCGATGCTCAGCGTGCTAATGGCGACGTCCACTTCCTGCCCGTCCACCCGCTTCATCGCCCGCTCAGGGCGCAATGCCTCCAGCGCCCGGATCGCGCTGGCGGTCTGGCGCTTGGCGCTGCTCTCCAGGTATTTGCCGAGCAGGACCAGCGCGATCACCACCGCCGACGCCTCGAAATACAGGTGCGGCGCGGTACCGGGCGCGGCGTTCAGCCATTGATAGACGCTCAGACCGTAACCGGCGCTGGTGCCCAAGGCGACGAGCAGGTCCATATTGCCGGCACCGGCACGCACGGCTTTCCAGGCCGCCACGTAAAAGCGCGCGCCGAGCAGGAATTGCACGGGGGTCGCCAGGGCGAATTGCAGCCACGGCGAGAGCATCCCGTGGATGCCGAACGGTTGCAGCAGCATCGGCACCACCAGCGGCAGCGCCAGCACGATGGCGAGTATCAACTGCCAGCGCGCGGTGTCGTGGCGTTTGCGCTGATCGGCTTGCTGCGCGGCTGAATCCTGCTCAAGGCTGGCGCTGTAGCCGGCCTTGTCGACGGCGGCCAGCAGTAGGGCGGGGTCGATCTGCCCGCTGACTTCGACGTGGGCACGTTCGTTGGCGAGGTTGACTGTGGCGACCTGGACACCGGGCACTTTGCGCAACGCGCGCTCGACCCGACCTGCGCAGCTTGCGCAGGTCATGCCGCCGATAGGCAGATCGAATGTTGCGGGACTGGGCATCGTGGTCACTCCGGTAAATCGATTGCCAGTAAGGATCAACCTTGCCCTTCTGGCAAGGTCAAGGGTCGATGGGACGATGAACGTGGTGCGGCTTGGCCCGACAAGCGCTGCGCAGGACAGTCCATTGGCAACCTGCCACAATCGCAGCCCCTTTCGGCCAGGCGAGCGGCATACCGTGTACGACTTCAACGATTTGTACTACTTCGTGCAGGTGGTAGAGAACAAGGGGTTCGCCGCCGCCGCGCGCAAGATCGAAGTGCCGAAGACCAAGCTCAGCCGTCGCATCGCTCAACTGGAAGATCGGCTCGGGGTACGTCTGATCCAGCGCACCACGCGCAAGTTCACGGTGACCGAGGTCGGGCTGGATTATTACCGTCACTGCGTGGCAATGCTGGTCGAGGCCGATGCTGCGGAGAAAGTCGTCGAGCAGTCGAGGTCCGAACCCCAGGGGATCGTGCGCATCAGTTGCCCGCCGGCGCTGGGGGCCATGGGGGTGAGCGACACCATCGCCAGGTTTTTGGTGCTGCACCCGAAAGTGCAGATTCAGGTGGAGAGCAGCAACCGTCGGGTGGATGTATTGGGGGAGGGGTATGACATCGCTCTGAGGGTGCGTTTTCCGCCGCTGGACGACGAGAATCTGGTGATGAAGGTGTTGGGCGAGAGTCATCAGCGGCTGGTGGCTCGCCCCTCATTGCTGGAGGGCAGGACAGTTCGTACGCCGCAGGAGCTGGTGGGTCTGCCGAGCATGGATCTGGCGCCGGCGAACCGTGAGCACCGATGGGCGCTGATCGGCCCGGGCGATGAGCGGATCGAGGTTCCCCATCAGCCGCGCTTTGTGACCTCTGATCTGGACGCGTTGCACCGCGCGGCCGTTGAGGGTGTGGGTGTGGTGCAGCTGCCGGAGATCATGGTTCGGCATTCGTTGCATGAGGGGCGGCTGGTCGAGTTACTGCCGGGGTTTCGGCCGCCAAGCGGGTTGATCCATGCGGTGTTCCCGTCTCGCCGAGGGTTGCTGCCCTCGGTGCGGGGGCTGGTGGATTTGCTGGCGGAGGATTTCGGGGCGAATGCGAAGGCGGATCGAGAGGCGTGTGCGTTGGCGGGGAAGCTGTGAGCCGCGGGAAGCTCCCAATGTGGGAACCTCCCAACCACGCTCTCACCAGAACGTCGTCGACGGCGCACTGACCTTTCCGGCAATCACCGCAATCGCCTTTTCCACATCACCCACCTCGGTGTACCGGCCCAAGCTCAGCCGCAAGCTGCTGCCGGCCTGGGCCTGACTCAATCCCAAACCCAGTAACACGTGAGAAACGCTGCTGCTCGCCGAGTTACACGCCGAGGTCGATGAAACCGCCAGTTCGCTGGCAAGGCTGGCGACGTTGAAGCCCGGGCTGTCGATGCAGACGTTGAGGGTGTGGGGGACGCGCTGGGCTGGATCGCCATTCAGGCTCACGCCGTTCAGGTTGAGCAGACCTTCGCGCAGTTGCGCCGACAAGGCACTGATGCGTGCAACTTCCTCGTCCATCTCAGCGCTGGCGAGGGCGTAAGCCGCCCCCATGCCGACGATCTGGTGGGTGGCGAGGGTGCCGGAGCGATAACCCTGTTCGTGGCCGCCGCCGTGCATTTGTGCTTCGAGCAGCGGCCGTGCGCGTTCGCCGACGTACAAGGCGCCGATGCCTTTCGGGCCATAGGTTTTGTGCGCGGAGAAGGACATCAGGTCTACTGCCAATGCGCTCAGGTCTATCGCCAGTTTGCCAGCACCCTGGGCGGCGTCGACGTGGAACAGAGCGCCGTGTTCACCAACGAGTTTGCCGATCGCGGCGATGTCGGTGACGGTGCCCAGCTCGTTGTTGACCAGCATCAGCGACACCAGCAGCGTGTCGTCACGCAGTGCCTGGCGTACGGCATCCGGGTGAATCAGGCCGCGGTTGTCGGGCTTGAGCCAGGTCACCGGGAAACCGGCCTGCTCAAGCTGGCGCACGGTGTCAATCACGGCTTTGTGTTCGATGGTGCTGGTGATGAGGTGGCGGCGTGCGCCGTTGCTCGGGTTGAGCGCGATGCCCTTGATTGCCAGATTGTTGGATTCGGTAGCGCCCGAGGTCCAGACCAGATCGTCGGCACTGCAGCCCACCAGCTCTGCGACCTGACGGCGCGCCAACTCAACGGACTGGCGGGCTTGATTGCCGTATGCGTGGGAGCTGGAGGCCGGGTTGCCGAAGGTGCCTTCGCGGCCCAGGCAGGTGATCATGGCCTGGATGACGCGGTCATCGACCGGTGTGGTGGCGGCGTAATCGAAATAACAAGGGAGTGTTTTCATTGGGAGGTTCTGCGCTGTCCGTCGTGCAGAAAATACTACTAGCGTCAGGCTGAAAAAAAATTGATTCCTCGACGGATATTGGCGCTCCAGATAGAAAGTTATTCCGATTAACGCACAGATATCGGAATACTATTTTCGGCCCGGCGCTTTTTGGCCTATCTTTATCGCTTACCGGCATATGACGTCACTGAGGCTACTGCGCATTCCATGGACAAATTCGACCAGGCCATCCTGAGCATTCTGCAAAACGACTGCACCCGCCCGATCGCCGAAATCGCCGACAGCGTTGGTCTCGGCAGCACCGCCTGCTGGCGTCGCGTACAGAAGCTCGAAGAGCAGGGCATGATTCGTGGGCGGGTGGCATTGCTCGATCCCGGGCAGTTGAACGTCGCCGTGACGGTCTTCGCCGCCATTCGCACCAACCAGCACAACGCCCAATGGCTGGGGCGCTTCCATGATCTGATTGCGACGCTGCCCGAAGTTGTGGAGTGCTATCGCATGGCTGGCGACACCGACTACATGCTGCGGATCGTGGTGCCGGACATCGCCGGCTACGACGCCGTTTACAAAAAGCTGATCCAGTTGTCCGGCATCACCGACATGAGTTCCAGCTTCGCCATGGAGCAGATCAAGTCCACCACCCAGCTGCCGTTGAACTACAGCCTGTAAACCCTGGTCCGGGAAGCATTAAAAACGCCCGGTCCAAATGCCGTGCAAAAAAAGCAGCCCTCCAAAGGGGGGCTGCTTTTTTGTGCGTCGGAGAAAGTCGCCGGACGAATCAGACGCGGGCTTTGTCGATCCATTCCATCGACGTGCGCCAGATGCAGATCCCCAGGAAGTACGCCGACATGGCCAGCCACACGAACAAGGCGACCGATCCGTTGTACGGATGGTTCATCACCAGCAGGAAGCTGCAGAAGAACCACACGGCAGTGACCGCGATGTTAAGGGGCATGAAGCGGCGGACGCGGAACGGGTGCAGGAACTTCATGCGGGTGACGGTCAGCAGCGCCAGGCAGATCACCGTGATGAAGGTCAGCCACGGTGCCGGGGAAAGGATGTACACGCACAGGGCGACGACGTTCCAGGCGGCGGGGAAGCCCTGAAAGTAGTTGTCCTTGCTTTTCATCTCGACGTTGCAGAAACAGAACAGCGACGACACCAGAATGATCGAGGTGGTCAGCAGCAGGGTGTATTCCGGCAGGGGGATGTAGCGGTAGATGAACAGGGCGGGGATGAAGACGTAGGTCAGGTAATCGATCACCAGGTCGAGTACTGAGCCGTCAAAGTGTGGCAGCACAGACTGCACGTTCAGCTTGCGCGCCAGGGAGCCGTCCACGCCATCGACAATCAGGGCAAAGCCCAGCCAGAGCAGGCACGCCTTGGGTTGATTGTCGAACAGAGCAATGGTCGCGAGAAAAGCGAGCACCACGCCGGTGGCGGTAAAGCCATGGGCGCCCCAGGCCTTGAGCCAGGCGATGCGTTGAATTGGAATCATGGACGGTCCTTCTGGAAATAAGCGGGTTCGGTCGGGTACGGCAGAGGTCGACGGAACCAGAGGTGCATCTATCGACCGGGGATCGGTCGATAAGGTTCATACGTAACCGCTACACGGTAGCAGGCGGCGCAGGCTTTCGTTACTCAAATGTGACGCCGCGTCATGGAACAGAGCGGCGCAGGTGTCATTGGTCGGCTGACCGACAAAGAAGGCAATATGCTGGCCCCGTTGAGTCGACGATCTCGTCAGAATCCACGCCTGATCAGTCACTTAGGCAAGGAATCGCATGTCATTTCTCAAGACTCTACTGACCTTCTGCGTGCTCATGACGGTGACTTCCCAGGCCTTGGCCCGCAGTCCCAGCAAGAACGAACGCGACCTTTGCACTTGGGGCGCGGGGATGGCCGGCACCGCTCAGCAATACAAACTGTCCGGTCTGACGCTGTACGGCGCGCGCAAGAAAATGCAGGCCCAGCACTTCGCCCAGCAATGGATGCGCATGAGCGCGCTGGGTATCACCGAACAGACCTACGACAGCCCGTCGAGGCTGCGGCCGGAAGGCGTCAAACAGGTGTATTACGAAGGCTGCATCAAGCACGAAGTCGCCCGGCGCTGACTCACCGCGCTGCACCCCGGAAGGTGCAGCGCGATCAGTGCAACCTTATAGCCCAGATACAGACAGGATCAGTGCGGCGCGCGCGGGATGGTCTTCAGCAGATCCGCAGGGCTGATATGCCCCACCACCTGAACGCCGCTGCCCGGATGCGGCAGACCCAGAATATGGCCCTTGATCTTGCCGATCACGTGCATCTCGCACGGCTTGCAATCGAATTTCAACGTCAGCACTTCATCGCCATGCACCAGTTGCATCGGCGCCACCTTGGTGCGCACGCCCGTCACGCCCTTGGCCTGCTTGGGGCACAGGTTGAAGGAGAAGCGCAGACAGTGTTTGGTGATCATCACCGGCACTTCGCCCTTTTCTTCATGGGCTTCATACGCGGCGTCGATCAACTGCACGCCGTGACGGTGATAGAAGTGCCGCGCCTTCTCGTTGTAGACGTTGGCCAGGAACGACAGGTGCGCCTCAGGGTAAACCGGCGGCGGCGACGTTTCTGGCTTGCGGGCACCGCGTGGGTGCGCCTGGATGCGAGCGGCAGTCAAGGTCTCGATGACCTCGCGGCGCAAGGCCTTGAGTTGCGAGTTCGGAATGAAAAACGCTTGCGGCGCGTCCAGCTCGATGGCGGTCGCGTGGTATTCGGTGGTGCCCAGTTGGCCGAGCAGATCGTGCAGTTGCTCCAGCGCCTGCTCCGGTTTATTGGCGACGCCAAATGGCCCGTTCAGCTCGACGCGGGCGCTGATGCCTTCTTCGCTGGTAGCGACCAGCTCCAGACGCTCTTCACGCAGACGCGCCACCCATGACAGGCCGATGCGGCGTTCGGCCGAGGTCTTCTGCAAAGCCTGCTGCCAGTTGTGATCGAGGTTGCGGCTGAGCGGATGGTTGGGCCGCAGTTGCAGGCCTTTCGGCATCTCGTTCGGCTCGACACGGTAGCGGTAGCGCTTCTCGCCGTCTTCTTCGAACTCGCCTTTGGGCTCGGCGATATTGGCGCGGAAACCCACCACTTCGCGCTTGACCAGCACGTTGAGGCCGTCGCCGTTGGACAGCGGCTCATGGGTCACCACCTGCAAGTCGCGCTTGCCGACTTTCTCGACCACGCCGACCAACAGGCCGGTGAAGGTCGGCGAATCGAACGCGCCGATGTCGATTTTGCGATCGGTGACGAAGTAGTCGGTGCTGCCCCGGTGGAAGGTCTTGTCCGGGTCCGGCAGGAAGAAGTGCGCGGTGCGGCCGCTGGAGGCGCGGGCCAGGTCCGGTCGATCTTCCAGAATGTCGTCCAGACGCTGGCGATAATAGGCCGTGATGTTCTTCACATAGCCCATGTCCTTGTAGCGACCTTCGATCTTGAACGAACGCACGCCGGCGTCCACCAGCGCGCGCAGGTTGGCGCTCTGGTTGTTGTCTTTCATCGACAGCAGGTGTTTTTCGTAGGCGACAACGCGACCCTGGTCGTCTTTCAGCGTATAGGGCAGGCGGCAGGCCTGGGAGCAGTCGCCACGGTTGGCACTGCGCCCGGTGTGCGCGTGGGAAATATTGCACTGACCGGAGAAGGCCACACACAGCGCGCCATGAATGAAGAACTCGATGGCCGCATCGGTTTCGTCGGCAATGGCGCGGATTTCCTGCAGGTTGAGCTCGCGGGCCAGCACCAGCTGCGAGAAGCCGGCCTGATCGAGGAAGCGTGCGCGTTCCAGCGTGCGGATGTCGGTCTGGGTGCTGGCGTGCAGCTCGATGGGCGGAATGTCCAGCTCCATCACGCCGAGGTCCTGCACGATCAGCGCGTCGACGCCTGCGTCGTAGAGCTGATGGATCAGCTTGCGCGCCGGCTCCAGCTCGTTGTCGTGAAGGATGGTGTTGATGGTGGTGAAGACGCGGGCGTGGTAACGGCGGGCGAACTCGACCAGTTGGGCGATTTCGCCGACCTCGTTGGCCGCGTTGTGGCGCGCACCGAAGCTGGGGCCGCCGATGTAGATCGCGTCAGCGCCATGCAGAATGGCCTCGCGGGCAATGGCCACGTCGCGGGCAGGGCTGAGCAATTCCAGGTGATGTTTGGGCAGAGACATATTTTTTATTCGGCACGGTCACGGTCAAGGCGCGCATTGTAGCGGCGAAACGCCTGACCGGCACCCGTCTGCTGCCCGATGGCGCGTGCCTGGATGAGAGGGGCTTCAGGAAACCCGCGTGATCAGGCCCTGGCGGCCATCGCCGTGACTTCCACGCGCATGCCTTCGACGGCCAGTGCGGCGACGCCAACCGCGGCGCGCACGGGCCAGGGTTTGGCGAAGAAGCGTGTGTAGACTTCGTTGAACGCGGCACGGTCGGCCATGTCGGTGAGGTAGATGGTCAGGTGCAGCACGCGGTCCATGGAACTGCCGGCCCGTTCCAGCGCCACCTTAAGCGCCTGCAGCGTGCATTCGCTCTGCTCGACGATACCGCCCAGTTCCAGGCTGCCGTCGGCGCGTGTTGGAATCTGCGTGGAAACCAGCAGGCCGCCGAAGCCGGCGACGTCCGAGGAGATGGAATCGGCGTCAGGATCCGGCGTGAAGGTGATGTCGTGGTTTGCCATAGGATGGTCTTCTCCGAGTGTAGGGATGACAGGCCGGGAAACGGCCGGCGGTCATGATGTCCGACTCGGAAGGGAAATGGGAGGCTTGACAGTGTTGCGGCGGGCCGGGTGAGCAGCTTGGCCGATCAAGACATCATGCGTACGCACCAGGGGGGCGGCATAAAAAAGCAAGCCGCCTTCACGTTATCTCTGACGCGAAGGCGGCTCCGGGGGGGTTGTCAAATCGGCGGATTCAACGCGATTGAAAGTAGCAGTGGTGAATTCCGTTAGCTAGCTAACATTTGGCAATACAGTATTGCGGATGTGGAAAGAATCGAGATCGCATCGATGCCCGATGAAGCCGCCTGGCACGGCTGTCAAAAAAACTCCGAACTCATCCCTCGCGCCCTCAGTCCACCCTTGACGCTGACCGTTTGCGTTGGACTATTTCAAGGAGAGCCCCATGACTGATTATCCGAAACCGCCGTTCAAGCCTCAGCAGCAAACAGTGCCCGGCGATCAGAGCAGAATGGATCCCTACCCGGATTGCGGCGAGACGAGCTACAAGGGCTCCGGCCGCATGAGCAACAAGATTGCGTTGATCACCGGCGGCGACAGCGGCATTGGCCGTGCAGTGGCGATTGCCTACGCCCGTGAAGGCGCTGACGTGGCGATTTCGTACCTTGATGAACACGAAGACGCCAAGGAAACCGCTCGCTGGGTGGAGGAGGCGGGCCGTCAGTGCCTGCTGCTGCCGGGCGATCTGGCCGAGAAGGCGCAGTGCCTGGCCATCGTCGATGAGACGGTGAAAAAGTTCGGCCGCATCGACGTGCTGGTCAATAACGCTGCGTTCCAGATGTCCCACAAGGCCCTTGAGGAAATCTCCGACGAGGAGTGGGTGAAAACCTTCGATATCAACGTCACTGCGATGTTTCGCATCAGCAAGGCGGCGGTTCCTCACATGGCAGCGGGCACCTCGATTATCAATACCAGTTCGGTGAATTCCGATTCGCCGAAGCCGACGCTGCTGCCGTATGCGGCCACCAAAGGCGCCATAGCCAACTTCACCGCCGGGCTGGCGCAATTGCTCGGTGAGCGTGGCATCCGCGTGAACAGCGTCGCGCCCGGCCCGATCTGGACGCCGCTGATTGTGTCGACCATGACCGATGAAGACGTGAAAAGCTTCGGCGAAGAAACGCCCTTGGGCCGTCCTGGCCAACCGGTTGAAGTGGCACCGATCTATGTACTGCTGGGCTCCGACGAAGGCAGTTACATCTCGGGGACACGTTATGGCGTGACCGGCGGCAAGCCGATTCTGTAGCGGGGCTTGTCAGGGCTGCTGCGTCGCGATCAGAAGACGCAGACAGAAAAGGGGCTGCCCATGCAGCCCCTTTTTTAGTTCAGCGTTTCGTGCGCTGTTAAACCCGCCTTGGCCCGGCGATGACCCGGATGGCGGCGCCGATTACCGGGAAGATAACGATCAGCACCGTCCAGCCCACCTTGGTGCCGGACGATTTACTGGTGCACCACACACTGGCGATGGCCCACACGTCCACCAGCAGAATGATGATCGCCACGGCGATCGAGAACAGTGTTTCCATTTCATTGTCCTCGGTGCGCGCGGGATCACATGGCGGGGATGCCGGTGACCGTTCCAGTTTCATTTTCAGTTTCAGTCACGGACACCGTCAGAGGGATTTCAGGGCTGCCCGGAGTCAGGATGACCTTGCGGCAGTCTTCCTGTTTCTTGTCGAAAATCTTGTAACCCTCGGCGGCTTTCTCCAGGGACATGCGGTGGCTGATGATCGCTTCGGGCGCAAGGCGGCCGGTTTCGATGTGTTCGAGCAGTTCCGGCAGGTAGCGCTGCACGTGGGTCTGGCCCATTTTGAAGGTCAGGCCCTTGTCGAACGCATCGCCGAACAGGAAGCCGTGGATGAAACCGGCGTACACACCCGGCACGCTGACCACGCCGCCACGGCGCACCGCAGCAATGCACTGGCGCAAGGCCTTGCCGCTGCTGCCTTCGATTTTCAGGTTGGTCAGAATGGTTTCGGTGGTGCTGCCCTTGGCTTCGAACCCTACCGCATCGACCACGCCGTCGACGCCGCGCATGCCCTTGGTCTGCCGAATGATGGTGTCAGCGGGGTCGTCGTCTTCATCGAAGTTGATCGGGATCACGCCGTAGGTGGCCTGGGCGTAGGCCAGCCGGTAGGCATGATGGTCGACCATGAAGATCTGATCGGCGCCGAGCATCCGCGCAACGGCCGCCGCCATCAACCCCACAGGACCCGCGCCGTAGATGGCGATGCTCGAACCCTGGCCAATGCCGGTGTTGAGCACCGCCTGGTAACCGGTGGGCAGGATGTCGGAGAGGAACAGCACCTTTTCATCCGACAGCGTGCCGGGGACCTTGAAAGGGCCGGTGTTGGCCTTGGGTACGCGCACGTATTCGGCCTGTCCGCCGGGGATGCCGCCGTACAAGTGGCTGAAACCGAACAGCGCGGCCCCTGGTGGAATGGCCTTCTTGTTCATGATCGCGCCGCGACCGGTGTTGGTGGTTTCGCAGGCGGCGAACAGGTCCATGTTGCAGAAGAAACATTCGCCGCAGGCAATGACGAAGGGGATCACCACCCGGTCGCCTCGCTGCACGGCAGTCACGGCGGAGCCGGTGTCTTCAACGATGCCCATGAATTCGTGGCCGAAGATATCGCCATGTTCGACGGTGGGGATCTTGCCGCGGTACAGGTGCAGGTCGGAGCCGCAGATCGCCGTGGCAGTCACGCGCAGAATGATGTCGTCCGCTTGTTCGATGACCGGATCGGGGACGGTGTCCACTTTCACATCATGGGCGCCGTGGTAGGTGAGTGCTCTCATTGTGATTTTTCTCCGCGGTTAATTAGGGGCAACTAAGTAGCGGAGCAGGCAGCGAGGGGTTTAGTTCAGGACTTTGCAAGGGTGGGGGATTAGCGGTGCCTGCGGTGCTTCGGTGGGACCGGCTGAAGCCAGTCCCACTGCGTCATCGCGGTGCTTCTGTGGGACCGGCTTTAGCCGGGAAGAGGCCCGTGTACACACCACTATTTTTGCGGTGTGGCCACTGACGCCTTCCCGGCTGAAGCCGGTCCCACAAGGAAGTCCGCGCCAGGATGGGTTATTTCAGCCCGACCCGTCTGCGCATGTCTGCGGTAATGGTCTGCCGGGTTTTGCCCAGATCTGCCCACGGGTCGCTGTCCAGTTCCGCTAGGCGCTCGTGGACGGTGTTGATGTCCCAGGCGTTGGCGCCTTTGATCTCCAGCAGCTCTTCGCGATGGATCGGCACCGACACCGGCAGGCCTTCCCGGGTGCGCACCGAATACGCGCAGATGGTGGTGGCGCCGAGGCCGTTGCGCAGGTAGTCGATGAAAGTCTTGCCAATGCGGTTCTTCGGCCCTGACACCGCCGAAAACCGCTCCGGCAGCAGCCTGGCGATGTGCTTGACGATGGCGTGGCTGAAGTCTTTCACGGCGTCCCAGTCCGCTTTCGGCGTGAGCGGCACAACCACGTGAATCCCTTTGCCACCGCTGGTTTTCAGGAACGATGTGAGCCCCAGTTCATCCAGCACGGCGAGGGTGAGCTGCGTGGCTTCCACCATGGTTTTCCAGGGCAGCGCCGGATCAGGGTCCAGGTCGAGAATGAAACGGTCCGGCCGCTCAAGGTCCTTGGCGACGGCGTTCCAGGTGTGCAGCTCCATGGCGCTCATCTGCACGGCACCGATCAACGCTTCGATATTGTTGATCAGCATCACGGGGTGGCCGGTGTATTCCTTGCCCATGGTCTCGATGCCGGGGATCGCGAGGCGATCGGCATTTTTCTGGAAGAACAGCTCGCCGCCAATGCCTTCCGGCGCCCGCACCAGCGCCACGGGGCGTTGGGCGAGTTGTGGCAGAAGCCAGTCGGAAATGCGGATGTAGTAATCGGCGAGGTCGCGCTTGGTGGCGGCGCTGGTGGGATCAATCACTCGCTCGGGGTGAGTCAGACGGATCTTGCCGGTTGTGGCATCGGTTGGGCCTGACGATCCAGGCCGGCTTTGTTCAGACTTGACTGCCTTTGATGCTGTTGCGCCTTTGCGCTTGGCCGAGGGTTTGGGCGCCTCTTCTGGCTCTTCTGGTTTCTGTGCTGGCTTTGACTTTTGATTGGCAGAAGGTGCCGGAGCCGGAAGCTCCTCGGTGATCGATTCAGCTGGCTTGTCGGTGCGCAGGCCATGGAACACCGCATGCCGCACCGATCCCTCTTTGGTGAGTTCTGCAAAGGCGACTTCCGCCAGCAGCACCGGTTTGAGCCAGTGCACGCCCTTGGCTTCAAAACCGGTGGGCGGATTGACCACGGCAGCCTTCCTGGCGTGAAGCGGCGTCAGTTGCTCGTAAATCGTGCCCAATGTCGTTTCATTAAACCCGGTGCCGACCTTGCCGGCGTACCTAAGCTCGCCACTGTCGGTGTCATGTAATCCCAGCAGCAATGCGCCGAATTTGCTGCGCGCGCCCTTGGGATCGGTGTAGCCGACGACGACGAATTCCTGGCGGCGTTTGCACTTGAGCTTGATCCAGTCACCGCTGCGGCGCGACGCATAAGGGCTGCCGGCGCGCTTGCCGATCAGGCCCTCCATCTTCATCTGGCAGGCGCTGTTGAGCAGGACTTCCGGCACTTCCGCGAAGTCCTCGGAGTACCTGAGGGTCTCGTCGTCGGTGCGTTCGAGCACCCTGGACAGCGCGGCGCGCCGCTGTTCCACCGGCACTTCGCGCAGGTCCATGCCGTTCAGGAAGGGCATGTCGAACAGGTAATAAATGATGTTGCCACTGCGGCCGGCCTCGAAGGCATTTTGCAGGGCCTGGAAGTCGGGCACGCCTTCGTCGTTGGCGACGACCATTTCGCCGTCGAGCCAGGCCGACTCAAGGCCCAGCCCGGCGATGGCTTCAGCCTGGTGCGGCAGTTTGTGGGTCCAGTCATGGCCATTGCGGGTGAACAGCTGCACCTTGCCGTCGGCGACCCGCGCCATGACCCGATAGCCATCGAATTTGATCTCGTAGCGCCAGTCGCCCTCCGGCGCCGACTCCACCAGCGTGGCCAGTTCCGGCTTGATGAGGTCCGGCAGCTCTGCGGGCTCGGCCCCCACCAGTTGCGCCTTGGCGGAATGCTTCCGAGGGGCAGGGACTTTTTCTACGGGCTTGGGCTTGTCAGGCTTGGGCTCTGCCGTCCTGGACGTTGCAGACTTGGACGTTGACGCCGTTTTGCTCCCGCGTTTTTTGGGAATCAGGGTGCGCTCGCTGAGCACGCTGTCGGGCGACTCCTTGACCACGTCGTAGTCGCTTTCAGGACGGGCGAATTCGTCCTGATGCTTGATCAGAAACCACTGCTCCTGCTTGCCGGGAATGTGCGTTTTGACCAGGTTCCATACGCCGCCGAGCTTCTCACCCTGCAGGGCAAATTTAAGCTTGCCCTTGGCGTAGGCTTCGGCAGGGTCGGAGAGGGGTGTCCACACGCCGCGGTCCCAGACGATGACGTCGCCCGCACCGTAATGCCCTTCGGGAATGCTGCCCTCGAAGGTCGCGTACTCGACCGGGTGATCTTCGACGTGAACCGCCAGACGCTTGGCCTTGGGGTCCAGCGAAGGGCCTTTGGGCACGGCCCAGCTTTTCAGGGTGCCATCGATTTCAAGCCTGAAGTCGTAATGCAAGCGGGAGGCGTCATGCTTCTGGATGCAGAACTGCAGGGCATGGGCTGCTTTTTTGGTCGAAGCGCGTTTTTTCTTCGTGTTGCCTGAAGGCTCCGGCGTGGCGTCGAAATCGCGCTTGCGGTTGTATTCGTCCAGTCCGGCGCTCATGGAAATCCCTCACCCTTGGTGCATGTGTCTGTTAAACGCAGAGTTCGCGGCGAGGGCGGAGTTCCGAGACCCGGTCGAACCTCTTCTTACACCCTCAACAATGATGGCGTCTGAATGGGCCTCTTCCCGGCTAAAGCAGGTCCCACTAAATGATTGCGCTCCCCTGGTAGGACCGGCTTTAGCCGGGAAAGCGTCGCAGAAGACACTGCAATAAGATGGCGCCTGCTCGGGCCTCTTCCCGGTTAAAGCCGGTCCCACTAAATGATTGCGCTCCCCTGGTAGGACCGGCTTTAGCCGGGAAAGCGTCGCAGCAGACACTGCAATAAGATGGCGCCTGCTCGGGCCTCTTCCCGGCTAAAGCCGGTCCTACAAGTTGAAGCCGGTCTACGGGATAACGCGCGGTCTGATAGTGGGACCGGCTTTAGCCGGGAAGGCGTCAGTGGAGACACTGCAAAATCACTGTTCAGGCCTTGGTGGTGGCGTGGCTAAACAGCCCCACGCTGCTCGGTCGCTTCCGCCAGCATCGCCAGGGTCTGCTCCATGTCGACGATGGAAGCCTCCAGGGTGGCGAAGCATTGGGCGATGCTCTGTTTGTCGTCCACCGTCTGGTGGCCGGTCAGCTCGGTGACTTCGGAAAGCTCAAGGCGGAACAGTTCATTCACGGTGCTGCGAAGTTCGTTAAGTTGATTCAGCACAACGGCCATTTGATTACGGGTTGCATTGCTCATGTCGGGCCTCGCGTTATTAGGGACAGGGGCGGGTCGCGTAATGAAACACTGACAAACATGAAAAAGGCAGGGTGTTTAAACCCTGCCTTCATCAACTAAAGATTCGCATCAGCCCATTACAGGCATCATCCGAATTACTTGGCCGCGTCACCGCCGTGTGCTTTGGCCAGGGCCTTGGCATGGGTCAGGTGCTCTTCCAGCTTCGGCAGCGTCGCGGCCGCCAACGCTTTCAGATCAGCGTCTTTGCCTTCAGCGGCTTCTTTCTTGAACAGCTCGATGGTTTTTTCATGGGCGACAACCTGGTTGTTTGCATACGCCTGATCAAACGACTTCGAGCTGCGCAGCTCGAGGATCATCGCCTTGGCTTTGTCCATCAGCATGGCGTCGTCAGACACTTCCAGCTTCTTGGTGTCAGCAATGCCTTTCAGCTTGGCATTGGCGGCGGTGTGATCTTTAACCATCATTTCCGCGAACGCTTTGACATCGGCCGAAGTGCCTTTTTCCAGGGCAAGTTTGCCGGCTTCAACTTCAGCCACGCCTTTGGCGGATGCATCTTCGACAAAGTCGTCATTGTCCTGGGCGGCGAACGCGCCTTGGCTGCCGATGGCCATCAACAATGCGAGTGCGGAAGTCTGGATTAGATTTGCCATAGTGAAGTTCCTCTTCTGTCCTTGACGGGGCTGAAGTGCCCGTACTTGTTCCGACGTACTTGTCGCGTAAATCGTTCAGGGAAATTAAGTTTGCGCCGCTATCCGGTCATCTTTCGCAGGTCTTTAATGAGTTGCAACTCACTGTGGCAGGGACTCAAACCACTCCCGATAGGGCGTATTCAAAGCCTTGTAGCGATTGAAATCCGCTGCACCGTCCGACCACCACACCGGACCGCGCTCACCCAGTGCAATCTTCGCCGCATTAACCGAAGCGCGAGCCGCCTTGAGCGCGGCGGAATCCTCGGCGCGATTCGCGGCCTTGACGGCCTGCCGCGCCTTCATCAGTGCGTTGACCCGCTGCTGCCGCTCTTCTTCGCCAAGGGCCGGGTTGCTGCAGCGCCACAATTGGCCCTTGACGACGAAATAGCGACCGTCTGGCGTCGTCGGATACATCACTGGATCCGCTTCACCGTCAGCACCACCGCAGCGATGCGGTCAGCTTCCTGATAAGTCTCGGTTTCCAGCTCTTCGCCGAATACGTCAGGGTCCATCTCGCGATAAGACCAGGCGAGATCAGGGCGATCGACCAGTTTGCGTGCCTGCTCAAGGAACAGGTCGACGCCATCAACCGAGGGCGCGCCGGTATACAGCAACACGCTGCCGCCCGGGGCCAGTCGCTCGATGGCTTGCGCCAGAATGCGCACCGAGAGCTCCGAACCGAGCTGATCGCCACCGTGGCGGTAGGCGCGCTCCTGACTGTCTTTCATGTACGGCGGGTTGGCGACGATCAAATCGAACTCGCCCGTGGTGCCCGCCAGAATGTCGCTGTGGTAGGCGACCACATTGTCGGCCTTGGCCAGCGACGCGTTGACTGCGGTGAATCGCAGGGCAGTGGGGTTGATGTCCACGGCCAGCACACTGGCGTCCCGTCGTGCACGGCCGATCAAGATCGCCCCGACGCCACTGCCGCAGCCAATGTCGACGGCGGTGCGGATGGGGTGCGTCGAACTGCGCAGATGATCTTCAATGGCTTGGGCAAAGCGATAGGTATCGGGGCCGAAGAACACAGAATCGTGGGCCACGGTGGGGAAGGCGGAGTGGACAAACAGCACGTCATCCAGGCTCGACCAACGCACGTCACTGACCCACATGCCGGCGTGGGCACGCAGCACACCGGCCGCAAGCAGCGCCTCAAGATCGGCCTCATCCAGCAGGCCGGTTTCGAACGGGCGGCTCCAGCCGAAGACGTCGCGCAGGCTGCGCGCCGTGCGATTCTGCTCACGCGCATTGACCCGCTGATGGGTCAACGGTGTGACCGTCATGAAGCGATAGCCTCCGGCCTGTAGGCGCTGGCCCAGTTGCAGCAGGGCCAGGTCGTAGTCTTTGTCGGACATTTCGGGCGTGTCGAGTGCGGGATCGAGCAACGTCTGCGGGTTCATCGTGTCAGGCTTCCTTGCGCCAGTTGGCGAGCATAGATTCGGGTGGCCGCCAGGCCTTCGGGGGTTGGATGGGAATCGGGAGCGATCAGCTCAACCAGTTTTTCGAATGGCAGGGAGGGGGCGCTGCGCGGCGACTGTTCGGTGTCGGTGGTCGCCACGGGGCGGCGACGGAAGCGCGTGCGGAAAGGGTTGCTCTGCTCGGAGGCTTGCCAGTCACCGGCGATCCAGTCTTTCAGCAGTTGCATTTCATAGCCACTGAACACACCGAACATCACGGCGCCGGGACCGTCGATCAGTTGCCAGAAGCGGCTGTCCTGCGGGTCTTGATTGCGCTTGATCCAGCCACGGTCCTCCAGCGCACTCAACAGCTGGCGACTCTGGCCGGGCGTGGCGAGCCAGTCATTGATCGTGCGACCCTCAAGGCGGCAGTAATCAGAATGCATGTGCTGACCGAAGGTGCTTTTGGTCTCCAGCATCGAGACCACTTCATCTTCCAGATCGAAGGCGCGGACGATATCGGTCGAGCCTATGCCCAGATCGTTGAGCAGATAGCCCGCGCGCAGACGCTCGAGAAATTCACCCTTGCTGTCGTCGTTCGGCAACAGATCGAGTACGGCTTGGACCGCCTTGTAGGCGTGGCCCGAACTGGCGTTGTCGATGGTCACGTGCAGGGTGAAGTAATAGGGGTCGATGCCCAGTTCACTCAGCTCGAACGAAGTGATCAGCAGATGCAGCGGCAGTTGCTCATAACCCAGGTTGTAGCCGAGGATTTCCGGCAAGAACTCATCGCTCAAGTGGCCGAGACCCAGCTGAATGGCACCCTGCAAATACAGCGAATCGTCCAGCTGCGCGATGGGCGCGCAATCGTGTTCGGTGAGCAGATTGCGGTACAGCACGACGTGGTTGAGTGCAGGCTCGCCGTCTCCCAGTTCTTCGAGGTAGGTGCGGATCAGGCCGTGGTAGCGCCAGTCGTTGGCATGCATCACCGTGCCGTACAGCCAGGCACCATCCACCAGCTTGCTCGGCGCGACGCTTTGCAGGAAATACAGCGCGTGGGCCTTGCTGTTAAAGAACTTCCGGGGCCCGCCGGCGCGGCGTTCCTCCAGATAGACACGATATTGCTCGGCCACGGAATGACTGTTACTGGCCACCCAGGTCGACAGTTCGTTGAGATCAGCAGGCAGGTTTGACGGCAGCGTTTTCGCGATCTCCAGTTGCTCCTGGAGAAAATCGCGAGCGTTGTCCCGCTCGGCTTCCACCTGTCCGCGCAGGAGACGGGAGTACAGCGAGTAGTGGGCGCCGTTGGATAGATGCGCCGTGGCAGAACGCTCGGAAAGTACCTGTAAAGAGGTCATGACTAGCCTGCTGACTTTTCTTGATATGTAGGTCAGAGGGAGGCAGTTCGCTAAAATTCCATCGAGTTGCAGGTCAGTCGATGATCGACACCTGTGACGGATGAGCGGCCGGGGTTTCGATTCATTCGACGCCGCGTGGCCTGAAAATCGTACAGGTCGACTCGATCGCCGCAAATGTAGCCGTCACAACAACCCGGCTCCTGCGGGTTTGCGTCTGCCTCTGATTTTGGGTGTTGCCGGGGCTTACTGTGGGAGCCGGCTTGCTGGCGAAGAGGTGGTACATCGGACGCGTTTTTATCGTCTGTACCGACGTCTTCGCGGGCAAGCGCGCTCCTACAGTGGATCGCTATCCAGCCGAAGATTCGCGCGGGACAGATAACCTGTGGGAGCCGGCTCGCTGGCGAATCGGCGGTACATCCGACGCGTTTTTATCGCCTGTACCGACGTCTTCGCGGGCAAGCGCGCTCCTACAGTGGATGGCTATCCAGCCGGAGATTCGCGCGGGACAGATAACCTGTGGGAGCCGGCTTGATGGCGAAGAGGTGGTACATCGGACTTACTGGCGAGTGGGCGGTACATCCGACGCATACTTGTCGGCTATACCGACGTCTTCGCGGGCAAGCGCGCTCCTACAGTGGATCGCTATCCAGCCGAAGATTCGCGGTGAATGAATAACCCGTAGGAGCGTGGCTTGCCCCGCGATCTGGCGCGAAGCGGCAGTAATCCGGTAGTCGCGTTATCGCGGTAAAACCGAGGCGTCAGGCTTTACGACTGCTGCGCAGCCGATCGCGGGACAAGCCACGCTCCTACCATTGATCTCCGCCCAACCGGATAGTCGCGGTGTCCGCAAAACCTGTAGGTGCGCAACCTGGGTGTGTTTCGCGGTCTACGCGGGCGTACCGGTCGCGCAAAAAAACGGCCTCCATTGCGGAGGCCGTTTTTGTGTTTACGCGATTACTCAGGCAACGAGGTCAGTGACGTGCAGCTCCTTGACGCCGACCAACTGGATTTCGAAATCCGGGGTCGCATCGGCGTTGATGCTGCCGTAGAGGATCCCGTCAGCGAAGCGTATCTGCCCGGTCGCGTCATTGCTGTCAAAGGCATTGCTGCCGATGAAAGTAAACGCGTCGATCCCCGTGGTCTGCGGATTGGCGTCCAGGGCGCTGAAGTCGAGCAGGTCGCCCTCGGCACTCTTGAAGCCGTTGATCACGTCACGCAATGCACCGACGCCCATGTCGGCGATGGAGTCGAACACGTAGGTGTCCGCCCCGGTGCCGCCGGTGAGCGAGTCAGTGCCAGCGCCGCCGATCAAACGGTCATTGCCCGAGCCGCCGATCAGCGTGTCATTGCCGGCACCGCCGTTGAGCACGTTGGCGCCGCTGTTGCCGGTCAGGCTGTCGTCGAAGGCGCTGCCGATCAGGTTCTCGATGCTCTTCAGCGTGTCCAGGCCTGAGCCCCCGGTGTTCTGCTGCGCCGAGGTCGACAGGGTGGCGGTGATGCCGGCCTGCGCGCCGTAGTAGGACACCGTGTCGTTGCCGCCGCGCCCGTCCATCACGTTATCGCCGCTGCCTGCGAACAGCACGTTGTCCAGGGCGTTACCGATGCCGTTGGCCGCGTCAATGCTGTCGATGTACAGGTTTTCGACGTTATTGCCCAAGGTGAACGTCGCCAGGGTGCTGTGCACGCTGTCGATGCCGCCGGTGACGCGATCGGCGTTGGTTTCGATCACGCTGTCGCCGCTGTCGTCGACGTAGTACGTGTCGTTGCCGTTGCCGCCGCTCATGCTGTCGGCACCGCCTGCGCCGTCGATCACGTTGGCCGCCGCGTTGCCGGTGATGAAGTTGCGCAGCTCGTTGCCGTTGCCGTCGATGGCTGAAACACCGGTGAGCACCAGGTTTTCCAGATTCGCGCCGAGGGTCCAGCTGACCGACGCCTGCACGGTGTCGATCTGCGAAGGCGAGTCGCTGCTTTCGGTGATGCTGTCGAAGGCGTTGTCGACGATGTAAATATCATTGCCATCGCCACCGCTCATGCTGTCGGCGCCGAGGTCACCGTCCAGCGTGTCATTGCCGGACGAGCCCACCAGGGTGTCGGCCTGGTCGGTACCGAAGATCAGGCCGCCTTCGTTCTGCACCCCGTCGAAAATCGCCTGCACGCTATTGTTGTCGCTGGGGTCGCCTTTGAAGCCCAGGTCATCGGCAATGTAGTCCGCCAGACGCTGGCCGACGATCTCGGCAGACTCTTCGTGCAAGTGCCAGACGTCATCGGGATAGACCAGCGGGTCGACCTCGTGGCGCAACGGCAGGTCGGTGTAGTCGACTGCAATCTTCACGTCGTCACGCTGGGCGGCAATTGCTTCCTGGGTAGCGCGCACATAGCCCACGCCCTCGACGATGCCGGCGATCTTCTCTTCCGAGAAGCCACGGGCGCGGGCGGCGTCCTGGTCGTAGTGACCGGTTTCCATCATGTACACGTTGAAGTTGCCGAACTGCGCGTGCAGGTAATCGAAGACCGACAAGGTCGCCGCCTTGTACGCCGCTGCGGCGGCTTCCTTGTCCGAGGCGCGGGCGATTTCCTGCGCCGCTTCCTCGCCCTGACCCCAGATGATGCCCATGGTCACGTTGTCGACCGCTTTCAGCTCGGAGAGCTGGTCGTTCAACAGCGCGACCGCGCGCAACAGGGCCGGGCCCGGTTGGTCGGTGTCGGTCAGCCACCAGCACAACTTCAGCTCTTCGGCGCCGAGGGTCGACATACCGTTGACCGTGCTGCCGCCCACTGCGATGTCGATGCCATTGCCGTCGGCGTCGTTGAACTGGCTGCGCACGTCGTAGGTGGTGTACTTGCTCAGGCCGTCCACCAGCATGGTGGTGCCGGACTGGCTGTCGTCTTCGGTCATGCGCAACAGACGGGCGTTGGACTGGCCGAGGGTCGGCAGGAACAGGATGTCCTGGTCGGCCCGCGAGCCGAACACGAAGTCGTCTGCGGTGAGGGTGTTCAGGTAGTTACCGCTCAGGGCGATCTCGAAGCGATGACCGTCGGCGTCAGGCACGCTGGATTTGATGTACGTCTTGTCGCCGGCCGCGTTCAGGCTCAGGTACAGCGTGCCGTTGCTGCCGTCGCCCAGGCCGAGGAAGCCCAGGGTCGACACGTCGATCTTGTCCACGCCGTGGGTGAAGTCGTAGATCGTGTCGGTGGCCGTCACTCCGCCAGTGGTGTAGTCGCGGTAGCTGTCCTGGACGCTGGTGTAGCGGAAGGTGTCGGCACCGTCGCCGCCGTACAGCGAGTCGCGACCTGCGCCGCCGTCGATGATGTCCGGGCCTGCGCCGGCGCGAATGGTGTCGTTGCCGCCCAGCCCGAGGATCAGGTCGGCGCCTGCGGTGCCCGCGATCGCTTCGCCATTGTCGGTGCCGGTGATGGTGCTGGCCGGCGCATCGGCCACGGCCAGGGCAAAGCTGTCACTGACTGACGCGCCCGACGGATCAGTCGCTTTGATCAGCAGTGTGTAATTGCCGGAGGCGGTGCTGGTGGGCGTGCCGCTGAAGGTCAGGCGGGTGCTGTCGAAGGTGAGCCAGTCGGGAAGGGCGCTGCCATCGGCCAGGGTCGCGGTGTAAGTCAGCGTGTCGTTGTTACCGTCGGAGAAGCTGTTGCTGGTGACCGCGTAGGTAAATGGCGAGTTTTCCGTTGCGTTCTGGTCCAGCAGCGGAATCACCACCACCGGCGCGACGTTGATAGGCACGTTTTGATGGGTGAAGACGAAATGGCTCGCGTTGAGGCTGCCGGCCAGATTACCCGCCAGGGACAGCTCGAAACGGTTGCCGCTGGCGTCCGCGACGTTGTCTTTGACGTAGGTGCGGTTGGTGTTGGCGTTATAGGTCACTTGCAGCGTGCCGTTGAGGCCGTTGCCCAGCCCGCTGTAGCCCAGGGCCGAGACGTCGATCTTGTCGGCAGCCACATCGAAATCGAGGATCTGGTCGCTGGCGCTGGTGGTCGCCGTGCGGTAGCTGTCCTGGGTGGACGTGAAGCGGAACACGTCCGATCCCGCGCCACCGGTGAGTTTGTCGGCACCGGCGCCACCGATGAGGACATCGTTGCCGTCGCCGCCATTCAGGGTGTCGTTGCCCGCGCCGCCGAAGAGCTGATCGTTGCCGGTGGTGCCGGTGAGGGTGTCATTGCCCGGCGTGCCGTTGATCTCGCCCGGCGTCACTGGCACGTCCTGGACGGCGAGGGTGAAGCTGTCGCTGACAGTGGCGTTGCTGGCGTCGCTCGCGGTGATCTTGATTGCGTAGGTGCCCGACGCGGTGGTGCCCGGGGTGCCGCTGAACGTGCGGGTCACGGCATCGAAGCTTAGCCACGCCGGCAGGGCAGTGCCGTCGGCCAGGGTGGCGGTGTAGCTGAGGTTGTCGTTGTCCGGATCGGTGAAGCTGGTGCCGGGGACGACGTAGCTGAAGGGTGTGTTCTCGGTAGCGTTTTGGTCCAGCAGCGGGTTGGCAACGACCGGCGCCTGATTCACCGTCGGTGCGGTGGCGAACACGAAGTTGGCGCTGGTCAGCTTGTCGAGGTAGTTGCCCACCAGCGCGACTTCGAAGCGGTTGCCCTCGGCATCGGCGTTCAGCGACTTGATGTAGGTCTTGTCGCCCACGTCGTTGAGCACCGCGTAGACGGTGTTATTCATGCCGTTGGCGAGGCCGGTGAAGCCCAGCTTGGAAAGGTCGATCTTGTCAGAGGTGACGTCGAAATCAGTGATCACGTCGCCCAGATTCGCGCCATCGGCGTTGTAGTTGCGATAGCTGTCCATGCGGCTGGAGAACACAAACGTGTCCGCGCCGGCGCCACCACTCAGGGTGTCCTGCCCGGCGCCGCCGTCGAGGCGATCGTCACCGCCGCCGCCTGCCAGGCTGTCATTGCCGGCAAGGCCCAACAGCGTGTCGGCTCCGTCAGTGCCCTGCAGCGAGTCGTTGCCGACGGTGCCGGTGAGGGTGCGGTTGAAGATGAAGTTGTCGGCGGTCAGTGCGCTGACCAGATTGCCGGCCAGGATCAGCTCGAAGCGATTGCCATTGGCGTCGGCATCGTAATCCTTGATGTAGGTGCGGTCGTTGCTGGCGCTGTAGCTCACCTGCAAGGTGCCGCCACGGCCGTTGCCCAGCCCGGTAAAGCCCAGGCCGGCGAGGTCGATTTTGTCCTGGGTCGGGTCGAAGTCGGTGATGGTGTCGTCGAAGCTGGTGGTCGCGGTGCGATAGCTGTCGGTTTCGCTGGTGAAGCGGAAGATGTCCGCGCCTGCACCGCCGGTCAGCTTGTCGACGCCGGCACCGCCGATGAGGATGTCGCTGCCGCCACCGCCGTTGACGGTGTCATTGCCCGCGCCGGCGTAGAAGATCTCGTTGGCGTCGCTGCCCAGCAGGGTATCGTTGCCATCGGTGCCTTGCACCGCCACGACGGGTACGGTGGCGCTGACGTAGCTGCCATCGCCGTACAGCAGCGTGTCGCCCTTGGTGGTGTGGCTGATGGTGTTGCCGATGATTGCGTTGCGGTCGGTGCCGTCTTCGTTGCGCTCGGCCACGCCATAGGTGGACAGCGCGCTGCCGTTGATGGTGTTGCCCTGAACGGTGTTGTCGCTGCCGTTGAAATACTTGCCGGAAACGCCGTTGGTGTCGTCGTAGGACTGAATGATGATTTCCGGCACGCCGCCGCCCAGGGAGTTGTTGCTCAAGGTGTTGTTGATCACGTCGACGTTGTTGCTGCCGTAGATGCGCACGCCGGCGCTGGCGTTGTCGTGGATGTCGACACCGGTCATGGTGACCTCGCTCGAAAGCTTGATCAGCACGCCCTCGGCGCCGTTGCCATAGACCTCACCGCCGGTGATGGTGATGTTGTTCGGCGAAGGGATGTTCTCGCTGCCGCGCTGCACGACGATGCCGCCACCGCCGTTGCCGTAGGCGACGTTGTTGCTCAGGGTGAAGTCGTGGCTGCTGGTGACCACGTTGAAACCGTGGCGATCGTTGTCGTAGGCGACGTTGTTTTCGAAGGTGCTGTCGCTCAGAAAGTCAGCGACGAAGCCGTCCAGGCCGTTGCCATGGGACACGCTGTTCTTGATGACCATGTTCACGGTCTGTTCGTGGGGGTCGAAGCCGTAACCGGAGCAGTCCTTGATTTCCACGCCGTCGAGGGTGACGTTGGAATCGTACCCTGCCTGGCCGGGGATGAAACCGTTGAACCAGCCGTCGATCTTGCCGGTGGTGTTGTCGCGGTTACCATCGATGGTCAGGTTGCTCAGCCCGAAATCGTGGGTCTCTTCGCCGTAGGCAGAGCGGATCACGCCGGTGATTTTTGTGTCGGAACCGTCTGCCACCTTGATGTTCGAGACGCCCATGCCGTCGCCGTACATGTAGACGTTGCTTTTGAGCATGAGGCAGCCGTCGGACGGTTCTTCACCGCCCGACACGATGTAGGTCCCGGGGGGTACATAGACTTGTCCTCCGCCGGCCGCCGCTGCCGCATCAATCGCTTGTTGAATGGCCGCGGTGTCGTCAGAGACGCCATCTCCCTTGGCGCCAAAATTTTGGACGTTAAAAATCATGTACTTATCTCCGTTCACAGGCTGAGGTCACGCTGCGTGCCAATTTCCAATCGGCACTGCAGCAGGTATGACCTAACTCAACGGAAAAGTTGTAGCCGTATGTCGGGAAACCGTCGTTTTGTGACGATCGGCACATTTGGATGGTTTTATGCGTCACCTAATTGACGCTTTAGGGCTGTGCTTTTCTGGCACTTTCGCGGGCGAGAGGGTAGATCGCCGGGGTATACGGAGGGTTAGTGGGACCGGCTAAAGCCAGTCCTGCATGATCATCACGGACTGGCATATACATGCGGTCAGATAGTGGGACCGGCTTCAGCCGGGAAGGCTAGTGTGGGCACCCTCAATTCTGGAGTGTGAATGCCGACGTCTTCCCGGCTAAAGCCGGTCCCACAAGGTTCGCGTCCAGCCAGTTCCCCAGGGTGCACGCGATGCTTTTTAGTGGGACCGGCTTCAGCCGGGAAGGGGCCGGTGTGGGCACCCTCAATTCTGCAGTGTGAATGCCGACGTCTTTCCGGCTAAAGCCGGTCCCACAGGGTTCGCGTCCAGCCAGTTCTCCAGATGCACGCGATGCTTTTTAGTGGGACCGCAGTCATTCAGTCGGACCGCAGCTTGGGGGTAGGGCCCGTTAGGCCACTTCAGCGGGGGCGCAGCGCAGGCAGTCGCGGCCTTCGCCCTTGGCGGCATAGAGGGCTTTGTCGGCCATGGCGATCAGCACTTCGGCGCTGGTGTGCGGTGCGCTGGCGACGGCGACGCCCAGGCTGATGGTGACTCTGGCGCCATCGCCCAGCACCGGATGAGGGACATTGAGCGCGGCGACCGCCAAGCGCAGGTTTTCCGCCAGCGCCCTGGCCTGGGCCGGGTGGGCGTCGGTCATGAGCACGAGGATTTCTTCGCCGCCGAAGCGGAAGGTCAGGGCGTTGGCTTTCTGCGCGGTGCGCTGAATCACGCCACTGAGCAGACGCAGGCAGGTGTCGCCCTGCATGTGCCCGTAATTATCGTTGTAGGATTTGAAGTGATCGATGTCCAGCAGGATGACCGCGACGTTCGTGGGCGCTTGCACCGAGCGGCTCCACAGCGATGCCAGCACCTCGCCCTGAAAGCGCCGGTTGAACAATTGCGTCAGCGAATCGATCCGCGCCAGTTCCACCAATTGCGATTGCAGCAAGCGCCCGCGCAACGCAAACAGATAACTCAAGCGACTGCCGTGTTCCAGAAACCACGAAGCCATCATCAGCAGCGCCGCGGTGGAAAAGAACAGCAGCGCATTGGCCTGCCAGATCTGAAAGTCGGCGAAGTCAGCGAGGTAAGTGGTCACTAGCTGGATGACCAGCATGCAGGCCATTGATACCGCCGCACACCGCACTGGCACCTGCTGGATCACCGTGCAATACACCATGATCAGCAGCATTCCCAGTTGGTAGTGCAGCCGAAACGGACTTTCGCTGAAGATCATCACCACCAGCGGCATCACCGAACACGTGACGGTGCCGATGGCTGCCGTTGTCTCGACAGTGCGTCGGGTGCAGGCGCGGTCGGCGATGATCAGCAGAAGGATAAAGATGGGCGTCATCAGGCAGACACGGCCCACCGCCACGTAGGTAAACATGTCGTTAAGGCTGAGCCAGTCGCTGACCATGAACAGGTTGTAGATGAGGATGCCGCCGATGCCTACGGCAGTGAGAAACTGGCGGCGTTGCTCGAGCGTCTCTGCTTCGTAACGACGTTCCAGGTCAGTGCTGAAACGCAGACTGCGAAAGCGCGACGCGATGGTGCGATCGACTTCGGCAAGAAGTTGCGCGTCATTGGGGTCAGGGCGATCGAGGACAAAGGAAAGCATGTTGCACCAAAAGGGGTGGGTTACCGGACTGTGACATCACGAGTAGTGTCTTAGTGCCATCATTTCGTCGGAGCGCTGGTTTGGCAAGCACTGACCGATCAAGCGTCAGGTTTGCGATGAACAGCGCTCCGACTTGCTTCAGATACGGAAACTGCCCACCAGCTGCGTCAAGCGCACCGACTGGCGTTCCAGGTCGGAACAGGCGCGCAGCGTGGCTTGCAGGTTTTCCACGCCTTCCTGGTTCAGTGTGTTGATCTCGGTGATGTCGACGTTGATCGCCTCGACCACCGAGGTCTGCTCTTCGGTGGCCGTGGCGACCGACTGGTTCATCGCGTCGATCTCGCCGATGCGCACCGTCACGCTTTCCAGGCTGGTGCCGGCCTGGTTGGCGATGCTCACGCTCTCATGGCTCTCGCGCTGGCTCTCGTTCATGATCGACACCGCTTCACGGGCGCCGTGCTGCAACTCCTCGATCATTTTCTGAACCTGACTGGCCGATTCCTGAGTGCGATGGGCCAGGCTGCGAACTTCGTCAGCCACCACGGCAAATCCGCGCCCGGCTTCCCCGGCGCGCGCTGCTTCGATGGCGGCGTTGAGGGCCAGCAGGTTGGTCTGCTGGGAGATGCCGGTGATGACTTCGAGAATCTGCCCGATGTTGGCCGTCTTGGTGTTGAGCTGTTCGATCTGCTCGCTGGCGCCGCTGATGCGCGTCGACAAGCGGTTCATTGCCTGAATGTTCTGACCGACCACGGCCTGACCGTTGGACGCCATGCTGCGGGCGTCGCTGGAATGCCCGGAAGCCATGGCGGCGTTCTGCGCGATTTCCTGCGCCGCTGCGCCGAGCTCGTTGATGGCCGCCGCGACACTGCTGGTGCGGTTGGCTTGCTGGTCGGAGTTGAGCATCGAAGAGTTCGAAGCGCTCACCACACGCAATGCGACTTCATTGAGCTGCACGGTGGAGGAGGCCACTTCGCGCATCGAGTCATGGATCCGTTCAACGAACAGGTTGAAGCCGTTGCCCAGGTAACCGAATTCGTCCTGGCTGAGGACCGCCAGACGTTTGGTCAGATCCCCTTCACCCGCCGCGATGTCGTGCATGGCACGGCCCATGGTGTTCAGCGGACGCATCAGCACGTTGAGCAGCACGCCCAGCAGAAGAATGATCAGCACCACGGCGATAATCGTGGCGACGATCGCCGAGTTACGGAAATCACCCAGGGCGGCGTAGGCCTGGCTCTTGTCGACGGCGATGCCGACGTACCAGTTGACCGAAGGCAGACCGTCAACGTGAGCAAAGGTGATGACCTCCATATTGCCGGCGTGCTCGCTTTCGCTGACATCCTCGGACAACCGCGGCGTAGCGTTCGGGTAGACCTCGGCCAGGGTTTTCATCACCAGCGAGGTGTCCGGATGCACGAGGATGCGGCCGTTGGCGTCGACCAGAAAGGCATGGCCGTCGTTCTGCAGGCGCAGCGCGCTGATCATTTTCACCAGCACTTCGAGGCTCAGATCACCGCCCGCAACGCCAGCGACTCCGGAAGGGCCTTTGACCGGCGTGGCGATCGTTACGATCAGGCCCTTGGTCACGGCGTCCAGGTAGGGCTCGGTGAGGGTGGTTTTGCCGGCCTTCAGCGCATCGGTGTACCAGGGGCGGGTGCGCGGGTCGTAATCGCCGGGCATGTCGTCAGGCGGTTGGGTCACGAACGAGCCATCGGCCTTGCCCAGGTAGATACTCATGAACGTCGAGATCAGCGTCGGCTGGCCCAGCAGACGGTTGAACACTTCAGGCGACGGCGACACGGCGGCGCCCTCGGAAACGTTTTCCACCAGCAGGATGCGTCCCGACATCCAGTTCTGGATATTACCGGCCGTACTTTCGCCCATCTGGGTCAGACTTTCCCTTAACTGATCGCGGATGGCAGTGCGTTGCAGATAATCGTTGTACAGGGTGAACAAGGTGAATGCAGCGATCACCACCAGCGAGGCCGCCAGCAGAATTTTGTGGCTGAATTTCAGGGATTTGGTCATGCCGTAGAGCCTTCAAGCGATTGCGGGGAAAGGATTGCAGTCTGTCTGCCGGTCTATCGGCGGGCGGCGCGATAGATGAATGCTTTCCTGGGTAAATCAGGCCTCTGTAGGGCTGGAATCTGACAATCGGTCTTTGGTTTATGTACGGCGTGTCATGAAGGGGTGGTAGGCAAAAGGCGTACAAAGCGAGGAGGTCAGCACGGGGAGCAGGGCAGAGAACCAAAAAAGGGCTGCAAAAGCAGCCCTCTGGTGGCTGGGCGGCGCTGGCTCAAGCCTCAGGCGCGCCACTTGCAGCTTTCAGCTTGAAGCTTGCCGCTAGAACCTCCCTCAAAGCGTATGACTGTAAACCACCGCATAGGACTCGATTCCGTCATTGGGCTCTTTGATCCCCGCGTTCGAATAGTGGGTCACGCGGACCGCCACGCGCTGGGTGTCGCCGAGTTTCAGGCCGGCGCCAAGGCGGTCTTCGAAGTTGAACGCCGAGCCAAACGTCTGATCGCCGGCGGACGCACCGGTAAACAGCGAAACGCCAACGCCCGCCTCGATAAACGGCTTGATCGTGCCGCTGCCGAACTCATAAACGAACACCGGAGCAAATGACGCCGAGTGGCGAGCGCCGGCCTGTTTGCCTGCTTCCCAGTAGGTGTAGCCCAGATCCCAGTAGCCGGTCAGCTTGCCGGTCGAGCTTTCCAGCCACGCCTTGGTCCAGTCGAAACCCAGGGCCACGCGGCCAGTGATGCCACCCTGGCTGGTGGCACCCAGCGCCCCGGAAATTTGCGTGGCGTCAGCATTCGTGGCGAAAGAAGACAGGCACAGGACCGCGAGCAGTAGTTTTTTCATGGTGGAGGTAGCCAAAAAGGTCAATAAAACCGGGAGGACAAATCACCCGAGCGGATATAAGGCATAGTGCCACTACTAAAGTTCCGTCGGCCTTGTAAAAAAGTGCCTGGGCTTGGATTTGGACTTGGCCACGACTCAAGCGGTGTGCTCACCGCCGAGCCTCGTGAAATTGATGCGCTTGCGCAGCATCGTAGGCGTGATTGATCGAAATAATTGAGGCTCAGCAGAAGCGATATGCGCTTTTGCTGGCCTGCGTTAAGGTCAACAATCGTCCCCTATCATTCCCGTCCCAAGGATCGACCATGAGCCTCTCGCCGTTCCACCTCGCCATTCCCGTCTACGACCTTGCCGCCGCACGCCACTTCTACGGCGATGTTTTCGGTCTTTCCGAAGGCCGCTCCAGCGAGCAATGGGTCGACTTTGATTTCTACGGCCATCAACTGGTCATCCACGAGCACCCGAAAACCACCTCACAGGAATCCGTTCATTCCAATGCGGTAGACGGCCACGACGTGCCGGTTCCGCATTTCGGCATCATCCTGCACTGGGAAGAGTGGGAGGCGTTGGCGGAGCGTCTGCGCGCCCGGGAAACCAAGTTTGTGATCGAACCCTACATCCGCTTTCAGGGCCAGGTCGGCGAGCAGGCCACCATGTTTCTGTTCGACCCGTGCGGCAACGCCCTGGAATTCAAGGCATTCAAGGACATGAGCCAGCTCTTCGCCAAATAGCCGCCTGCCGGATGGCACTCAGCGCGACGGGTGATTCAGCGTGTCGATGACGCAGCTCCTGAACAATTCCAGCAGCGGTGTGTGCCGCTGCAGGTATTTGCTCACCAGCACGATCTCGCGGAAAAAGGTCATCTCGCCCAGATCGATGATCCGCACGTTCTCCGCGTGCTCCAGCCACAACCCGGCCATGGGCACCAGCGCCACGCCGAGCCCGGCGCGGACCATCTTGACGATGGCGTCCAGTTCGTCGAGCTCCAGGGTTTGCCGCACCTCGAGCTTGCGCTCGCGCAAAAACTGAGTGACCCGACGGCCGCCGAACGAGCGTTGATCGTAGCGAATGAAGGGGTTCTCGCTGAGGATCTGGCGTGGGTCGTCACCCGACATGCCCGCTGGAGTGATGAGCACGAACGGCTCTCTGGCGATGACCTCGGCGTGCAGCTCCTTCGGCAGGGCGAACGGCGGCTTGATCATGATCGCCAGGTCCAGCTCGCCGGCGTCCACCTGACTGAGCAGGTTCAGTGACACGCCCGGCACCAGGCTGGCTTCAATGAACGGCGCCTTGCTGCGCAACGCCACCAGGGCCTGGGGCAAGATGCCGGTCTGCGCGGTGCTGATGGCGCCAATGCGCAGCGCGCCACGGAAGTCATTGGCGCTGTCGGGGCTGCCCATGCGCCCGAATAACTGCAGCATTTCTTCAGCCAGTGCCACGGCGCGCTGACCGGCAGCGTTGAGGGTGGCGGCGCGGCCGGTGCGGTCGAACAGGGTGACGCCGAGGGTGTCTTCGAGGTTCTTGATCTGCGCACTGACCGCCGACTGCGTCAGCCCGACCTCACGTCCGGCCGCCGCAAAGGTGCCTCGCCGCGCGACGCAGACAAAGGTTTTCAACTCTCTGATCATCGTCAGGTCCTGGATGGGGATTCAAGTCGGGCAGGGCGCATCAACAGGCGGCCGGCAGCGGATAGTACCCAGTGCCGCCGACAAATAAAAATGCCGCCTCATTGGGCGGCATTCTGTATCGCGAGACGCTTAGCGGTAGCGTTCAAGCCAGTGCGCGTAGGGAGCAGGCAGGGTCCACGAAGCTTTATCGACGCCCAGTTCTTTGGCGGCGAAATACGCCCAATGCGGATCCGCCAGGTGCGCACGGCCGATCGAGACCAGGTCCAGCTGACCATTCTGCACGGCGGCCTGAGCCAGTTTTGGATCGCCGAAACCCCATGCCGAGGTCACCGGGATATCGGCTTCGCGGCGTACGCGCTCGGCGATCGGGCCCATGAAGGCCGGGCCCCACGGGATGTTGGTTTCAGGGATGGTGAAACCGACGCTGACGCTCAGCAGGTCCAGACCGCCGGCCTTGAAGCGGCGCGCCAGTTCGATGGATTCGCTGAGGGTCTGCTCGTCACGGCCGTCGTACTCGATCACACCGAAGCGCGCGGTCAGCGGCAGGTTCTCCGGCCATACTTCACGCACGGCGGCCAGGGTTTCCAGAAGGAAGCGGCTGCGGTTGTCGAAGCTGCCACCGTAGGCGTCGGTGCGCTGGTTGGAGTGTTCGGAGAAGAAGCTCTGGCCCAGGTAGCCGTGGGCGAAGTGCAGTTCGATCCACTCAAAACCCGCTTCACGGGCGCGGCGTGCTGCGTCGACGAAGTCCTGCTTGACCCGGGCGATGTCATCGAGGGTCATTTCCTGCGGGACTTTCGGCAGGTTGGCGCCGAATGCGATGGCCGACGGCGCGATGGTCTGCCAGCCACGGGCGTCATCGGCCGCCATATGGTCGTCGCCTTCCCATGGACGGTTGGCGCTGGCCTTGCGGCCGGCGTGGGCAATCTGGATGCCTGGGACCGAGCCGGCGGCCTTGATCGCTTGCACTGCAGGAATGAACGCCTTGGCGTGCTCGTCGCTCCAGATACCGGCGCAACCCGGAGTGATACGGCCTTCAGGGGAGACGGCGGTGGCTTCGACGACCACCAGACCGGCCCCGCCGCGGGCCATGCTCGCCAGGTGAACGTGGTGCCACTCGTTGATCACGCCGTCGTCTGCCGTGTACTGGCACATTGGAGGGATGGCGATGCGGTTACGCAGGGTCACGTCCTTCAGCGTGAAGGGTTCGAACAATGCAGACATGAAATACTCCTGATGATTGAATTCGCTTGTTCGATAGTATTCGAAATATGGCGAAGAATGAAACCCCCCGCTATGATGCGCGGCATGCGCGCCTTCAAACATCCGTTACCTACCGAACTCACACTTGAGCGTTTGCTTTACGCATTAAGTGACCCCGTGCGTCTCGAAATCGTTCGCTGTCTTTCCTCGGTGGCCGAGGCCACCTGCGGTGAACTCGACGGCGGGCGGCCCAAGTCCAGCATGTCCCATCACTTTCGCGTCCTGCGCGACGCGGGCCTGGTGCACACGCGCAACATCGGGACCACCCACATGAATTCACTGCGCACTGACGAACTGGATATTCGCTTCCCTGGCTTGCTGCGGTGCATTCTGACGCAGGCGTGAATCGGCATTTTCAGATGTACGGAGCCGTTCGTTTCACAGCCGCAGCGCAAACAAAAATGGCCCGATCTTGCGATCGGGCCATTTTATTTGGGGGCTTGAACCTGACGCTTAGACAGCGCCGACGATCTTCGCAGCCGGTTGGGTACGACGACCCATTGCACCAGCGCCTGCCGCGACAAGGGCAGATACCACCAGGGTGAGGAGCAGGATCCAGGCGGCGCGGGAAATGTTTTTCGCCGCAACGTCAGCCGCTTCTCGGGCTTTCTGTTCTGCCTGAGCTTTCAGCTCCTGATACTTGGCGTACGCCTGACGGTAGCTGGCCTGGGCCTGATCAACGATCTGGTTGGCTTCAGCGTCGGTCTTGTTGCCGCGGGCCTTGATCAGGTTGACGAACGCCTGGCGGTCAGCCGCATCCCAGGCCTGGTCGCCCTTGGCCTTCAGCCGGTCCAGCAAGCCGCTCAGTTGCTCGTCGGCTTGTTGCGGCGCTTGAGCGCTGCGCTGGGCGGTGTTTTTAGCGTCTTCCTGGGTGGTGGCGACGTCCTGCTTGACCTTGTTCGGATCCAGCTCCGGCTTGCCGGTCTGGCGCATGGCTTGTTCGATCTCGCCCTGGATATCGTCCAGATTGAAGTCGATGCCTTGTGCACGCAGTTGCTCCTGAATCTTGCCGCCAACGGCCGGGGCCACTTGCGCGATACCGCTGCCAACTGCCGACAGGCCACTGCCTGCCAGGTTCAGACCGCCACGCACGACGCCGGTCACGGCGCTGGACACCAGGTAAACGCTGATCAGCGAAACGCTGGCCCAGACCAGAATGCCGTGGAAGGCGCCTTCGCGATGGGCCAACCGGCCGGCGGCCCAGCCCCCGACGAACAGAGAAATGACCATACTGACACCCAGCCAGATGCCGGTGCCTTTGCCCATGCCCGCTAGCGGGTCGGCTTCCTGCAACGGATCAATGCTGGCGCTGCCGATGGCGGTGCCCAGCAGGCTGAGCATGAGTGACACGACCAGTGCGAGGACCACACCGGCCAGAATGGCGCCCCAGGAAATACGTTTGAGCAAGGGTGCGACAGCGGTTCCCCGGTAGACAGGATCATCGTAGCCAGCAGGCGTTAGTTGGTCATCGCGAATCATGGTGGCAGTTCCTTTGGTCATTGGCAGTACGCAAGAATCCTTGCGCTTAATTCAATGACACTCAGGCTTTTTGGTTAGTTTTATGCCGGCGAAAAATAAAATGATGGCAAAATGCTCAAACTATCAGAATGCTGGAAATTCAAAGATCTGCCAGCAGATTAAATTGGAATTAATGTTATTCAGAATCGCGATATTGCGGCTCCCCGCATCCTGTACTTCGCTACCCCCTATGCCACCGTACTTATTTTCTCCGAGACATCCTGATGAATACCCTCACCGCCGATGACCGCACTCAGGTCACTCGGGAAGCCACCGTTGAATACTGGAAACACATCATCCCGATCGTGCAGATCGCGTTCGCGATCCACGTGCTTCTGCTTGGACTGTTTTTGATCGTGAACCTGCCCGTGATGTGGATCACCAACGCGGCGAGCGTCACGGCCTACATCGCCTGTCTTCTGGCGATCAAACGCCGAATGTATCGATGCGCGGGCATGCTCATCTGTCTCGAAATCATTGCCCATGCGGCCATCGCCACCTGGGTTCTGGGGTGGGACAGCAACTTCCACCTGTACGTCTTCTGCATCGTGCCCATCATCGCTTTCGGCTTTCATTCCTCGCCGGTGCGCCGCGGCTGTCTGAGCGCTGCCGTGCTGATCGTCACGGTGGGCGGGTACCTCATGCGTAACAAGGTGCCGGTGATCAGCGTCAGCGAGCAGGCCCAGGACCTGTTCGGCGCGGCCAACGCCTTGACCGCCACGGCATTGCTGCTGCATGCCACAGCACTGTCGGTGCGTTTCAACCTGTCGATGCACATGAACCTTTACCACTCGGCCCACCGTGACAGCCTGACCAACCTCTATACCCGCCGCCGCGTGCTGCAGCGCTTGCGTCAGTTGGGCGGGGGGCGCCGCGAGATCCCGACGGCGCTGGTGCTGATCGACATCGATCATTTCAAGCTGATCAACGACCAGCACGGCCACGACATGGGCGACGTGGTGCTGCAACAGGTCGCCGACGTCATTGGCCGATGCGTGCGCACCACCGACATCGCCGCGCGCTGGGGCGGCGAGGAGTTTCTGGTATTGATGCCCAACACCCCCTTCGAGGATGCCCGGCTGATCGCCGAGCGGATACTGACGCACATTCGCGAGCAGGCCGGGGAGACCAGACAGGTGAGCCTGGCCCTCACCGCGACCCTGGCGGTGGCCATCTTGAAAGACGGGGAGATGTTCCGCGATGCGCTGAACCGGGCGGATCAGCGTTTATATGAAGGCAAGCAGGAGGGACGTAATCGGGTGATGCGGGCGGAGTGAGTGCGGTGTTGCCACTGACGCCTTCCCGGCTAAAGCCGGTCCCACAATTAAGTCCGGCGCCGGCCTTGCTGGGTGCACGCGATGCTCTTTAGTGGGACTGGCTTCAGCCGGGAAGAGGCCGGTGTGATCACCATCGATTTCGCAGCGTGCCCACTGACGCCTTCCCGGCTAAAGCATGCATCTCCGAGGCTATAACCGGGCCCACTGAGCGTCAGCTGAGTCGGGTCAGGTATTCCGGGACGGGCTGTTCGGGCAGTACGGACAGGACTTTCAGCCGCTGCAGCATCCGCTGGCTGGCGCGGTTGAGGTGTTCCTTGAGGTTCAGCGCTGCGGCGTCGAAGGCGCCGTGCAGCAGGAGTTCCAGGATCAAACGATGTTCGGCCAGCATCGCGTCGTCGGGCCCGATGCCCAGCTGGCTGTAGAAAATCCGGCTGATGATCATGGGGCTCTGGCCCTGGCGGATCAACGTCGCGATCTTGCGGTTGGTGATGCCGGCCAGGCAGTGGTGATGCAGGTCCTCCTCCAGTCGCTCGATGTCCGCCAGGCTGCACTGAGCGCTGTTCTGCGCGGCTTCCACTCGCGCGAGCATGGCCACAAGGTCGTCCCGGCTCAGGCCCGGCGCGGTCTGGCGCAGCGCTTCAGGCTCGAGGCAGGCCCGCAGCTCGTAATCTTCGGTCACTTCCCGCGCGGTGAGGGGCCCGGCCAGCCACTGCGAGTAGGGCTCTTTCTCCACCAGCCCCCGATCACGCAGCCGCATCAGCGCCTCGCGCACAACGGCCCGGCTCACGCCATAGTGTTCGGCGGCGATTTGCTCGTCGAGACGATAATGACCGAATGCGATACAGGTCGATAACGCCGCGCCGATTTCATCGTAAATCCGTTCCCCCAGCGGGCGCGTGTCCACCAGCTCTTCACTGCTATCGAGGCCCAGCTGATGATGGGTCAAGGCCAGGCGCACCGGCTGCACCTCGGCGCCCTCGGGGTTGACCAGATAACCGCGTCCGTTGAATCGGCTGATCAGGCCTTCTTCATGGAGCAGATCCAGCGCCCGGCGCACTGGCACCCGACTGGTGCCGAACAGCTCTGCCAGCGGCGCTTCGAGCAGCACCAATCCTTCAACCACGTCACCGTTGACGATGGCATCGCGCAGGACCTGCCGGATCGTGGCGTAGCGGGACGCAGTGCGGGGATCCTCGGTGGACATCGATTTCATACACTTCTCGGAAGGCGGGCGGCGATTCTCGCACAAGACAGGTTGTCACTGCGGGTCACGTCAGAACGCACGGTATTGGAGCCGTTGTTACTTTTCTGCACTAAAACGTACCTTTGCGTAAATATCCATCCTTAACAGCCTCCACTTCAGCACGGTCGAGCAGCCGCACATTCGGTGAGTCGGTAAAACCCGGCAACGTATCTAGCGCGGCCATCCTGGCCCGGCGTCTCGCGCATCCACCGCTCCATGAATAAGCCCGTGCCGACTCTGGCACGCTTTCTGCCTTTGTTAAACGTACATTCTCTGAATATGTACATTAAAGGGTAGATGAAATGTCCGACGCTCGCTTCCCGGATCCGTTACTCGCCGACGCACTGGCCATGGCACAAGATTTCGCCAGTGGACGCAGCGACCCGGTGCAGGCTCTGGACGCTGTACTGGCGAAGGCGGCCGCAGTCGATGACGTGTTCATCTCTTTCTCTACTCAACGAGCACGCCGCGAAGCTCAAGCCTCGGCGGCGCGGTGGACGGCGGGGCAACCGGCGAGCGCGCTGGACGGCGTGCCCATCGCCTGGAAAGACCTGTTTGATCTGGCCGGCAGCCCGACCACCGCAGGCGCAGCGGTGCGCCGTGAGTGCGCGCCAGCCCTGCTGGATGCGCAGATCGTCGGCCTGCTGTCACGGGCCGGGATGGTCAGCGTCGGCAAAACCAACCTCAGTGAGTTCGCCTACTCCGGCCTGGGGCTGAATCCCCATTTCGGCACGCCGCACAATCCGCTCGGGCATGACCAGCCGCGCATTCCCGGCGGCTCTTCGTCAGGCTCGGCGGTCGCGGTGTCAGCGGGCATCGTCCCCATCGCCATGGGCACCGACACCGCCGGCTCGATCCGCATCCCGGCGGCCTTCAACGGCCTGGTGGGTTTTCGCAGCAGCTGCCGACGCTACAGCCGCGACGGCGTCTTTCCCCTCGCGCACACCCTCGACAGCCTTGGCCCGCTGACACGCAGCGTGCGCGATGCCGTGGCCATTGACGACATCCTGCGAGGCCGCTCCAAGCCGACCTCTCTGCTGCCGCGCTCGTTGGCCGGCCAGCGTTTCCGGGTCGATCAGGCGGTCCTTGAGGACGACCGCGTCGAGCCGGCCGTGCGCGACAACCTGCTGCGTTGTGTGAGTGCGATTCAGGCCCACGGCGCCCTGATCGACGTGCGTCCGTCGCCTGCCTTTCAGACCACGCTCGACCTGATCCAGCAACAGGGATGGCTGGGCTCGGCAGAAGCGTTCGCCCTGCATCAAGCCTTGCTCGACAGTGACGCGGCCGCGCAACTCGACCCTCGGGTACGACGTCGTCTTGAAGCGGCGCGGGCGTTCCCGGCCAGCCAGTTGATCAACCTGTACAGCGCCCGCGAACGCCTTCAGCAACAGATGAGCGACGAACTCGATGGCGCCTTTCTGATTACCCCGAGCGTGGCCCACGTGGCGCCGCCGCTGGCGCCGTTGTTGAGTGACGATGACCTCTTCATACGCACCAACCTGGCCACATTGCGCCTGACCATGCCGGGCAGTTTGCTGGACATGCCGGGCGTGTCGCTGCCAAGCGGCTGTGACGCCCTGGGCCTGCCAACCGGTGTGTTGATCAGCGCGCCGTGTGGCGAAGACTCACGTTTATTGCGCGCTGCGCTGGCCGTTGAAGCCGCGGTGCGCACCTTCCCGAACGAATGATCCGATAACTCCGCTGGAGAACGATGATGGCTAAAGAAATTCTGTGCGCCTTCGGTGTCGACGTAGACGCCGTGGCAGGCTGGTTGGGTTCATACGGTGGCGAGGATTCGCCTGACGATATTTCCCGTGGCCTGTTCGCGGGCGAAATCGGGGCGCCGCGCCTGCTCAAGCTGTTCGAGCGCTACGGCCTGCGCACCACCTGGTTCGTGCCCGGTCACTCGATGGAGACGTTTCCCGAGCAGATAAAGGCCGTGTTCGACGCCGGTCACGAGATCGGGGTGCACGGCTACAGCCACGAAAACCCCATCGCCATGACCCCCGAGCAGGAAGAAATCGTCCTCGACAAGTCCATCGAGCTGATCACCCGGATGACCGGCAAACGCCCGACCGGCTACGTCGCACCCTGGTGGGAGTTCAGCAAGGTCACCAACGAGTTGCTGCTCAAGAAGGGCATCAAGTACGACCACAGCCTGATGCACAACGACTTCCACCCTTACTACGTGCGCGTGGGCGACAGCTGGACCAAGATCGATTACACCCAGCACCCCGACACCTGGATGAAACCGCTGGTGCGGGGTCAGGAAACCGATCTGGTGGAAATTCCGGCCAACTGGTACCTCGATGACTTGCCGCCGATGATGTTCATCAAAAAGGCGCCCAACAGCCACGGCTTCGTCAACCCGCGTCATCTGGAAGAGATGTGGCGCGATCAGTTCGACTGGGTCTACCGCGAGCACGAGCACGCCGTGTTCACCATGACCATCCACCCGGACGTCTCCGGTCGCCCGCAAGTACTGCTGATGCTGGAGCGATTGATCGAGCACATCCAGAACCACGCCGGCGTCAAGTTCGTCACGTTCGACGAAATCGCCGATGACTTCGTCCGCCGTAATCCTCGCCACAGCTGATTGCCCCTTCATTCCGAGGCGTGACCCATGTCCATTTATAACAAGCTTGATCTGACCGGCTGGAAACCCCAGCAACTGACTTCCGAACAAGTGCGCTACGCCACCTGGATCGCGTTCTTCGCGTGGGTCTTCGCGGTGTACGACTTCATCCTGTTCGGCACCTTGCTGCCGGAAATCGGCCGGCACTTTCAGTGGGGCGAAGCGGAACAGGCGGAAATCGCCACCTGGGCTGCGGTGGGCACGGCGGTCATCGCGCTGGCCATCGGGCCACTGGTGGATCGCCTCGGTCGACGCATGGGCATCATTTTTACGGTCACCGGTTCCGCGATCTGCTCGGCGCTGACGGCGCTGGGCGGATCATGGGGCAAGTCGCCGCTGATCCTGATCCGCTCCCTGAGCGGGCTGGGTTACGCCGAAGAAACCGTTAACGCCACTTACCTCAGCGAAATCTATGCGGCCTCCGAAGATCCGCGCCTGGCCAGGCGTCGTGGCTTCATCTACAGCCTGGTGCAGGGCGGCTGGCCGGTCGGCGCGCTGATCGCCGCCGGACTGACCGCGGTGCTGCTGCCGATCATCGGCTGGCAGGGCTGCTTCGTGTTTGCCGCGATCCCGGCGCTGGTGATTGCGTTCATGGCGCGCAAGCTCAAGGAGAGCCCGCAGTTTCAGATTCACCAGCGCATCACCCAGTTGCGCAAGGCGGGCGACGCTGAACAGGCCAAACAGGTGGCGATGACCTACGGCGTGGATTACGAAGAACATCGCACGGCCGGCTTCGGTGCAGCGTTCCGGGGCACCTCACGACGCGCCACCCTGGTGATAGGCGCAGCGATCCTGCTCAACTGGGCCGCGATTCAGGTGTTCAGCGTGCTGGGCACGTCCGTGATCGTCAGCGTGCACCACCTCTCGTTCGAGAACTCGCTGATTATTCTGGTGCTGTCTAACCTGGTGGGCTACTGCGGTTACCTGAGCCACGGCTGGATGGGCGACAAGATCGGTCGACGCAACGTCATCGGCCTTGGCTGGATGCTCGGCGGCCTGTCCTTCGCCGGCATGCTGTTCGCCCCCAGCAACATGCCTACGGTGGTCGGCCTGTACAGCCTCGGGCTGTTCTTCCTGATCGGTCCGTATTCCGCCGCCCTGTTTTTCATCAGCGAGAGCTTCCCGACCAGCATCCGCGCCACCGGCGGCGCGATCATCCACGCGATGGGCCCGCTCGGCGCGGTGGTCGCAGGGTTTGGTGCGACCTCGGTGCTTAGCGCCGGGGGCGACTGGCAGACCTCGGCGCTGTATTTCGGTGCCGTGCCGTGCTTTTTGTCCGGCGTACTGATGTTCGCCGCCCGCCACGTGCGCCCAGAAACAGTCCAATAGAAACCGTCCAATAAGGAACTGAACATGACTCGCAGAGTAGCGTTGATTACCGGGGCCGCCAGCGGGATCGGCCAGGCCCTGGCGGTGGCGTTCGCGAACAAGGGCGTCGCCGTAGTGGGCGGCTATTACCCGGCCGACCCCCATGATCCCGAGATCACGGCGCGGTTGGTGGCAGAGGCGGGCGGCGAATGCCTGATGGCCGAACTGGACGTCACCCAGACGGCTTCGGTGGACGCACTGGCCGAGCAGGCGATCAGCCGCTTCGGCCGGATCGATTACGCGGTCGCCAATGCCGGCCTGCTGCGCCGGGCGCCGTTGCTGGAGATGACCGACGAACGCTGGAACGAGATGCTCGATGTCGATCTCACCGGTGTGATGCGCACTTTCCGCGCGGCGGCCCGGCACATGGGCGAGGGCGGCTCCATGGTGGCGATTTCGTCGATTGCCGGCGGCGTCTATGGCTGGCAGGACCACTCGCACTACGCCGCTGCCAAAGCCGGTGTGCCAGGGTTGTGCCGCTCACTGGCGGTGGAACTGGCGTCCCGGGGGATTCGCTGCAACGCGGTGATTCCGGGTTTGATCGAGACACCGCAATCGCTGGACAGCAAGAACTCGCTCGGGCCGGAGGGCCTCGCCAAAGCGGCCCATGCCATCCCGTTGGGCCGTGTCGGTCGGGCCGATGAGGTCGCGTCTTTGGTGCGATTCCTGTGCAGCGACGAATCCAGTTATCTCACCGGACAAAGCATCGTCATCGATGGCGGCCTGACCGTGCGTTGGCCGGAGTAAGGCGCAACGCTGATCCGCTATTGATTGCGCCACAAGCCGCAGACTGAAAGAGGAAACACCATGCAACTGGTCAATAAGCGCGCGGTGATTACCGGCGCAGGCAGCGGCATCGGCGCCGCCATTGCGCGGGCCTATGCCGAGCAGGGCGCGCGGCTGGTCCTGGCCGATCGCGACGCCGTTACCCTGGCCAACACCGCCCAGCACTGCCGCGAACTGGGCGTCGAAGTGGTCGAAAGCGTGGCCGATGTCGGCACGGTCGACGGCGCGCAGGCCGGGGTCGATGCCTGCGTTCAGCACTTTGGCGGCATCGATATTCTGGTCAACAACGCTGGCATGCTGACCCAGGCCCGCTGTGTCGATCTGACCCTGGAGATGTGGAACGACATGCTGCGCGTCGACCTGACCAGCGTGTTCATCGCCAGTCAGCGCGCCTTGCCGCACATGCTTGCGCAGCGCTGGGGACGCATCATCAACGTCGCGTCGCAGTTGGGCATCAAGGGCGGCGCCGAGCTGACCCATTACGCGGCGGCCAAGGCCGGAGTGATCGGCTTTACGAAATCCCTCGCCCTGGAAGTGGCCAAGGACAACGTGCTGGTCAACGCCATTGCGCCGGGGCCGATCGAAACGCCGCTGGTGGCCGGGATCAGCAGCGCGTGGAAGACCGCCAAAGCGGCGGAGCTGCCCCTGGGCCGCTTTGGTCTGGCGCAAGAAGTGGCGCCCGTCGCCGTGCTGCTGGCCAGCGAGCCCGGCGGCAATCTGTTCGTCGGCCAGACCCTGGGGCCCAATTCCGGCGATGTGATGCCTTGATGCCCAAGCACAAAGAACATAGCCGCGAATAGCTCATCACCCAATAAAGCAGGAGCGAATGACCATGTGTGGACTCTGCGGCTTGCTGGGCGAAGACGTGCACTGGAGCGATCCGCTGGGTGACGAACTGCCCCGGCGCCGCGAACGCCTGCGCCGGATTGCTGCCATCAACAAGGTGGTGGCGCCGTTTCGTTTGAAGGTCGAAGACTTCCAGGGCGTCTCCTACCTGCTGCTCGGCGCCACTGGCAAGCAGGAACTGGCGAGCGGTCTCGACCAACTGTGGCAACGGGCCGAGCAGTTGATCGGGCGTCCGCTGGACCCCCTCGATGAACGACTGCTGGACCACCTGGAGCAGCACCCATGAGCATCGCGCTGAATGTCATCACCGGCTTTCTCGGCAGCGGCAAGACCACCTTGCTCAAGCGCCTGCTGCAGGGGGAAACCCTCGGCGACACGGCGCTGCTGATCAATGAATTCGGCGACGTCGGCATCGATCACCTGCTGGTGGAAGAGGTCGCGCCGGACACCGTCCTGCTGCCCAGCGGCTGCGTCTGTTGCTCGATTCGCGGCGAATTGCGCGACGCGTTGAGCGATTTGCTCCAGCGCCGCGCCCGAGGCGAAGTGCCGGCCTTCCGACGGATCCTGCTGGAGACCACTGGCCTGGCCGATCCTGCGCCCATTCTGGCGACCATCAACAATGATCCTCATCTGCGGGGCCGGGTGCATATCGGGTTGGTCGTCACCGTGGTCGATGCCAGCCATGCCGCGCTGCAGGAGCGCCTGCACCCGGAATGGATGGCCCAGGTCGCCGCCGCCGACCGGCTGCTGATCAGCAAGACCGACCTCGCCGATGAAGACGCACTGCGCACGCTGCAACTGCGTCTGCACTCGATCAATCCTGCGCCGGTGCTGACCACGGATTCCATTCAGAGCGGCGATCAACTGTTGCTCGGTGACGGGCTGCACAGCCCTGATCCCGCCCAGGAGGTCGCGCGCTGGCAATTGATGGGCGTGCGCTCGACGCCCGCGCGCCACGGTGAAGCGCAGGTTTGCTGCCTGACCTTTGAACGCCCGCTGGACTGGGTCGCTTTCGGGGTCTGGCTGTCCATGCTGCTAAGATGCCACGGCGAACGAATCCTGCGCGTCAAAGGACTGCTTAACGTGAACAACAGCCACGCCCCCGTCGTCATTCATGGCGTGCAGCATTGCCTGCACGCGCCGGTGCACCTGCCGCAATGGCCCGGCGACGACCATCGTTCGCGGCTGGTGTTTATCGTGCGCGGGCTGGACACCGCGCTGTTGCGCCGCTCGTTCGAGGTGTTCAGCGAGCGCTTGGCGCCGGCACCCCGGGAAGCGCTGGCATGACGGTGACGCTAAGGGTGCTGGGCACTTCGGTGACGCTGCTTGAATCCCTGCGGGTTCGCGCCGAAGAAGACCTGGGCATCAAGCTGGTCTATCAGGTGCACGACGTGCAGACCGCCCAGCGCATCGCGGTCATGCAGCCCGACAGTTACGATCTCTATGACCAGTGGTTCCACAACGTGGATTTCGTCTGGCCCGCCCGTGCGATCCAGCCCATCGACACGCGCCGCGTCGCCTTGTGGCACGAAATCAACGACCTGCCCAAACGCGGCAGGCTGTCGGCCAGTGACCGGCTCGGCAGCGGCAGCGTGCCCAGCGAGCGTCTGTTTGTGCAGCACGACGGCAGCCTTGGCAGCGCGGTGAGCGAACGAATCAGCATGCTGCCACTGACCCACAACGCCGACAGCTTCGCCTATCGCCCCGAGCGCCTACCCGCCGGCTTCAGTTCGGCGGACGAGAGCTGGGGCTGGCTGGTCGATCCGGCCTGGTGCGGGCGGGTGGCATTGCAAAGTGACGCGGCCATTGGTGCCCTGGACGCCGCGCTCGCTGTGCAAGGCGCGGGGCTGGCGCAGTTCCGCGACATTGGCAACCTGAGCATCGAAGAGATCGACGTGCTGGCCAACATCCTCGTACGCAAGCAGGGGCAGGGCATGTTCGGCGCGTTCTGGTCTGACGATGAAGAAGCGGCGGAGCTGATGCTGCACCCGACGATCGACATCCAGAGCTTGTGGTCGCCGACTCTGGTGCGCCTGCATCGCGCCGGCGTGAAATACCGCGTCGCCGTTCCGCGTGAGGGCTACCGCGGCTGGTTCGGCGGCTTGTCCCTGTCACGCCACGCCAAGGGCGCGGTACTCGATGCGGCCTACGCGTATTTGAACTGGTGGCTGTCCGGCTGGCCAGGGGCAGTCATGGCCCGCCAGGGTTATTACATCGGCAATCCGGCCCGCAGCCGCGAACACCTGAGCGCGGCCGAGTGGGATTACTGGTACGCCGGGCTGCCCGCCCGCGAACAACTGATGGGCAGCGACGGCCTGCCGCTGATTGACATTGGCGAGGTGCGCGATGGCGGCTCCTACGAGCAGCGCATGGGCCACATCGCGGTGTGGAATGCCGTCATGGATGAACACAACTACCTGGTGCGCCGCTGGGGGGACATCTCCCGTGCAGGGGGAAAAGGCACTCGCAGGCAGTGAGGCGCTTGCGCAGGCTGTCAGTGGGGGGACCGCTGCGCTGGCGTCCCTGCAAAGTGCCCGGCTGGCTGATTGACCGATAAACACATTCACATCCATCGATTACTCATGGACTATAGGCGCCATTTGGCGGCCTCTACAGGAGGCCCGCGCTCGTAGCTTCAGGATCCCGTGAATGAACATCAAGATTGAAGCGCTGATCGCCCGCAAGATCGGCTTCGCCTCCCACCAGAATGCCGTTCCCCTCGTGCGTGAATTGAGCCTCTGGAACCAGGAAGACACCACCCTTGAAAACCTGGTACTGACCTTAAGCACTGACCCGGACTTCGTTGAAAGCCGAAGCTGGAACATTGACCGCATCCATCCCGGTGATCGCCTCAGCGTCTCTGATCGCGACATCAAGCTGAACGCCGCTTACCTGTCCGGCCTGACGGAAAGCCTCAACGCCGACGTGGTGATGCGCGTGTCCCAAGGCGAGACGCTGCTTGTCGAACAGCGTTTCCCCACAGAACTCCTCGCCCGCACCGAATGGGGCGGGTTGAGCGCGATGCCGGAGTTGCTCGCCGCGTTTTGCATGCCCAATGACCCTGCGGTGGACCGGGTGCTCAAAGCCGCCTCGCAGGTGTTGCGCCGTGCCGGCAAGAAAGACGGCATCGACGGCTACGAAAGCAAATCCCGCACCCGCACCTGGGAGCTGGCCTCTGCCATCTGGTCAGGGGTGTGCAGCTTCCAGCTCAGCTATGCGCTGCCGCCTGCCAGCTTCGAGCAGCAGGGCCAGAAACTCCGACCGCCGAGTGTGGTGCTGGAAAACGGTGTGGCGACGTGCCTCGACACCGCGTTGCTGTTCGCGGCCGCGCTGGAGCAGGCCGGGTTGAATGCGCTGTTGGTCATGACCAAGGGGCACGCGTTCGCCGGCGTCTGGTTGCAGCCGCAGGAATTTTCCCAGTTGCTCACCGATGAAGCGTCGGCCGTGCGCAAGCGTCTCGATTTGAAAGAAATGCTGGTGTTCGAGACGACCCTCGCGACCCAGGCGCCTGCGCCGAGTTTTTCCCGCGCGGTGGCCGCCGCCGAACGTGAGCTCGACGATGAGCAGTTCATCATGGCCATCGACGTGCATCGCGCCCGGATGCAGAAGATTCGCCCGATGGCGCTGGTGTCAGCCGTCCCGGTCGATGGCGCCGACGATACACCGCCCGTGATTGAGGGGCTGGAAGAAGCGCCGTCGCTGCCGGGGTTCGATGTCGAGATCAATGAGGACGCCTCGGGCCCGGCCGGAAAACTCACCCTGTGGCAACGCAAACTGCTCGATTTGACCACCCGCAATCGTCTGCTGCATTTGCCGGACAGCGCCAAAGGCGTGCGCCTGCTGTGTCCCGATCCTGCGGCCCTTGAAGATCTTCTCTCCAGCGGTCAGCGCATCCGCGTGGTGGCGGTCCCCGATTTGAAAAGCAGCGGCCGTGATGAGGCCTTGTATGAACAGCAGAACAACGAAAGCCTGGTCGACGAAGTGGCCCGTCAGGCCCTGGCGCGTGGCGAAGTCCTGGCCAGTCTGGAGAAGGTCAAGCTGGAAGCCACGCTGATCGACCTGTTCCGCAAGGCCCGCAGCGATCTGGAGGAGGGCGGTGCCAACACACTGTTCCTGGCGATCGGCTTCCTGAAGTGGAAGAAAAGCGCCGACGACCCGAAAACCTATTCCGCTCCGCTGGTTTTGTTGCCGGTGAAACTCGAGCGTAAAAGCGCCTTGTCCGGTGTCACCTTGAGCCTGCTCGATGAAGAGCCGCGTTTCAACCTGACCTTGCTTGAGCTGCTGCGCCATGATTTCGAGCTGGTGATTCCCGGCCTTGACGGCGAGCTGCCCGGCGATGAAAGCGGCATCGATGTGGCCGGCATCTGGGACAGGGTGCGCCGGGCGGTGCGCGATGTACCCGGATTCGAGGTGAGCACCGAGCTGGTGCTGGGCACGTTTTCGTTTGCCAAATACCTGATGTGGAAAGACCTGAATGCCAACGCGGCCCAGCTGCTGCAAAGCCCCTTGGTTCAGCATCTGCTGGACCCTGACGCAGCGGGTGAGGGCTTTTCCGGTTCCGCGGACTTCCCCCGACCCGAGCGTCTGGATGCGACCGTCACGCCGGCTCAGCTGTTCGCACCCTTGCCCGCCGACTCTTCGCAATTGGCAGCGGTCGTGGCCTCGGCCAACACCCACAGCTTCGTCATGGACGGCCCGCCCGGCACAGGCAAATCGCAGACCATCGCCAACATGATTGCCCACAACCTGGCCCTCGGTCGCCGCGTGCTGTTCGTGGCAGAGAAACGCGCGGCCCTGGACGTGGTGTTTCGTCGCCTGGCCGAACAGGGCCTCGGCGAGTTCTGCCTGGAGCTGCATTCCAGCAAGACCTCGAAGGTCGAAGTGCTCAAGCAACTGGACCGCGCCTGGGACGTGAGTGAGGCACTGAGCGCCGAGGAATGGGAGCGTGAAGCCGCGCGATTGCAGACCCTGCGTTCACGGCTCAATCAACTGGTCGAGGTGCTGCACCGACGCTGGGATAACGGCCTGACCCTGCACCAGTCGATCGGTCGGGTGGTTCGCGACCACAGCCCGCAGGTGCCAAGGCTGGGCTGGGAAGCGGGCACCGAACACGATGGGGCCGAGTACGCCGGGTTGCTGGATCTCGCCCGTCGTCTGGGCCTCAATGGCAGCGCCGCTCGCGACCTGTCGGGCAAGTTTGGCGCCCTGGCGCAGACCCAATGGTCGAACGCCTGGCAGGCACAGATCGCCGGTGCCGCACGAGAAGTGCCCCAGGCGCTCGATGATTTGAATGCCGCCAGCGAACGGCTGCTGGCAATGACCCACGTGCCGCTGCCTGTGGCGGAAGTGAAAGAGGCCCGGCAGCTGCATGATCTCGCGGCACTGATTCTTGAATCCCATGGCCTGAACCTGTCGTTTGGCTTTGCACCCGATGCTGCCGCGCGCATCGAAGCGGCCCGGCGCAGTTGCCAGCTGCTCGAAAGCTATCGGGAGCTTGAAGAAACCCTGTCACTGGATTACGCCGATGAAGCGTGCCGTCGTGTGCCGGTCGCGCAAATGCGTAATGAGTGGCACGAAGCCGAGGGCAAGTTCTGGTTCCTGGGCACGCTGGCCCAGAAAAAGGTGGCGAAGAAACTCGCCTCGCTCGGTGGCGCGGCGGGCCTGCCGGACACCGTCGGCGACCTCGCTATTTTTGAACGCCTGCACGCCCAGCTGCTGGAAATGGACGCGTTGGCCAGCGACATGCAATCAATCCCCGGCTGGCAAGGCCTGAAGAGCGACCCGGTGCGCACGCTGCAGGCGGTGACCCTGGCCGAGCATTTGCGCAAAACGCTGATCGGGTTGGCCGAATCGCCCGAGCACCTGGTCGCGTTGCGCGGCGCCGTTGCGCGTCTGGTGATCGAGGCGAACGATATGCTGGCGCCGAATAGCCAACTCGCTACCGTCGTATCGACCTTGCAGCAGGCGTTGTCCCGCGTTGAGGCTGCCACGCAGTTGTTCGCGAGGCTGGCGTGCACTAGCACTGAGACGTCCCTGAGCGTGGCGATACTTCGGGCGACGTCACTGTCCATCCAGCAGCAGGAAGAGCAGCTCAAGGCATGGTGCGACTGGTGCCGGGTGCGCGAACAGGCGTCCGAGGCCGGCCTGGCCACTCTGGCCCGGGCACTGGAAACCGGCAGCCTGGTGCCGTCTGCCACCGAGGAGACCTTCGTCACGGCCTATGCCCACTGGTTCGCGACCCAGGGCATCGATGGCGAACCGTTGCTGCGCAATTTCGTGGCCGCCGAGCACATGAGTGACATCGGCACCTTCGTGCGTCTGGACGACGAACTGGCGAAACTGACCGTGCGCTATATCCGGGCCAAACTCTGCGGCTTGATCCCGTCCAAGAACGACATCCCCAAGAGCAGCGGCTTTGCCATTCTCAAGCACGAGCTGCAGAAATCGCGCCGGCACAAACCGGTCCGCCAGCTGGCGATCGAGATGGGCGATGCGCTGAATTGCCTGGCGCCGTGCATGCTCATGAGCCCGTTGTCGATTGCGCAGTTCCTGCCCGCCGATCAGCCGCCGTTCGACCTGGTGATCTTCGACGAGGCGTCGCAAATCGCGCCGTGGGACGCCATCGGTTCGATTGCCCGGGGCAGGCAGGTGATCATCGCCGGTGACCCTCGGCAGATGCCGCCGACCAACTTCTTCAGCCGTGGCCCGAATGCCGGCGACGACGACACCGCCGAAGACATGGAAAGCATCCTCGACGAATGCCTGGGGGCAGGGGTGCCGAGCCACAGTCTGAGCTGGCACTACCGCAGTCGCCATGAAAGCCTGATTGCCTTCTCCAACCACCGTTACTACGACAGCAACCTGATCACTTTCCCGGCGGCGGAAACCCGCGCCAGTGCGGTCGAGTGGCGCAAGGTCGAGGGCGTTTACGCGAAAGGCAAGGGGCGTTTCAACCAGGCCGAAGCCCAAGCCATCGTCAATGAAACCGTCAAGCGCCTTACCGACCCTGCGTTCGTGGCGGCGGGGTATTCCATCGGCATCATCACCCTCAACTCCGATCAGCAGAAGCTGATCAACGACCTGCTGGACGCGGCCCGCAAGCAATACCCGCAGATCGAGCCGTTCTTCCAGGACACCCAGACCGAGCCGGTGGTGGTCAAGAATCTGGAAACGGTCCAGGGCGACGAGCGAGACCTGATCATGCTCGGCATTGGTTATGGCCCCACCGAACCCGGTGCGCCGGTGATGTCGATGAACTTCGGGCCGCTCAACAAAGACGGCGGCTGGCGTCGGCTCAACGTCGCCATCACCCGGTCTCGCCGGGAAATGCTGGTGTTCACCTCGTTCGATCCGTCGATGATCGACCTCAACCGCACCAACGCGCGGGCCGTGCGGGATTTGAAGCACTTCATCGAGTTCGCTCAGCGTGGGCCGAAAGCGCTGGCCGAGGCGGTACAAGGGTCTGTAGGCGGTTACGACTCGCCGTTCGAGGAGGCCGTCGCCCAGGGGCTGAGGCGTCTGGGCTGGCAGGTGGTTCCGCAGATCGGCGTGTCACGGTTCCGCATCGATCTTGGCATCGTTCACCCTGACCGTCCGAGCGATTACCTGGCGGGTGTCGAGTGCGACGGTGCCACGTATCACAGCGCTGCCACTGCACGGGACAGGGACAAGGTGCGCGGGGCGATTCTCAGTGGTCTGGGCTGGAATCTGCTGCGGCTGTGGTCCACTGACTGGTGGGTGGATAAACAGGGGGCGTTGCAAAAACTGCACGTCGCGCTGAACGACCTGCTGGATCAATCACGAATGGACGGCGCTGCCGAACGGAGCCATGAAGCCGTCGCCGCGCCGGCAGTGGCTGACAAGGACCCCGTTTAAGGGGCCTGATCAGCCAATGCCGGCGTGGGGATCAGATCGGCGTGTTCATCAGTTCACGCACGCGAGCAGCCAGTGTTTCAATGGCAAAGGGCTTGGTCAGCACATGCATGCCAGGCTCAAGCTGGTTGGCGCCGATGGCCGCGCTCTCCGCGTAGCCGGTGATGAACAGCGTTTTGAGTCCCGGACGCAGCTCGCGCGCGGCGTCCGCCATCTGGCGGCCGTTCATGCCGCCGGGCAAGCCCACATCGGTGACAAGCATGTCGACACGCATGTCCGAGCGCAGCAGCGTCAGTCCGCTGGCACTGTCCGCCGCCTCCATGACGAAATAGCCCAACTCGCCCAGCACCTCCGTCACCAGCATGCGCACTGTGGGTTCATCATCCACAACAAGGATCGTTTCACCAATGCCTGCAGTTTGAGCGGCAGCATCAGGTAAGTGCGCTTCATTGGAGCCGGGATGCCCGTGGTGGCGGGGCAGGTAGATGGACAGCGTGGTCCCTTGTCCGACCACAGAGGCAATGCGAACCTGCCCCCCGGATTGCTGGGCGAAACCGTAAATCATCGAGAGGCCCAGGCCGGTGCCCTGGCCGATGGGTTTGGTGGTGAAGAAAGGATCGAATGCCTTCGCCACGACGTTGGCCGGCATGCCGGTCCCGGTGTCGGTGACGCTGAGGGTCAGGTATTCGCCCTCGGGGACCTCCAGCACCGCCGCTTCCGCGGTTCCCACGACTTGCCAACGGGTCTCGATGGTAATGCTGCCGCCGTCCTGCATGGCGTCTCGCGAGTTGATGCACAGATTCAGCAGCGCATTCTCCAGCTGGCTCGCATCGACCAGTGCAACGCAGCTGTCCGGCGAACCAATGGTCTGAACGGTGATGCTTGGCCCCACAGTGCGCTGGATCAGCTCGGTCATACCCTCGACCAGGCTGTTGATTTCGGTGGGCCGAGGATCGAGTGTCTGTCGGCGGGAGAACGCCAGCAACCGGTGGGTCAAGGAGGCCGCCCGTTTGGTGGCGCCTTGTGCCGTGGTCAGGTAACGGTCGACGTCCGTCAGGCGACCCTGGGCAAACCTGGCACTCAACAACTCCAGCGAACCGGAAATGCCCGCCAACAAATTATTGAAGTCATGGGCAAGCCCGCCCGTGAGTTGGCCCACGGCTTCCATCTTTTGCGACTGGCGCAGCTTCTCTTCGGCCTGCATCAATGCTGCGGTGCGTTCAGCCACGCGCTGTTCGAGCGTCTCATTGAGCGCCCTCAGTGCGGCGGTCGCGAGGTCGCGCTGGGCCTCGACCGAACGTCGCTCCTCCACATCAATCAGGACGCCCGGAAAACTCAAGGGCATGCCTTCGTCGCTGAATTCAACCCTGCCGTTGGCCTCGATCCAGTAGTACTTGCCGTCAGCCCGACGGACGCGATACTGGTGGGCATAGGCACCGCCGCGACCCAGCGCTTCGTTGATCGCTGTCATGAGCCCCGCCCGGTCTTCGGGATGGACGGTTGCCACCACCTGCTCCAGGCTAAGCCCTTCGTGGCCCAGCATCGGATCGAGTCCAAACGCTCGGGCGAAGGCTTCGTCAACGGTGAAACTGTCGCTGGGCAAATCCCAGTGCCAGGTCCCGAAAATGGCCCCGGCGGCGAGGGCCAGCTGCACACGCTCAACGTTCGCCCGCGCGACGGCTTCGCTCTGACGCAGGCGCTCCTCGGCATCGCGGCGCCCCGTCACGTCGTTGAAGATGATCGCAATCTGACATTCGGCAGGATCGCCGACGGGCACGGCCCGCACGTCAAACCAGCGCTGAAAGGCTTTGGCGTAGCTTTCGAATGTGGCCGGCACGCGGGTCTTGGCCACCCGGCCGTAGGTGTCGAACCAGAATTGCTCCAGATCCGGGGCAAACTCCCTGACCCATTTGCCCCGCAGGTTGACGCCAGCCTCACGTTCAAATGCCGGGTTGGCTTCAACAAATCGATAGTCGACCGGGTAGTCATTGGCATCGAACTTGACCTGAACGATGGCGAAGGCCGCGTCGACTGTTTCCAGAATCGTCCTGAAACGCTCCTCGCTTTGACGCAGTGCGGCCTCGGTGTCGCGAATCGGCGTGAGATCCAGCATCGCGCCAATCATGCGCACGGCGTCGCCTTGGGCGTCGCGGATAACGTGCCCACGGTCGAGTACCTGAGCGTATGTGCCGTCGGCCCGGCGAAATCGGTACTCGTCGCTCCAGCCGGTCTGCCGGCCGTCTATCACGTCATGGATCGAGTTGACGATGCGCTGCCTGTCATCGGGGTGAATCTGTGCCATCCACCATTCGCCGGTCATTTCGACCGTGGCGAGCGGATGCCCGTAGACCCGCTCCAGCGCGTCGTTCCACAGGACGTGGTTTTCTTTGAGGTCCCAGTCCCAGATCGCATCGTTGGTGGCTTTGACCGCGAGGCGGTAGCGAGTCTGAGCGTCTTCCATCGCCTGCTCGGCCACCTCTTCGGCGGCGCGCTCAGCCGTATTGTCGAGCGAGCCCGCGATAGCGTTCTGCCGTATGCCGGTGCAAAGGCTTTCCAGCCTCAGGGCTTCACTTGTCTTCAATGCCGAGCGCAACTGCACGACTTCAGCCTCAAGGGCTTCCCGAGTCAAATGCTTCAAGTGTCCACCTGCAAATGTAACGTTATGACCTGAGGTCGGAGGTGCGCCATGCGCCTTCCGGAACTGCGCCAGCCGACGGGTCCAGCAATATCGGCGGCCAGCGTTTTACGCTGCATGCTGGCAGAATGCAATTCGGCTTCCAGAAAGGACTCGGGCAGCGAGATAAAGGTTCCGGCACCGGGAATGATTTGCCAGGCCCGCAGTTGGCGTTTGTTCACCGGGGGGTGGCTTTTTGACCTGTCCTGCTGCAATGGGCTGCTCAATGCGCTTGACCTTGCCGCAGTGGAAAGGTCTAGCGTAAAGGCTTCGTCTTTACCCTCATCCAGGATTCCCGTCATGAAAAAGATTGCCGCCGTTGTCAGCGTCATTGCTCTGCTTGCCGTCACAGCCGTCAAGGCCGACCAGACGGAGGACGTCAAACAGATGCATGAGGCCTACCAGCAATCAATGGGCGCCATGAAAGACGACATGCATCACGGCATGATGAGCGACGATCCAGACGTTGCCTTCGCCGCGGGCATGCTGCCTCACCACGAAGGGGCGGTGGAGATGGCGAAGATCGAGCTCAAGTACGGCAAGGATCCGGAGATGCTGGAACTGGCGCGCAAGATCGTTGCGGCCCAGGCGGCGGAAATCGCGCAGATGAAGGCCTGGCTGAAAGCGCATCCGGCCAAGTAAAGCGGCAAAACCCTGCGGCCCTTATCAGGGGCGCTGATGTCCGCCCATGCGGCGTGGCAGGGCAACGCAGCCGCTGCTGCGTGCGCATCAATTCGTGATGTTCGAGTCGATTTTCTTGCCCATGCTGATGCGCGGTTCGGTTGCGTACCCCACAGACTCATAGAACGCCTGGACGCTGGCATTGGTGCTGAGGATTTGCAGGTTGATTTTCATGCACCCCCGCAAAGTCAGGGCGTGCTCGGCATGACGAACCAACTGTACGCCCAGGCCATTCCTACGATGAGCGGGGTCCACCGCCACCGCATACAGCCAGCCACGATGGCCGTCGTAGCCGGCCAGCACGGTCCCCACCACCTCATTGTCCGTCAGGGCAACAAAGAAGAGACCGTCCGCCACGGCCAGCTTTTTGTCGATGGCGAGGCCGGGCGTGTTATGGGCGGTTTCGTATCCGAATACGGCGTCCCAGAGTTCGATCACGGCCTGGCGATGCAGCGCGTCGGAGTAGTTGGTAATGGCAACCATGGTCAGGCTCCTTATTCAGCGGCAGTGGGCGAAGGGATTTTCTGCGCTGGCACTCGCGACTTATCGTCCCGAGACCAGTGCCAGCCGACAGGCCAGCCCCAAAAAAACCGCACCCAGCACCTGATTCAGGCGCTTGGCGATACGGACATTGGTCGCCAGCTTGTGCCCGATTCGACTGGCCAGGAGGATGACTGCGCCGTTCACCAGTAAACCGATGACATTCAAAACCGTGGCGAATATCAGCATCTGCACGACCAGCGAAGCTTTCGTCGGATCAACGAACTGCGGAAATAACGCCAAGACGAACAGTGCCATTTTCGGGTTGAGCAGATTGGTCACCACTCCCTGCCGAAAGATACTCAGAAGCGGCGTGGGTGCAAGGTCGGCATCTGCATGCAGCGGCGACGGGGCGCTGAACGCTTTCCAGGCGAGAAAAACCAGATAGGCAGCCCCCGCGAACCGCACCGCGTCGTAGGCAGCGGGGACATTGATCAACAATTGAGAGAGTCCGAGTGCGGCAGCCAGCGCGTGACAATAGGTGCCCACCTGAATGCCCGCCAGTGAAACGAAACCTGACGCTCTGCCCTGGCTCATGCTCCGCGATGCAATCAACAACATGTCCGGGCCCGGTGTCAGCGTGAGCGCAACGCAGGCGCCAGCGAAAAGCAGCAGTATCGAGATATCAATCATCACGTTCCTTTCCGAAGTTATGTAAGCGGCGAGTGCAGGCACCCATGTTACCGGACGGTGGCGCTTCTCTGGAGGGCTTTGCAGGATGACGTCATTCAGTGGCGCCAGGACCCGTGGGGCAATTCAATGTGCCGTTCAGCCTTGGCCTGCGCCCCGTGATGAGGAGTGTCGAGGTCATGACTGCACGCTGCTAAGCCCGATCAATCCGCCCGGCGTAGCAACCCAGCTGCGCCGATTCATTGATGCGGCACTGCTGCGGTTCGGTTGAGCGCTTCGTGCAGGTGGGCGCCGCGCTTGGTTCGAGGGCGCAGCTATTCCGTTTACTGCCCCCCGGACGACGCTGGCGCCTGTTTCTCCCTCTGGCTGCCTTGTCCTGAATGCCAGACCGGCCAGACCTGTGCAACAACAAACCCCACCTCGAAAACCGTAAACGCGAGAATCAGAAAACTCGCGCCATGGGCCACCGCATAAAGCTGCCAGGCCGCAAACAGCGCCCTTGCCATTGCGTCGTATAACCCGATGCGGCGGCTCGGTTGCGCGAGGCGCCACAACGACCAGACCACCACCACGCTGCCAAGCAGGTTGGCGAACAGCATCCCGCTGACGTCCAGGGTGGGCACCGGTCGCTGCATTGCCAGAGCGGTCGACAGCGCGGCAAAGGTGTTGAACACCCATGCGGCTGTCCAGGGCGTCATGAAGCCCGCTGTCATTATCAAATCGTAAAAGGCGCTGCCTCTGACGAGGTGTCTGTTGGTCTTTGCGCTGATCATGATCTTCCCTCACAGTTGAGCCCGCAGGCTAAAGCCTGGTCTTAGGTCCAGAGTCAACGTGAGCATTAAACGTTATGAAAATAGGTGAAGTGGCACTGCACGCTGGCGTGTCCGTTGACGCACTGCGTTTTTATGAGGAGAAAGGCCTGATCAAACCCCGGCGCAGTGCCAATGGCTATCGGCACTATCCGCAGGAGACCCTGCAGCTGGTGGGGTACATCAAATTGGCTCAACAGCTGGGGTTTTCGCTGAAGGAGATCGGCGAAAACCTGCCGTTGCTATGGAACAGCGAGCAGGTCTCCAGCGACCTGCTGGCTCGATTATTCAGCGAGAAAATCGCATTGCTGGACGAGCGCATCGGGCAGATGCACGCGCTGCGCAATCTGTTGGCCGAGCGGGCCGGGCAGGTCTGTCCGCTGTTGGGCAATGGCGCCGGTGACGCACCCTGAAGGACGCCTCACCTGACAATGCCCGGACGTCAGTTACGCCGCTTTCAGTCGCACAGCGCCTGGCTGCGACGCATCGCGATCGGCCGCACCAGGCTCAGCAATCCTGCCAGGGCCATGGCCGCACCGACCCAGAGCGGCGAGCGCAAACCCAGGCCTGCGTCGATCGTCACACCGCCCGCCCAGCTGCCGAACGCCAGTCCGGCGGTGATGACCGAGGTGTGCATGATGTTCACCAACGCACCGGGCTCGGCCGCTTTCATGACGCGCGCGACCATCGCAGGGTTCAGCGCGACGCCGGTCAGCCCGAGGGCGAGGAAGCACATCAGGTTGAGCCACAGATGATCCCCGGCCAGGGCGAAGCCGGATAACGCCAGCACCATGATTGCCAAGCCCCAGCCGACGATCGCCATCATGTAGCGGTCCGCCAGTCGGCCCACTACCCAGTTGCCCAGCACGTTCGCGACGCCATACAGCGCCAGCAGCGGCGCGACGAATTTCGGCGCGATCCCGACTTCCTGAATCAGGATGGGCGTGCAATAGCTGAATGCGGCAAAGGTCGCGCCGATGATCAAACCGCTGGTGAGGTACGCCGCCCAGAGGGGCGGGTTCTTCATGTCGGTCAATTGTTGGCGCAGTGGCGGTTCACTGCCTTTGGCGCTCGCCGGCAGGCGCTTGCTCGCCAGTACCGTGCACAGCATCGCCAGCACCACCACCAGCCAGGCGCTCGCACGCCAGCCGAAGTGTTGCTCGACCCATGTAGTCAGCGGCACGCCTACGACGGGGGACAGCATCAGCCCGGCAAGGACCACCGACACCGCTCGACCGCGACGTTCCGGAGTGACGAGGCCTGCGCACACCGTCATGCACAGACCGATGCAGACGGCACTGGCAATGCCCATGACTACGCGAGCAGCAGCGAGCACCAGATAACTTTGCGCGGCCGCTGCGACTGCGCCGGCGACCACATAACAGACGAGCAGCGCGATCAAAGAGCGTTTGTTGCTGACGCCTTTTGACAGCAGCAGGACGGTCACAACCGGGCCGCCGATCGCCATGCCCAAGGCGTAAAAGGCGATCAGGTTGCCGACCTGGGCGAGACTGACCGAGAACGCGTCGGCCAGTGCCGGCATCATGCCGGCGACCATGAATTCGGCTGTCACCAGCGAGAAAATCGTCAGGCCCAGAAGGTAGACGGTAGAGGGGAGTTTGCTGCGGCTGGACATGGGGTTCCCGAGGGGTAAAGAAGGCCGGCTACCCTAGGGATTGAGACGGGGCAGGTCAACAGGCAATCGAGGCACTGTCTTTGGGAAACAGTGGCTTTTGCATCATCCCGAGGTCCGAGCCTGCATCGCCCGCCATTCATGACGCGCCAATGATCGTCGGCTTCTGGTATTCGCTGTTGCTCCAACGGCAATCACCACAAAAGTCGAAGCGAGCGTATGGGCCCAATCAATCTGATCTCCATCTGTCTGACCCGGCGTCGCATCGGTAGCATCGAGAGTCCCTTCATTTGCTGAGGCCGCTATGAAACTCACCGACATTCCATTTGGTACGACCGACTTGTCTAAACTCGAAGCCGTCTCACACCCGGGCGAAACCGGCACAGCGCTTTGGCGCACTTGCCAGTTTGGTGGTGTCAGGGTGCGCATGGTTGATTACAGTCCCGGCTACCTGGCCGATCATTGGTGCAGCAAAGGGCACATTCTTCTGTGCCTTGAGGGTCAGCTAGACACCGAGCTCGAAGATGGGCGGACATTCACCCTGAGTCCGGGTATGAGCTATCAGGTGGCTGACAACGCGGAGGCGCATAAGTCTTCGAGCGCTGCGGGCGCCAGGCTATTCATCGTGGATTAGTGCTGCGGGTGCTTGGGGCTTTATACAAGCAAGGCCTGCTTGTGGGTTTGAGTAACCGGGTGATACGCGTCTGAACGCACACGACTCGATCGAACTCCTGCGAATCAGTCCCGGTCTGAGCATGACGGATGCACCGTCAATCTCTACTCAGTTAGCGGCACTCGTTTGCCAGAGGACCTGATCATGCCTGGAAAGAAATACCTCCCTCATTTGCTGTTCACCGCGCTGTGCGCAGTCAGCAGCTTTTCCTACGCTGCCGAACAGCCAAGCGTGACGATGGATCGACCGGGCGCGGGGGTCAAGGAAATCAAGGAAGGCGACAACGCCCCGGACCAATATCAACGTCCGAGCCTCGCCGTCAAAGACTGGCGTGCACGTCACTTGGCCGCACCGGACGAGAATCAACAGTGGGTGCAGATCAAGGACAAATATGCCCTGATCGACATCCCTACCGGGACGATCAAGCAGATGGTGCCGAAGGCCAAGGGTCACAAGTAACGCCGTTGGCTGACACCCCATTCCTCAGTCAACGAATGAAGGCGTGACGTCTGACGCCTTCCCGGCTAAAGCCGGTCCCACAGTGGGTTCACCGCTAGCCTGACTAGATGTGTGTGGCCTGGTAGGACCGGCTTCAGCCGGGAAGAGGCCGTCGGCGCACCATCAATCTCGGGGCCCGGCACACGATGCCGTCCCGCCTAAAGCGGATCCCACGAATTACTGCCTCCAGTCGTTCGGCTGCGGCAGCAGTGATACCAGCAAGGCGCTGCTCATCCGACGAAAGCCCCTTTCAGGGAACTAACAATCAGGAACTCAGCCGGTCCAACCTGTTCGCCGAACCGGTTGCGATAACGGGTTCACAGGTCGTCAGTTTCCAGGCAGGAGCAGTGCATGAGCATCACCCCCACTTTTGATATCCGCAATTATGGCGCCAAGGGCGATGCCATCACAGACGATACCGTCGCCATCCAAAAGGCAATTGATGCCGCAAGCGCTGCGGGTGGGGGCAAGGTTTACATTCCTGGCGGCACCTGGCGGGTGTCGGACAGCGACGGTTCGGGCAACGCGCTCGCGCTGAAAAGCAACGTCACGCTCACCGGCGATGGCGCCGGTGACAGCGTGCTCAAGCTGGCCGATGGCGCCGGATTGAACACCACCTCGCTGTTGGGCCTGGTAGCAGGCAGCACCGTGCGAGACGCGACAGTCAGCAATCTGTCCCTGGATGGCAGTCAGGCCAACGGCGGTGGGCAGGTCAGTGGCTGGTCTCAGTCTGGGGCGAGCAGTACCAATCTGTTGATCGACGGCGTCACTGCGACGAATTTCAGCGGCAGCGGTTTCGACCTGAGCGGCGCGTCGGTGCATCTGACGGTGCGCAACAGCACGGCCACAGACAACGCCGCCGACGGCTTCGTAGTGGGCGGGTCGCTGCCCGCACTGACCTTTCAGGACAACCGAGCGCTGGACAACGGCGGCAACGGGATCAATGTCGGCCTTGGCAGCGTGGCGGTCTCACTGACCGACAACCAGGCTTCCGGTAACGCCGGTGACGGGATTCACGTCCATGAAGAAAGTGGCGTCGACACCGGCTTCTTCAGTGTCATCGGCGGCGACGTCTACGGCAACGGCGGCGATGGCGTGCACATGCGCGGTATCGAATACGGCGGCGTGTATCGCCTCGACATCCACGACAACGGCGGCTCGGGTGTCAACCTGCAAGGGACGACCCATATCGAGGTGTCCAATAACGTCATTCACGGCAATGCGCAGAGCAACGATGTGCCGGAAGTCGCAATCCGCAATCTGGGCAGCGATAACGGCACGCAGAATTTCGTCTATGACAACCTGATCACCGGCAGCGACGGATCGACCTGGGGCGTGGCCGAGGTGCCGTCGGACGTGGCGAGCGTCGAAGGCAGCGTGATCTTCGGCAACGTCATTAACGGCACCCAAGCCGGCGACATCAGCGCCGCGGGCAATAACACCCAGGTCTACAACAACAGCGATGTGCTGATCGTGCGCGGCAGTGCGGGCGCCGACACGCTGATCGGCAGTCGCTCGGACGAACTCATCAGTGGCGGGGCAGGGCGCGATCGCATCGATGGCGGCGCCGGTGACGACGTCATTCATGGCGGTGCAGGCGCGGACCGCCTCAGCGGCGGCAGCGGCAGCGACGTGTTTCGATTCACCTCGGCCAGCGACAGTTATCGCACGGCGACGACGTCCTTCACCGATCGCATTACCGACTTCAACGACACAAGCGACCGTCTCGACCTGACCTTGCTGGGATTGTCCGGCCTTGGCAATGGCCACGACGGCACGCTCAAGGCGACCTATAACGCTGGCACCGACATCACTTACCTGTCCAGCCTGGACGCCGATGCCGCCGGTAACCGCTTCCAACTGGCACTCGACGGCAATCATCTGAGCACCCTGAGCGCAGCGAACTTCTTTTCGTCGATTACCGGCACGGCCAGTGAAGACAAGCTGCTGGGGACCGCTGCCGATGACGTGCTGCTCGGCGGTGCCGGACGCGATACGTTGTCAGGCGACGGCGGCGCAGATCGGCTGGTCGGGGGTAGCGGTGGCGACACGCTGACGGGTGGGGCGGGCGCGGACACCTTTGTCTACACCAGCATCAGCGACAGCCTGCGCAACGATGCCAGCGGCAGCTACGCGCAGCGCGACCTGATCACGGACTTCAACAGCAACGGCCATGATCGCCTCGACCTCACGGCGCTGGGGTTCAAAGGCCTGGGCAATGGCTACGACGGCACGCTGAAAGTGGTGCTGAATCTGGCGGGTGATCACACGGCGCTGAAGTCGCTGGAACCGGACGCCGACGGCAATCGCTTTGAAATCCTGCTCAACGGCAATCACCTCTACGACCTGACCGCGAGCAACGTGCTGTTCGCCAACCCCGACGACACGCGCACGGATTCGTCCCAGCCGCTGACCTCGGTGAACGCTACCGGTACCGCAGCCGCCGACACGCTGTATGGCGACTGGGGCAACGACACCTTGTTTGGCCTGGCAGGCAACGATGTGCTGGCGGGCAGCGTTGGTGATGATTTACTGGTTGGCGGTGCCGGCAGCGACAAGCTCACCGGCGGATCGGGCGAGGACACGTTCCGCTTTGATCTGATCAGCGACAGCTACGTCGGCGCGGCAGACCTGATCACTGATTTCACCACCGGCCACGACACGCTGGATGTCTCTGCTCTGGGCTTCACAGGCTTGGGCGATGGCCGCGACGGCAGCTTGCAGGTCAGCTACAACGCCAACAGCGACCGCACCTACGTGCGCAGCAACGAAGCGGACAGCGCTGGCCAGAAATTCCAGGTTACCCTGGCGGGGGATTACAGCCACACTCTGAAAGCCGATGACTTCGCTTTCAGCGCGGCAGGCAATGGGGCCGAGATCAAGGTAGTGGGCGTGGCCGCGCCGATGGACCATGTGGTGATGTCCGACGCCTGATCACCTTCAACGCATGCGGTCTCTCAGGCTGCACGCGATCTCATTGTGGGACCGGCTTCAGCCGGGAATAGGCCGGTCCAAACACCCTCAGATTTACGGTGTAGCAGCTGACGTCTTCCCGGCTAAAGCCGGTCCTACAATTGGTTCACCGCCAATCCACCTGGATGCACGCGGTTCGCTAGTCGGACCGGCTTCAGCCGGGAATAGGCCGGTCCAAACACCCTCAGATTTACGGTGTAGCAGCTGACTTCTTCCCGGCTAAAGCCGGTCCTACAATTGGTTCACCGCCAATCCCCCGGGATGCACGCGGTTCTCTAGTGGGACCGGCTTCAGCCGGGAATAGGCCAGTCCTGACACCCGTGGATTTGCGGTGTGACACCTGCCGTCTTCCCGGCTAAAGCCGGTCCCACAATTAGTTCGCTGCCAATTCCATGCAAGGATGCGCAGTCAACGCCACGGCACCCCATGGCTCCAATCTGTCACATCCTTGCCCCTGAAATGCCACATTGACGCCGTAATGTCCTCGCCAATGAGATCGATCTCAAGCGAGTGATCATGAGTGACCTGAAAGACGTTGCACGGGTGGCCGGGGTTTCCAGAGCGACCGCCGCCCGCTGTTTCGCCTCCCCCGAAGTGGTACGCCCGGCAACCCGTGACCAGGTGTTCGCCGCCGCGCGAGAACTAGGCTTTCGTCCCAATCTGCTCGGCCGCCAGCTGCGCCTGCAAACCACCCAGCTTATTGGCGTGGTCGTGCCGAGTCTGCTCAACCCGGTGTTCGCTGAACAGTTTCAAGCCATGGAGCGCGCCGCTCGGTTGCGGGGTTACAACCTGCTGCTGGCGACAACCGATTACAGCGCCGAACGGGAAAGCGCGGTGGTTGAAGAGCTGCTGCGGCAACGGGTCGACGGCCTGGTGCTCACGGTGACCGACGCCCACAGCAATCGCGTGCTGCAAAGTCTTACCACCGAAGACACCCCCTTTGTTCTCGCCTATCACCAGCCCGGCAGCACCGAGTACAGCGCCGTATCGGTGGACAATCGCGCCGGCATGGCCCTCGCCACACGCTATCTGCTGGACGCCGGCCATCGACGCATCGGCATGGTGGCGGGACCGACCCTGCAGTCCGACCGGGCGCGGCAGCGTTACGCCGGTTACTGCGACGCCATGGTTGAGCGCGGCTTGGCCGCCATGCCCATCATCGAAATGCCCAGCCACACCCAGGCCGATTTCAGCGCGCTCGCGCCGCTGTTAAACGGTCCTCATGCCCCCACGGCTCTGGTCTGCTCCAACGATTTGTTGGCCATCAGCCTGATCGCGGAACTGCGCCGCCACGGCTGGGCGGTGCCGCAGCAGCTGTCGATCATCGGTTTCGACGGCATCGACATCGGCACCCAGATGCACCCGACCCTGTGCAGCGTCGTCCAGCCCATCGCCGCCCTGGCGACCACGGTGATCGATCAATTGCTGGCGCAGATCGCCGGCGCCGCGCCGACTTCCCACTGCCTGCCGTGCCACATCCGGCCGGGCGAAAGTACTCAACCCTACAATCAGCCCTTCGAGGAGACGCTCCATGATCCGCTTCAGTAAAACCCTGGCGGCACTGCTGCTGTGTGGCGTGGCCAGCCTGACCCAGGCCGCCGAAACCGCGATCTGCTACAACTGCCCGCCGGAATGGGCGGACTGGGGCACCCAGCTCAAGGCGATCGCCGACAGCACCGGCGTGCAAGTGCCGCTGGACAACAAGAACTCCGGGCAGTCCCTGGCGCAGCTTGTGGCGGAGAAAGCCGCCCCTGTCGCGGACGTGGTGTATTACGGCGTGACCTTCGGCTTGCAGGCACAGAAAGCCGGCGTGGTCGGCACCTACAAACCCAAGGGCTGGGATGCCATTCCCGCAGGCCTTAAGGACCCGGAAGGCCACTGGTTCGCGATCCACTCCGGCACCCTCGGCATCATGGTCAACGTCGATGCACTGGGTGGCTTGCCGGTCCCGCAAAGCTGGGCTGATCTGCTCAAGCCGGAATACAAAGGCATGGTCGGTTACCTCGATCCGTCCAGCGCGTTCGTCGGCTACGTCTCCGCTGTAGCGATCAACCAGGCCATGGGCGGCACCCTGGATAACTTCGCGCCGGCCATCGACTACTTCCAGAAGCTGGCGAAGAACTCACCGATCGTGCCCAAGCAAACCGCTTATGCGCGAGTGCTGTCTGGTGAGCTGCCGATCCTGGTGGATTACGATTTCAACGCTTACCGCGCCCGCTACAAGGACAAGGCCAACGTCGCCTTCGTTATCCCGAAAGAGGGCAGCATCAGCGTGCCGTACGTGATGAGTCTGGTCGCCAATGCCCCGCATCAGGCCAACGCTGAAAAAGTGCTGGATTTCGTCCTCTCCGAGCAGGGCCAGGCGCTGTGGGCCAAGGCTTATCTGCGCCCGGTTCGCACCATGAAGATGCCGGCCGAGGTGGCCGCGCAATTCCTGCCTGACAGCGATTACGCCCGCGCCGGCGTAGTGGATTACCAGCACATGGCCGACGTGCAGGAAGCCTTCGCCGCGCGTTACCTGAGCGAGGTCAAGTAAGTGAGCAGCACGGTTTTGAAGGCGCAGGATGCCGGCGCGCGCGGGTCTCTGATAGGGCGTCTGCGTCCGACGGCTGCCTGGGCGTTGGCGCCAGCAGCCGCGGTGCTGGCGGCGTTCTGGCTGTTGCCGCTGGCGCACCTCATGTTGCTCGGCGGACAGCAACGGGATGGCGCCGGCAGCGGTTATTGGCAAGTGCTCAGCAGCCCGCAGTACCTGGGCAGCCTGGCGCAAACCTGTGTGCTCGCTGCCGTGGTGACCCTCGCCGCACTGCTGGTGGGAGGCATCACCGGCGTATTTCTCGCCCGTCAGCACTTTTTCGGCCGCTCGACATTGGTCGCATTGCTGACCTTCCCGTTGGCGTTTCCCGGCGTGGTGGTGGGCTTTCTGGTGATTCTGCTGGCGGGGCGGCAAGGGCTGTTCGCCATGCTCGGACTAAAACTGGCGGGTGAGCGCTGGGTGTTCGCCTATTCCCTGGCGGGCCTGTTCCTCGGCTATCTGTATTTCTCGATTCCGCGAGTGATCCTCACGATTATGGCCGCCTGCGAAAGCCTCGACCGCAGCCTGGAAGAGGCCGCCCACTCCCTCGGCGCCGGGCACTGGCGGGTGGTGTGTGATGTGATCATTCCAGGGCTGGCCCCAGCGCTGGTGTCCTGCGGCGCAATCTGTTTCGCCACGTCCATGGGCGCGTTCGGCACGGCGTTCACCCTCGGCACCCAGCTGAACGTCACCCCCGTGGCGATCTACAACGTGTTCACCAACTACGCCAACTTTACCGTCGCGGCGGCGCTGTCGGTGGTGTTGGGTGCGCTGACCTGGGCGGTGTTGCTGCTCGCGCGGCGCATGGTCAAGCAGTCGAGGACGGTCCTGTGAAGCGCCCATCGCTGTTCATCGCGCAACTGCTGTTCACGCTGGTGGTCTGCGCCTTCATGCTGGTGCCGGTGCTGATGTCGCTGCTGGCCGGGCTGACGCGCAATTACTTTCAGGGCGTGTCCAGCGGCTTGACCGTCGACTGGATCGCGCAAGTCTGGCAGGCCTATTCGCCGACCGTCTGGCTGTCCCTGCAACTGGCCCTGGCCTGCGCGGTGTGCGTCTGCGTGATCGGCGTCCCGGCCGCGTATGCATTGGTGCGGATGAACAACCGCTTCAGCCGCGCGTTCGAGGAGTTGATGGTCTTGCCGGTGGCCATGCCCGGCCTCGCCAGCGCCCTGGCCTTGCTTCTGACCTACGGCCAGTTCGGCAGTTTTCGCAGCAGTTGGCTGTTCATCCTCGTCGGCCACGTGCTGTTCACGCTGCCGTTTCTGGTGCGGCCGGTGATGGCGGTGATGCAGCGTCAACATCTGCCGACGCTGGAAGAGGCCGCTGCCAGTCTCGGCGCCGGTCCGTTGCGACGCTTCTTCAGCGTGGTGGTGCCCAACTGCCGGGCAGGCATTCTCGCTGGGGTGCTGATGGTCGTGACGCTGTCCCTGGGCGAATTCAACCTGACGTGGATGCTCCACACGCCCATGACCAAAACCCTGCCGGTGGGTCTGGCGGACAGTTACGCCTCGGCGCGGCTGGAAGTCGCCAGCGCCTACACCCTCATATTTCTGTTGATGATTGTGCCGCTGCTGGTGGCGTTGCAGGCCATCAGCACACGCCTTTCCCGTGGAGAGCAAAGATGACTGGAACCACGCTGCGCCTGATCGGCTGCCGCAAGGCTTTCGCCGACGGCACCGTCGCTGTTCACGACCTCAACCTGACCATCGAGGCGGGGGAGACCCTGGCGATCCTCGGCCCGTCCGGTTGCGGTAAAACCACCACCCTGCGGATGATTGCCGGACTGGAACGGCCGGACGTTGGCCAAGTATTTTTCGGCGATCAGGACGTTACCCGCCTGCCCATCGAGCGCCGCGACGTCGGCATGGTCTTTCAGAATTACGCGCTGTTTCCCAACCTCTCGGTGGAAGGCAACATCGTGTATGGCCTGAAGGTGCGCGGTATGGCCGTCGCCGAGCGCAACAAGCGCTGCGCCGAGCTGCTGGAACTGGTCGGCCTGCAGGAACACGCCAAACGCGGCATTCATGAGCTGTCGGGCGGACAACGGCAGCGGGTGGCACTGGCCCGTGCCCTGGCGCCGCGGCCGAAAGTTCTGCTGCTCGATGAACCGCTGGCAGCGCTGGACGCGCAACTGCGTGAACGCCTGCGCAGCGAGCTCGATCAACTGCTGCGCAGCCTCGGCATCACCTCGGTGTTCGTCACGCACGATCAGGGCGAAGCCATGGCCCTGGGCGACCGGATTCTGGTCATGCAGCAAGGGCGCATCGCCCAGCTCGGCACCCCGCGTGAAATCTATCAGCAACCGGCCAACCCCTTCGTGGCCGGTTTCGTCGGCAATCTCAACGCCTTCCCGGTGGCAGGCCGCACCGTCAACGGCCTGAAAGTCAGTGGCGGCGAACTGCCGTGGATTGAGGCGGGTGAGCCGTCCACCGTCTACTGCCGGCCTGAGCACCTGCGGGTGGTGAAGGGCGAAGGGCACCTGCACGGGCGTTTGCTGGGACAGTTTTTTCAGGGCGCGCAAAGCCGCTTGCTGATCGAAGTCGGCGCCGCGCAACCGCTGCTGGTCGACAGCGCCGACAACGTCATTCATGCCCCGGGTGATCTGATCGCCCTGTCCATCGAGCCGCAGGCGCTGTTTGCCCTGCACCCGTAATCACTGTTTTTGGGTAGGTCAATTTTGAGTCTTCCGTTTCTCATCGCGCAGATCAGCGATCTGCACCTCAAGGCCGGCAATAAGCTCACCTATGGCGTGGTCGACACCCTTGGCGCCTTGCGTCGCGCGGTCGATCATCTGAACGCCAGCACGCCACGCCCGGACATCGTGGTGATCAGCGGCGACCTGGTGGACTTCGGTCAGCCAGATGAATACGCCGTCCTGCACCCCGAGCTGGCGCGCCTGAGCATGCGGTATTACCTGGTGCCGGGTAATCACGATGTCCGCGAGCACTTGCTGGCCGAATTTGCCGACCACGCTTACCTGCCGCTCTGTCCCAGGTCACCCCTGGATTGGGTCGTCGAGAAGCACCCGGTGCGCCTCATCGGTCTGGACTCAACCATTCCCGGCGCCCACGGCGGGCAGGTACTGGACAGTCAGGTGGCTTGGCTGGACGAAGTCCTCGGCCGACGCCCGGACGTGCCGACCCTGTTGATCATGCACCATCCGCCGTTTGTCACCGGGATCGGCCACATGGAGCGCGAAGCGTTCATCAACGGTGCGGCGCTTGAGCAGGTCATCGCACGCCACCCGCAAGTCGAACGGGTTTTGTGCGGCCACCTGCATAGGCCGATGCAACGACGCTTTGCAGGCAGCATCAGCTGCACCTGCCCGGGCACCTCGCACCAGATCGTGCTGGACCTGCGCGACGACGCCCCGGCGCACTTCAACCTTGAGCCGGCGGGCTATCTGCTGCATCGCTGGGAAGCGGAGCAGGGGCTTGTCACCCATAACGGCGTGTTTGGCGATTACCCGGGTCCGTACCCGTTTTACGACGCTCAGGGCTTGATCGATTAGGTACGCCTCATACCCTGGCTTGTCCCAACGCTTTCGCCCGGCGGCGCCCGACTGTTCAGCGGACGCCGGTGGTTGGCGCGCGACTGAGACGGGGCTACCGATAATCAGTCTATAGTCGGTCTATAATCACCTATAAAAGCATGTTTCATACCTGTCTATAATTGGTCTATAGTCGCTCTATAATTGCCTATATAGCTGTGCCTGAGGTCTACCGATGCCTGAAATCTTCTACCACCGTCCCGAACTGGCCACCCGACTCTCAAAGCTGATCATGCAGATATCCGTGGGCAGTTCCGCGAGCTCCGGCGTCTTCCTGGCTGCGCCCCGGCGTACAGGCAAATCCACTTTCGCCCGTGAAGACCTGCGCCCCGCGCTGGAAAAAGCGGGGGCGATCGTGCTGTATGCCGACCTCTGGCAAGACCTGACCAAAGACCCCGGCCTCGTCATCGTGGACGCCATCCGCGAAGCGGTTGGCCGTAGCGACGGTTTCATCACACGGCTGGCCAAGTCTTCCGGAATAGAGAAGGTGGTTGTCGGCGGTTTGAATTTCAGCCTGGATAAAATCGGCCTCGGCAAAGACATCGACCTCACCACGGCGCTGGTGGCGCTCTCCGACGAATCGCAGAAGCTCATCGTTCTGATGATCGATGAAGCGCAACACGCGATTACAACCGAGGCGGGGGTGGCGGCGCTGTTCGCGCTCAAGGCGGCGAGGGACGAACTCAACAGCTCCCGGCACCATGGCCTGCGCATCGTCTGCACCGGCTCGAACAGGGACAAACTGGCCATGCTGCGCAACAGCAAGGATCAGGCGTTCTTCGGGGCATCGATGGTGCCGTTCCCGACGCTTGATCAAAACTACATTGACTGGCTGTGCGCCAACATTGATCTGCCATCACCGCTTGATCCGGCGGAGGTGTTCCAGCTCTTCAAAGAAAGTGGCTATCGCCCCGAATTGCTCGGTGCGGCAGCTGATGCCATCCGCTTTGACTTTTTCATCGACCCTGAAAACGTACGTGAGCGTTTTGCCGAACTGGTTCGGGCGCAAGCCGATGAACTGAACGCGAATCTCAAGAAGGTGCTCCACAGCCTCACCCCGATTCAGTCCGCCGTGATTCGCGTCATGGGGAGCATGGGCGAAAGTTACGCCCCCTTCGAGGCGCCCACCATGGCGTTGTACGCCGCAGCGATGAAGCAGGCGGGGATTGCCGAAAGCGACATCAAGGTCGAGGTGCCGGGCGTGCAGCAAGCCCTCATTGCCCTGCAGGAAAAGAACCTGGTCTGGAAGGCTTCGCGGGGTGTTTATGCGGTGGATGAGCACGTGATCGTTGATCTGCTTCGTGCCGACGGGCTGCTTGAAGGCCTGTAGCCTCGGGGCAGCCCGGAACGGTTATCTCTTGAGGGCTATGGCCTCTTGGACAAGGCACTCAAGGGCGAACTGCTCGGTGTAGGTCATCTGAATGGGCGTGGTTTCTCCCTTGACGGTTCTTTCGCCATCCAGGATGTAGCGGATGCGTTTGTCAGTCACACCGATACGCTTTGCGATCCACGAAGGTGTTTGTCCAATCCGCGAAATCAGCTTGTCGGCATATTCGGTGGAAGGGTTATAGAGTTCAGCGTTGGGTGTCATGTGACGTCCAGGTAAAGGTCAGGCGGTCTGTGTTTGAAGCGTATGCGGCACAGTGTGCCAATAACTGCGCTGTGCCGCGACCTCAATGGGTTGCCCGCCCGCAATGACAGGCGCGTCGCTCCTGATTACCGCGCCGATTCAAGCGGCGCAAAGGTCTCGGCAAAAATGTCAGGCTGGTAGCCTGCAGCCGCCGCTGACTGGATAGCGGACCTTGTCAGCGACGGAGATTCAGCCATTTGCTGATCAGAAGAGCAGGCTTTTTTCCGACTCCTGAACACGGCGAAATACCCATCTGAACACGACCTGAAAATCGCATTTCTACGCAACACCATTTTCAGGAAATTTTACGGCCAAACTGCGTGACGACTTAATCAGTGCAGCACAGTCATCACTGGGTATGGGCTTACTGAAAAGATAACCCTGTATTTGATCGCAGCCATGTTCGACAAGCATCTGGAGCTGGTCGAATGTTTCGACGCCCTCCGCGATGACATTCAGGTCCAGTTCGTGCGCCAATACGATGACCGCTCGGGTAATAGCCGCGTCTTCATGGTTGCTCATGATGTCTTTTATGAACATTCTATCGATTTTGAGGGTGTCGATAGGGAATCGCTTCAAGTAGGCTAGGCTGGAATAACCCGTTCCGAAGTCATCGACGGAAAGACTTATGCCGTATGACTTTATATCGCGCAGTATTTCAACGGCCGACTCGGGGTCAATCATTAGCACGGATTCGGTAAGCTCAAACTCTAAGAGCGCGGGATTGATACCGTACTCTTCCAGGATGCGCTTGACGATTTTAGCCAAGCCTTTTACCTGAAGCTGCCTGGCTGACAGGTTGATGGCGATCGGTACCATTCTGATGTGATTCTCTTCCCAGCTTTTCAGGGTTTCACAAACTTTCCGGATAACCCATTCGCCCACCGGAATGATCAGGCCGGTGTCCTCAAGCATGGGGATGAAATCAGCGGGAGAAACCAGGCCGAGCGTTGGATGATTCCACCTTAACAAAGCCTCAAGCCCACTTATCCTGCCATCGGTCAGGCTGACCTTTGGCTGGAAGTGCAGAATGAATTCATCGCGATCAAGTGCGCCCCGCAACAGGGTTTCAGTCTGCAGGCGTTTAACTGCACTTTGGTTCATCTCGGCGTTGTAAAACTTGAAGTTATTGCGGCCACTTTTTTTGGCATTGTACATGGCGGTATCCGCATTCTTGAGGATAACGCCAGCGTCACTCCCATCAAGCGGGTAGTTAGCGATGCCTACGCTCGCTGAAACAAATATATCCTGGCCACGAAGGTTGAACGGTTTGCCCAGTGCATCGACAACATTGGTCGCGAGCGACTTGATGAGATGTTCCGAATAGACAGGATGGGTGACCACGATCGAAAATTCATCGCCTCCCAGGCGTGCAACCATGCTGTTCTCATCAATGTAGTCTTCCAGGCGGCGGCTCGCCTGGATAAGCAATTCATCACCTACTGAATGGCCCATGGTGTCGTTGACGGTTTTGAATCTGTCCAGATCGATGAAAATGACGCTGATTGCATCTGACGTTTGGCGACTAATGGCCCCGCGCAGATAATTGTTCAGAAACCAGCGATTGGGCAGATTTGTGAGTGAATCATTTTCGGCGAGGTAGGTTAGCTTGTTCTTGGCGTCATCCCTTTCAAGGGCGGCCGCCAACAGGTTTGCCAGTGTTTGAATGTAGCTGACGTCTTCACGTGTAAAGGGCTGGTCCGTAGTGGCATAAACCCCCAGGATGCCCTTGAAGACTTCCCTGCACGATATGTCGACTTCGATGCTGCTTCTGAGGCTGTCAGCTTTTACCGCATCGCCAGAAAGCAATTTGAACGTGGCGTCAGTCGTATCAGGATGCCTGGCAAGCGGCGTGGAGGAAGGAGTGCCTTCGAGAAATTCACTGTTGTAACCACTCCGGATGTCAAAGTGGGTCAAGCCAACCTCGGCGTTGAGGATTACCCCGTTACTTACCTGATCAACGACTAACAACGCGGCCTTGCTCAGTTTCAAGCCTTGCGCGGCAGTCAGTGCTGCCAGTTCACCCAGCGTGCTGACGTTTTCTTCCGTCAATGCCTGCTGGCCAAACAAGGCGATGAGGTTTTGCCTTCTGGCGTTATCCAGAATCGCCACCTCAAACTCTTTGCGGTCAGTGATATCGATATCGATGCAGATGTATTTTTCAATGCCGCCCCTGTCGTCGAGGATAGGGATGATAGTGCGTCGATGCCACTTATCGGTACCGGTCCGGCCAGACAGCCTGACCTCACCGTTCCATACCTCATTTCCAGGTGCCCAGTGCCACGGCTGATCGGCTGAAGACATGCCGGACCAGACCTCATCAATCGTCAACTCTAGAAGCTCAGTTCGCGAATGCTGTGAGCTGGTGACGAATCGTTCGTTAACGTAGGTGATCTGGCCGGAGGCTGAAACTTCGCAGACGATTGAAACCTCGTCCAAGGCATTTTTATGCTGAACCAGTGTGTTCATCAACGATTCGATGCGCTGGCCAAAGTGATTGCGCATACTCGCTGCCGTACGATTTACCGCTTTTATCGCCTCCTGGATCTCCATGGGAGCATCGGCGACCAACACGGCTTCTGCGGCCACTGCGCCTGAAGCGATTTCCGCCTCATAAGAGTGAAGCTTGCCCAGATGCGCAAGCGACCGCTTGATCATGAACCCCATCAGTACCAGGCTTGTCAGTAAAAATACCAGTGCGAGGATCGTTGCCTGGACCACCAACGTATAGAGTTCTGCCGCTATCCTCTCGGCATTGAAAGACAGACGCATCACGCCATAATCTTTCCCGCCGATAGTGATCGGGCGATTGACGTCGAATAATCGTGCAGCGACTTCCGACTCTATCCATTCCGGGGCTCTGCCAAATGGTGCACTGGGTGCCTGCAGGCGAATAACCCCACCCGACAGGTCGATAAACATGGCCGACCTGAATGGCGAACGAGACAAGGTTTTTTCGAGGGTCCTTTTGATGGTGTCGTAATCACCAATGATGACGCTTTCCTCCACGGCCTGCGCGGCAACCTCTATCAGCATGTTAGCGCTGTCTTGTATCTCTTCAATGTGCTGAAGCATCTGATTTTTATAAAAAAGCCCCAGCCCCGTCGTGAGGAAAACCAGGATCAGAATGGACAGCATCGTCAATATGCGCGACGTCAGTGATTTGGGCACAAGGCTTTTAAAGAAATTCATTAACAGCCTCCAGCTGGATGTGAGAATGATTACTTGCGGTTTGCCGGGGCGCTGTTATAAAAATCACGATAGGACGCATAATCCGCTTCCGTCGCAGGAATGAATTTAACCGGTTCGGGCGCATGCACTAACTCAGTCGCGTCATGAAGAATCTTGCTGCCGACGCTGTCATATTCCATGTTGAAAAATGCGCTGGCGACCGCCGCCAGTTCTTTTTGAGAAACTCTGGGTGAGGCCATGAGCGCCAAATCATTGAACGAGGACGAATTCCACAATACGCGGAACGACTTGCCCTCTCTCTCGGTGTAGCCGCTGACCAGCTGTGAGTTCACCCCCATCGCCTGGGCCTTGCCACTCAGCAGCTGGCTGAACGCGCCGTCCATGTTTCCTGCAAACACGGTAGACGTATTTATGCCTTTCTTTATCAGTTCCGAGCTCGTGACTTTATAAGCAATGAACGCTTCAGGTCCCGGGTACACGACTTCCTGGCCGTCCAGTTCCGCGAGGCTCTGGATAGGCGAATCGGCAGGTACCACGATTTGTCCTTCGAGGGGAGGCGCGTCACGGCGACCAAATACCTTCCAGCCCATTTTGTCGCGCTCAGGGCTAAAAAGATGATTGGTAAAAGCGAAATCAACTTCTTGTGCGAGCACATAACTGGTCGTGTCGGACGATGTTCGCCCCAATTTCAGAGTGAGATTCACACCACTTTTTTCGGACACATACCGGATGATCGGGTTCCAGAAACTGGCTGAGAGATTAAGGTTGTATTGATTGACAGGCGAAAAATTATAGACTTTAAGATCTTCACAGACAGCCACATTTGACAACCCTAAAGACAGCGCAATAATAATAGCTTTGCAGGTTAGACGTAACGTCACGTGTTCACTCCAGATGTAGACTGACTTCTCACCCAACGGCGGTTAAAGCCAGATTAAGCTCGGCAATCTAATTTAATCGGCCGAAAAACGTGGATCTGAAGCACGTGTTGCATAAATAAATAGTTAACTTAATTGGATCCCCTAACGTGCACTTCATCATGGATCCCATTAGCGAAGGCGGTTAGCTTGTCCTCATCTCAAGATGCCCGCGCGGAAGGTGATGACGAAGGCTTCAGCGCTGGCCTGGAGCGGCTGTGCACAGGCGGGTTATCGGTTCGCTGGGGGAGGGCGGCCACAGGCGCCGACCCACAGCTGTCACTCAGTCTCCTGAACCCAGTGATCCACATTCCTGCTCGGCCTGTGCTGGTGACTGAAGTCCACCTGCTTCGCAAGGACGCTGAGTGCCTGGAGCCACAATAGGGCGTATGGCTCGGGTGTTATGATTCGAACCTGTATTACCTGCCAAGGGATTGCCCATGGACCGCTTGTCTACCTTGCTATCGCAGTTCGGCGTGCGTGCGAACTTGTTTTACAGCGGCAAGCTGTGCGGTCTGGCGTCTTATGACGGCGCAGAAGGATCTGGCTATATCCACCTGCTGGAGGCTGGCAGCGTTACCTTGCTGGGGCCCGATCGTAAGAACTTGCTGTTGATCCGGCCCAGCCTGATTTTTATGCCGCGTCCAAGTCGGCATCAACTGTTTGCCGGTGAGTCCGAGGGCGCCCGGTTGTTGTGTGCATCAATGGCGTTTGAGGGTGGGGTCGATAATCCGCTGTCGGCTTCATTACCCGATTGCCTGGTGCTGCCCCTGGATGAATTACCCATGCTGGCCGATACGCTGAAATGGATGTTCAGCGAGGCAGCGGGCTCGCATTGCGGCAGGGAGGCAGCGCTGGATCGGTTGTTCGAGTTGCTGGTCATCCTGCTGTTTCGACATCTGCTTGATCACCACCAGTTGCATACCGGGATGATCGCGGGTCTGGCCGATCCGAGGTTGTCGCGCTCTCTTTTGCAGATTCACAACGCCCCTCATCTGGCGTGGTCCATTGCGGGACTGGCGAGTGAGTCGAACATGTCCCGCGCGGCCTACGCAGTGCACTTCCGGGCAACCATCGGGCAGACGCCCGCCGATTATATATTGAGCTGGCGTATCAGCCTGGCGCAGAAGCGTCTTCGAGAAGGCCGGTCCATCACTCTGATTGCTGCCGAGGTCGGTTATGAAAGTCCGTCTGCACTTGCTCGCGCGTTTCGACGCAAGACTGGCTACAGTCCTCGGGACTGGATCAACGGGGTGGCGGGCGTAAAAGATGGGGCGATGACCTGACAGCAATGAACCGCTTCAGGCCATCCCGGGGGCAATCATCGGCTCATCGGCGTTCCAGCGCCATCAGCGAATGGCCGGCCACGAAAACCGAGGCGGCAAGCAGGCCGATATCTTTGAGTAGAAACTGGCCTGGCGCGACAGAAATAGCGGGGAAGCCAAGGCCGGGCTCGATCACGCCGGGGGTCGAGAACATGAAGCTCAAGGTGGTAAAAAACAGCCCGGCAGACAGCGCACCCCCTATCAATGACAGCTTGGGTGACAGCAGGCGGCCCGCAATGAGTGCACCGATGGACACCTCCAGAACGCCAAGCAGACTCGAGAAGGTGTCGACGCTGAAAATGCCATAAATCCAGCCCAGAAACGGGCTGTTGCTGACCAGCGGAACCAGCCCGACCGCTTCGTAGTGCGTGAACTTCATTCCGCCGAACCAGAAGTAAATGACGGCGAGCGCAAAATAGGCCCCATGGATACCAAGCGCCATGATCTTGAACCCAGGCGTTGAAGGGATTTGTGCGTTGTTGGTTTCGTGGTTCTCGATACTGTAGGTTTTCATGATCAATGCTTCCAGGAGTGTGAAGAGGAACGCTGACTAGCAGACCTGCGCGGTGTGCGCCGGGACTAGAAACAGTGTTGCCTTTGCTGGCACGCTCGTGGGGTTTGAACGTATTGCATTCGGTGCAGATCGTCTTGAGTCATCCAGACTTAAGAGCCCGTTCAAGATGTTCAAGAAGTACGCCCACGCGGTTGGGTACGTACTGACGAGTAGGAAGCACGGCCGTTATGGAAAGTTGTTCAGGCACCACATCTTCCAGCTCGACGAGAACCAGACTGCCCTCCGCGAGCGCGGTGCGCACGTCCCAGTAAGTCAGCATGGCCAGGCCCAGTCCCAGTTTGCTGGCCGCTCTGACGGACTCGACACTATTGGCCGAGAACGATGCCTCGGCACGGATGGAGACCTCTTCTCCCTGATGGACGAACGGCCAATACGGCATGCCATGCAGGCCAATGCATTGATGACGCTTAAGGTCTTCAAGGTGGCTAGGCGTACCCTGCCTGGCGAGATATCCAGGGCTTGCGCAGATGACCCGTGGGTTTGGAGCAAGCGCGCGGGCAACCAACCCGGAATCGCTGAGTGTCGCGATGCGGATAGCGACGTCGATACCCAGGCCCACGATGTCTACGATGCGATCGGAGAGTGTCAGGTCAACCTGCAGTGCCGGGTTTTCTGCGAGCAGCCGGGGGATCACCGGCATGATCATTTCCTGGCCGAACACGGTGGGAGCGGTGACTCTCAGTAGGCCGCTTGCCGCCCCGGCATTGGCTTTCAATGTGGCCCGCGCTGCCTCGTCAGCCTCCAGCATGCTTCTGGCGAACGGTAACAGTACCTCTCCCTCGGGCGTGAGGGACGCAGAGCGGGTCGTTCTGTGAACAAGCCGCACCCCTAATTCCTTTTCCAGAGAGGCTAGTCGTCGGGACACTGTCATCGCTGACAGTCCAAGTCGTCTCGCGGCCCCTGACAGGCTGCTGGCGGTTGCCACGGCAGCGAACACTTCAACATCCTGAATCTGCATCGATTATATCTCTTAGCGTTACGCCGCCTTATCTCCCTGGCCGTCTTATACCTTCACCGGATCAGGGATATCGTCACCCACCATAAGGCCGTGGAAATGAATCTCTGGCCAACGAAGGTTTAATCAAATGAACACGCCCAGCAAGCAGATCCTGGACACTTTCGACATCGGCGAGCTGAAGTTAAAGAACCGGCTCGCGGTTGCACCGATGACTCGCGTCAGCGCAACTGAACATGGCAGTGCCTCGGAGGCGATGGGACGATACTACGAACGCTTCGCCAAAGGCGGTTTTGGGCTGGTGATCACTGAAGGGATTTACACCGACCAAAAATTCGCTCAAGGCTATCGGTTTCAACCTGGAATCACTGATGCTGAACAAGCCTTGGCCTGGCGAGCCGTTACCAATCGGATACATCGTCATCAAGGTCTGATCATCGCGCAACTGATGCACGCAGGAGCCTTGAGTCAGGGAAACCGTTTCCTGAGCGAGACCGTCGGCCCTTCTGCCATACGTCCTGTTGGTGAGCAGATGAAGTTCTACTATGGCGAGGGCCAATACGCCGTGCCAAGGGTGATGACCGATGAATACATCGCCGATGCGATTCAAGGGTTCGCCAATGCCGCGAGACTGGCAGTCGCAAGCGCAGGGTTCGACGGTGTGGAAATTCATGGCGCCAACGGCTATCTGCTCGATCAATTCCTCACTGACTATACGAACCAGCGAACAGACCGCTGGGGCGCAAGCGTGCGCAATCGCGTTGCCCTTACGCTGGAGGTGATCAAGGCCGTAAGAGCAGTTGTTGGGGAGGCTCCCGTGGGTGTTCGAATCTCACAGGGCAAGGTCAACGATTACGCCCACAAATGGGCTGAAGGCGAAGCCGCCGCCGAGACCATTTTTGGATCTCTGGAAGACGCAGGTATCCAGTACATTCATGTCACAGAACACAAAGCGTGGGAGCCTGCCTTCAGCGAGAGCGGCCCCAGCCTCGTCAGCCTGGCTCGTCGTTATGCTCCAGGGGTCGCCATCGTCGCCAATGGCGGGCTGGAGAACCCTCAGCATGCCGAGCAAGTTCTCATTGATGGCGCTGACATCGTTGCGCTGGGTAAAGGAGCGCTGGCTAATCCTGATTACCCGAACCGTCTGATGATGAATCAGCCTTTGAAGGAGTTTGACTTCTCACTGCTAGGGCCTATCGCAAACATCAAAGACAGTGAGCTGGCTTAGCAAAACCAACAATCCAGTGCGCTGGCGAGCACGTTTCTGGATATCCACTCGGAGTCGCTCGTAACGGTACGATAGCTGCATAGAGCGTGCACAAGCCAATTTGATGACGCGCCCATGAAGCCGCTGTACCTAACCTCGACCAGGCTTGCCCCTTCAATGCTGACCAAAGCACTGATTGGTTTCATTGCTTTAGTGTGTCTGTCGTTGATTCTGGCTACCGCCTGGCAAATCAATCAGTCGCGCAATGAACGCATCGCTACTGCCAAAATTTCAGTTTCCAATATCGTCCTTGCTGCCGAACAGCTCGCTCAAGACACAATACGACAAGCAGACAACACGCTGCGCGATCTGGTCGAGCGCGTGGAGCACGATGGCGTTGATGGTGATCAGCAAGTTCGACTCGAGAAGCTGATGGCTCGGGCTGTGGTGAACGTGGATGGCATCCAGGGGCTATTCATTTACGACGCGCAAGGCAACTGGGTCGCCAATTCCTTGTCCCAGGGCACACCGCTGAACAACGGCGACCGCGCGTACTTCACCTATCACCGCGACAATCCCGATGCGTCCATCCACATTGGCTCCATTGTCGAGAGTCGCAGCACGGGAGACATGGTCATCCCTATCAGCCGTCGTATCAATGCCGCCGACGGTACCTTTGCAGGTGTGGCGTTGGCGACGGTGCCGGTTGCTTATTTCCAGGCATTTTTCAAGCGTATGGACGTGGACGAAAAGGGCGTTATTTTCCTTGCCCTGAGCAATGGCGACCTGCTGGCTCGACGACCGACGCTGACCGCTCTGATGACGACCAATGTGGCCAAAGGTGATCTTTTCACCCTTTATCTACCTTACAGCGACAGCGGTAACGCTTTGATCAAGTCCGTCGTGGATGGAGTGGAAAGGATCTATGCCTACCGGCGTGTGGCCGGATTACCCATCGTCGCCGCCGCTGGCGTGTCATGCGAGCATGTGTTCGCGCCTTGGTGGGACTATGCGTACCGGTCAATGGCCGCGATCGCTCTGATTATCTTCGCGCTGGTTTTGCTGGGCTTCCTGTTGTACCGGCAAATCCAGCACCTCATCACGGCGGAAAACGACCTGAACACCGCCAGGACCGAGCTGGAGGTCATTGCCCAGACCGACAGCCTGACGCATCTGGCCAATCGCCGCTGTTTCGACGCGACCCTGCAACGGGAATGGGGCCGTGCCAATCGCAATAACTCATTCATCGCCATTATTTTGTTGGATATCGACTGGTTCAAACAATACAACGACCGCTACGGCCATATTCAGGGGGACGACTGCCTGAGCGAGGTGGCAGGCATTATCGGGGCCTGTATCAACAGGGCCGGCGATTTGGCGGCAAGGTATGGCGGTGAAGAGTTTGTGATCCTGCTGCCTGAAACACATTTAGCGGGTGCGCTAATCATTGCCGAAAAGGTCAGGTCGGCCATTGAAAACGCGCGCATAGCCCACGCCACCAGCCCGCTGGGCAACGTCACCATCAGCTCCGGTGTCGTGGCGATCAACACGCTTGGAAAAGAGGGTTATAAAGCCGCACTGGAAGAGGCAGACCGACTTCTGTATCGCGCTAAAACCAAAGGCCGAAATCGTGTTGAGGGGCAACTGCCAGTCAATGACAGCTTCCCTGTCAACTTGATCGCTTCCCGGCGGGATGCTTCAAGTTTCCAACCCTGAGTCGATAGCGTGTTGAATCTATAAGCCACTGACGAAAAGCAGGAATCTCGTATTCACCTTAAAACTCGCGGGCTATCGCTAGGGATTCACCGATCCGCTGGCGAACCGTGAGTCTTTTCCAGAGAGTGATGAAAAGCGCTCGCTTTATACGCCGGTAAAAAACAGTGCCGTTGTCTATTCCAATCACCTTGTTCTTCTCGAACCGTTGATGAGGCACGGTGACATAGCGGTTGCGGTCAGTCCTCTTGATCGCCACCGCCTCTGAGGAGCAGTCGCATGTTGCGCGCGAGGTTGATCGCAATCTGGTCAGTATTCGCGAGCTGGCAACGCAGAGCGCGGCGGGCGCCAGCCAGACGGCGAGTGCGTGCGGTGAAATGTCAAAACTGGCGGTCAACCTGAACCAGTTGGTAAGCCGGTTTGTTGTGTGACTAAGGGCGTTGCCTGTTTCAGCGCCTTCAAACGCACACTCGCCCTTTGCACCGCCGCCATTTTTTCAGGCCGCTTCATGCGTTTCCACTTTCTGATGTCGTCCTTGGCCCGGCCACAACTCACACACAGATCACCCCTGAGGTGGCACACAGAGATGCAGGGGTTTTCGATTTCTTTGGCCACCGTCAGCCCCCCTTAACCAGTCGCTGTTGCCAGTTGCCACTGTGAGTGCGCTGGCATTCCTCCTCAGAGTCGAGGCGGACATTGCGATCGGAGAGTTTCAGGTCGATGCCGGCGTCATTCAACGCGCTGGCCGTCAGCTCGAAAATGCGCGCCTTCGCTTCAACTTGAGCGAGCGTTCTGTCCGCGAGGGTTTCGAACACCCAGACCACCTTCAGGGTTTCAGCCAACGCGTCGAGGTCAGCCATGTGGGTCAGCCAGGTGAAGCCTTTGATTTCACCTTTCGCTGTTTCGCACGCTTCGGTCAGCGCGGCTATTAACCGGCGTTCGATTCGCGCCAGTTCACGTTTGCCGGGTGGCATCGCAATTTCCTTTGGAGTAGGGCTGGGGCATTACATCAGGCTGGCCGAAATTCGACCGTCAGATGCCTGACTTCATGGACCGGCTGCAGACGTTCACGAATGCTGTCGGCGTTCGCAGTGGCTGCGCCAAGCACGCTGACGATGGCCGCATGGGCCTGGGGTCCAACCCGCCAGACGTGCAGGTCGGTGATGGTGGCGTCTCCCGGTTCTTCAACCAACTGGCGGATCTCCTCGGCAACGTGCGCGTCAGTCTGATCGAGCAATACACCTGCGGTGACGCCCATCAAGGTCCATGCCCACCGCGCGATAACGATGGCGCCGACGATGCCCATGGCCGGATCCAGCCACACCCAGCCCAGATAGCGACCGGCGAGCAGTGCAGCGATGGCCAGCACCGAAGTCAGCGCATCTGCGAGGACGTGGACATAGGCCGATCTTAAATTGTTGTCGTTGCCATGGTGGGCATGGTGATGGCCATGACCCTCCTGGTCGTGGTCGTGGTCATGATCGTGTCCATGACTGTGCCCATGGCCCAGCAAAAGGGCGCTGACGATGTTGACAATCAACCCGGCAATCGCGATGAGGGTAGCGGTGCCGAACTGAACGTCGGTTGGCTGCAAGAGACGCATCACCGACTCAACGCCGATCCCCAGGGAAACCATACCGAGAATCAGCGCCGACGCGAATCCGCCCAGATCTCCTACCTTTCCTGTTCCAAAACTGTAGCGCTGACTGGATGCGTTGCGTTTGGCGTATCCATAGGCCGCCGCCGCGATGCCCAATGCGCCGGCATGGGTGGCCATGTGAAAACCATCGGCCAGTAACGCCATCGAGCCCGTGACATACCCGGCGGTGATTTCGGCCACCATCATGACCACCGTCAGAGCCACTACCCAAAGCGTACGCCTGGCATTCTCATCGTGCGCCGAGCCAAGGAACACGTGATCGTGCAGGTAGTTAACGTGGGTGCTTTTCATCAGCGAGTGCCTGGATGTGTTCACTTGGAATAACGACGAATGGCTTCAAGAAGCTCTTCGACACCTTTGCTGCGCTCATCTTCGCTGAGACCAGGATCCGCAACATGCGCGCGCGCATGGTCTTCAATGATTTCCTCCATCAAGCCGTTGAGGGCCCCGCGCGTGGCGGCAACAAGGTGCAGCGTTTTGGCGCAGTCGAGATCCGACTCCAATGCACGTTCGACGGCCTGGAGTTGTCCGGCGATGCGTTTGACCCGCTTGAGAAGATCGTTTTTGTTTGCTGCGATATGGCCCATCGGATACACCCTTGGCTAGACGGAGCGCAGCATAGGGGTACCCCCTATACCTATGCAAGGGTTGCCTGGCAACGGGCAACGGTTGGTTGATGCAGTTGTAAAGGCTCCTGCTCCAGCTGCAGGCCACCGTTATTCCCCAGAACCGCCTGTCAGCCATAAAAACGGTTGTGACTCTTTTCAAATTTGTGTGTAATCCGCGCACTTCTTCAGGGATGAAGGCCGACCAACGATTACATCGTGCTGACTCATTCCTGCATATCTCTCCTTAACTCCAGAGGACTGTGCGATGGGTTTGGCAAAAAAGACCACTGCCGCGTTGCTCGTTTTGAGCATTGGTTTTTCATCCGGTTGCGCCACGTCGGGTACCGACTGGGCTAACAAGGAAAACATTGGCACCGTACTCGGCGGCGCCGCTGGCGTACTGATTGGTAGCCGCATCGGCGCGGGAGGGGGGCGAACCGCAGCGATGTTGATCGGTGGCCTGGCCGGCGCCTTATTAGGCAAAACCATCGGCGCGAAGATGGATGAAACCGACCGTCTTGCCCTCGCTGCACAAACCCAGCAAGTACTCAATAGAAACCAGGACGGCCAGGCCGCTACCTGGCAGTCCAACCACAGCGGCAGCAGCGCGCAGATCACCCCGGTCAGTACCGAAACGCAGTCGCGGCAGGTCGCGGTAAAACGCCTGCCGAAGATCCAGCCGGTCACCGACATGACCGTGATCAATAAACCCTACCGCACCATCAAGTCGGCCAACTTGCGTAGCGCCCCGGACAGCAGCGCCGAAAAAGTGGGTGGGTTACCGCCGAGTTCGACGTTCACCGCCATGGGCCGCACCCACAATGACTGGATCATGGTTGGCCGCCGTGGCGTGACCGTTGGCTACGTGTATGCCCCACTGGTGGAAGCCGTTGCGCCCAAGCCCATGTCGGTTGCCAGCAGTGCTGCCACCCAAGGCTCCGGCGACAGCGCCACTGACCTGGACAACCTCGACACTGCCAGCGCGGCGAAACAAGGCGTCGACCTTGACGCCATCGATGCCAAACCGGTGGAAGACAAACTGACCGCGCAAACCACCTGTCGCACCATCACCTACGACGTGAAAGCCAAGGACAGTCAGGCCGAGAAGCAAACCGTCAAGGCCTGCCAGGCGGGTGACGGCGCTTGGGAACTGATTTGATGAAAAGCGTAAGCAAACTGTTGCCACTGACCCTATTGGCCCTTGCCGTGTGTCCGAATGCCCATGCTGCTGCCTACCGGCTGGCCTTTTCCAAGGGCGAGAACGTCGAGGTATTCGTGGACCATGCCGACAATCAGCCGTGGTGCACAAATCCCCTGGCGCTGCGTTTTGCCTTCGCAGGCAAACCGGACAACGAGGCGGTGGCGCGCCTGCTGCCCAAACTCGGCGGTCTGCTTGTCAGCCAGTGCCCGAGTGCTGCCACCGTGACCTGGAAAAGCTACAACGCCCAAGGCCAGCCGGCTGCCACTGGGGTGGCTGCCAAGGCGGAGGAATGGTCCAGCCATGTCGTCGTGGCCGACGTGCCGGCCGGGCCGGTAGCCGAGGTTGCCGCTGCGCCTGTCTCCGAGCCAAGGCCGGCACCTGTGCCGCCTGTTCCTGCACCGGCGGCGGATCCAGCCCCGCCGCCTGCTGCTGTTCCTGTCCCCGCTATGGCTGCAGATCCCGTACCACCGCCTGCTCCTGCACCCATTGTGGCTGCAGACCCAGTCCCGCCACCTGTTCCTGCACCCGTTGCTGCAGTTCCACAACCGCCTGAGTCGGCGCCCGTTGCGCAGTCACCTGCGCCCAAAACGATCACTCCCGTGTCGCCGGCTTTTGCGGTATCTGGCTGGACACCGCCGAGCGAGGCCGATGCGATCAAGGCCGCGTCCTTTTTCTTCGAGCTCAAGGATCAGAACGGTTGCCTGTTTCGTACCACCTACAAGCCGGACGGTGACACTCGCTTCGTGAGTGCAAAATCCACCGGTGTAACCTGCGGTTCCGACGGCTACGCTGCCGGTGAGGGGGGAGTGGTGTTGCTGCGCGCAGACGGCGTGAAACTGAAAGAATATGAGGGCAGTTTTCATCAAGGCATCCCTTTCAACAAACAAGCGCCGCAACTCCCGATCGTAGGATTTGATAACCAGAAAAACGCCCTGATGCTGCTCACCAGCGACCCGGCCAGCGGCATACATTACTTGCTGCGAGCGTCTTACAGCTGGAGTGGCTATTGGGATACTCGCAGCCCGGCGTTGGTGGCTCTGACCGAAAACCAAGAGCTTTTTCGCCAGCTTGAAACCATTAAAACCACTGTATTCACCGCCTTGGGCGCCTTGGACCAGATCCAGCCAAAAACCCAGAACGTCAGCTTCATCGGCGTTCGGGATGTACCCCAAGGCCTGTTCAAGAATGACCGCGACAGCTGGTTCTATGAGATCAGCATAAGCCGCAACTGGAACACCAAAAGCTGGCAATTCAACCCACAAAACGCCAACAACTACCTGTTCAGGCATGAAGCGCAGGTCGCCGAAGAAAAACGCGTGGCCGACCGTCAGCGCCAGTACGAAGAGCAGAGGAAACTTGAGCAAGCCGGCTATCAGGCCCAGACCCAGCTTCAACAATTTGCCCAGTTGAAGAGCGAGAGCAGCGACGCTAACCACATCCGCTCTCGACTGCTGTCCGACGTCAGCTACGCGCCCACTTCCGGGGGAAGCTATGCGCGGCTGGTGGCCGGCGGCAAAGCCGCTTACAGCCAGATCGTGCACATAGTCGGCAAGACGGATGAGCGCTGGGAAACCGATTATCCCTACGAATCCCAACTGAATATTGTTGGCCCCAACCTGAAGCCTGAGAAAGGCTGGTTCCTGGCCAAAGGCGAGGTCACTGTGGACCCGGTCAAGCGAGACAGCGAAGACCTGCCGTTGACACTCGTGGCAGTCACGTACCTCCAGGCCTGCACCGAAGACGGCTGCACAGATTTGCGTGATCCACTGAAAATAATGCGCATGCAATTGGGTGACGACAGCTGGACGCCCGACGCGGCGCGCCAGGTATTCAAGCAGGCCTGGCCTGACCGGAACATTCAGGGGGATGTGCAATGATCCAGAAGAAACTGCTTATCCCCGCTGCGGCTGTGGCGATACTCGCCGCGGGCTACTTTGGCTTGTGCGCCTATGCCAGCAAACAGGCACAGAAGCGTCTGGATGACTTCGTGTATGACAACCATCTCAATGGCACCGTCAGCTGGGCGTCCGTAAGTTCCTCACCCTTTGGTGGCAAGGTCGTGATCAAAGGTGTCGAGTTTGGAGAGGGCAAGGCGGGCGGTCTGCGCGCCGATAAAGTCATCGTGACCGACCTGATCAACAATGATAGCCGCAGTCGTGTGCGCATCGAAGCCAGCGGCATACAGGCTTCCAACAGCTCTTTGCAAAGCTTGCAGGACCTGGGCGGAATGGCCGGCCTGATAGGGATGGGCGGTGGTTCAAGGGGCATGAATAATTTTGGCCCGTTATTAAGCAGCGGCCGCAGCGAGCTCAAACCGTTCGACCTCATGCTGTTCCTGGACCTGGATGACGATGCCACTCTTGCCACGGGTGAAACCTTTGTGGACATGCCAGACCTGTTCACCTTCAGCGCCAGCTATCGCATGGATAACGTCAAGGACCTTCACCGTACGATCACCGACTTGCAGCGCGGTGGTGAAATGGCCGTCTATGGATTGCTCGGCGGTGCAGCACAAGGCATGCAGGCCGCATTCGCCCGAGCTGAATTGAGCGAATTGAACGTCAGTTTCAAGGACAAGGGCATGGTCAAACGTAGCGCATTGCTCGAACAACGCTACGCCACGCCTTTGGACCCGACTGCCGGCAGCGCGGACAAACAGCGCCAGGCCTGGTTCGAGAAAAGCCTGGATAGCTGGCAGAAAAACTGTGAAAGCGGGATGCGGGTAAAAGCCCCGATGCTCAGTGATGGCTGCGAACTGATGGTTAAACTGTTCAAAGGCAAAAACGACGGCATCCAGCTGAGCGTCGACCCCAAAGACCCGGTCCGGGTCATGGACCTGATGAGTCTGTTCGGCGGCGGCAATAGCAGGCAGGTGCTTGAGCGGTTGAATCCGGAGGTGAGCTCGCTGTAGGTTCGGCGAGACTGGCACTGTTTTATTTGATCAGGACGACGTGCGTACTCACTTGTAGAAGTTGTTGGCAACCGTTCGGGTGCTTCGCGTGGCATGTCGATGCTCTCCGAACCTCTGTCGACAAGTCACCCGCGCCCTGCACGGCGGACATAGCGGCGCACATCGTCCAGCGCAGGCACGACCGCCAGCACGCCAAGCACCAGGGAGAGGGCCACGGTAGCGGTGTACCCCACGTGCTTAAAGCCGTACGCACCCACTACACCGCCGGCGAAAAAGCTCAAGGCCAGCGCGGTCAATAGTTTCAGGCGCCCCCGGTTCGCCAGCACGCGTGGTTGCCCGGGCGGTGTGGAGCCGTTCCAATAGAAGAGCTTGCCGAGTTCAATACCGATATCAGTGATGATGCCCGTGACGTGGGTCGTTCTGATTTCGGCCTTGGACACCTTGGTGATCAAGGCATTTTGCAGGCCCATGATGAAGCACAGCAGCATGACGGTGAGGGAGACGATCAGTCCGTCCACTGCCGCCAGCCTGGGACCCAGAAAACCGAAGCACAGGAGCAAAAACGCCTCGAACAACAGAGGCAGGGCGAAGGCGCTGTGCAGGCGTCTGCGGCGGGAGTAGTTGACCATGATGGCCGAACAGGCGGCGCCTGCCATGAAAGACAGCAGGGCGCGCTGCAGCTTTGTTTGAGCAACGCTTCGTTGTCGTCCAGCCTGCCCAGCAGGAAATCCCGCGTGTTCACTGCACCGAGCTGATGCCGGGTGGCCAGGTCAATTCCGTGGCTGGCCATCTGGTCGGCGTTGAAGAGTTCGGCGCGCAGCAGCCGTTCGTAGGCGAACGCAAGCTTTGGATGGGGCCCGGCCCGACCCGCAAGCCTGACCCGGGAGATCGCCTGTTTGGTGCGTGTCCATGTGCTCGTCATTAGTTTCCCTGAAATGACTTGCACCCCGGCGAACGCACCGTATTGGGCAGTGTGCGCAGCGGAGCGCCGGCACTGATGTGCCCTGGTGAACGAAGCGTTCAGACCACGACAGTGTGAGTACGCTTTCTCAGGGCTGTCTGTTCGCTGGCGCACATAGTGTCGCGCGCAAGCCTTTCCCGGGACGGTTCTCCATGATGATTTCCCCGCCCAGGCGCCGTGCAATGGTTTGCACGATGGTCAGGCCCAGCCCGACGCCCTGATCGTTGCCGCGGCTGTAAAAGCGCTCGAACAGGCGCTCCCGCTCGGCCTCGTCGATGCCCGGCCCCTCGTCGGCAACGCTTAGTTCGAAATAGGGGTGTCTCAAGCTCAGAGTGACCATCACCTGACCGCCTGAAGGCGAAAAGTTGACCGCATTGGTCACCAGGTTTTGCAGGGCGATGTCGATGGCGGCGAAGTCCGTTCGTACCGTCAGGGAAGGCTCATCGCAGTCGAACACCAATTCCAGCCCCCGGCTCAGTACCCACGGCGTCATTTGCACCAGGCTGTCGCGCACGGCCGCAACGAGATCGGCATTGCGGGTCACAACGGGGCCTGCACCGGGTTCCATCCGCGCCACGGTCAGCAGCTGATTGACCAGCCGCGTCGTGCGGTCAACGCCGACGATGAGGTAACTCAGGGACTCGTTGCGCTGCGCCTCGTCGTGTGCCTCCAGCACGTTTTGCGCATGCACCCGCAGCACCGCCAGGGGCGTGCGCATTTCATGGGCGGCGTCGGCGATGAAGCGCCGCTCACGGCTCAGCACCTCCTGAATCTGTCCGAGCAGTCTGTTCAGGGCCGCTTGCATGGGCTCCAGCTCGCTGGGCAGCGGGGCCAGTTGCAAGGGTTCGAGGGAGCCCGGATGACGACCGCGCAGCGTGGCGGCCAGATCGGCCAGCGGCTTGAGTCCCCAGCCAATGGCCAGCCAGATCGCGCCCATCAGCAGCAGGCTGCCGATCAGGTTGGGGATCACGGTGTGACGGACGATGCGGTTGACCAGGTCCGAGCGCACGTCGTCGCGCTCGCCGACCCAGATCAGCAAGTCGTGCTGCTCATCCCTGAGCACAAAGGTGCGCCACTCATGTTTGCCGAGGTCATTGATGTCGCTGAAGCCGGTGTACTGAGGTGCACGGGTCAGGCTCGGCGCGCTGGGGGTATGCACCAGCAGCCGGCCTTGAAGGTCCCAGACCTGAAAGGCGATTTTGCTCTCGTAGGGGTGGCCGTCGACTCGCGGTTCGGCCTGAGCCAATGCCTGATTGAACGCCTGGTACAGCTGCGCGTGCTCTTGCCGCGCCAGGGGCATGCGCATGACGCCCTGCAGCAACCTGGCATTGGTGGCGAGTTGCGCGTCATAGACTTCGGCGATTTCGTGGTTGCTGTCATGGAGGTTGACCAGCGTCAGGATCAGCAGCCCGATCAACACCAGTCCGAGGATCAGGGTCAGGGTGCGGCGGCGGATCGACGTCACGGGCGATCCTCCACCAGGTAGCCGACGCCGCGCACCGTGCGAATCAGCTCGCTGGAAAACTTCTTGCGCAGGTGATGGATGTGCACTTCGAGGGTGTTGCTCTCTGCTTCTTCGTTCCAGCCGTACAACAACTGCATCAAGCGTTCGCGGGTCATCACCCGGCCCGGTGGCGAGAGCAGTTCGTACAACAGCTGGTATTCCTTGGGGGTAAGGGCGACGGGTTCAGCTTTGTAAGTGACTTGCTGGGTGGTCGGGTCCAGGCGGATGCCCGCGTGCTCGATCATGACCCGCGCGCGCCCGGCACTGCGGCGCAACAACGCCCGCAGGCGGGCCTTGAGTTCGGACAGGTCGAAGGGCTTTATCAGGTAATCGTCGGCCCCCGCATCGAGGCCGGCGATGCGGTCCTCGGTGGCGTCCCGTGCCGTCAGGATCAGCACCGGCAGGGCCGAGCCACTTTCACGCAGGCGCCGCAACACCGCCAGGCCGTCCAGCCTGGGCAAGCCGAGATCGAGAATGGCCAGATCGAACACTTCGCTCAACAGCGCATGGAGGGCGCTGGCGCCATCTTTCACCCAGTCCACCGTGTAGCCTTCGCGAGTCAACGCCTGATGAATGCCCTCACCGAGGGCAACATCGTCTTCCACCAACAGCAAACGCATGAATGCTCCGTCATTTCAGTTTTTTGTTTACGTCCACCAGCAATAGCTGGATATCTTTGCGGCGTCCACTGTCTGCCACTTCGCGACCAGGCCGCGGCGCAGCGAGCAAGGCTTTTTCCAGCGCTGCCTTCGCCTGAGCATAGTGGCCCTGGCGGTAGAGATGATCGCCCCAGAAGTACAGCGGATCGATCCCGTCGGGATTGAGTTTCAACGCCTGCTCCAGCAGACCTTGGGCCTTATCCGGATCGCCGAAACCGATCGGCCACCCGGGCACGCGGTCGTACAGCGCAGCCAGGCTGGCGTAGGCGGAGCCCTGCAAGGCATTGGGGGCCAGCGTCATGGCTTTTTCAAGATCGGCCTTCGCTGTTTTCACCTTGCTCAATGCACCGAGCCCGCCCTGGGCACCGGCCCAACTGCTGGTGACGATGCCCGACCATATCCAGGCCTCGGCGACGGCGGGACGCTGCTGCGTGAAGGCAGAGGACTTGGCGGCCAACTGTTCGAATGCCGCGACGCGCTGATCTTCCGGCAACTGATATTGAATTCGCGCCCACTCCTGCTGAATCCCGGTCAGGCGTTGCTGGTCAGGTGCATCCAGAGCCCACACGGGCAAGGCGAGGGTGGCGAGCAGTACGACGAGTAGACGTTTCATGGCTTGGTGCTCTTTTCGTGAGTGGCGCTGCTGAATCGGCGAATGAGGGGCAGGTGTTTGCGCAGTCCACGGTCCACGACGGCGGGCAGCAGACTGTTGAGGCGGACGAAGAACTGCTCAGGCCAGCCCATATAAAGCTCGCGCTGATTGCCGACAATGGCGCGGATAACCGCGGCGGCGACTGTTTGCGGATCGTCCTCGGCGGTTTTCAGGGCAGAGTTGAGGGCGCGCGCGGCGGGGCTGTTCATTGTGGTGCGGGTCGCACGAGGGGCGACATACAGCACGCCGATCCGCGTATCCGCCAGCTCGCGGCGCAACGCTTCGGAAAACCCCCGCAGCGCAAACTTGCTCGCGCAGTACGTGGCATAGCCGGCATAACCGATCGAACCATAGGTCGAACCGACGTTCACCACCATGGCACGGCCGGGCTGGCGCAGCAGCGGCAACAGCAGGCCGGTGAGCTGGATGGGCGCATTCAGGTTGATATCGAGCATCGAATCGATCTCGTGCCCCGGCAGTTGCTCCAGCATGGCGAAATGATTGACGCCGGCGGCGTTGATCAGCAGGTTAACCCCTTCCATCGCCTGTGCCGTCATCAGCACATGCTGACGACCTTCGGCGGTGGTCAGATCGGCCTTTACCCAGTGCAAGAGATGCGGGTACTGCTGTTGCAACGGCAACAGCGGCTCCTGATGGCGGCAGACGGCGAGCACTTCGGCGCCATGGCTGCACAGCGCCTCGGCAATGGCCATGCCGATACCGCCACTGGCGCCGGTCAGCACCACTCGCGCTTCAGACAGACGCATGGTCGTGCTCCTTCACCGGTGCAGCCTGGGCGAGGGGCAACTGACGAAACATGTCGGTGTACAACCCGTAGACCACTTTCGAGGCCTTGATCACGGCCGCCTGATCCTCCGGATCTTCAAGACGGTCCATCAGCTTGCGATAGGTCTCCATGTGGCCGACATCGAGGCTGCCATGGGAGCTCAGGTAACTGAACGCAGTGGCCGGGAGTGCCAAGCGCTGCTGAATGCTGCCGGCGGCATGGGTCGCCAAGGCGATGCTGGTGCCTTCCAGCACGTTGACCATGCCGAACAGTCCCACCGGATTGCCCCGGGCGATGAGATCGTAGAGGTAGGCGACCATGAGCTCGATGGGCAGGCCGGGCGTACCGTCGCGCACGGCATCGGCATCGCCGCCACAGGCGCGCACGTCGTTGAGGATCCACTGCTCGTGGCCGTATTCGTCTTCGATGTACTCGCACACCGCGCCACGCAGCCATTCCAGCCGCGAAGGCAGCCGCGCGCCACAGGCCATCATCAACGGCACGGTATGGCGCACGTGGTAATACGCCTGAGTCAGGAAGGCGCGATAGCTCTCCAGCGAGACCTCACCGTGCAGCGCCTGATGGATAACAGGCAGATTGAACAAGGTCTCGCGCTCGGTGCGGGTGGCGTCTTGCAGGGTTTCGAAAAAACTCATGATTGAAGGTCCTTTGCTCGCGTGGGCTCAGTGAACAGATGTCGATAATTCGCCAGGATGGCGTCGCGCCGGGGTCGGCCGTTGGCGGTGGCCATGCCGTTGGCGGCGGTGAAAGGCTGGTCCAGTCGCGTCCAGGTGTGGACGCGTGCGTAGTCCGGCAGCGCCTGATTGGCCTGCTCGACAGCGCTGTGCAGGTGCGAGTCGGTGGCGTCCGGGCGCAGTGGCCACAGCAACGCATGGTTGCGCGGCAGGGCTTCGCCGTAGACGAATGCCTGAGCGATCAGACCGCGCTGGGTCAGTTCGGCCTCGACCCACTCAGGGTTGACGTTGCGACCGTAACTGGTCACGAACTGATGCTTCTTGCGCCCGTGAAGATAGAGGTAGCCGTTGGCGTCAAACTCGCCGAGATCACCGCTCGGCCACCACTGCGGGGTGGGTTCCGCGTCGCCGAGATAGCCCAGCATCCGCGACCCGCCAATCAGGACTTCACCGTCCTCGGCCAGGCGTATCTGCACATGGGGCAGCGGTTTGCCAACGCTGCCGGGATGATTGGCGTCGGGGCGGTTGAGGGCGACGACCGACGCGCACTCGGACAGGCCGTAGCCTTCGTACACCGGAATGCCAAGGGTTTCGGCGCGCAGCAACAGTTCATGGCTGACTTTGGCGCCGCCCACCGCGATGAAGCGCAGCGATGACGGGTTGAAAGCGCCCATTTCGCAGGCGCTGACCAGCAACAGCAACAGCTGCGGGACGAGGATCATGCTGTGGGGCTGGCGCACCGCCAAGGTTGACAGCAGACGCGGCAACTCCACGCCGCTGGCCCCTTGAATGCCCAGGGTTCGCTGGCTTGGCAGGCTCAGCATCGCGCCGGCGTAAAGCGCGGCATAGCAGCCGACGTTTTCCAGCAGAATCGCCAGAGGCAGCAGTGAAAGGTGGTGGGCGGGCTGGCGGGACTGGCTGGCGCGCTGCACCTCCATGGCCACCGTCAACACGCTGGCAGCGTCCAGACAGACGCCTTTGGGCGTGCCGGTCGTGCCCGAGGTAAAGGTGAGCTTCGCCGTGCCCACCGGCAGGGGCGACGGCTGAGGGTTCACGCGCAACCAGAACCCCCCGTCATGACGGAACGCCGAGGTGGCGAGTTCACTGGCGTAGTCGTCATCGGCAATGACCACGTCCGCCTGGCTCTGCTCCAGGCAATGAAGGCGCTGCGCGGCGCTGAAAAACGGTGGCAGCGTCACACAGGCCAGGCCGGCGAACAGAATCGCCAGGTCCCAGATCAGCAGGTCCGGACCGTTGTCGAGGGCGAGGGCCACGACCCTGGCGTCGAGGTCCTTGAGTCTTTCCTGACGCAGATTGATTTCTGCGTCCAGTTCGGCATAACTCAATTTCAGGTCATCGCCCCACAGTGCGCACGTATCGGGCTGCGCGGCGGCGAGATCAGCGATGCGCTGGCGGAATCCGCTCAGTTCAGGCGACATGGCAGCTGTCCTCCAGGATCAGGGGCAGCCCGAAGCGTTCAAATACGCCGCTGCTGCTCAGGTGCAGGAACCCGGAGCGAATGTCGCCGACGTGCACGCTGGGTTGAGAATCGTAGTAATTGCCCCAGGCGTGCCGGTCTTCGCCCAGGCGCAGAGGGTCGGCAACGCAAAGGGTAAGGGGGCGCAGGCCGAGGCGATTGAAACTGTTCACCAGCCCGGCGTTGCCGGTGAACGCCACCCATTCCAGACCGCTCATGGCGAGCAGCCAGGTCACGGTGATGATGCTCAGCCGCGCGCTGCCCAGGTTGCTGGCGGCGAGGTTGCCCACTTCGACGATGCCCTGACGGTCCACGGGCCTGCCGGCGCTGGCTTCGATCATCTGCTCGACAGGCTGATCCAGATAGTTCTCCAGGAACAGTGCGCCGGAGGTGGCGACACGCACGCCGGCCACGGCGCACAGCGTGCCGGTGTTGTCGTGGAGTCCGAACAACTCCGGCATGAAGCTACGGATCTCGGCGTTGTGCGCCTGGCGAAAGCGCTGCTGGATGAACGTCTCGTAGGCGTCGCGCAGTGGCTCCTGGGACAGCGCACGATTGAGCGAGAGGGCCGGTGATTGCGCAGTGCCGAATCCCATAGGCAGGAAGTCCAGAGGCAGCGCACCGGACGGCATTGAGTTCGGTGGTAATCGGTTATTCCAGTCCAGACCCTGCATGGGTGTGGCTCCTCCCCAGTGGTGATGGGGTGGAGTATCTGGGTCGATTCTTAACGAAGTCTGAAGGTGAGAAATTTGCCGCGCCCGGTTTTCCTGGCGATCTGCGCGACGTCTTCAGACTGCCTTAAGACAGGGGCCTCAAGGTGCGGGGCAATTGAGCAACATCCCCCCACTCAGCGAGCGCCCCACCATGATTTCAACCCCACACCGGTACGCCAGATTGTCGATGTCCCTGCACTGGCTGATGCTGGCGCTGTTCATCGGCGTTTACGCCTGTATCGAGCTTAAGGGCTTCGCGCCCCGGGGCGGCACACTGCGCTCGCTGTTGCTAGGGCTGCACGGCATGTTTGGTCTGTCGATATTTGCACTGGTCTGGCTGCGTCTGCTGGGCAGACTGATGTACAAGGCGCCGTCGATCACGCCGGCCCCTCGAACCTGGCAGCTCGGGATGGCCCACCTCGTTCATGGGCTGCTCTACGCACTGATGATCGCGACCCCGGTGCTGGCCTGGCTGATGCTGTCGGCGGGTGGCAAGCCGATGCCGTACTTCGGCTTCTTCCTCCCGTCACCCCTGGCCGTCGACCCCGATCTGGCCAAACAAATCAAAGGCTGGCACGAGTGGGCCGGCAACCTGGGCTACTGGCTGATCGGCGTGCACGCGGCAGCAGGGCTCTTTCATCATTATTTTGTCCGCGACAACACACTGCGCCGCATGCTGCCGTGGACGGCGGAAAAGCGTTAAGCGGTCACTGCTTCGTTCACTCCACCGCGACCCAGTACCTGATTACGGGCGCCGATTTCAACGATGCGTAAGCCTTTTCACTGACTGCACGGGATGCTTTGCTGGGACCGGCTTCAGCCGGGAAAGGGGTAGTTTGAACGCCGTCAAGCTTGCGGTGTGACAGCTGACGTCTTCCCGGCTAAAGCCGGTCCCACAGTGGAACACGCACTCGATTTCACTGACTGCACGGGATGCTTTGGTGGGACTGGCTTCAGCCGGGAAGAGGCCAGTTTGAACGCCATCAATCTTGCGGTATGACAGCTGACGTCTTCCCGGCTAAAGCCGGTCCCACAGTGGAGTCCACACTCGATTTCACTGACTGCGTCGTATGCTTTGGTGGACCGGCTTCAGCCGGGAAGAGGCCAGTTTGAACGCCATCAAGCTTGCGGTGTGACAGCTGACGTCTTCCCGGCTAAAGCCGGTCCCACAGTGGAGTCCATACTCGATTTCACTGGCTGCACGCACTGCGTTAATAACGATGACTGATGAGGTAGCGGCCCAAACAGTCATACAGCGCATAGCCGAGCACCCATAAGCCGAGCATCGCCACCAGATCCAACACGCGGCTATTTCCCGCTCGCGGGGTGCGCAGACGCAGCCTTGAGTACCAGGGGCCCATGGCCGCGAGCCCGCAGCCGAGCAAGAGCAACGCAGCCGCAAACTGGAGCGGACCCTGAATCTGGCTGCCAAGACCGGCCGCCGCCGTGCGTATGGGGTAGATCACCAAGTAATAGAGCCATGCAAGCGCTGCGGCGATGAGCGCCAGACCCAAGGGCATGCCAGGGATTTCCTTGCGTTTGACCGGATCAAGGTGGTCCGACTCCTTCCCCTCAAGCAGATCCACGATACGCGGCCAACCGGCAACACTGGCCAACGCTTTCGCGGTGTGGCCGTTGAAGTTGGCCGTCAACGGGTCCGCGCCGTGGCGCAGCAGCGCACGAACCACTGTGTAATTGCCCGCCAGCACTTCGCGGTGCAGGAGCAGCCACCCCTCGGCGTCCAGGTCGTGGATCGCTTCGGGATGCTGGGCCAACTCTTCTTCGACTTTGCCCCGCATGTTCAGCGCCATCGGGTGCTCGGTACGTTCCAGGGCGGCCAGCGTCTTCTGGTCCTGCGGGAGATCCAGACTTCGAGAGAGCAGCCGTGGCGTCTGGCCTTCTTCAGCAGGCACCACTTCAACGCTGCCGGCTTTTCCGAAATCCAGGCCCCAGGCGCGGTCATGGGCTTCGCGGGCGTCCGTGGACATTTCGCTGCGCAGCGCATCGACGGTGAAGCCCCCGTAGACATGCCCGTCGCGGACAAACATCCAGTCATTGAGGGCTTCCAGCGGCAGCGTCACCGGGTCCGACGCATTCAGTGAGGAGAGCCATCGAGGTGAGTTCATGAGCACACCGCTGATGGACTCCCCGTCAAACTCGATGTCAGTGACCCACATGTTTTCGACGGCGGGGATGTCGGGGTCGTCGGCATCCAGCACAAAAGACATTTTGACCGCCGCCATGTCCAGACTTTTGACGATTCTGCGTGCCTCCCAGGACAGCTCACGCCAGAAGAACTTGAAAGTGGCCTGGGCGCTGGCGACCGCCGCCTTGAGTTCGTCGCTTTCGCCTTTCACGCTGTAGATGATCTGCCCGGTCATAAGAAAGTCGTTCCCTCTTTCAATCTGAATAATGTTCTACCATGAGCCGTCATTCATGGCGTGAGCCGCTGCGTTCATGCCCCTAGAGGCCCGATGTTATGAGAGACCTGCCACCCACCGCCACCTTGCGCGCCTTCGAAGTTGCCACCCGTCACGGGACGTTCACCTCCGCGTCCGAGGAGCTGCACGTTACCCAAAGTGCGGTGAGTCACCAATTAAAAAATCTTGAAGACATCTGGGGCGTGCAGCTGTTCCAGCGCGGCAAGACGTTGAGCCTGACACCGGCGGGTGCCGCCCTGGCGCCGATTGTGCGGACGTTTTTCATGAACCTGGAGGCGACGCTTGCGGACCTTCGGGAAGAGAACGGCCGGGTCAGGCTCAAGGTCAGTACGACCTATTCCTACGCACTCAAATGGCTGTTGCCGCGCTTGCCCAATCTGGCCGAGCTTCACCCGGAAATCCTCGTCACGCTGGACAGCACAGACACCGCCATCAACTTCGCCAGCGGCGAGGCGGACGTCGCGATCCGTCTGGGTGGCGGCAACTACCCGGCGCTGCACTCGGAATTCATGTTCAGGGAACACATTTTCCCCGTGGCGAGCCCTGACTTGCTCAAACGCTTCGGCATGCCCCGGGAGCCCGCCGAATTGTTGCGCTATCCGCTGTTGGCCCGGGACGGTTCCGACTTGGTGCCGAAGTGGGAGGTGTGGTTTCAGAACATCGGCCTGGGCGTGACCTCGCTCAAGGAAAGCGTACGTTTTCCCGACACCAACATGACCGTGGAGGCGGCCTTGTTAGGGCAGGGCATCGCCCTCGTTCGCAGTGGACACGTGGAAAAAGAAATGCGCGACGGCAGTTTGATCAGGTTGTTCGATGTGCCGTTTCCCTCGCCTGTGGCCTATTACTTCGTCTGCCCGAAGGGTATCGAAACCCGGCCCCACGTGGTGAGCTTTCGCAACTGGCTGCTCAAGGAGTCGACCGCTGCGAACCTGAGTTACGACTGAAGCATGAGGAATTGCTCATGATTGAATGAGCAGACTTCGCTTCCGTTTTCTGGGTCGGCCTGACTAAGATCCGCCCCATGCCTACTCATATCATCCTGTTAATCCTCTTCGCCGCCTTGCTGCATGCTGGCTGGAATGCCTTGCTGCGCGGCGGTGGCGACAAGCTCTGGTCGATGACCATCATGTGCGTGGCAGTGGCCATCGTCAGCAGTGCAGGGGCACTGTTCTTCGACGCGCCGGCGCCGGAAAGCTGGCCCTACGCGGTGCTCTCGGCGGTGCTGCATGTCGGCTACAACCTGTTTCTGGTGCGTACTTACCGCAGCGGCGACCTCGGGCAAACCTATCCGATCTCTCGGGGTTCATCGCCGGTGCTGATCACGTTATGCGCGTCGATATTTGCGGGGGAGGTGGTGGAAACCGGCGCGATGGTCGGCATTGCACTGGTGTCAGCGGGGATCATTTCTCTGGCGTTCAAGGGCCGGAAACTGGACATGACCAGTCTTCCTTATGCGCTGGGCACCGGTTGCTTCATTGCGGCCTATAGCGTGACGGACGGGATCGGCGGGCGTCTGTCCGGCGCGCCGATGGCTTACACCGTCTGGATGTGCGCGATGTGGGGCGTACTGATGCCGATCACTTATATCTGTCTGCGGGACGCGCGCAGTCTGTTTACGGTCCGGCCCGGTTTGGTCGCCTCGTTGGGCGGAGGTGTGGTGTCCTTGCTGGCTTACGGCATCGTCATCTACGCCATGACCCTCGCACCCATGGGCGCAGTGTCCGCCCTGCGTGAAACCAGCGTGCTGTTTGCCGCGTTGCTCGGGTATCTGTTTTTGGGCGAGTCGCTGACCGTGCGCAAGATCCTTGCGTGCGTGGTCATTGCGGCCGGCACGATCATCATTGGCTGAGCGGCGGGTGCTCACCTGCGCAGCTTCGGCTTCACCGCCTTCAACCGCGCAATGGCCAGGTTGTGCAGGTATTGGCGTACGGCATCGTGGTGCTCGACGCTCACGTGATAGCTGTCCAGCAGTCCCAACAAATAGCCCTCGGCCATGGCGTGGTATCGCGACACGCTTTCCCGCGTATCACTGGTATTGAGCCTGGCAATCATCTCGTCGATCCGGGCGTGGTGCTCGGGTGAGAACCAGTCCTGCTGAGGCGCAGAGCCGGCGTCATCGGTCAGGGGCGTGTGCAGAATCATCGGGTCTCCAGGCAATCACATGGGTCGTAGTCTGAACAGGCGCGGGACGCTTTTGAGGGGTTGATCCTGCGACCTTGGCGTTGGACAGCGGATCAACCGCAAAATCCTGTACTACGCTGAGCGCGGGATCCACCCACTGAGATGTCTCAAGCTGGAAAAAGAGGCAGGCATGGGCGACGCGGGTGTGCGCTTTCGCGCGTTCGCCGCCCCGGCTAAAACCGGTCCTGCCTTCACCTTCACCCCCTGACGGAGTTGCCCCATGGCGTTTGACTGGCACAGCGAGCCCCTTTCCAGAGACACCGCTGTCACGCAGGATTACCGCAACACCCAAAACGTCCGCCGCTTCCTGACCGAGCAGTGCGGCCCGGCGTTCAAATTTGACCGGGACTTCATGGCCTGGATACGCAACGACACCCGCAAGACATTGGGTGATGTTGCGGATGAATGGCAACGGCGACAGGGCAACAACGGATAACCCATGGAGGGCGGCGAGATGTTCACGTTATTCGGTGCAAACCGATCCGGCTCGGCAGCCATCGAGATCGCGCTCACATTGTGCGGGGCCGATTATCAACTTGTCGCTGCCAGCGCCTGGGAAGAGGGCGCGGGGCAGAACGAGCTGAAACGCCTGAACCCGTTGATGCAAGTGCCGACCCTGGTCGTTCCTGACGGCGCCGTGCTCACCGAAAGCGCGGCCATCCTCATCCACCTGGGTCTCGAGTTTCCGTCGTCGGGCCTGATATCTCACGAAGCCCTTGAACGCGCTCAACAACTCCGCGCACTGGCGTACATCACCACCAACTGCTACGCGTCCATCGGGCTGATCGACTACCCGGAACGCTGGCTGCCAGACGCCGATCCTGATCAATTAGACCGATTGGTCGCAGGCGCCCGGAGCAAACTCCGCAGCCAGTGGGACGTTTTTAGCGATGTGTTTTACAACCCGGTTGCCTGGCATCCCCATGCGCCCGGCGCTGTCGAAATCCTTGCCAGCGTGGTCAGCCAGTGGAGTGGGGCGCGGGAACATCTGGGGCGATCGCGCCCCGAGTTTTACGCCTCTCTCGGGGTTGTTGATCGTCATCCCGTCATCAAGGCGGTACTGCAACGACACGGTTGGTGACGCGTGAGGCGTTACGGCGACAACTGACTGCGCAGCTTCGCCGGGCTGATGCCCATGCGCAGCCGAAAGGCCGTCGCCATATGGGCCTGGGAACTGAAGCCGCAGCAGAGGGCGATCTCGGCCAGTCTCGCCGCAGGCTCAAGCATCAGGGTTCGGGCCTTGGCCAGGCGTCGGTCGATCAGATAACTGTGGGGGCTTTTACCCGTGGTGTTTTTGAAGGCCCGCATGAAGTAACCCTCTGACAACCCCAGCATCTGCGCCATCGCCTGAACCCCCAACGGCCCGTCGATGCCGGCGTCGATGAACTCATCCAGCCTGCGCATCCGGCTGCCGTTTATCGTGCCTGGCAGCGGCGCTTCGAAGGTGTTTCTGCCCTCGATCCGGTCGGCCAAAGCCAGCGCCCAGCCCTCCCAGTCATCCGCCGCCGAGGCCTGCAACAACCCCGCGCGCATCCTCATGGCGAGGGCGATCGCCTGGGCATCAATGCGGTTGTTGAAAGCGTGGTTGCCTGTCAGCGCCAGCCCGTCCGTGCGCAGCAGCCGCAGGTATTCGCCGCCCGTGGGCGACTCCGACAACACGTCGCAACCGGCAGGCACGAACGCCAGGCCGTTAGGCACTGCGTCGAAGGGCTGCACCCGGTCGCTGCCGATGGCGTGAACGCCGCGCTGGCTTTCGAAAGCAAAGCCGATCGCCGCCTGCGTCGCCACGTAGCGGGTTTCGTAGCGGGCGGCGGGGAGCAATTCGATCATCCACGGGCCCGCCTCGACACGGCGAACCGGTTCAGACGGGAGCGGGTGAGGTGGGCGTTTTGTCGGGCTCATGGCAGTCATAGTAATGAAGCGAGCGGGCAAAAGTCAGGTCAGTTTTTTGAAAGCCGGCGCGGCGAGCCTCTGCCTAGACTGGGCCACATTTCCGAGGAGATCCCCCATGCACGGACTGACCCGCGACGATATCGAACAGGCTGCGCGCCAGGTGTACGCGGTCATGCCGCCGACCGCTCAATACGCCTGGCCGTTGCTGGCCGAGCGGCTGAACAGCGCGGTGTGGGTCAAACATGAAAACCACACGCCCACCGGTGCGTTCAAGGTGCGCGGGGGGATTACCTTCATGCACTGGCTAAAACGCACGTACCCGAGCGTCAACGGCATCGTCACCGCCACCCGGGGCAATCATGGCCAAAGCCTGGCCCTGGCCGCCACTGCCTTGGGCTTGAGTGCGTTGATCGTGGTGCCTGAAGGCAATTCGCCGGAAAAGAACAACGCCATGCGCGCCCTCGGCGGTACCGTGATCGAATGTGGCCGGGATTTCGACGAGGCCCAGGAAGATGCGGCGCGGCTGGCGGATCTGCATGGGCACTACCTGGTTCCGCCCTTTCACATCGAGTTGCTCAAGGGCGTGGCCACGTATGCGCTGGAGTTGTTCATGGCCGCGCCGGATCTGGACACCGTTTATGTGCCCATCGGCTGTGGCTCCGGGATTTGCGGCGTGATTGCCGCCCGCGACGCGCTGGGCCTGAAGACGAAGGTGGTTGGCGTGGTCTCCACCGAGGCGGCGGCCGCCAAGTGGTCGTTCGAGGAAGGCACCATTTTGCAAACCCCATCGGCGAACACCTTTGCCGACGGCCTCGCCGTGCGCAGACCCATTCCTGCGGCCTTTGCCATCTATCGATCAGGGGCGCAGCGCATCGTCGCCGTCAGCGAAGAAGAAATCGCCGAGGCCATGCGCGTTTATTACACCGACACCCACAACCTCGCGGAGGGTGCGGGCGCCGCGGCACTGGCGGCGCTCATTCAGGAGCGCCGGGCCATGGCAGGGAAAACGGTCGGGGTCATTCTGTCCGGCGGCAATGTGGACCGGTCGGTGTATGCGCGGGTTATAGGCTGAAGCGGCAAGCGTTTCAGCAGGGAGGCGGTCAGCGCGCCATTGGGTGGAAGATGTAAGCGTCGCTCGGTGAGTCGGCCAGTGGCAGGGATTGGGCGTGCAGATACGCCCTCAGCTCCGGGTCTTCTGCCTTGATCTGCCAGGGTTGAGCCGCCGGGCTGGGGCTGACTTCGGACCTCTCGCAGGCGGCAAGCAACGTTTCCACCGAGGGCTGGTAAATGACCAGGCCGTTGCCTTTCCAGCCGGCAACGGTCAGGCCCAGGCTTTCGCACAACGCGACTTTGTCATGGGCATCCTCGCGGTCGGTCTGGCGTGATTGCTGGACCAGCATGGCCAGCCCCTGATCCGACGCCAGCAGACTGCCTTGCTGCCAGCTTTCGGGCGGACAGTCCTTGGCCTGGGGTTTTAGCTCAATGAAAGGGCTGATCTCCATCGGGTAGATCCGGCACACCATCGGCCGCTCCAGGTACACCGAGCAGAGCCCGTCCTTTTGAAGGTTCGGGCATTCAGGGATCGCGTTGGCCGCCAGAATCACCGTCACTCGCAGCGTGCCAGACCCGCCAGCCACCGGCGCGGATCGCCCGGCGTTGTAGGCATACTCGGGCGAGTCGACAGGCCAGAGTGATTCGTCGAACGCCTCCAGCAATATCCCCACGGAATGCCCGCGTTTGAGCCAGGTTACGGCTTCGGCGAGGGTCAAAGGGACGAAGCGGCCACGACAGCATGCGCCGCACCCCACGCATTCGAATTGCACGTCGGGGTCCACAGCGAGGCCATGGGCGGTGGAGGGCGCTTCTGATTCGTTGATGTCCATGTGACCTGCATCCCTGTTCGTTGATCGGTGAATCATAACTGGATGTACGCGATCAGTCAGTGGGATCGGCTTCAGCCAGGAAGACGCCCGTTTCAGCACCTCCAATTCCACTGTGTCGCGTAAGGCCGTTACAAAAACAACGCACCGATGTCCTGCAGGTCACGCCTCGGTCTCAACTCATCCAGTTGCCGCCGTCAACGTTGTAGGTCTGGGCGACGACGTAATCGCTCTCGGTGGACGCGAGAAAGATGGCCATGCCGGTCAGGTCTTCGGCGGTGCCCATGCGGCCGAAGGGCACTTCCTCGCCGACGAGGCGTTTCTTCTCGCCCAGCGGCCGGCCCTCGTGTCTGGCGAACAGCGCGTCCACGCCATCCCAGTGCTCGCCGTCAACGACGCCCGGAGCGATCGCATTGACGTTGATCCGGTGCTTGATCAGGTTCAGTCCGGCGGATTGAGTCAGGCTGATGACGGCGGCCTTGGTCGCGCAGTAGACGCCCACCAATGCCTCGCCGCGCCGGCCGGCCTGGCTCGCCATGTTGATGATCTTGCCGCCATGACCCTGGGCGATCATCTGCTTTGCTGCCGCCTGAAGGGTGAACAACGTGCCGGCCACATTGATGGAGAACAGCCGCTCGTAACTCTCGCGAGTGATCTCGGTGATGGGCGCCAGATCAAACAACGCGGCGTTGTTGATCAGGATGTCCAGCTTGCCCGTGGTGGCGACGACCGCCGCAATGGCGGCGTCGATGGACGATTGATCAGTAACATCCATCCTTACCGCGTAGGCCCTGGCGCCCAGTTCGCTGGCCGTTTGGGTCGCGCGCTCCAGGTTGATGTCGGCGATGGCCACCGTCGCGCCTTCGCGAATGTAGGCTTCGGCGTAGGCCCGTCCGATGCCTCGGGCCGAGCCTGTGATCAGTGCGCTTTTACCTTCGAGTCGTTTCATTGAAAGAGTCATCCGTCATGCAGAGAGAGGCGGCAGAGGCCTGCCGGCAGGGCGTTTATTGCTTTGGGTAACCGGCGCGCTTCATTTCCCGCTCGGTCGTCGACTGCGCTGCCGCCAGGGCTTGATCGACGGAGGTCTGGCCGGTGAGCGCGGCCGAGAGGAGCTTGCCCACGGACGTGCCGATGGCCTGGAACTCCGGGATGGTCACGTACTGGATGCCGACATAGGGCACCGGCTTGGCCGAGGGATGCGCCGGATCGGCGTGCTTCATCATCTCCAAAGTCACTTTGGCGAACGGCGCAGCCTTGAGATAGGCGTCGCTGTAGGTGGAAGTGCGGGTGCCAGGCGGCACGTTGGTGATGCCATCCTTCTGCGCGACCAGCTGGATGTATTCTTTGGAGGTGGCCCACGTGGTGAAGGCCTTGGCGGCGTCTTTGTGTTTGGAGGTCGCCGGGATTGCCAGGGACCAGGCGTACAGCCAGGACGACCCCTTGTCGGTCACTTCAACCGGTGCGGGGGCGAAACCCACGCTGTCCACGACCCTGCTCTGTTCCTTGTCGGTGGTGAACGATCCTGCCACGCTGGCATCGACCCAGATCGCGCATTTGCCGCTGTTGAACAACGCCAGGGTTTCATTGAAACCGTTACTGGAGACGCCGGGTGGCCCGTAGTTTTTGAGGGTGTTGACGTAGAAGTTGGCGGCGGCTTTCCACTCGGGGCTGGTCAACTCGGGTTGCCACTGTTCGTCAAACCAGCGGGCGCCAAAGGCGTTGGCCATGGTGGTCAGCAAGGCCATGTTCTCGCCCCAGCCGGCCTTGCCCCGCAGGCACATGCCGTACTGGCCCTGGTCCGGGTGATGCAGCTTGGCGGCAAACTCGCCGAGCTGGGTCCAGGTCGGGTGCTCGGGCATGCTTAGCCCGGCTTGCTTGAACAGGTCGGTGCGGTAGTAGGTCACCGTGCTCTCGCCATAGAAAGGCAAGGCATACAGGGTGTCGTTGACCGACAGGCCCTGGCGCACGGAAGGAATGATGTCGTCGAGGTCGTAGCTGGCGGCCAGGTCCTTCATCGGTTCGAGCCAGCCTTTTGCCCCCCATAACGGCGTCTCGTAGGTGCCAATGGTCAACACATCGAACTGGCCGCCCTGGGTGGCGATGTCGGTGGTCAGCCGCTGGCGCAGGACGTTTTCTTCGAGCACCACCCAGTTGAGCTTGATGTCCGGATGCTGCTCTTCGAATACCTTGGAGAGCCGCTGCATGCGGATCATGTCGTTGTTATTGACGGTGGCGATGGTGATCGTCTCGGCGGCGTGACTGATGCCAACCAGGGACAGACCGGCAGACAGCAGCAGCGCGTGATGCGTGATCTTCATGGTGATCTCCACTCCACGCCGGTGGCGCGGAATCGTTATTGTTGTTTTTGAGCACTGCCGGGCGATCTGAAGTGACACTTCGGGGCAGTGGCGTGTCGATTACAGCAGCTTGCACTGCCTGCAAACAAACACACCGAGGACGTGCCACTGATGCTTTTTTAACCGTGCAGAGCTGTCGTGGAGCAGGCTAAAAAAGTATCAGCCCGCAGTGACAGGCGAGGTGGAGCAGGGGAATGCACTGCGCGTATGGTGCGGTGATGCATGCGCCAACAATGACAAAAAAGGGCCAGACCATGCCTGCAAGCCGAACCGCCTTATTCGAGCAGTTGCCTGCCGAGCTGGAAATCATCCTGCCGGCGCCCCAGCAGAGTTTTCGCTGGTACGAGCACGACTATCCCTATGCGCTCGCGCGCTGGAATCATCATCCCGAATACGAGATTCATCTGATCCGCAAAGGCAGCGGCAAACTGGTCGCGGGCGATTACATCGGCGCCTTCGGCCCTGGCCATGTGGCGTTGATCGGCCCTGATTTACCCCATGACTGGATGGGCGATCTGACGCCGGGGGAGCACCTGCAAGGCCGTGACGTTGTGCTTCAATTCGACGGCGCTACGTTGCTGGCGCTGCGCGAGACGCTGCCTGAACTGGGTGAATTGCAGGGGTTGTTTGACCGTGCCCGCCGCGGGCTGGAATTTACCGGAGGGACCGCCGTGCAGGCGGCGGAGCTGCTTGAACGCATCGGCATGGCGCAGGGATTGCCACGCCTGCTGCTGTTTCTTGAACTGCTCAACACCCTAAGCACGGCGCCCGCCCGTGAAGCTCGCACCCTGGCGAGTTCGTGTTACGCGCCGGCACTGGATGCCAGAAGCGCCGAGCGCGTTCACCGCGCGTTCGATTATCTGCAACGTGAGCTCACGGGTGATATCAGGCTGTCGGTGATCGCCGAGCGGCTGCACATGAGCGAACCCGGGTTTTCACGGTTCTTCAAGCGCGCCACAGGCCACGGTTTCATCGACCTGATGCGCAAGCTGCGCATTCAGAAAGCCTGCCGGCTGTTGCTGCAGACGCAGATGTCCATCGCCGATGTCTGTTTTGAAGTGGGCTACATCAACCTGTCGAACTTCAATCGACACTTCCGTTACGAGATGAACCAGACGCCGTCGGACTACCGAAGAGGGACGGCGGCGACGCGGTTCCACTTGAACACGTCGAAGGCGTCCTAGCCGTTCTTCCCCGGCATCGTTACCGCGCTGACCTCATCGCAGGTCCAGGCCCGAACCGGCGGATCCCGGTATGTCGGTTGTCTCAGTCAGCCATGAACCACTTGGGATGCAGGGCCGGGAAGTGTTCACGCAATGGCGCGCGGCCGCTTGGCAAGGCGGTCATCAAGGTCGGTTGATGCCGGAAGTGCGTGCAACGAGCGGCTCATCGTGTGATCGCAGAAACAATTTGACATCTGATATTTGTGATCACATATTTGCGCTACAAAAACAACTTCAGGCTTCACCCCATGACTGACCGTCCTATCCCGTTGCCAACTCTCCGTCACGTATCTCGTGACACCTTGCAGGATCAGGTCTACCGCCAGATTCGCGAAGCGTTGATGAGTGGTCGCTTCCAGCCAGGCCAGAAGCTGACCATCCGTGGCCTCGCCGAGGCGCTGGGTTCCAGCCCCATGCCAGTGCGCGAGGCGCTGCATCGGCTCAGCGCTGAAAACGCATTTGAAGTCACCGAAACCGCTCGACTGCGCGTTCCGGTCATGACGCCCACGCGGCTTCGCGAGATTCGTGATGCACGCGTCGCCCTTGAGGGTTTGCTGGCGGAGAAGGCAGTGGCGCTGATTCAGGACGCTGATCTGGTTGACATCAATGACCTCTGCCAACAAATGCAGCAGGCCGCCGATACCGTCGATGTGTCCCGCTATCTCTGGACCAACTTCGCCTTCCATCGCCGCATTTATGCCGTCGCTCAGGCCGGGCTTACCGTCGCAGCCGTTGAGAACTTCTGGCTGCACATGGGCCCCTGTTTTGCTTTGGTCGCGCCTGATAAAGGGCACCTTCAGCGCTCGATGGAAGCCCACGACCGCATCGTTGCCGCGTTGACCGCCCGGGATGGCGCCGCCGCGCGGGCTGCGGTCACCGACGACATCATGCAGGCCGCCGATTCGTTGATCCGCTTGCTCGTCAACAGCGGCCGTTCCCGGTCGACGTCATCAGGAGTGAAGAAAGCATGAGCGTTCTCGATCGTTTGATCCCCTACAGCGGTTTACGCGTGCTCATCTCGGGAGGGGCCGCCGGTATAGGTGAGGTCCTCGCTGCGGCCTACCTCGAGGCGGGCGCCCAGGTGCATGTCTGCGATGTGAGCGAGCCTGCGCTGGCGGCATTTCGTGACCGCTACCCGGGCAGCGTGGCCACCCGTGCCGATGTCAGTGATCCCGCGCAGATCGAAGCTGTGTTCAAGGTGCAGCGCGAGCAGTTCGGGGGCCTTGATGTGCTGGTCAATAACGCGGGAATCGCCGGGCCAACGGCGGGTATCGACGCCGTCACCGACGAGGACTGGCAGCGGACGATCGACATCAACCTGACTGCCCAGTATCGCTTCGCGCACCATGCGGTACCGCTGCTGAAGGACTCGCCCAACGGACACCTGATCCACATCGCCTCGGTGGCTGGCCGTCTGGGTTACGCCTGGCGCACACCCTACGCCGCGACCAAATGGGCAATTGTCGGGCTGATGAAGTCGCTGGCCTCGGAGCTTGGCGAAAGCGACATCCGTGTCAACGCCCTGTTGCCCGGAATCGTCGAAGGCCCGCGCATGGATGGAGTGATCCGCGCCCGCGCCGAGCAGATGAACGTGCCGGAATCCGAGATGCGTGAGGAATACCTGAAGAAGATCTCCCTCAAGCGCATGGTCACTGCCGAAGATGTCGCTGCCATGGCGCTCTTTCTGTGTTCGCCAGCCGCACGCAACATCACCGGGCAGGCCATCAGCGTGGATGGCAACGTCGAGTACCTGTAGGCGTCGTACGTCGCGCGCACCCAGCGGCCGGAGCCAATCGCCGAGCCGGATTTGACCCGAAGATTCTCGCCAAGAACAAGAACGGAGAACACTCATGTCCAAAAAACGTCCCGTCATCATCACCTGTGCGGTCACCGGCGCCATTCACACGCCATCGATGTCGCCGTACTTGCCGGTCACACCCCAGGAAATTGCTGAAGCCGCCATCGGCGCGGCCCAGGCAGGCGCCGCTATCGTCCACTTGCATGCCCGTGACCCTGTCGATGGTCGGCCCAGCCAGGATGTCGACCTGTTCCGCCAGTTCCTGCCGCAGGTCAAGGCCAGCAGTGATGTGGTCATCAACATCACCACGGGCGGCGCACCAACGATGGGCGTTGAGGAACGGCTGCAACCGGTGGCGCAGCTGCAGCCTGAGCTGGCGTCTCTGAACATGGGCTCGATGAACTTCGGGCTGTACGAAATGCTCGACCGGTTCACCGAATTCAAACACGACTGGGAGCGCCCGTATCTCGCCGAAAGCGATGACCGGATCTTCCGCAACACCTTCCGGGACATTGCCCACATCCTCAACGTATGCGCTGAAAACCGGACGCGGTTCGAGATCGAGTGCTACGACATTGGCCATCTATACACCGCCGCCCACTTCCTGCAGCGGGGTCTGCTTAAAGCGCCGATTTTCATTCAATCCGTCTTTGGTTTGCGCGGCGGTATCGGTGGTCACCCGGAAGACCTGGCCCACATGCGCCGCACCGCCGACAGGTTGTTCGGCGATGCCTACGAGTGGTCGATTCTGGGTGCAGGACGCAATCAGATTCCGCTGGGCACGATGGGACTGGCGATGGGCAGCAATGTTCGCGTGGGTCTGGAGGACTCACTCTGGGACGGGCCGGGCAAGCTGGCGGCCTCCAATGCCGATCAGGTCAAAAGGATCCGCACCGTGATCGAGGCCCTCGGAGGCCGTGTGGCCACGCCGGATGAAGCCCGGGAAATGCTCAGCCTGAAGGGTAAGAACGAAGTCAATTTCTGAATGCGGCCAGCCACTGCCAGTGAACACAGGCCGTCTGCGCCGGTGCACAACGCAGTCATCTCCCATAAAAACAAGACAGGGGTGAATCCATGCGTATCGAAATCGTCGCTGATGTGAAAACCACGCTGGGCGAAGGCCCGGTGTGGGACGTTGAGCACCAGCGCCTGTACTGGATCGACAGCTTCGACGGGCGAGTCCTGCGGTGCACAGAGGATGGACGCGAGCTCCGCGCCTGGGACGTGGGCGAGAAAATCGGCTCCATGGCACTGCGCCGAAACGGAGACGCGGCGATTGTGGCCTTGCAGAGCGGACTGCACACGCTGGATCTCGCAACCGGTGAACTCGGGTTAATCATTGATCCCGAACCAGGGCTGCCAGATAACCGGCTCAACGACGGCAAGGTCGACCGTCAGGGGCGGTTTGTTTTCGGCTCAATGGACACTCGGGAAGAGCAGGCCAGCGCAAAGCTGTATCGCCTCGATCCAGACCTGAGCCTGCACACACTGGACGAGGGCATCATCTGCTCCAACGGGCCGTGCTGGAGTCCTGACGGGGAGACGTTGTATTTCGCCGATACCTGGTCCGGGGACATCTGGGCCTACGACTACGACACCAAAACAGGCGCGGCAAGCCACCGACGGACCTTTGCCAGGGTCGACACGTCAGGGGGTGGCGCGGCCGATGGCTGTACCGTGGATGCCGAAGGCTGCCTGTGGCAGGCACTCGTGTACGCCGGAAAAATCGTGCGTTATACACCAGACGGGCAGGTCGATCGGGTGATCGATATGCCTGTAAAGAAGGTCACCAGCGTGGCGTTCGGCGGGCCGAATCTTGACACCCTGTTTGTGTCGTCGATGGCAAAACCGCCACTCCCGCGTTTCCCCTCTGACGGCCAGCAGCGCGGTGCGCTTTTTGCCGTTACCGGTCTGGGCGTGAAAGGTATTGCCGAGCGGCGCTTCGCTTCCTGATCCATTGATTAGCCGGAACTGACGGTCACGGACGATTGAATCCTCTCGTGAAGGCGTGTGCGTCACGCCTGGAGAAACCCATGAACAATAATAAAAAAGCATCGCTAGGCCAGATTCATCGTTATTCCTGGGTGTCGTTGCTGGTCTGTTGGTTGATCTGGATCCTCAACGCTTACGATCGCGAAATCGTCTTGCGACTGGGACCGACCATTTCCAAGCATTTCGATCTGTCAGCCGATCAGTGGGGCACGACCGCGACGGTGGTCATGCTGGCCCTTGCGGTGCTGGATATTCCCGGTTCGGTGTGGAGCGACCGATACGGTGGCGGCTGGAAACGGGCGCGGTTTCAGGTGCCGCTGGTACTGGGCTACACCTTCATTTCGTTTGTGTCCGGCTTCAAGTTTCTCAGCGGCCATCTCGCGTCGTTCATCGCGTTGCGGGTGGGCGTAAACCTGGGCGCTGGCTGGGGCGAACCCGTGGGCGTCAGTAACACCGCCGAGTGGTGGCCCGTCGAACGACGTGGCTTTGCCCTTGGCGCCCACCACACCGGATACCCGATCGGCGCATTGCTGAGCGGCCTGGTTGCCAGTTTCGTGATTACCACGTTCGGTGAGGACAATTGGCGCTACGTGTTTTTCTTCGCTTTTGTGGTGGCATTGCCGCTGATGATTTTCTGGTCGCGCTACTCGACAGCGGAACGCATCACGGCGCTCTACGTCGACATTGCCGCCAAAGGCATGACGGCGCCCGACAGCACGCCGTCGCCCAATATCAAAGGCCAAGCCTGGAAAATGTTCAAGGCCACGATCAGCGACCGAAACATTGCGCTGACTGCCGGCAACACGATGCTGACGCAAGTGGTGTACATGGGGGTGAACATCGTGCTGCCGGCGTATCTGTACAACATTCTTCATCTGTCGCTGGCCGAGTCGGCCGCCATGAGCGTCGTGTTTGCCCTGACCGGTATTCTCGGGCAACTGATCTGGCCGTCGCTGTCGGACATCATCGGTCGGCGCATCACGCTCATCATCTGCGGGCTATGGATGGCGGCCAGTGTGGGGGCTTTCTACTTTGCCAACACCACCACGATCATCGTCGTCGTGCAGTTGCTGTTCGGCCTGGTCGCGAACGCCGTGTGGCCAATCTACTACGCGGTGGCTTCTGACGCGGCGCAACCGTCCGCCACCTCCACTGCCAACGGCATCATCACCACGGCGATGTTTATCGGCGGTGGCGTTGCGCCTGTGCTGATGGGGATGTTGATCAGCGCGGGCGGAGGCTGGACGAGCCTGGGCGGGTACACCGTGTGCTTCTTCGTCATGGCAGGTTGTGCAGTGGGCGGTGCGGTGCTGCAAATGTTCTCCCATCGTCCGCAGGCGCTCGTCGTTCAGCCCGGGCTTTGACTGTCTCACCTGCGGCGCTCAGTGCGCCGCCCCAACCCGTACCACGAGCAAGAGGATTCGTATCATGACAATGACAAGAACGCTTGATCCCCATGCTCCTCCCCGTGACGCGGCAACGCTGAACAGGTTGCTTTTCACCAAACTCATGCCGCTGCTGATAGCGGCGTATGTGCTGAGTTTCCTGGACCGCACCAACATCGCCCTGGCCAAGCATCACCTTGACGTTGATCTGGGCATTTCGGCGGCGGCCTACGGCCTGGGGGCCGGTCTGTTTTTCCTGACGTACGCGCTGTCCGAGATACCCAGCAACCTCATCATGCACAGGGTCGGCGCGCGTTTCTGGATTGCCCGCATCATGATCACCTGGGGGCTGATTTCGGCGGCCATGGCTTTCGTCCAGGGCGAGACGTCCTTCTACGTCCTGCGCCTGCTTCTGGGTATCGCCGAGGCGGGCCTTTTCCCCGGCGTCATGCTCTACCTCACCTACTGGTTCGGGAGGGAGCAGCGTGCCCGTGCCACGGGGTATTTTCTGTTGGGTGTGTGCCTGGCCAACATCATCGGCGGCCCCTTGGGCGCAGCACTGATGCAACTGGACGGCGTATTCGGTTGGCGCGGATGGCAGTGGATGTTCATGCTTGAGGGGCTGCCGGCGGTGTTCTTTGCCTTGGTGGTCTGGAAGAAACTTCCGGATCGGCCAAGCAAGGCGCCCTGGTTGAGTGCTGCCGAAGCGCAGCAGATCGAGCGCCAACTGGCGACCGAGGCAGAGGAGGGCACGAGTCACGGCGGTCATGGGCTGAAGCAGTGCCTGACGCCGCAGATTCTGTTAGCGATCTTCGTTTACTTCTGCCATCAGATCACTGTGTACACCGTGATCTTTTTTCTCCCCGGCATCATCGGCAAATATGGGGAGATGAGCGCTCTGCAGATTGGCTTGCTGACGTCCCTGCCGTGGCTCGCCGCAGCGATTGGCGCCATTGCCCTGCCCAAATTTGCCAGCACCCCTCGGCGGGCGCGGCACATGCTGGTGGCAGGATTGCTGACGATGGCCCTCGGACTGGCCATTGCCTCGCTCGCCGGGCCTGTCATCAGCCTGACGGGCTTCTGTCTCTCGGCAGTGATGTTTTTCGTCGTGCAGTCGATCATCTTTCTTTATCCGGCGTCACGCCTGAAAGGGGCTGCACTGGCGGGAGGGCTGGGTTTTGTGAACAGTTGCGGACTGCTGGGCGGGTTTGTCGGGCCTTCGGTCATGGGACTGATCGAGCAAAGCACGGGCAACGCCATGAACGGGATGAAGGTGATTGCGGTGGTGCTGGTCGTGGCCGCACTTGCCGCCACGCGGTTGCGACAGGGCCAGGAACAACCCGCCGTTCAAGCGGTACCGGGCCGGCGTCAGCGAGCATGATCTTGTCTCTCGCTCTCTGACTCACGGGGATGAGCAGAGTGGCCCCTGTTCGGTTCAAACCGAAGACAGGACCCGCAAGCACGGCCCGCGCCGAGGGTTTCAAGAGGCGGTGGCCGGCTTTATCCCTGATCCAGAACGACGGGCTGAAAACACAAACGCAGAGACAGGCCGAACGCCTGTCTCTGCGTCATGTTCAAAGCCGAATCAGACGGTGATCGGGTCGACCTTCTCGACGTCAATCTGCATGTCGGCCAGCGCGCGGGCGACAACCTGGCGGTCAATCACCCCTTCATCCGCCAAGGCCTTCAGGGCAGCCAGTACGACAAACTGACGGTCCACTTCGAAGTGCCGGCGCAGCGCTTCGCGAGTGTCCGACTGGCCGAACCCATCGGTGCCCAGTGCGACGAAGCGGCGATTGCCAATCCAGGGACGGATCTGGTCGGCGTGGATTTTCATGTAATCCGTCGCGACCACGACCGGGCCAGGATGCCCTCCGAGCACCTCGCTCAGATACGGCACTTTCGGCTCCTCCAGCGGATGCAGCAGGTTCCATCGCTCGATCTGCTGCGCCTCGCGGCGGACCTCGGTTAGGCTGGTGGCGCTCCAGACGTCGCTGCTGACTTGATACTCGCTGGCAAGAATCTCCGCCGCAGCGATGACTTCCGGAAGGATCGAGCCACTGCCCATCAGTTGAACGTGGCGATCAGACTGCCTTTCGCGTTCGATCGGCAGTCGATACAGGCCCTTGAGAATGCCTTGCTCGGCGCCTTCGGGCAGTTCGGGGTGCGGGTAGTTCTCGTTGAGCAGGGTGATGTAGTAGTAAATGTCCTCCTGATCGACGTACATCCGACGCATGCCGTCGTGGACGATGACCGCCAGCTCGTAGGCATAGGTCGGGTCGTAGGACACGCAGCACGGCACGGTGGCCGACATCACGTGGCTGTGGCCATCGTCATGCTGCAGGCCTTCACCCATCAGGGTAGTACGGCCAGAAGTCGCGCCCAGCAAAAAGCCCCGGGCCCGTGCGTCGCCTGCGGCCCAGAGCAAATCGCCGACGCGCTGGAAGCCGAACATCGAATAGAAGATGTAGAACGGCAGGGTCATCACGCCATGGTTGGCGTAGGAGGTACTTGCCGCGATCCAGGATGACGTCCCCCCGGACTCATTCAGGCCTTCCTGCATGATTTGCCCGTCAACGCTTTCCTTGTAGTAGGACAGCGTTCCGGCATCCTGCGGCGTGTAGAGCTGGCCGACGTGGGAATGAATGCCGATCTGGCGGAACAGGTTTTCCATGCCGAAGGTGCGCGACTCGTCAGGCACGATAGGGACGATCAGCTTGCCGATGTTCGGGTCTTTCAACAGCGTGGCAAGGATGCGCACGAAGGCCATGGTGGTGGAGATCGATCGATCGCCCGTGCTTTTCAGCTGCACCTCGAGCGCCGACAACGGCGGGATCTGCAACGGCTCTACCTGGGCGTGCCGGGCGGGGATCTGGCCTCCGAGGCTTGTGCGGCGCGCCTTGAGATAGCGGGCTTCGACGCTGTCGTCGGCGGGACGCAGGTAGGGCATTTCCCCCAACTGATCATCGGCCAACTCCAGCCCGAAGCGGTCGCGGAATGCCTTGACCGCATCGCCACCCATCTTCTTGAGCTGGTGGTTGATGTTCTGGCCTTCGCCAGCCTCACCCATGCCAAAACCCTTAACGGTTTTCGCCAGGATCACCGTGGGCCGTCCGGTCTTGCGGGACGCCGCAGCGTAGGCGTTGTAGACCTTCACCGGGTCGTGGCCACCGCGGGTCAGCTTCCAGATCTGGTCGTCGGTCATGTCGCTGACCAGCTCCAGCAATTCCGGATATTTGCCGAAGAAGTGCTCGCGCACGTATCCGCCGTCCTGGGATTTGTAGGTCTGGTACTCGCCGTCGACGCATTCCATCATGCGCTGACGCAGCAGGCCGGACTTGTCTTTGGCCAACAGTTCGTCCCAGCCACCGCCCCAGATCACCTTGATCACGTTCCAGCCGGCCGCCCGGTACAGGCTTTCGAATTCCTGGATGACTTTGCTGTTCCCGCGCACCGGCCCGTCGAGACGTTGCAGGTTGCAGTTGACGACGAAAATGATGTTGTCGAGCTTCTCGCGCCCGGCGAGGGAAATGGCGGCCAGGGATTCCGGCTGGTCCATTTCGCCGTCGCCCAGGAACGCCCAGACCTTGCGGCCCTGGTGCTCCTTGAGGCCACGGTTTTCCAGATAACGCATAAAGCGCGCCTGGTAAGCCGCCGTGATCGGGCCCAGGCCCATGGACACGGTCGGGAATTGCCAGAAATCCGGCATCAGGCGGGGGTGAGGGTAGGACGACACACCGTCGCGATCGGTTTCCCGACGGAAGTTATCCAGTTGCGCTTCGGTGAGACGGCCCTCGGTGTAAGCCCGGCCGTATATGCCCGGCGCCGAGTGACCCTGGATGTACACCAGATCGCCGGCGAAGGTGTCTGTCCGGCCGCGGAAAAAATGGTCGAAACCGACGTCGTAGAGAACTGCCGCCGAGGCATACGTGGCGATGTGGCCACCGACGCCTGAATGCTTCCCGGCCCGCAGGACCATGGTCAGGGCGTTCCAGCGGATGAAGGCGTTGAGGCGTTTTTCGATGCCAAGGTCGCCCGGGTAAGGCAACTCGCGCTCGGGGGGAATGGTGTTCACGTAAGGGGTGGTGACGCGTCCGTGGAAGTCACCGTGGACGGAAACGTCGAAATCGAGCAATTGGTCGATCAGGAAGTGGGCCCTGGGGCGGCCTTCTGCCTCGACGACCGATGCAATGGAGTCAATCCATTCGCGGGTTTCTTGTGGATCCTCGTCGCGAAGCAGGTAGCTCTGTTCCATCATTACATCTCCTGAAAATGGCATCAGCGAGTCGTTGTTCAACCCGCTCATCGTTGCAATTGCAATTGAATCTAGCGTCATTGCCGCTATGATTGCAACTGCAATCAACCCTAGGATTTGGAGATACCATGGCCACCCCATCGCCAGACCTCTGGTACAACTTCATTCGTGCGCATCGCTGTCTGATCAAGGAAATCGAGCGGCGACTGGCCGAAGAACAGCTGCCGCCGTACGACTGGTACGACGCACTCTGGGGTATCGAAAGCGGGCAGGACGGCGCTCGAAGAATGCACGAACTCGCTGACGTCATGGCCATTGAACGCTACAACCTTACGCGGCTGGTTGACCGCCTGGAGAAGGAAGGGCTGGTCACCCGGGAGAAGTCCCTCGACGACGGGCGCGGCGCCATCGCCCGGATTACCGAGGCCGGGCGGGGGCTGCGCAAGCAGATCTGGCAGGTCTACAAGCAGGCCGTCGAAGAACTGTTTCTGGTGGAGTTCGACGACGATCAGAAGCGCCTGTTTGCGGACGCGCTCGAAAATGCCAGCCGCAACGCCCGCCAGTCCCGTAAAACCTCTCAGACCAGCCGGTAGCGGTTCAGCGCCTGGCTGACCAGCGAGGTGCTGATCTGCTCAAGGTTTGCCAGTTCGCGCAGGGCCGTCATCGCGATCCAGTGGCGGTCCAGGCGTTGATGGGGTTCCAGGCTGTCGGCGCCGAGCGCGGCGAACGGTCCCCGGACATGCGCCGCCAGTTGTGCTGCGACGAACTCTGCATACCCGGTGACGGCGACCACCGGGGTCTGCGAATTGCCGAGGCAGTCGTGCAGATGACTGGACCTCGGGGCCTCGCCGCGCAACAGGCGTTTATGTCGGGACTGGCGCTCAGCGCCCCGCGCCAGCTTGGTGTAACTGGGGCAGCTCCACACTTCGGCGGCGATGCCCCAGTCATCGTGGAGGATCCTGGCGGCAGCTTGCACCTCCCGCAGCATGAGTCCCGCACCCAGTAACCGGATATGCGGCGCGCCCGGGGGCTGCGGGTTCAACCGGTGCATTCCCAGAAACGCCTGGGCAGGGTCACACACCAGCCCGTCGCCGGTTTCATCGTGCAGCGTCATGTAGCAGAAACCGGGCGATCCTTGCACATAGAGTTCATCGAGTGCACCGGCGAGAATGGCCCGGGCCTCATCGCCCGTGGCGGGGTCAAAAGGGATGCAGTGCCGGTTTGAGGCCAGCCACAGCGGTAACCAGGGGTGAGCGCCCTTTGCCCATCGCGAGGGTGTCGACTCGATGTCGTTGAGGATGATGCCCCGTTGCCCGGTCTGGGACGTGAGCATCGAGAGGTGCGCGGAAGTGGCTGACTGGGTCATGTAGAACAGCGGCCGCTCATCGTTGCGCGCCGGCTCGCTGAACCACAGCGGCCATGTACTGATCGCAGTGCCGGTGGAAAGCTCGGGCGCACGGTCGTTGATCTTCCAGAATTGCCCGCGGCTGCGCGGATCGCTCTCCAGGCGCTTGATCAGATCGACGACGGTAAAGAGGGGAGAACTCTGAGTGACCGCCCCGGTAAGGTGGCTCTGATCAATGCATTCGATGCATGCCCGGGCCGCGGATCCGGTCTTGGCGGTGTGCTGTAAACGAATGCTATCCATGAAGATGAAACTCCTGTGACTGTCTTGCGGGTTGCTAAAGGAATAATGCAGACTCATTGCAAATGCAACCACAAGGACGGAACCTTCGATGAATACTGCCTCGCTGCACCTCTACACGGCCGATACCCCCAACGGCCAGAAAATCCCCATCGCCCTTGAAGAACTCGGCCTCGATTACACCCTGACCCACGTCGACCTCAACAAGGGCGAGCAGAAAGCCCCTGACTTCGTTGCGCTCAATCCAAACGGAAAAATCCCGGTCCTGATTGATCGCGGTAACGGCGTGACGCTGTTTGAGTCGGCGGTGATTCTCACTTATCTGGCTGATCAGCACGACTCACTCGGGGGCCAGGGCCGGGACGAAAAGCTGCGCGTCCAGCAATGGCTGAGTTTCCAGATCGCAAGCGTGGGGCCGATGCTCGGCCAGCTCTGGTGGTTCCGCCATGCCAGCAGCAGCGCAAACGATCAGGCGCTGGATCGCTACCGTAACGAGTCGCTGCGGCTTTACGAGGTGGTGAACGGCCAACTTGCCAATCGCGAGTACATCGCCGGCGGCTGCTACACCATCGCCGACATCGCGCTGTTTACCTGGCTGCGGACCTACGAAGAACTGAACCTGGATATCTCGCCCTTTGCGGCGGTGCGCACGTGGTTGCAGAGTATCGAGCAGCGACCGGCCGTCAAGCGAGGGCTGGCAACATCCCGCCAGGAAACCTGAACCCCACCCGCCTGATGCCCATAAAAAGAAGATGCTGATCATGCATTTCAACGCTCCGCTTCTCGTCAGGCCGGGCCAGGATCCTAACCTGGCCACTCTGATCGAGCATTTGCCCTGCGAAATCGACTGCCCCTTCACCTACGCCACGATCGACAAACGCACCTTTGGCCTGTCGAACTTCCTGTCGAGCTTCCCCATCGCTTGGCAGCGTAAGTACTGCAGCGAGGCGCTGCACCGGTTCGACCCGATCATTTTCCACGGTGTGCAAAGAGTCGCGCCTTTCCACTGGAACGAGGCCTACCGGCGCAACCCGGTGCAGGGGCAGGGCGCATTCGAGCAGCTCACCCGGGAGTTCTCGATGCAGGACGGCTACACCTTCGTCGTCCACGACCCGCAACAACGCATGGGGCTGTTGAGTCTGTTCAACCGCGAGCAGAACCCGCACTTCCATCACCAGATCCAGCACATCAAAGGCACACTGCAACTGGCGTTGGTGGCGTTCCACAGCGGCATGAATCCGGACTCGATGTCGCAGGACACCGCAGAGCCGCCACTCACGGTCCGCGAGCACGCGATTCTCGGCTGGGTGTCGCTCGGCAAGTCCTACAGCGAGATCGCCTGCATCTGTGATATCCGCGTGCGCACGGTCAAGTTCCACATGGCCAACATCGTGCGCAAGCTCCAGGTCGACACCGCCAAGCAAGCGGTCTTCGCGGCTGCACGGCTGGGCATCGCTTGAGTAAACGCCCGCTGCGCCTTTTGCACAGGCGCAGCGGGCAAATCTGCGGGAGGAACGGGTCCTGTACCTAGGTACAGTTTCGGGGCGAAAAAGAAAACAGAATCATTGTGGGGCAACCTCGATAACAACCCACAATGAGAAGGATTCCTCATGACGTTCTCTGCCCAGCCCGTCAGTACGCTTGAAGCACGTGTCCTGGAAGACATTACTCAGCATGAAATTTCTGCTCTGAAAACCAGGCACAATCTTGCCGACGCCCATACCCACCAAAACCAGAGCCGCACCCAGGCCGAAATCGTCCGAAAGCTGCCGCAGCTGTGGCAACGCGCGCAGACGCTGACCCAATACGAGAGCGAGCAAGCGTTCATCAAGGCGTTCTACCAGTTTCACGGTCAGCACCACGCGCTGCAGCGCAGCGATGAGATCTACCTGGTGTACGCCGCCTCCGTCGCGATGCACATCACGGCCACCTTCCTGCGCAAGCACGACATGAGCGTCGCGCTGATCGAGCCGTGCTTCGACAATCTTCACGATTTGCTCAATCACATGGAAGTGCCGATGACGCCGCTGCCGGAAGCCATTCTTGCCGATCCCACGCAGGTCTACCGCCTGCTGCAGGAAACCGCATCGGCGGTTGACGCGATTTTCCTGGTGGACCCGAACAACCCGACTGGCACGTCCATGTTCGCCGAGGGCCCGGAAACCTTTATCGAAGTCGCGAAATACTGCCGCGATCACGACAAGATCCTGATTCTGGACTTCTGCTTCGCCTCCTTTCTGAAGGTGGCTGGCGGTCAACGTGTCGATGCCTACGCGATTCTCGACGAGATCGGCACCGACTACCTGGTGATGGAGGACACGGGCAAAACCTGGCCACTGCAAGACACCAAGTGCGCCACCTTGATGAGCAGCCGTCGGCTGAACCCCGAGATCTACAGCATCGTGACCAGCGTGCTGCTCAACGTCTCGCCCTTCATTCTTCAGGTCGTCACCGAATACATCAACGACAGCGAGGCCGATGGCTTTGCCTCGGTTCGCGACGTGCTGCAGACCAACCGCAGGGTGGCACGGGAATACCTTGAGGGCACGATGCTGCGTTACGTCGAGCCGGCCATTGAGACCAGCGTTGCGTGGTTTGAAATCCAGCGCGATGACCTCTCGGGCGATGACCTGCAAGCCTACCTGCTGACCCATCAGGCCTACGTTCTGCCCGGTCGCTATTTCTTCTGGAGCCATCCGGAGCAGGGCCGCTCTTTCGTGCGCCTGGCCCTGGCCCGTGACCCTGACGCTTTTGAAGGGGCCCTGCAGGTTATTCGCCAGGCGCTGGAGGCTTACGATGTTTAAAGAGGCGCCGATGATCGATGCGACCGTGTTCATGGGCATGCACCATCAAAACCAAGGCATTCGCGACAGCTCGCTGGCGTTCTTCACCCAGCGATATCACAGCGAAGTGCGCATGAGCTTCAGCCAGATCGGCGTCTGCGATGCAATCATCTGGAAGAAAGCCCGCGAGCTTCAGGACGTTTACTACCCGTTCATGGATGTGCTGCATTCCGACATGAACATCCAGCGAGCAGGGTATAGCAACGCGGCGCTGACCCGGGCGGCCAACAGTGCGGCCTTGTCCGGGCTGTCTGCCGAAAAGCGCCTGCAAGCGGCGCAGGTCCTTGAGGCCAATTGCCTGTTTTACACCCATGACCGCGATTACCAGAACTGCCCGGCGCTGAAACCGCACCTGGCGTCATTCGAATCAGAGCACACTGGCCACACGTTTCCGGAGGGTTTGCATCGGCTGTATCTCGCGTCCCTTGAGCTGATCATTACCGAGGAGGATTACCGGCATGTCTAAACATCAGGTGCTGGTCCCGCTGGTGACGCCGCTCGACGCACACGCGAACGTCTGCCGTCACAGCGTGCAGCAGCTCGTCCGTGCCTGCGGGCCGCTGGTTGACGGGTTTATCCCGTGTCTGACCTCAGGCGAAGGCTGGAATCTTTCGGTTGCGCAGTGGACGGACATGCTCAGGTACACCCTGGAGTTTGCCGGCCACACCCACCGCGTGGTGGTCGGTATCGAGCTTCCCACCACTGAGGAGGTGATTGAACGGGCCGAACTCGCGGGGGAGCTTGGCGCCAGGGAGATCATCGTGACGTCACCCTTTGCCGAAGGCATCAGTCAGGAGCACATTCTGGCCCACTACCAGGCCATTCACAGCCGCACGCCGCTGGACCTGCTGATCTACAACGAGTCGGCGCTGTCGGGTAACGAAAAGAGCTTCGACACGTTGCTGGAGATCGCACGGCTGGAGCGCGTAACAGGCCTCAAGGACTCGCCGAGCCAGGCGCGTACCCAGGCGCAGATCGCGCGGATTCGGCAGGAGGGCGTGGACTACTTCATCGGCTGGGAACACGACCTGGCCGGCGAACTGCTCAGCGATGGAAACATCGTCTCCCTGGCCAACCTCGAACCGGCCCTGTGCCGGGTGGCCTGCCTGGGGCCGCAGCCTGAAGTCGCGGCCATCGTGGCCCGGCTGAATGAAACATTCTGCCTGGGCGAGGATGACTGGTACGCACACGTGAAGCGCGAACTGGCGGCCCGCGGCGTCCTGCGCTCATCGCTTACGACTCAGGAGCAGGGCGCTTACGAGCACGCCGCACTTGAGCACTTCAGTCGGGAGTACGCCAGATGATCGCTTGCCACAAATCGCTGTTTCGCGCCAACCGGGCGCTCATCGAACAGCTTCAGCCGATCCCCGCCGAGCTGCTGCACTTCGAGCAGCAATGGCTTGACGCGGCGATCCGCGACAGCATGACCGAGCATCAGCCCACCAACCTGAGCGAATTGCGCGCCATGCTCGCGGCGCTGGTAGAGCAGGACAAGGCAGAGGAACCCGAGACGGCGCGCTACGTGGCCGAACACATGACCCTGGAGGAATTCAAGATCCTCGTTCAGGAGTTCGCCCTCGACGGCCTTACCGAAGCCCAAGTGTTTTATCACCTCATGCCGCGTCTGAGCCTTGAAGCCCAGATGCCCATGCTGCGGATGATGATCGACGAGTTCGGTTCGGGGAACATCAGGCGTTCGCACACCACGCTTTATAAGGTGCTGCTGGATGAACTGGGTATGCCGACGGATCTGGAAAGCAATATCCAGGCGAACGCCGAGGCAGGCTGCTCGTTTCCCAACATGTTCTGCTGGTTGACCATGCGCGCCCATGATCCATCGTATTTCGCGGGAGTGATCACCTACTTCGAGACCGTTGTGCCGTTCTTCTTCGGTTGCTACACGACGCTGTGCGACAGGCTCGGAATAAAAGCCCACACCTATTACAGCGAACATGTGCACATTGACGTCTTCCATGCGCTGGAAGGCCAACGGCTGCTGAAGGCGATGGACAATGACCGGCAGTTGAATCACGCCAACGCGTGGAAAGGAATCTGCATGGGACGGTTGATCACCAACCATGCGTTCGATCAGGCGGTGTACAAGGCTCAAGGGAGCAAGGTCGGTGAGGGGGTCGCCCATGCTTGAAGAAGGTGACGTAGCAATCAGGCCCGCAACCTTCGTGATTCAGGCCGGGCAGGACCGATACGAAGTCCCCAGTCTGTGCCCGCACCGTGAGGGCTGGCTGGAGCACGGTATCGTCAATCACAACCGGCGGACCATCACCTGTCCGCTGCATTTCTCGGTGTTCAGTCTGGAAACGGGCGAGCAACTGAGCGGGCCTGCATGCGGTGGGCTGGTGTGCCGTAAATTGACGTGAATGTCAGGGGAAACGCTGCACGGTCGTGCGGGTGTCATAGCTGTGGATAGAGCGGCTGCTGACGTCAGTCAGCGCCGCTAAACCGCGATCTCAAGCCTGTTTCAACGCCTGATTCACGCCTGTTCGTCTTGCTCGGTCGCATCATCGTCGTGCTTGAGCGCAGGCTTCATGCCTGGCTGCGGCGCGTGCACGGCATCCGGCGCGACTTCTTCGCCGTGGTTCTTCTTCTCTTGCTGCACTTTTTTGTCGTGGGCGACGTTACGTGGATCGGTCATGGCAATTCCTTGATCTGGCAGATGATTCGAGTGCCCGCCGACGCAACACGTTGGTCGTGAGGGTGGGGGCAAGCTTTGGAGTCAGCGCCGGGTTCAGCGTTCAGTGCATTTCATACCGCGATGGCTGACCCGCCATGACAGCCTCGCGAAGGCCGTGAAGCAGGCGCCGAACAATGTTCGCAGCGCCACGGCCCGCGAACCATCAGCCTGCCTGCTGCGCAAACGACGAATGGGTGTAGCAGAACAGGCTGGACGCCGGCTTCGGACGGCCATACAGGTAGCCCTGGGCGTAATTGCATCCACTGTTGGCCAGCCAGGACGGGAGATGGGGCAGGTGACATTCCTCGACGCCTTCAGCCGTCACTTGCATCTTCAGGCTGCGCGCCATGCCCAGAATCGCCTCGACCATGGGCAGGTGATCGGTCTGTCCCGGCTCAAAGAACGACCGGTCTATTTTGATCTTGTCGATGGACAGGCGGGTCAGGTGATACAGGCTTGAGTAGCCGATGCCGAAGTCATCCAGCGCCACCGTGATGCCGTGCTCGTGCAATTTCCTCAGGTTTTGCCGCGCCACGTCCAGATTGCCGACGAGGGCCTCCTCGGTGATTTCAACTTCGAAGCGATGAAACGCGAATTGCTCTTGCCGAAGTTGCTCCAGCAACTGATCGGGAAACAGCACGTCGGTCACCATGCCGGCGCTGACGTTCATGGACAAGCGCAAGCGATCGTCCCAGCGATTGGCGGCACGACAGGCCTGCTTGATCAGCGACCGGGTCATGGCGGGGATCAATCCCAGGCGCCCAAGCACCGGAATGAAGTCCGCCGGCGTCGCGGTGCTGCCGTCGGGCCTGAGCCAGCGTGCGAGTACTTCAAAGCCCACAACCTCCTGAGAAGGCAGCGCCACGATCGGCTGAAAGTAAGGCACGATTTCGTCTGCTTCAACCGCCCGTTTCAGTGCCAGTTCAAGGTCGGCCTGGGCCCGGCGCTGCTTTTCGTAGTCCTTGTCATAAAAATTGTAGGTCGAACGCCCGTCTTCCTTGCCCCGGTACATTGCGGTGTCGGCACAGTGCAGCAATGCCGAAGCATCTTGAGCGTCTGTCCATGACCGTGCGATGCCAATGGTGGCGCCCAACGCCGAAGGCTCGACGGCGCCGGACAATGGCGCACTGAGCTGAAACACTGCCGCCTCGGCGATCTGGCACAGCTCGGTCTGGTGTTTGAAATTGAGGAACAGCAGGCAAAACTCATCACCACCCAGACGCGCCGCAATGCCTCCGTTGTCGTCGGCAATGGCCTCGAGCCTGCGCGCGATCTCCACCAGCACAATGTCGCCGACGGCGTGGCCGTGCTGATCATTGACTGCCTTGAAGTGGTCCAGATCAATCAGCATGATCGCCGCCGGCCGCTTCAAACCGAGCTGATCGCGAACCATGTCCATGAAAATGCGTCGGTTGACCAGCCCGCTCAGCGAGTCATAGGTGGCCAGGGTTTCAGTCTGCGCCTGTGCCTGCTTGAGTCGACGGTAACTCGACTGGGCGTTGGCGATCAGGCGTTTGAGAAGAATGGTCGGGATGATCAGCGAAATAAGCGAAAACACCGTGACGGTCATCACGAACCCCCATCTTTCGGCGTCTTCAAAGTCCGCGTCATAGGGCAGGGCGAGCCAGTGCATCACCCAGGCTTCTAGCCTGAATTCCCACACGATGGAAAGTCCAATCACGGTGGACAGCGTGATTATCAGCAGTACAGGCAGGCGACAAGGGTTGCGGCGGTGCAGGTCATTCATGTCAGGCCTCACTGGGCCAGAAAAGTGATTGTGATGTCAGACTGCCATCTTCTCATATAGGTTCGTACCGTTGATCGAAGAATCTTGCCTGGACGCCGAACGGTCTTCTGCGCGTAATCAAAAAAGGGTAAGGGTCGCACTGTGATCATCCCTGGGGTGCCACTGCCTTGGGACTAAAGCGGAAATCATGACTGAATCATTGGCCGCATGCTTTAAGGTGTCCCTGCAGTCCGCCCACTGATGGTCCATCACAGACACCTCATCCCGGCGATAGCCAACCCGGTAAAAAAGGAGCCACCCATGACCGATTCTCTGTACGACATTCCCCTCAAGCAAATCGATGGCACCCCAACCAGCCTGGGCCAGTACAAGGGCAAAGTGCTGCTGGTGGTGAACGTGGCCTCCAAATGCGGGCTGACGCCGCAATACGAAGGGCTTGAAAGCCTCTACCAGGGCAAGAAGGAAGCCGGACTTGAAGTGCTGGGTTTTCCAGCCAATAACTTCAAAGAACAGGAGCCGGGCAGCGACAGCGACATCCAGTCGTTTTGCTCGACCACCTATGACGTGCACTTCCCGCTGTTCTCGAAAATCTCGGTCGCCGGCGACGACACCCACGCGCTCTACCGCGAAATGACCGCCGCCCAGCCCGCTGCCACCGGCGACGGACCGTTCCGTGAACGCCTCAAGGGCTACGGCATCGAAAGCGGCGCGGGCACTGACGTGCTGTGGAATTTCGAGAAATTCCTGATCGGGCGAGACGGCAAGGTGATTGGCCGCTTTGCGCCGGATGTGACCGCAGATGACCCACGCCTGACCGCCGCCGTCGACGAAGCCCTGAGCGCCGCCTGAGCGCCTGAGCGCCTGAGCGGGCAGGGCAAACAAGGCTGTCTATCGAATTGTTGTGTGAAGCATGAACCCTGCGCTTTTTGTATCTCTGGATGGGCCCAAGGGCGTCGGGAAAACCACGCTGCTGGAGGCCGTCACGAAATCGCTGAGGGCCGATGGCAAGAAGGTGATCCGGCTAAGCGAGAGCAAAAGTGATCCCCACCGGGGTGAAATAATGGCCCTCGTCAACCAACTCGCCAGGCATCCCAACCGCGATCTGGAGTTTGAGGTGTGTGAGCGCCTCGCCGACAGCCGTGCCTGGATCTCCCGGCACGTCCTGACCAAGCAGCCCGCCGACAGCATCATCCTGATCGATCGCTGGTACCCGTCGGACGCCGCGTTTCGCCGGCTCGTCCCGTTTGCCGAGATCCTGCAGTTGAACATTGACAGGAACGTGCGCGTGCCGGACCTCCATGTCGGGGTTGTCACTGCGGCCGAAATTTCATGGGCGCGGGCAGCGGCACGCCGGCGTGGCTTGAGCAGTACGGTGGTGCATACGCTGGAAGAACACGCCGCTTGTACCGAGGCGTTCGAGCGGGCGGTTTCAGCTAACGGGTGGGTTTTGTGTCGCAATGAAGGGCGGCTGGAAGACGCGACGGTGCAGGTGGTTTCCGAGGTATGCAACGCGCAAGCCACTAGAGGCTTTCGCTGCCCCGAGGGGGGAGGCTTGGATCTCTATTGATTGTTTAACGAAGGCGAGGTGCCAATGGCCGACAGCAATGAATACGTGGCGGACAGCATACGGACGTGGGTGTGGTCGGGCTTCTACACGCCTGAAGAGATGGATGAGATGGTCGATGACATCATTGACGATGACTGTGATGTACCAGCGCTGAAGGCGTTGATCCTGCCAGAGTGGCAACGCAAGCTCGACGCAGAGCGTGACTGGCCAGAGGTGACTGCCTGCGAGCGGCTCGATGCAGTGTTCTACGATCTCCATGAAGAGGGGATCTGTGCCCTGTCCAATGCGGGTTATACCTTGTCGGACGGATTCACGGAGGTGGCCGAAGCGATTCACCAAGCGCCGAACGAGCATTACCACGGTTTTTGTTTTTATCACGGACAAGACGTGGAACGCGCTGTAGAGGGAGAAGCCCTGCTCATCGCTTTTGGCGCAATCGATGATGATCCTGCACAGAGTCTCAAGGTAGGGCACCGGTTGTGCAGCGTGTTGAAAGCCGCTGGCTTTGAAGTCTTCTGGAATGAAACCGTCGAGCAGCGTGTGGAAATTCACAACTTCAACTGGCAGCGCAGAGCGCCCCGCGACTGAACGGCGATCAATATCAGGAGATGCCCTTGAGCAAGAAACTGTTAAAGGCGGCCGCCCGAGGCCAGAACGAGACGTTGCTGAGCCTGCTGGACGGTGGCGCCGATATCGATTTTATCGACAAGATGCCCGGTCGTACGGCATTGATCGAAGCGGCCATTGCCGGCCATGTACACACCCTCAACCTGTTGATCGCCCGCGGCGCGAGCCTGGACAAGGCTGATAAGACCCTCGGGTTCACGGCCCTCGGCTGGGCCGCCGACAGAGGTGATCTTCACTCAGTGGACGCGTTACTGGTGGCTCAGGCGTCCGTCGATCTGACAGCCCACACCTATCAACAGACGCCTTTGATGCTCTCCGCCCGTGAGGGGCACGCTGGTGTCGTGGCTGCATTGCTGGCGGCCGGGGCCGATGTGCATTTACAAACCGGCAACGGCCACAATGCGCTGTCGATGGCTGATGCGCGAAACCACGCGGAAATCGTGGCTCTGTTGCAGCAGCACGGTGCGCTGGCGCCTGTCCCGCCTGATGAGTATTCGATGCCTTGGCCCGCCGTGGCAGCGGACGGGTCAGATGTTGATGACAGCAACCCTGCAAGCGTCCTGCGTGGCTTCATCCTGGCCATGTATGCCTGGGAAACCGACTGCTACAGCCAAAAGCAACGCATCGATGATGGCGAGCTTGCCTGGTCGGTTATTCAGGCGGCGCAGAATCAAATAATCGAGCGTTTTTGTACGTCCAAGCCCCGTGTTTACGGGAGCCTCGGCAGCTTCGGGTTTCCACCGGAGTATTCGCCCAAAGATGCACTGGTGAGTGTCGAGCGTGAGGCTCGCCGGGCGGTGATCATTACGCGGCAGGCGCCCAGTACGAGGCTGCGGTATGAGGTGCTGTTTGGCCTGACCCGCAAAGGTGATATCTGGCGCATTGATACAAAGAAGCGGCGCGGTTGGGGCGAAGCCGCTGATTGGGAAAGGTCGATACTGTGAGAGGAGCCTTGAAGCTGCCATGTTGATGGGAGTGATCCACACCAAAGCGAGCGCTTCGGCACGGATCACCCATTAACATCGTTCAGGCGCAACCGTCACAACAGCTCAACGGAGTGCGCCAGAGGCTTACGCCGAAGGCTTGAGCACCACTTTGGTCCAGCCGTCGGCGCGCTGATCAAAATGCTTGTAGGCGTCCGGACCTTCGGACAGCTTCAGGCTGTGGGAGATGATCTGCGACGGCTTGGCACGGTCATGGTGAATCAGCTCGGCGAGGCGACGGTTGTACGCCTTGACGTTGGCCTGGCCGGTGCGGATCTGCTGACCCTTGAACCAGAACGAGCCGAAGTCGAAGGCCATTTTGCCTTCCTTCGCCAGATCGCTCGCAGCGTTCGGGTCCTGCGGCACGAAGACTCCCACGACACCGATGCCACCGGTGGGCTTGGTGGAGGCCACCAGGTTGTTCATGGTTTCGTGATTGGCTTCATGGCCGTGCTTGTCGCAGCACTGATAGCCCACGCATTCGCAGCCACGGTCCGTGCCTTTGCCGTTGGTCAGGTTCATGATCTGCTCCACGGCCTGGGTCTGTGCCGTGTTGATCGGCGTGGCGCCCAGCTTGGCGGCCAGGGCCAGACGGTCTGGATGGTTGTCGACCACGAAGACTTGGGATGCGCCTTTGATCATCGCGGAATGGGCAGCCATCAGGCCGACCGGGCCTGCGCCGTAAATGGCGATGCTTTCACCCGGCAGCAGGCCGGACAATTCAGTCGCGTGCCAGCCGGTTGGAAGGATGTCCGACAGCATGACGTAGTCGTCTTCTTTTTCTTTGGCATCTTCAGGCAGCACCAGGCAGTTGAAGTCGCCATAGGGCACGCGCAGCAGTTCGGCCTGGCCGCCCTCGTAAGGCCCCATTTCGGCAAAACCATAGGCGCCACCGGCACTGCCAGGGTTGACGGTCAGGCAGTAACCGGTCAGGCCGCGCTCGCAGTTATCGCAGAAACCGCAACCGATGTTGAACGGCAGGCAGACCATATCGCCCACTTTCACGCGATCGACTGCAGCGCCCACTTCGATGACTTCGCCCATGTTCTCGTGACCCAGAATCCGGCCCGTTTCGAAGCTGGTGCGGCCTTCGTACATGTGCAGGTCGGAACCACAAATGTTGGTCGTGGTGATGCGGACCAGGACATCGGTTGCTTTTTCGATTTTGGCATCGGGGACGTTCTGAACGCTGACGTCGTAAGGACCGTTGTAAATAATGGCTTTCATGGGTTCTCCAGAACAATGAGATGCAGATACGGATAGTTCGCCAGTTTTAGTACGACCGTACTGACCTGTCGTTCAAAGAGATTCGCCGCGAGTGACGAACGGTAAATGCTGGCAAAAGGCTCTGGAACGCGGCTTGCGGCCAGCCCGAGACGAAAGCCACCCTCGCGTCTATGCAAGCGGTAGAAGCTCCACTAGGGTGAGTTCAGTCCTGCCCCGCAACCCAATGTGAAGGAGTGGAAATGAACATTCAGCTGAATACCAAACGCGCGCTGGTTACTGCGTCCACCGGCGGCATCGGTTTTGCGATTGCCAAAGGTCTCGCCGAGGCGGGTGCCGAGGTGGTCATCAATGGCCGCAGCGAAGGGTCGGTAAAGGAAGCCATCGCCCGACTGGTCAGCGCTGTGCCCGGTGCCACCATCACCGGTGTAGCCGCAGATCTCAGCGATGCCAGAGGTGTTGAAACCCTGCTCAAGGGTGCCGGGCGTATCGACGTTTTGGTGAACAACGCCGGGATCTATGGCCCGCAGGATTTCTTTGAAACGGAAGATGGGGTGTGGGACAGCTACTGGCAGACCAACGTGATGTCAGGGGTGCGCCTGAGCCGCGCGCTGCTGCCGGCAATGGTGGCAGGGAAGTGGGGCCGGGTGGTATTCGTGTCGTCCGAGTCTGCACGCAACATCCCGGCCGACATGATCCACTACGGCGTCTCGAAGACCGCGCAGCTGGCACTTGCACGGGGCCTGGCGAAGCGCGTTGCCGGCAGCGGCGTGACCGTCAACAGCGTTCTGCCGGGGCCTACCTTGTCCGATGGTGTGGCCACCATGATGCAGAGTGAAGTGGAGCGCACGGGCAAATCCCTGGAGGAAGTGACCCAGGCATTTGTGGCCGAACACCGCCCGAGCTCGATCATTCAGCGTGCAGCCACGGTCGAAGAGGTCGCCAACATGATCGTCTACGTGTGCTCGCCCCAGGCATCCGCCACCACGGGCGCCGCGCTACGGGTTGACGGCGGCGTGGTCGACGACATCGTTTGAGCCGGGCGATTTCCCGGCTGAAGCCGCTCCAGCGGAAACAGGCCGCGCGCGTTCGGTCAACTATGAACGCGAGCGGCTCGTCATCGCCTGCTCGCAACCAGCAATGCCAGAACATCCTCGGCCAGCACCGGTGGGCTGAGCAGAAAACCTTGCGCATAAGGGCAGCCCAACTCCCTGAGCTGGTCGAGCTGCCCAAGGGTTTCGACGCCCTCGGCAACAATCGCCAGGTCCAGCGCCTCGCCCAGGGACAGGATACTTTTGACGATGGCAACGCTGCGCTCATGTTTCATCATGCGCGTGACGAATGACCGATCGATCTTGATGGCGTCGATGGGGTAGCGGTCGATATAGCCCAGGGAGCTGTAGCCGGTGCCGAAATCGTCCAGCGCAATCCGGATACCCTGGGCGCGAAGGTCTTCGAGGGTCTTGGCAACAATCTCCGGTTCATGCAGGAACACTGACTCGGTGATCTCGATCTGCAAGGCACGGGCATCGAATCCGGTCTCTGCAATAATCTCGGCGACCTGAAGGGCGAAGTCTTTGCGGTTGAGCTCTACCCCGGACACATTCACGTTCAGCTTGATGCCGAACGGCCCGCCTGCGTCTCTCCATTTGCTGACTTCGCGACAGGCCTTGCGCATGACCCACTGGCCAAGGTCGCAAATCACTCCAATGTCCTCGGCCACGCCGATGAACACGTCAGGGGCGATAATGCCCAGGCTCGAATGGCGCCATCTCACCAGTGCTTCAACGCCGACGATCGCTTCAGTGGTGATGGAAAAGATCGGCTGGTACACCAGATAGAACTCGTCGCGGGTAATCGCATGCTTGAGCGCGTTCTGCATCACCAGCATGTCGATTGAGGCCTGGCGCATCGAGAGGTCGAAAACGGCCCAACTGCCACGGCCCTTTTTCTTGGCGGCGTACATGGCTACGTCTGCATCACGGATCAGGTCTTCGGCGGTACGGTGCTGAGCATCCAGCGTCGCGATGCCGATGCTGCAGGAGATGAAGAGTTGCTGGCCATCGATGGCAGTTGGCAAGCTGAGGGCATGGGTCACACGCTTGGCGGTCTCGATCGCCTGTTCCTGATGGCCCTTGTCGGTCAGCAGTATGGCGAACTCGTCGCCGCCGATGCGGGCAATCACCGCGGTGGGATCGATGCACTCGCTCAGGCGCTTGGCAACGCTTTTGAGCAGCGTGTCGCCAGCATGATGACCCAAGCCGTCGTTGACGTATTTGAATCGATCCAGATCCAGGTACAACACCGTCGCCGCGCCTGGCTCATCGGTGGTTCCCTTGCTCAAGGCTGAATGGATGCGAGCCATGAAGTAGCCGCGGTTCTTGAGCCTCGTCAGTTCGTCATGGAAGGCCGCGTAGGACAACTCGTCCTGAATACGCTCACGCTCGATCAGCCGCGACTCAAGCGCGACACGTTCCTCGCGGTCGAGCTGGGCTTGCCGAAAGTGCTGCTCTGCGTCTTTACGCTCAGTGATGTCGCGTTGTACGGAAACCCAATGGGTGAACCAGCCTTTTTCGTTCGCGACCGGCACGATGCTGAGCTGCACCCAGAACCGGGTGCCGTCCCGGCGCGTGTTGATGAGCTCGACTTCCACGGGGTCCCAGCGTTGCAACGCGTCCCTTATTTTCTGGAGCGTTGGGCGGTCTGTCTCCTCGCATTGCAGAATCCGCGGCGTCTTGCCCATGACTTCGTCGAGGCTGAACCCGGTGGTGGTCAGAAAGGCCGGGTTGCAATACACGATGCGTGGCCCCGGCAAATCGATGGGTTCCGCCTCGGTAATCAGAATGGCGTCCTTGGCGTTGACTACCACCGACTCCAGCAAGCGCAAGCGCTCGATGACCGCAGATCCGCCAGACGGATGGGTGGGGTTCATCTTGAGTGCGTCGTACAGATCGGCTGCATGGGTTTGCAGGCCATAGATGTGCGCGGCGCTGAGACGTTTGTGGGAAAGCGGAATCGTCATCAACACCGCACCGGTCAGGACGGCGTCGCCATCCCGGATAGCAACGCAGATCAGCGATTCGTCGACCACTTGATCCAGCCCGGCAGGCAGCGCAGCGTCAGCGGGCATGGCCTCGCCAACGTCGACGACATCCCCGTAGGACAACATCATCTTTAACCAGCCGCCGGTGATTTCGTTCGTGCGCACCTCCGGCGCGTTGCCGCAGGTGGCTACCGTGCGCCACTGCTCCTCGTCCCGCAATATCAGGATGGCGCCCGCCGCCCCGGTCAGGTGGGAAGCCGCGTCCAGAAACTGACCCAGAACTTCATGATTCTTCAAACCAACGTGAGCCTTGACGGCCATGTGCATTACCTGAAAAGGGGACGGAGTGGCAGGCGGTCATTCGATACGAGTAGAAATCAAAAAAACCAGCAACAACCGGGTGCGATATCTGCGGCCACTGGCGAGGTGGTTGGCAGCTTCGGTATCGGCAGGTCGACGAAGTTCAATAAGACGACTTGGCAATGGCTGGCGCTAACCAAGTGAAGGAGTGCGGGCGATCCATCATTTCAACCTTACAGCGTAGTGCTTTCGAGTGATGGGAAATGTCCCTCAACCGCACTGGTTCCAAGTGTTGCAGGCCCTCGAAACCGGAGAGTGGAAAGGTTCAAAGTTATACATGAATAAATAAATGTACAACCCTGCCTAAAGTTCATCCCACCCTCTGCCGATGCGAATAGGCCAGCACATGCGCTTCGTCTGGCCGGGTCACTTGGAAATGGCTCTCAACCTCGCCCTGGATGACGACACCTTCTCTTCGAAGGCAACTGTGGTTGCCCGAACTATTTTTCGCCTGCGGATTGATTACGCGATGGCGTTTGAGGCTTGAAATGGCAGTGGCAACGAGATTTTTGGACAACATCAAGGTTTCCCGAAAGCTGGGGATCGGCTTTGGCATCCTGCTGCTGGCCGTACTGGCGGTGGCGTTTGTCGGTTACACCAGCAATAACCTCCTCGTTGATCGCCTGAACACCACACGCTTGACCGGTACGCTCAACGATGCCGCGCAGGATATGCGTCTCTCCGAAAAGCAGTATGAAGCCTCAGCCGATCAAAACGCGCTTGAGGCTTACCACACACAGCTCAGTGCGCTGCAGGCGCTGACAGCCCAGGCACTGCTTGCAATGAAACGGGCCGAGAGCCAGCAAGCGCTGGCGCAACTGCAAGCCAGTACCGCGTCCTATGATCAAAAGGTCAATCGCCTCGTTGATACCGACAAGTCCACCAGTGGTGCCCTGAAGCCGCTGGGTGCGCTGTCTGACAAATTCGTCGACACATTCTCCAGAATGCTTGAGGCCACCACGGCCAGCGCTTTGGAGCAACCCGGGGTCGAGCGTGTAACCGAGCTGCGCACGGTCGCCGACCTGCGAAATGGCATGACGATGTTTCGTCTCGTGCTGCGCCGTTACATCGCCGTTCCGGACGCCACCAACAAAAAGCTGCTTCTGGACACGACCGACTCGTTCCTGAACAACATCACTAAAGCCCGCACCAGCCTGCCCGCCGAACTGTCCAGCCAACTGGACGAAGCCTTTGCCGGGATGCGGCAGTACCGCGACGTGCTGGTGCAAGTCTCGGCTCTTTTTGAGCAGAAGCAGAGCCTGCGCCAGCAGGTGGATCAAGAAAGCGAGGCCATGGATAAAATCCTGACCGGCTTGATGGACACCCAGCAGCGGCTGGCCCTTGCCGATCAGCACGATGCATTGATTCAGGTGGTCGTTCTGACCTTGTTTGCCGTGGTGGTGGGGCTGCTGGCTTCTGTGATCATCTCCCGTCAGATCACCCTGCCGCTGGCGCTCACGGTCGACCTGGCTCGCCGGATTGCCAAAGGTGACCTTACTGTTCAGTCCAGATCCACGCGCCGAGACGAGGTGGGCGACCTTCAGAATGCCATGCAAGAGATGGCGCAAAGCCTAAACACGCTGGTGCAGGGCATCGGTGGTGGTGTGACGCAAATTTCCAACTCTGCCCAAAAGCTGTCCGCCATGAGCGAGCAGACCAGCGCCGGTGTTCGTCAGCAAAAAGTCGAAGTGGATCAGGTCGCCACTGCCATGCACGAGATGGCCTCCACCGTTCAGGAGGTCGCGCGCAACACCGCCGACGCCTCGGCCGCCGCCACCCTGGCCGAAGAGCAGGCGCGTCACGGCAGCGCCGTGGTCAAGCAGGCCACGACGCAGATCAGCGAGCTGTCCCAGGCAATCGAGGCGTTGGGAGAGGCCATGAACGTGCTGACGCAGGACAGCGGGCAAATCGGCAAAGTCATTGACGTGATTAAGGCGGTTGCCGAACAAACCAACTTGCTGGCGCTAAATGCCGCCATCGAAGCCGCAAGGGCCGGGGAGCAGGGTCGCGGGTTCGCCGTGGTCGCTGACGAAGTCCGCTCGCTGGCACAGCGCACGCAAGATTCGACTCAGGAAATCGAAACACTGATCCTCGCTCTGCAGCAGGGCACTCAATCCGCCGCCAGCCTGATGGTGTCCAGCCGGGAACGCACGCTGGACACAGTCGAACTGGCGCAAAAAGCTGAGCAGGCGATCAACCAGATCAACCACTCCATCGGCACTATCCAGGAAATGAGCCTGCAGATATCCGCAGCCGTCGAGCAGCAAAGTGCGGTGGCCGAAGAAATCAACCGCAGTGTTCTGAGTGTTCGTGACGTCGCCGATCAGTCCGCGACAGCGAGCGAGGAGAGCGCAAGGGCAACCGTCGAGCTGGCGTCTTTGGGCAGCGGTTTGCAAAAAATGACGTCGCATTTCAAAACGTAAGACGTTTCACCCGGTTGCCTGCCGAGCAAACAACGGGAAGCAGGGCTTTTCCAGAGCCCTGCCTCCTGCGGCGCCATCGAAGGTTGGACAGTGAACAGCGGTTGCTTATCGCTTTCAGGGACGGAGCCCCGCCCACTCAACATCATTTAGCGGATCTGCCCCATGAATAATAAATCCAACCCAACCGCCGAACTTGCCCAGGCCGGCGCCGACCTGAATTCTCTGCTAAGCGCGATCGACCGCTCCCAAGCCGTCATCGAATTCGATCTGCAGGGCAATGTGCTGTACGCCAACCAGAATTTTCTCGATTGCATGGGCTACGACCTCGAAGAAATTCGTGGGCGCCATCACCGGCTGTTTTGCATGCCCGACTATGCGACCAGCAAGGAATACCTGATGTTCTGGGAGAAGCTGGGGACCGGCAAGTTTGACGCCGGCCAGTACCAGCGTCAGGCCAAGGACGGGCGCCAGATCTGGCTGCAGGCCACCTACAACCCGGTGATGGACAACAACGGCAAGCCATTCAAGATCGTCAAATTTGCCAGCGATGTCACCGAAGTACGCAATCGCAATGCCGAATGGGAAAGCAAAATCGAGGCGATCGAGCGCTCCCAGGCGTTGATCGAGTTCACCCCTGAAGGCTATGTATTGAACGCCAACAGGAAGTTTCTTTCGGCCATGGGTTACACGCTGGACGAAGTCGTCGGCCAACATCACCGCATGTTTTGTGAACCCGAATACGCGGCTTCCCTGGCGTACCGCGAGTTCTGGGAGAAACTCGGCAAGGGCGAGTACGACTCCAGCGAGTACAAGCGCCTGAGCAAGGACGGTCGGGATGTCTGGATTCAAGCGTCCTACAACCCCATTCTTGATGCCCAGGGCCAGACGTACAAGATCGTGAAGTTCGCCACCGACGTGACCGAGACCAAACTTCGCACCATGGAACACGAAGGCAAGGTCAACGCGATCAACCGCGCCCAGGGCGTGATCGAGTTCGACCTGAGCGGCAATATTCTCTCGGCCAACGCTAACTTCCTGGATCTGGTGGGCTACCGGATGGAGGAATTGAAGGACCGGCACCATTCGCTGTTTTGCGAACCGGAGTATGTCAAGACCACGCCTTATCGTGAATTCTGGAGCGCGCTGAGCAGCGGAAAATTCTTCACCGGGCGCTTCATGCGCATCAGCAAGTACGGCCAGAAAATCTGGATTCAAGCGACCTATAACCCGGTGTTCAACGCGACGGGGCAACCCTACAAGGTGGTCAAGTTCGCCACCGACATTACCGCTCAGGTCGAGCTTGAAGAGGCCATTGAAGCCAAGACCCAAGCGATGGATGAGTCGGTCACCCGCCTGATGGAGGCCATTGCCGAAGTCGTCAAAACCACTGGCGACGCCAACGATCAGGCACGCATTACCCAGGATGAAGCCCAGCGCGGTTCCCAGACCCTCAACGAGGCGTCCGCGGCGATGGACACCATCGGCAAATCGGCAGAAGACATTCAGGAAATCATCGAGGTGATCAGCACGATCGCCGGTCAGACCAACATGCTCGCCTTCAACGCCGCCATTGAAGCGGCGAGGGCGGGTGAGCATGGGCTGGGCTTCTCTGTGGTGGCCGATGAGGTGCGTAAGCTCGCTGAAAAGTCTTCGCAAGCCACCACCAAAATCAACAAATTGATTCAGGAAACGGTCCGCCGCATCAACTCCGGCAGCGAGATATCCCGCAGCGCGGGCAGTGCGTTCGAGCGGATCGTTGCCGGGGTCGAAAAGACCAATGGCGCGATGACCACCATCGGCGCGGCGACGCAAGAACAGCATCACCTGGCTGAGCGTGTCGCTGAACTGATCGGCGAGCTCAACCGTATCAAGCTCGCCAACGGGTTGGGCAAAGGCTTGAGCGCCCCAGGTCAGGTTGAAACCCTATGAGCGAGGCCCTCGCGTTTGGGATAGTCAAACTAGGCGCGCTGGAAGTCGCGATTGACGCCCAGGCCCTGGAGCAGGTGATCAACTGGCCCGCCCGGCTGCAGCCCCATCCGCTGCAAGGCGGGGCATTGCTCGGGATGTTCAGCCTGCGCGGCAAGGCGCTGCCACTGATTGAGCTCCGGTCGTTGCTGGGTGAGCACGACGTCGCCCAACACGACCCACTGGAAATGGTTGCCATCGTCAACCATCAAGGCCGACGCCTGGGCATTGCGGTCAGCGGCGTCAGCGATGTCATGAAAGTCGAGGCGCGGAACCTTTGTCGTCTCGGCGGGGAGGGCACCGCGGTCGCGCTGCTGCCAGAACTCGTGCTGGTGGAAAATGAGCGAATGATTTACCGGCTCGACCTCGACGCGCTGTGCGGCTCGCCCCAGGTGTTGACTGCGCAGTCCAGAGAAGTTGCCGACACCATGCAGGTTCAGGACCCGTCCCGGGAGCTGCATCACTTGCTGTTGTTCGAGTGCGAAGGAAAGCGCTACGCAGTAGATGCCAAAGCAATTACCGAGCTGGTGGACCGCCCGGACATGCTGCCCAGCAAGTTGGGCGGCGACTTCTGCCTGGGCGTCGTGAACCGCCGCGGCGTTGATGTACCTGCCTTGAGCCTGAACCGGATCCTGGGTATTGAATGCCCGGCGACGGCCCAGCCCCAGAATCAACTGCTGGTTTTGACCTCGCGAGAAGGCTATCGCATCGGTCTGGTCTACGACCGAATGATTTCGATTGTACGCAAGCGTGCTCACGAAATTCTGCCATTGCCCCGCTATGGATTACGGGAACCCGGGCTGTTTGCCGGCGTTGTCGGGCTGGAGAACGGAGAGCAAGCGCTGTTGCTTGAATACCGCGAGTTGCTGGAGCGCAAAGAGACGCTGAGTTTCGCCAGGATCTACCAGACCAGCGCACCCAACCAGGATGCGCTGGGCTCGCGTCTCGCGCAGATGAACCAGACGTGTCTGGTGTTCCAGGCCTCCCAGCCGTTCGTGGTGCCCTTGGATCAAGTGTTGGAAATCCTTGATATGCCCGAGCACTACGTACGTTTTGCCCAACATCAGTCCCATTTGTTGGGCAGTTACAACTTGCGTGGCGAGCAGATTCCGCTGGTCTGCCTGAGCAGCCTGATAGAGGGCACAACGCCTCCCGGCAATACGCTGGAGCGGGTGCTGTTGGTCAAAGGCGAACTTCATAGCTTCGGGCTGGTGGTCAACCGCACCGACTCCATTGAAACCTTTACCCACCCGGCGTCCGAGCATCCCGAAGGCTGGGAGCACAGCGTGAGGGTCAAGGGGTCGGTCAATGACCGCATGCGCAGCCTGGTGAGTATCGGCAAGGGTGATCAGGTCCGCTGGATGACGCTGATCAATCTGAGCAACATCGTCAGGGGACTGGAGATGGCCGGGACGGAGGCGCAGACCCAGCGCCTCGCGGGTTGAGCCAGGGACACTTGCCTCGCTGACGCTTCAAGCGTCAGTGAGCTGAAACCGGTAGCCGACGCCATACAACGATTCAATGGGCGTCTCCCCAGGGCATGCCTGTTCCAGCTTGCGCCGCAAGTTGCGGATATGGCTGTCCACTGTCCGGTCAGTCACCACGCGGTGGTCGGAGTAGAGCTTGTCCAGCAGTTGATCTCGGGAAAAGACCCGGCCGGCCGAACGCGCAAACGTGCTGAGCAACCGCAGTTCAAGGCGTGTCAGGTCCAGCTCGACACCATTGAGTGACGCGCGGTGCTGTGCGTCATCAATGATCAGCCGCGGTGCAACGCCGGTCAGCAGTTGGGGGCCGCGGCGCAGGATGGCCTTGACCCGGGCCACCACCTCGCGGGGGCTGAACGGCTTGCAGATATAGTCGTCAGCGCCCAGATCGAGGCCCCGAAGGCGGTCCATTTCTTCAACACGGGCGGTGATCATGATGATCGGCACGGCGCTGAAACCGCGCAGGTCCTGGCAGACCTGCATACCGCGAGGCGGTCAAGGCCAAGCTTCAGGAGATGGAGCCGTTCTATCCGGCAGAAATGCAGCTCAAAAACGTGATTGCCTACGACACCACGCCCTTTGTGAGCCTGTCCATCGAGGAAGTGGTCAAGGCCCTCGGCGAGGCGATCGTGCTGGTGGTGTTGATCATGTTCCTGTTCCTGCAGAACCTGCGCGCGACGCTGATCCCTGCGATTACCGTGCCGGTGGTGCTGTTGGGCACGTTCGGCGTGTTGTCGCTGTTCGGCTACTCGATCAACACCCTGACCATGTTCGCCATGGTCCTGGCGATCGGCTTGCTGGTGGACGATGCCATCGTTGTAGTGGAAAACGTCGAGCGGTTGATGGGCGAGGGCCTGTCGCCCATGGCGGCCACGCGACAATCGATGAGTGAAATCAGCAGTGCACTGGTCGGCATTACCCTGGTGCTGAGTGCGGTGTTTATTCCGATGGCGTTCTTTGGCGGCTCCACCGGGATTATCTATCGGCAGTTTTCCGTGACCATCGTCTCGGCCATGGTCCTCTCGGTGTTGGTGGCCATGACCCTGACACCCGCGCTCTGCGCTTCGCTGCTCAAAGCGCATAACGGCCAGACGCCAAGTGCTCAGCGTGGGTTCTTCGGCTGGTTCAACCGCACCTCTGAACGGGCCAGTGCCGGTTATGAGCGCTGGGTGGGTGCGGTGTTGCGGCGGTGGGGACGGAGCCTGCTGCTTTATGGGCTGGTGCTGGTGTTCATGGCGGTGGGCTACATGAGTCTGGCCACCTCGTTCCTGCCGGACGAAGACCAGGGAATTCTGCTGGCACAGATCCAGTTGCCGGTGGGGGCGACGGACAGCCGCACGCAGGCCGTGATCAAGCAGTTCGAGGATTACATTCTCCAACAGCCTGAAGTCGAATCGATGATCAGCATCAGCGGGATTGGCATGGGCGGTAACAGCCAGAATACCGCGCGGGCCTTTATCCGCCTCAAAGACTGGGCCGAGCGTGGTAGCTCCGGCCAGGATGCGGCCTCGATTGCCCAGCGGGCGACCATGGCGCTGTCCAGCATCGGTGATGCCGACGCGTTCGTCATGCAGCCTCCGACGGTGCGCGGCCTGGGCCAGAGCTCGGGCTTCGACCTGCAGCTCAAGGATCTTGGTGGTCTCGGCCATGATGCGCTAGTGGCGGCTCGGGAAAAGTTGCTTGAGCTGGCCAGAAAGGACCCACGCTTGCTGGGGGTTCGCAGCAATGGCCTGGACGATGCGCCGCAGTTGAAGATCAGCATTGACGACCGCAAGGCCGGCGCCTTGAGCCTGAGCACCAGCGACATCAACGCGACCTTGTCGACGGCGTTGGGCGGGACGTATGTAAACGACTTTCTCAACCAGGGCCGGGTGAAAAAAGTCTATGTGCAGGGGCAAGCCTCCTCACGCATGCAGGCGGCGGACCTTGATCATTGGTTTGTCCGCAACAGCAACGGTGACATGGTGCCGTTTTCGTCCTTTGCCAGCAGCGCATGGAGTTACGGTTCACCGTTGCTTGAACGCTACAACGGTAATGCGTCCCTGGAGATTCAAGGCCAGGAATCGAAATCTTCGGCTGTAAACAACGCTTTCAACTGGCCTTCGGCTCTCCCTGTCCGATCTGCCAGACATAGGGTGGCTCGGTGCCGTTGATACTCCAGTCACCGACGATCTTCGCCTTGTAGATAAGCGGATTATGGGACGCGACGGTCCGCGCATTACGCCAGTGGCGATCCAGGGCTTTATTGACGCTAATGCCTGAGGCGCCGAGCGCATTGAACAGGTCGGTGGCGGCTCGCAGAACAAGATCGGAGACGACGACCTGTGCTTGTGCCGTTTCGATTTCCGCTGCAATGTTCGCCGTTCGCTCTGCCTCGGAATTCCCCGAAAATCGCGCTTCATAGGCTTGCTGCAAGGGCCTTGCAGAGCGAAGGGTGGTGGCCTGTGCAGCGTAGACCTGCGCGGAAATCTGACCGACCACCTGTTGAATCTGAACATCGGCGCTCACGCGGCTGGCATTGCCGTGGCTGTAAACGCGTGTGCGCTCGCGGATCTGCTGGGTAATGTCGCGTTCTATCGCCCGACCTGTGCCCGCCAATACGGCGAGCAATACCAGTTGATAGAACGCGGTTTGATAGTTGAAACGGTTTTGGAAGGGGATGATATGTGTCGCGGGAACCGGCACGTTATTGAACACTGTGGTCCCGCTGCCTGTCGTGCGTTGTCCGAAACCGTCCCAATCATCACTTTGCTGTACCCCGGCGTGACGGGCATCGACCACTGCAATAATGTCCGCACCCGTGTCTGAACGCTGGGCGTACACATCGATCCAGTCAGAAAATAGACTGCCGGTGCTGTAGTATTTTTTTCCGCTTAAAAGAAACTGCGCTCCGTCCGGAGTCGCTTTGGTGATGACTTCACCGAGCTTTACATCGCCTGTTTCTGTCCAGGCATTACCCACTAAATCGCCTTTAACGAAGCGCCGAAACCATGTGTCGCGTTCGGCTGTCGCGGGCGAATTCAGTTGATCTTCTACGAAGGCAAAATGGCCACGCAGGGACTGCGGAATATTGGAGTCCGCTTCGGCCAGCTCGATCAGCAACTCACACAGTTGCTCAACAGAAGCGCCGGCGCCGCCATATTCTTTGGGCACTCGGACAGCGCCGAACCCCGCCTGTTTGAGCCACTTAACAGGTTCGTAAGGGAGAGTTCGAGCGTTTTCTCGCTCAACGGTGCCCGCTGCAATGTGCTGGAACAGCGGCCGAAAACGATTAGCCAGTGCTTCGTAGTCGGTACCGAGAGAAAGCGGATTGTTCGTCGCGTCAGGCATGGGGGAACTCCCGTGATGATGAAAGCCGTCCGGTGCTGGCGGCTTCAATACACCCGCTTTGCATGCTCCATGCCTAACCATAAAGGGCCGATTGATCCGGGTTATCCGTTGAATCCAAGGGCACAACTGTTGATGCATCAACAGTTGTGCTGTGTTGCTGGCTCTCTCGTAACAGCGTCTCGCGGCGTGCAGGCAATACAACTGTTTGCCGGCGAACACCTGTTCAGCAAAACGTTGTTAGCGAGAAAACCAAAACATGTGATCCGGTCGTTAACCTGTTGAAATGTCGTTAAATAAACAACTGGCACAGTTGCTGCTATTTCCACATCAGGCAGGTGGGGCACACCGTACTTGGCGACCACGCCGGGCGGCTCCCTTGCTCTACTTGGAGATCGGCATATGAGTCAGAGCGCAATTAAATTCGCATACTGGGTACCCAACGTCAGCGGCGGGTTGGTCGTTAGTAAAATCGAGCAGCGCACCCACTGGGGCATTGAGTACAACCGCAAGTTGGCACAAATTGCCGAGCAGTCGGGCTTCGAGTATGGGCTCACGCAAATCCGTTTCACCGCCGGTTACGGCGCAGATAACCAACACGAGTCCGTTGCGTTCAGCCATGCGCTGTTGGCGGCGACCGAGAAACTCAAGGTGATCGCGGCCATCCTCCCCGGGCCCTGGACACCCGCCGTGGTTGCCAAGCAACTGGCGACGATTGATCAACTGACGGCCGGCCGTGTGGCGATCAACCTTGTCAGTGGCTGGTTCAAAGGTGAATTCCAGGCCATCGGGGAGCCATGGCTGGAGCATGACGAGCGCTACCGTCGTTCGGAAGAGTTCATCCGGGCGTTGAAAGGCATTTGGACAACCGACAATTTCACCTTCAAAGGCGATTTCTATCGCTTCCATAATTACACACTGCGTCCGAAACCGATTCAGCAACCCCACCCTGAAATCTTCCAGGGCGGCAGCTCCCGTGCTGCCCGCGACATGGCTGCACGCGTGTCCGACTGGTACTTCACCAATGGCAATACGGTAGAAGGCATCAAGGCGCAGGTGGATGATATTCGCGCGAAGGCAGCGGCCAACGGGCATTCAGTGAAGATAGGGGTCAACGCGTTCATTATCGCTCGCGAAACCGAAGAGGAAGCTCGCGCGGTGCTTCAGGACATCATCGACCAGGCGGATCCTGAAGCCGTGAATGCATTCGGCGATGCGGCAAAACAGGCCGGCAAGGCCAGTCCTGAAGGCGAGGGTAATTGGGCCAAGTCCACCTTTGAAGACCTGGTTCAATACAACGACGGGTTTAAAACGAATCTGATTGGAACGCCGAAACAAATTGCCGAGCGCATTGTGGCGTTGAAAGCCGTGGGTGTGGATCTGGTGCTCTCGGCATTTCTGCACTTTCAGGAGGAAGTGGCGTATTTCGGTGAACACGTATTGCCGCTTGTACGCGCGCTGGAAGCTTCAGATCAGACGGTTTCTGTGGCTCAAAGCGCCTGAAGTGTCGCGGAGAAAATTTGCTGGCCGGGGAGGGGGCTGAGTCATTTGCCGAGCAGGATTTCCTGCATCCCCTCGCACCCGACGACCAGCCCCCATACGGACATTAGATGCAAGACCCGCTCGCAGAGACGAGCTCCTGGGCGATGATGGTTTTTCCGGTGCCAGGAAGGCCGCTGAATACGATAAGCATTGTCTGTCCTTGGACGTGGGTTGATTCACTATACGTCGTGGCGTCGAAGCGACCCATCCGTATGTTGTCCATCAACCAGCCGCTGAATCCCTGGTCTGGGCATGTACACCATCAAGACGGAACGCTCGAGAGGGCCTGACCAGACACTCAGGGTAAAATCAGGCGTACCGCGCTTCTCGCGCCGACAGCGGTGTGACGCTATCGCTTTGTATTGAATAGCATGGCAACAGCTCTCTGACTGTCTCTACAGAGTTAAACATCACTACATCAATGATCGAAAGATTGCCAACGAAGGTCGACCGGTACTGGGGATAGGCAATGTCGTCCATTGTGAGGAACTCAAGCGCTAATCCGTGCTGCGCAAAGTACCCGGAGTCGTAAAGCGCGGTGCCGCCTACAGAATTAATACAGGTGCTCGCACCAAATAATTTCGCTGTCTTGATGACCCGGTCTTGCTTGTCGATTGAGCCCGCCATCTCCAGGTCAGAAGCTTTATAAATCGGTGTTCGAATATCCAGATAATGACACAGCTCTTTGATCGAGTGCTCAATGTACAGCGCCAGGTTCCGCTGCGGCGAGCGAATCAGGTGCTGTAGCAGTGGCATGACTTTTCCATAGCAGGGCGCTTTGGAGTAGCAATGAGTGATTAATTTAATCAAGCGCTCTGCTTCTTCGTCGAAGTTATCGCAAAGCCGGCGCTGATTGATGCCCAAGTCGAATCGATCACGTTTGAGTGGAAAAGTGACCATCCTGGGCTCGTTCTTATCGAGTATCCTGTTGCGATTGACCCAGCCAGCTTTCATGTATTGCAAGTCATCGCCCAGAACAAACACATCGGCTGCCGCAATAAGTTGGAAATATCCGAGGTAGGGGAAAAGGTAGGGCTGCATCATTGCGATGGTTTTCATCAGGTTAATCTCCATATTTTAGTTACGCCAATAACTACCTTGATTGGTTGCTTTTGTATCGATATAGCATGACGATGTACTGCTAATAGCTGACGACTAAAAGGGATGACGAGTCGCGGTGGGGCGCTGTCAAGGCTTTTAGTCCAATGCGTGAACGCTTTCTTCTGTTAACCTCTGGCGCCCTGCAAGGGTGATGCAATGCCCAGCCTTGTTTTTCAACTTTTTCTGCGCGCTATTGAACATGTCGTTCACTGCGAGAGGGGATGAGCCTTTTGCCCAAATTTAGGCTGACATTTCGGGCGACCAGACCCAGTGCGCAGAGTTTCTGAAAAGGCGAGATGGCTGACAGGCACATGCCAAACAGCTGAGTCAAGAAGTACTCATATAACGGCTGATTGCCCATGCGATGGTAGTAGTTTGCGAGTGCGGAGTACGTTTGCAAATTCATATGTAACTTGCGTCTGTGGGAACGCATGGAAAATATTCCACCTGGGTGAACCCGGTAAGCGGCAGGCTTTATGCGGCCGAGAAACTTCCCCTTGCCGTGAGCGCCCAGCAGAGACCACCAGCACATGTCGCCTAGAGGGGCGTGGAGTAACTCCTGGGGTAATTCATGAAGAACGTTGCGAAAACATACCGTCAGCGTGGAAATCGGTCGCCCTTGTTGCAGTTCCACAGCGCTTGCATCCCGGCGCCACTTGCCCAAAAGCTGAATACCTCTTTCGCCATTGACGTCGAAGGCCATTGCATCGTGGTAGGTCAACACGTAGTCGTGATTGGCCTCCAGAAAATCAACCTGAATCTGTAGTTTCTGTGGGTCAGTCCAATAGTCGTCTCCTTCGCAATAAGCGATGTAACGTCCTCGAGCTTCCTTGAATATTCCCGGTGTGCAGGTCTTACCCTGCTGATACTGATTCTCCTCTTGATAAAATGGCCGGATGATTTCCGGGTAAAGCGCGACATATTTAGCCAGGACTAGCGCTGTGCCATCAGTTGAAGCGTCATCGTTGACCAGAATCTCGAAAGGGAAGGTCGTCTGTTGTGACAGAAAGCCATCCAGTGCTCGGGCGAGAAACGCCTCCTGGTTAAAGGTTGGGCACACGATGCTAAGAAGTGGGGTCATAGTGATACATTCGCTGACAGGTGTGGGTGAAATAGCAAACGGCGTTCAATAACTCCGCCTGATGTACTTCAAGCAACTTCGAAGTTTTGAATGCACACGCAGCGGATCGCGCTTGGGGCAGCTCGTCAGAATCGTTTGCCAAGAACTGTCAACATCTTCGACAACGTGCGTAATAACGACCAGTCTAGAGCTGTGGCCGACGCAAAGAGGAGGCGTCCAGGATCAACGCCGTTGTTCTCCGTCCGTGATGTAAAAGCTTCGCGAGCCCTGGCATGCCGACAAGACCATCCGACCCCTATATGTATCGACTTCGTACACATTCTTGTCCAATCGTTTACCTGATGAGGCACCTCGTGAGGCGACATTATTTCGGCGCTGGAAAGCGAGCCTGAATCGGCTGCCTGTTGTGGGGAATCTATAGCTGGCCGCGAGGTATCTACGCTCATTCAGCTCTGGGGGCTTCCGCGATTTGTCATTGCTGGTCTTTGCGATGAATAAGCTACGACACATCTCCAGCGATTATTTGGCGTCGTTTATCCGCCTGCTGAAAGGGCAGATCTAAGAAGCTCACTATCAACAACCAGTCTTTACAGCGGCAGCATTGATTTTTACATCGTGCAGCGCAGCAGTCGCTCGGCGCAGTGTTGACGAGAACAAGGCGAATGACTGATCTCCGGCGTTCGGCTAATATCGCTCACATCAAGACGACCCTGGAGATCTACATGTCCCGCCTCGCAGAATTCCGCAAACTTGAACAACAGCTCGCCGCCCAGCTCGCCGAGCTTGAAACGCTGAAAAATGATACTGGTTTGAAGAAAGAAATCGAATTTGAAACCAAACTGCGTGGCCTGCTCGGAGAGTACGGCTTCAGCTTGAGGGAGATCGTTGGCATTCTCGATCCGCAGGCAGCCAGCGGCCGGAAGTCTGCTCCAGTGGCTGCCGAGAAAAAGACACGCAAGGCCCGAGAAATGAAGGTGTATAAAAACCCGTTGACGGGTGAGGTCGTAGAAACCAAGGGCGGCAACCACAAACTTCTGAAAGCCTGGAAGGGTCAGTTCGGGGAAGAGGTTGAGAATTGGTTGGTTAAATGACCTTTTGAAGCTGAAACAGCCGTCGTGAGACGGCTTTTTAATGGGTGCGACTCCGCTCTAAACTCACATGCAGGTCCGTTGCCACGTCGTGCCGCGTGTGTGGGCTGTGTCCTACACGCCCTTAGAGCCCGGCATCGCCTTGGTCGTACTCAGCCCGCGAACGTGTACTCACCGCCTTTTTCTATCGCACTGATATAGGCCGGCCGCGCCTGGAACCGGTCGATCCACGCAGCAAGGGAAGGGTAGTCTTGCAGCATGCCTTGGGACTTCGCTAACTCGCCGATAAAGCTCATCTGGATATCCGCGCCGCTGATTTCTTCACCCAACAGATACGGCGTGAGTTTCAAAGCGGCGTCCAGATAACCTAGATAGTTGGCCAGCTCGGATTCGATTCGCGGCTGGAGCGGCTTGCCAGCGTCCCCAAGTCGCCCGACATAAAGATTGAGCATGAGCGGCAGCATGGCCGACCCTTCTGCGAAATGTAGCCATTGCACATATTCGTCGTAGGTCGCGGTGGCTGGATCAGGCTGCAAGCGGCCGTCGCCGCGGCGGCGGATCAGATAATCGACGATAGCCCCGGATTCGATCAGCACATGAGGTCCATCCTGAATAACCGGTGATTTGCCCAGCGGGTTTATGGCTTTCAATTCAGGCGGCGCCAGGTTGGTCTTGGCGTCTCTTTGGTAGTGCTTGATGTCGTAGGGCAGGGCGAGTTCTTCGAGTAGCCAGAGGATGCGCTGCGAACGGGAATTGTTGAGATGGTGAACGATGATCATGAAGTTCCCTATGAGATGCAAAGGTGTGTAAGGACAGACTGTCGTGTCGCCCTGTGGTTCTAAATGGGTGCGAAATCAGCAGTCCCTGGCATCTTCTCAAAGGCGGCGCCCCGGACATGATGCAAAACCTGATTCGCGATACGTTCGGCGGCCAATGGCATTGACGTGATCTTCTGCAGTGACGCGCAGGATGGAGACGGGTAGGGGGGCATACGGAGGAATCCCGCGGCTCATCCTCGCTGAACTAATCACTTCGCCTGCCCCCTAATTCTGCGCACGTTGCGTCAATCCCAGGCTGATCCTGGGTCACTCACACACGAAGGTTTGGTGAATCATGAAGAGCGAACAGGTAGAAGGCGTTGTAGAGCAGGTTGCCGGCAAAGCACAGAGCGCAGTTGGGAAACTGTTTGGTGATTCGACGCTGGAGGCGGAGGGTACCGGTCGCCAGGCTTCTGGTCAGTTGACCCAAGCCTATGGCGATGCCATGGACAGCGTATCTGCGTTTGTTAAAGAGAAACCAGTCGCTGCAGTTGCAATTGGTGGTATTGCTTTGCTGATTCTGGACCGTCTTCTCCGCCGCTGAGTGAGGAGCAAGGGAGGCTCCGCCAGGGGCGTCCCTTAGCGCGTACCGGAGCATCAGACAGCCGTTCGGTGGGCTATCGAATCCGACGCGATACTACGAAATCATGGACTGATCGATGCAAAAATTTCAAAAATACAGTTGGTTCTTCGTGCTGGCAGGGGCGGCTCTTACAAGTGGCTGCAACTCAATCATGTACGGCAAGCAGTATGCTGTTCCTCAGCCTGGTCAACCCTCAGCGACGGTGCGTATGAAATACGATCACGGCGCCAGGCTGGATCTGATGACGTTCAACGAAAAAGGGTGTTACGCGGGTTACACAACGCTGCTTGCCACTGGTGACTTCGTCGAGTCTCCGGTGGCCGTGGATAAAGAGCTGGTTTTGACGTATCGCAGTGAAGTCGGAGGCATGCAATGCCAGGTTCCGTTCTCTTTCACGCCTGAAGAGGGCGCTACGTATACCGTGGCGAAGAGGTTTTGGAGCGAGCCAAGGAAAGGCGTCTTATCCGTTGTCAGCCCAGACCAGTATTTCTGCGCAGTAGATGTAGTCAAGAAAGTTGGCGATCAGGAAAGCGTTGAACCTGTTCAGCCGCTGCGGATTGATACTGGGTTTGCGTGTCTCAAGTGGGTGAAATAAAGGAAATTCGATGCTGCCAAGTCAGGCTTGAAGTGACAGGCTGTCAAAGATTCGCGTACTGGCTTCGATCGCCAGGCTGATTGTCGAAGCGTCTCTCCACAGCGAGTCAGAAACCGAGTCTGAGAAGATCTCCAGAACATAGTCACCCTTGTAGCCACACTCCACAAGTCTGCGCAGTATGGGTGAAAAGGAGATCTGACCATCCCCGAGGGCACGTCGGTCATGCAGTGACCTTGGGCGACGCCAGTCAGCGAGCTGCACCAGAAATAGCTTCTCTGATGTAATCGACTCGATAAGGGCCCGATCCTGCCAGCTGTTGTAAATATCGAGGCAGACGCCAAAGCTTTTTTTGTCCACCGATGCGGCCATCTCTTGAGCTTGGCTGTAGGCGAAAAGAATAGAGTTGGCGTTCATAAGAGATGGGCCGAGAGCCTCCAGAGCGATCTTCATCCCCTGATCTTCGGCATGGTTGGCCAGAGTCTGGTAACGCTGCACGCAGCCTTCCCAAACTTTGTACTCGTTGCCATCGGGATCAGCTCCAGTGTTTGTCACCAAAGGCAGACCTTTCCAGTATTTGCTAAACAGATCCACCGAGCCAATGAGATTTTCCAGCCGGGCCTCCGGAGACTCTGGCTGCGGTGCTGAAGCGGATGGAAAGACTGTAAGCGTCTTAGGTTGGATGGACGTGATCCGAACACCGCTTTCTTTGATATACGCCAACTGGTCATGAGCCTCGCTACGATCAACCGAGAGCTTTTTCTCATCTATCTCCAGTCCGCAGTCCAGTGTTTTGCAGAGGGCCAAGTCCTGCTCCAACGTTAGTGGCTTGGTGGTGATCTGGCTGATAGCTAAGCGTTGCATAGTGCTTCCTGTGAACTTGGTTCGTATGAATTGCGCCATTCGCGCAAGCAGCCATTGGCTGCCTCGACTGATAGGACGGTATCCACATCTACAACTCATTCATGGTGATGTACGTTGCTGCGTTCGATTTTCCATCGAACAGACAGCGCCAAACAAATGAAGCATGCGCCAACCCAACCTATGGTGCTAACCCCCGCGCGATCTACCAGCAACCCAGTAATGACTGCACCAATGCCGATGCCTAGATTTATCATTGATACGTTTATGGCATTGATCAACTGACCAGCGTTCCCAGCCCTTTTTAATACGTCTATTCCGACAAGCAGGCTGACACCAGCGTGGCTGCTGGCAACAATGATGATGGCGAGTGGTACAGCCCATGTGAGATTGCCAAAAACTGACAGGGCGCACATGCCCAAGGCCATGGTCATCAAGACCCGTCTGAACAGTGGCTCCAGATCATCTTTTACACGTCTGGACAGGATCAAATTGCTCACGATGTCTGCGACGCCGTAGAGACATAGGATCAGCGTGACGTTCATCTCACCGAAGCCGGTTTCCTTTTCCAGGAAGGTAGCCAAGAAGTTGAATACCGAGGCAACGCCAGCAAATATTAAGCACGAACTGACCAAGGTCATTGAGACGTCAGGCTTGAAGGCTACACCCAGGGTGTCGCGCAGATTTTCTTTCTGCCGCGATTCTTCTGCAGGCCTCACCCAAATCCACACGGTTAGCAAAGCCACACTGCTCAGCGCTGTCATCATCCACATTGCCATCCGCCAATTGGTGGCGTCTGCGATGAGTTTGCCGACTGGGACGCCTACGACCGATGCGATCGAGATTCCCACCAAGACTCTACCAATCGCCATGCTTTCATTGCGGCCTTGCGACAGTGACTTCGCGGCCAGAGCGGCGTTTGTCCAGAAAACAGCAACGCCGATTCCTCCTAGTACGCGACCAATGAGGATGATGGAGTAGTCGCTAAAGACTGCGGAAATCCCGTTCCCGAGAACGAGTGCCACGCACGCGGCGATGAGGAGGGATCGTTTAGAGGCCCGGTGTGCTAGAACACCAATGATTGGCGCGCTGATGCCCATGCCTAAAGCAAAAGCCGTCACCAGCCCACTCGCCGCGCCAATAGTGATGGCCAGCGAAGTTGCAATTTCAGGTAGTAAACCTGCGACGATAAATTCAGAAGAGAGCATTACAAATGCAGTGAAGGTCAGCGCATAGACCCTTGGGTTGATCGTGCTGCGGACTGGTGTCATCGGAAAAACCATCTTCTGAGTTCAGTGGACACGGCCTGCCAAGCAGGGGCGTTAGGTGAAATATTAGGGGGTTGGGCAGGGCGCTTGCTCAGGCTCTCGGCATAGCCTGATGAAGCTTTTATAGAAACGGGATGAGCAAAACCGCGACAGCCACAAAGCTATCGCGGTTGTCCTTCGTTTTAGCGGTTAGCGTCGGCCAAGCCAGCCTCGATGAACCGAGCGGAACTCTCCATAGCCTGCTGACCTTCCGGCAGCATGGCGGCGTAGAAGTGCCAGGCGTGGAACATCGCAGGCCATACTTCCAGGTTCACGCGAACTCGGTTATCAGCCAGGTGAGTTGCAAGGCGCATTGCATCACTCAACATCAGCTCGTTCTCGCCGATCTGCACCAAGATTGGTGGAAGACCGGTGACGTCCGCGAACACAGGTGAGGCCAGAGGATGATTGGCCAATGTGTCGCCCAGGAATGCTCTGGCGAGGATGTCCAAGACAGGCTTGGAGTTCAGAGGATCCAGCCCTTCACGGTTGCTCATGGAAGTACCGGTGTGTTCAAGGTTTGCCCATGGCGAGATGGACGAACCCACTGCAGGCAGTGGAAGCCCTTTGGATTTAGCAGCCACCATCACGCTGACAACCATCGCGCCGCCAGCTGACTCGCCAGAGAATGCGATCTTGTTAGCCGGGATTTTCTGCTCAAGCAGCCACTCGTAGGCGCGCAGTGTGTCGTCAATAGAGGCTGGGAACTTGTGCTCAGGGGCAAGGCGATAATCCGGCATGTAGACACGAGCGCCGAGCATTTTTGCGTAGTTGCCGCCGATACCGTGGTAACCGTCTGGACGACCAACAATGTATGCGCCGCCATGGATGTACATCACTACTGCGTCGGTCTTGATCTCATCAGGGGTAACGAGTGTGCCCGGTACGCCGCCCATGTCGACCGCTTCGAATTTGACGCCAGCAGGCGCAGGATTCTGTGCGAGCATTTTTGCGTAAGAGTCGCGGATGTCGCTCATTTTTGTGGTGGTATCGATTCCTTTAAGAACGGGTACCAGATCGCTCAGGCTGTTGGCCCAGGTTTGGACGGCTGCTTGTACTTTAGTGTTCATAATGACCTCAATTGATCGTTGGGCAATGGAGTAGCTAATTGAGATACTATGCTTCTTATTGGGGAATAGGGTTCCCCATATCAGGTGCTAAATCGCCCTAACGTTGACGGCCAGAGGTCTCCATGGAACTCCACAACCTGAACGACATTGCCGCTTTTGTAAGCTCCGTAAACGCTGGCAGCTTCACTGCGGCGGCGAAGCAGCTGGGGCTCACTCGCTCGGCGGTGGGGAAGTCGATAGTCAGGCTTGAGGCTCGTTTGCAAGTACGCCTGCTCAATCGCACTACTCGTAGCTTGAGCATGACGGACGACGGGCAGGTTCTTTATGAGCGGTGTGTGGGTGTTCTCCAGGATCTGGACGATGTGGAGGACGCCTTGGCGTTTCGTCGCTCGACACCCAGTGGACGGCTGCGGATGAGCCTGCCGGTTGCATTGGGCAGGCTTCACGTTCTCCAGCACATCGAATGCTGCCTGAAAGATTGGCCCTCCTTGAGCGTGGATATCGCGTTTTCCGACAGGCTGGTCGATCTGATCGATGAAGGATTTGATCTGGCCATGCGCATCGGGCCGCCGAAGGAGGATTCTCGTTTGTTAACGCGCACTGTGGCCTACCAACAAATGATTACCTGCGCTTCCCCCAAATATTTGGCTGAGCATGCCGAGCCTAAAACGCCGGACGCTTTATCCGAGCACCAGTGCCTGCATTTTGTGAGCGGTGGGAGATTGCTTCCCTGGAATTTTCGCGTGAATGGTAGCTCTGTGTCCGTTACTCATGGCGGAAGGCTGCAGATGGACAGTGCCGAGTCGTTGCACCAGTCGGCTGTCGCTGGCCTGGGGATAGCGACTCTGCCTTCCTACGTGGTCAACGACGATTTGCGCAGTGGCAAGCTCGTTCAACTGCTCGCGGAGTACGCCGAGGCGGCGGAGCCTATTCGGGTGATCTACCCTAGCAAGCGGCACCTCTCTCCAAAAATTCGACTCTTCATCGATAAGCTCGTGGAGGCTTGGTCACCATGCCCCCCATGGGAGCAACATTCTGCGGAAGGCATTCACTCTGGCTGACCTGTGAGCGAAGCCCGGCAACAGCGTTGCGCTGATCGAGGGGCGCCCACTTGCACGCCGCGAGCGCATACAAATCGAACTCGTCGTCCGAGACACTACGGCGCCACGGCCCTAGAGCGTTTCCAGGAAGAGACTAAACTCTTGGTGCTTCATGGGCATTGAACCAGCCTGGGCGGTACTCGCTCCAGGTCAGTTGCCAGAAGCCCTCATGCTTGCGACGAAGCCGCATCCGGTAATGCGCGCCATAGAGGGGCGTGCCATCTTGCGTGTGTGAGTTTCCAGGAATGACTCTGCCGACAATCATTTCAGCTACCCCCTTTTCCTCGTCGGACTTGATCTCCAGCACGTCCGCGAAATGCTGCATCCACGGCCAGGGCCTGCGAAACTCTTTGAAGGAGCCGATGATCGCGTGGCGCCCTTCAATAAGGCCCATCGGTTGGAAATCACCAGCGGCGTCGTTGGTAAAGCAATGAGCAAGCAGCTGCATGTCAGCCTGATCCAGCGCCCATGAGTAACGAGCGTAGGTTTCAGCAATACACTCCTCGCTGGGTACCGAAGGCGTTGAGCTTGGGAAAGCAAGCCATGGCGCGTTCAGTTCGCTCACGAGGGTCGGAGCGGGATCGCCAATCCTCCATCCGTCGTCACCTGGTGGAAGTTGCCAGTGAGTTGCAAGCGAGTAGTCCCCGGTTACCCAATTCAAGGCAATCAGCACGCTGTCGAGGTGCCAGGAGTCTGCTGTCTTTTTCAGAGAGCCCGTGACAGTCATGCCAAATCCGAGCGTGGCCGACTTTGCGGCTTTGCGGATATGGCCATAGGCGTAAAAGCTGAAAGTGGCATCGGTCTCTCCACCTCCCACATAGTGATTGGTTGCCTTCACTGAAAAGCCATCAGCCTTGGCACGGTCTTGCTGGAAAGCTCTGACAATCTTGCGTCCACCCTCATGAGCGGACATGTGGCTTGTCACCAACTGGCAATTGTCAGTGAATATATCCCCAGCAGATACCCAATTACCGCTCTCCCAGGCTTTCAGAAAGGTAGCTATAACGCCCTTAATGTCGGTGCGGTCACTTGAGCCGGTCACTGGGTAACCTGCGAGGCAGGTTGGCCTATGGGAAAGTGTGGCAGGACATACTCAGCCATCTCATCCAGGACATCAGCGGCTGGTCGTTGCAGAGGTTTGATATTCAGTGCGACGTGTGAAACACCTTCATCCTGTTGCCGTTTCCAGAGCTCCACGAGAGCATTACGCCCGATCCTTACTCCGTTGTAGCCGCGTTCCAGCGGTGTGTTCGGATCCTTCGCCAGATCGAAAAATGTCGCGTAGCCGTATGGTTTTGCATTGCCGGTCTGGCTGGCAGAACGGAACTCGCGGATGAGGCCGGGCAAACGATTGAAGTCGCTTAGATGCCAAATCCAGGCATCGGCATTATTGGCTATCCACTCAAGCGTCTGACGGGCCCGGCCCACGACGATCATCGGGAGTCGAGGGCCAACTGGCTTGGGTACCATGTCTAGCAAGCCTTCCAGCTGGCCGAAAAGTTTGGTTGAGACGCTTGGGAAGCTGTTTTCAGTGACTGTCTTAATCAGCTCGAAGCCCTCCCGGTATCGTTCTTCTCTCGCTTCGAAATCAATCCCGAATGCGGGATATTCAATCGGGCGATCTCCGCTGGAGAGCCCTAGCAAGAAACGACCGCCGGTTAGCTGGTCGACCGAAACGGACTGCTTGGCGACAATCAGTGGTTCACGTAACGGAAGAACGATGCCCGTTGTGCCCAAAGCAATGTTTTTGGTAACAGCAGCCAGATATCCCAGATAGACAAACGGGTCGATCATTTGACCAGTGTCACCAAAGCTCGGGTCATAGAAGGGCACATCTCTCATCCACAGACTTGCGAATCCAGCCTCGTCCGCAATGCGAGCAAGGCGTTGATGATCCTGGAGCGTCGGAAACGGTGAATTCGGATAGCCCTCCAGGGGCATGATGTATCCGAAGGTGAGGCCTTCGGGCTGGAATACACGCGAATAGGCCGGGTGAGATGCAAGCTCGGGACTGAGCTCAAGGGAAGGGCTGAGAGAAGTCATTGCTAAACCTCATTGTTTCAAGCCGATTACTACTGCGTAAGCGGCTTTCAGATGAACAGGTCTGCATGGTAATGAAGGTATTGGGGAAAATGTGTCCCGTCTGATGGGGCGCGAGCAACTGTTGGCCGCTATTAACTCAATGAAACGTCTGCTGGGTCAGTCGCTTAAACTCGTCCGCTATAGGCGCCTTAGACGGGATGAGTATTCTGGTGATTCGAGGCAGACCACGGTTTTTGCCCGCTGGTGAGACAAGTGATTCGACATTCAGACACATAATTTAACATAATATACATTATGCGTAACACCATGTTACGCATTTGGCCCAGTGTCCCAGGCAATCGAACGTGGCGCTTCCGCATTTCATGAACCTCTGTCCCAGGCATCTAGTTTCACGCCAAACCCAACGCTCACTTTCGATGATCACAGCTCACAGCTCACAGCTCACAGCTCGCCGTTCACGCTGAGCTCGGTGATCCAACAAGCTCAATCGCCGCTTACCTAACGCGCACCCTTGAATCCAGCGCAGCCTCCGAAGCCTCCGAAGCCACAGCAAACATCTCGTAAGCCATGCCAACATCAACATCCACATCAGCATCAGCATCAGCATCGATACCTGATCCCCAAGTCACGAGGATGTCGATACCTGACCAGCGCCAGTGATATGCAAGACAGATGATCTGCCACAGACGCAGATCCGGAGATTTACGACTATTCAGCTCGCCGACATCCAGCTGACCGCGAGCGCCTGACCGCCGGGAGCTTGTACGGCGACTTCATGAGGCCCAGGCTTCGAAGCCGATCCTCCGACACAGCCGGCTCAAGTCAGCGCAAGGACGCCCCAATGAACCGTCACTCCAGCCGCGTAACAGGCAGCTGCCCAACGCCGATCACCCGGGCGTGCGATTGCCTGAACACCCCGAAAGCCCAGTAAATCAAGGCCTGTAGAGTATCAATGCGCCCGCAAAAGCCCCTGGATAGCCCAACAAATCGCTGCTCCTGGGTGTCGAAACTGGCCCAAAAACCGCGAAAGACACCTACCTGCACACGCAAACGGCACTTGAATTGCCCGAAAGGCCTAAACGAGTCCACAAACCCTAGGGTGACCAGAGAACCCCGCTAACACACCCCGACGCAAATATGCAATATCCGATAACTGTCAGACCCGGATATTGCATATATACGTCACCTGCACGATCATGCCGGCATCTTCCGCATCTCCAGCCAGCGAATTCAAATGCCCGCGCCTTCGTCCCCTCATCCGCTGTTCGAAACCTACGCGAAGTTCGGCGAGCTCAACTTCAGCTCCTTAAAGGAAGAGCTTCCGGCGATCCGGGATTATCTCGAGCAATTCCCCGCTGAGACCCAGGCCATCGAAGGCTACCGCGCCGTGCGCAGCTTTCTCAAGTCCTACGCCGGCAACGAGTCCACGTTCAATTCCTACCGCACTCACGTCGAGCGACTGCTGCTCTGGACCCTGCTCAAATCCAGAACACCCCTCCTCGCCATGCGCCGCACCCAGGCCGAGAGCTTCATGGAGTTCTGTCTGGCGCCCGATCCTTCATGGGTCGGTCCTGTGGTGAAATCTCGCTTCACCCGACTGGGTGCCCGCAAGAAAACCGCGACGGACACTTACGTGCTCAACCCCGACTGGCGGCCGTTCAGCCAGACCGTCGCCAAGGAAGAACGCAAGCGCGCCGAGGAGGAAAACCGGCCCGCCCTTCAGGACACTTACCGGCTGGCCCAGGGCTCTATTGCGCAGATCTTCGCGGTATGCGGGAGCTTTTTCCAGCACGCGATCGATGAGGGTTTCTGTGAGCAAAACCCGTTTCGCGCGGTGAAGCAAAAGAGCAAATACAAAGAGCGCAACACCGACAACCAGGACACGCGCATCCTGACCTCGCTGCAGTGGGATTTCGTGCTGGAGACTGCCGAACTGCTGGCCGCCGAGGACACCAAGTACGAGCGCACGCTGTTTATTGTGGCGACGATCTTTGCCATGTACCTGCGAGTTTCCGATCTGGTCGGTCGCGATAACTGGAAGCCGACCATGGGCGATCTGCGCAAAGACAGCGCCGGGAACTGGTGGTATCACGTGGTGGGCAAAGGCAATAAAGCCGGCAAGATCAGCGTGCGTGACGACTACGTCGAGAACTACCTCAAGCGCTGGCGACTGCACCAAGGCCTGTCCCCCCTGCCCGGCTTCCGTGAAAGCACGCCGCTGATTGCCACCCAGCGCGGTCGCGCCGGTTTGTCGGACCGGCATATCCGCGTGTTGCTGCAGGAGGTGTTCGATCGCGCGCTCCAGCGTATGCAGGCCGAGCACTGGCCGGACGAAGACGTCGGTCGCCTGCGCGCGGCGTCCTTGCACTGGCTGCGGCACACCTCGGCCACCTTCGATGCGCCGCACCGCGACATGAAAGACCTGCAGGTCGATCTGCGTCACAACAGCCTTAGCACGACACAGAACGTCTACTACAACTCCGAGGATGAAAAGCGGGCTTACTCGGTCAAGCGTCTGCCCATGAAAGAGCGATCGTGATCGGTCATTCCCTGGGCGGATTCTGAAGGTGAGCGGCCAGGCTAACCGTTGAGGATTGCCTGATGAATATGCTCCAGCGGCATGACCCGCTGGGCAGCGTTGAGTTTGATGGCCTCCTTGGGCATGCCGAACACCACGCAGCTCGCCTCATCCTGTGCAACCGTCGCAGCGCCTGCGTCGAGCATCTCCTTGAGGCCGCGTGCGCCGTCGTCGCCCATCCCGGTCATGATGATGCCGGTGGCGTTCTTGCCGGCGAACTTGGCCACCGAACGAAACAGCACATCCACTGAAGGCCGATGGCGGTTGACCTGGGGCCCGTCGATCACCTGGGCGTGATAATAGGCGCCACTGCGCGTGACTATCAGATGCTTGCCGCCGGGGGCGATCAGCGCCAGACCTGGAAGGATTCGGTCGTTGTTGCGTGCCTCGCGCACTTCGATCGCACAGATGCTGTTGAGGCGTTCGGCAAACGAGGCGGTGAACTTCTCCGGCATGTGCTGCACGATCACAATGCCCGGGCACACCCTCGGCAATGCCTTGAGCACTGCTTCCAGCGCCTGCGTTCCCCCGGTGGACGTGCCGATGGCGACGATCCGCTCAGTGGTCTGCGCCATGGCGTGGCCACTGGCGGCAGGCAAGATGGCGTCCGCAGTCAACTTCCCGGCCGGGGCTGGCAACGGCGCCGGGCTGGCACTGCGCTTTCCCAGGTTTCTGACGTTGGAGTTAGCCGCAGCGCGTATCGCTGCCACCAATTCGGCCGCCGATTCGATCAGGAAATTTTTCAACCCGGTCGTGGGCTTGGTGATGATTTCAACAGCGCCTGCCGACAGGGCCTGCAACGAGGTTTCGGCGCCTTTCTGGGTCAGCGAAGAACAGATAACCACCGGCGTCGGCCGCTCGCTCATGATTTTCTTGAGAAAGGTGATCCCGTCCATCCGGGGCATTTCCACGTCCAGCACGATCACATCGGGCCATTCCCGGGCGAGCTTGTCCATGGCGAAAATCGGATCGGACGCGGCGCCCATGACGTGGATATCCGGCGTGTCGCTGAGAATGGCCATCAGCACCTGACGCACCACGGCCGAGTCATCGACCAGCAGTACGCTGATTTTTTTGGTAGGCATCTTGTTGAAGTGTTCCCATTGGTTGGTGCCGAACCCAGACGTTGCCGTTCCACACGTCGAACATGATCGTGCGGTGACCGGTGCTGCCCATGTCCTGGGCGGTCAGGTGCAGGTGGTAACGCTCGGCCAGGGCCAGCGCTGCGCGAATATTCAGGCTGGCCACGTCCTCCGTGCGCAGGTCGCGCGGCTGATCGGGAAACATCCTGCCGCCGCCGAACAGCTTGATCTGGTAATCCTCAACCTGCGTCCCGTTGATGAGAACGTGTCGAAGCAGCAACTCCAGCGCCTCGTCGCCATATCGGCCGTCCAGCGGCTGATCGTGACGCAGGCGTCCTGGCAGCATGAAGTGACACATCCCGCCGATCAGCCGTTGCGGGTGCCAGAACGTGATGGCCACGCAGGAACCCAGCAGTGTGCGCAAGCGTGTCGGACGCGTCGCGAAACTGACCTGGCCAGGGGCCAATACCACTTCGGCCGCGCCGACGGGCATTTTCATGGCTTGCGGTAAATCGATGGCGCGACGAGCTTCAAGGTGTCATTAACACCGTTGAGGCTTTCCGAGTGACTGATGATCAAGTAGCCGCCTGGTTTAAGCAGCGGCAGCATGCGTGCGACCACCTGGGCCTTGGTCGGCTGGTCGAAATAAATCATCACATTGCGCAGGAAGATCACCTCGAATTCACCGAGGGCGGGCAGCGTTTCGTTGAGGTTGACCTGGACAAAATTGACGCGGCTGCGCAATGCCTTGTCTATCAGGAACGTGCCCTCCTGGCGGCCGATGCCTTTCAGGCAATATTTGACCAGCAACGGCTGAGGCAAGGTCTCGGCACGGCCCATGGCGTAATGGCCGCTGCGCGCCTTGGCCAGCACTTGCGTACTGATGTCCGAGCCGACCACTTCCCAGGGCGTGGTGCCCAAGCCCTCGGCGAGGGTCATCGCCAGGCTATAGGGTTCTTCGCCCGAGGAACTGGCCGCGCTCCATACCCGAAACACCTTGCCCGGCGCCGCCTTGGGCAGCACCTGCTGGCGCAGGAAGTCGAAGTGCTTGGGCTCGCGAAAGAAATAGGTCTCGTTGGTGGTCAGCAAGTCCAGAGCAACCTGCAGCTCGCCCTTGCGCTCGTCCTTCATGATCAGCTTGAAATACTCGCCGTAGCTCTGCAGCTCGTAATGCTTGAGACGCTTGAACAGGCGCCCTGCTACCAGCGCCTTCTTGGCGGGAGACAGGTTGATGCCGGCCGCGCGGTAGAGCCAGCTCTGAAACTGGCCGAATTCGCGATCATCAATGGTAGCGGTGTCTGCCATGTTCGGGCCTCAACGCGGATCGATATCAAGGGCCGGTGCCTGGCCGGCTTCGGCAATGCTGGACATCTCATCAATGGACAGCACCTTGTCCACATCCAGCACAATCACGAACTTGCCATCGACCTTGGCCATGCCGTTGATGAAATCGGAGCGAATCCGTGCGCCGAAACTCGGTGGCGGCTCGATCTGCGCGGCCGCAATCTCCTGCACCGCAGAGACGGTGTCGACCAGCAAACCGATGTCCTGCGCCTGCCCCTCTTCGGTGCTCGCTTCAATGATGATGACGCAAGAGCGCCGGGTGATCGCAGAGTTGGCTCGCCCGAAACGCGCCGACAGGTCGACCACCGGCACCACCGCACCGCGCAGGTTGATCACCCCGCGCACGAAGGCGGGCATCATTGGCACAACGGTCAGGCTGCCGTATTCGATAATTTCCTTGATCCCCAGAATGCCGATGGCAAACATTTCGCCGCCGAGCATAAAGGTCAGGTACTGCGCATCCTCATCCACCGCGACGGCGGTATGCCGAGTAGTCATCACTGCGCCCATGTCGTTCTCCCTGTAAGCCCGCATCGATTCTTGTGATCAGAAACGGGTGAATTCGGATTCGTCCGGGGCACTGGCCATGCTGTACGCAAATGCTTTGCGTGGCGGCTGCGGTTTCATCCGTGGCGGCTGATGGCCTGGCTTGCTGCCGGGGCTGTCCACGCTGCTGCTTTGAACGGCGGGCCTGGGCGTTGAGTCAAGCACGAAGAAACTCATGGCTTGTTGCAGCTGTTCGGCCTGACTGCTCATTTCTTCGGCTGTGGCGGCGAGTTCTTCGCTGCTCGACGCATTCTGCTGGGTCACCTGGTTGAGCTGGGTCATTGCTGTGTTGATCTGCGCGACGCCTGCGGCCTGCTCTTCGGATGCCGCGCTGATTTCCTGCACGAGATCGGATGTTTTGTTGATGGACGGCACCATTTCGCCGAGCAACTTGCCGGCCTTCTCGGCCATGTCCACGCTGCTGGAAGACAGCTCGCCGATTTCCTGGGCGGCGACCTGACTGCGTTCGGCCAGTTTGCGCACCTCGGCCGCTACCACCGCGAAACCCTTGCCATGCTCACCGGCCCGAGCGGCCTCGATGGCTGCGTTGAGGGCCAGCAGGTTGGTCTGATACGCGATGTCATCAATGATGCTGATGCGCTGGGCGATTTTTTTCATCGCCACGACGGTCTGCTGCACCGAATCGCCGCCCTCGGTGGCTTCCTTGGCGGCTTTGCTGGCCATGCCATCGGTCACTTTGGCGTTTTCGGTGTTCTGGTTGATGCTGGCGCTCATCTGCTCGATCGAGGCACTGGTTTCCTCGACGCTGGCCGCCTGTTCACTGGTGGCCTGGCTCATCGATTGCGCGGTGGCGCTGACCTGCTCGGAGGCACTGGCCAGGTTATCAGCGGCGTTGCGGACTTCGCCGATGATGTGTCCCAGCTTGCCTACCATGTTGCGCATGGCGTTGAGTACCATGCCGGTTTCATCTTTCGTGCCCGGTGCGATAGGTGCACTGAGGTTGCCTTCAGCCAATTGCTCGGCGGCGGAGGCGGCTTGTCTCAACGGACGAGAAATGATCCGCGCGATGAACACGGCCAGGCCCAGACCGATCAACAACGCCGCGACCAACGCCACGATGATCGCCAGGCGGGCACTTTCGTACAGCGCCGAGCCCTTGTCACCGGCAGCCGTTGCGCCGGCGTCGTTGAGCTCGACCATTTTCTGCAGGCGGTTGGTCAGGTCTTCGAAACGCACCTTGGACTCACCCCTGAGCAGGCTGCGTGCCTGGTCCTCCTGATTCTGCCGGGAAAGCTCGAGCACTTGACTGCTGGTTGCCAGGTAGGACGCCCAGGCGCTTTTCGCACCCGCCAGAAGCTGACGATCTTCCTCGTTCGACACCAACTGCTCATAGGTGCCCATGCGGGTTTCGAACTGTTGGCGGGCTTCGACGGCTTCTCGCCCGGCCTGGGCCTTTTCCTCGGCGATATCGGTGCTGATGTAGCGGTTCTCTTTCAAGCGATAGTTGGCGGCAAAAAAGCGCATGCCTGCCGCTGCCCGCATGGAAGGCATCCAGTTGCCACGGATGTCCTGAGCAGCCTGATTGACGGCCCCCAGCTGATGAATGGCGAACAGGCCCATCGCCGCAGTGAGGGCCAGCACCACCAGGAATGAGCTGATCAACTTGGTGGAAATTTTAAGATCGTAGAACCATTTCATCGTGGAGCCTCCAGGGTGTTGCAAATACGTCAGCGAGCGACGACGGTTGGCGAATAAGGCGCCTGGGTCGTGCGGGCTTCCAGTTGTACGATTTGGTTGAGCAATGCCGGTATGTCGAGGATCAGCGCCACCGCGCCACTGCCTAATATGGTCGAGCCGCTGATGCCCCGCAGGGCGCCGAACAACTTGCCTAACGGTTTGATCACGGTCTGGAACTCACCGAGCAGATCATCGACGACCAGCCCGGCCTTGTGCTCGGCGTAACGCACCACCACTACATTCTGGCGTCGGCCGGCGCTGCCTTCGTGGCTGAAGTGGTTGCGCAGGTCCACCAGCGGCAACACCTCGCCACGCAGGTCCAGGTAACCCTTGTCGCGGCTCGACTGGCGCTGGTGCTCGTCCAGCTCGATGCACTCCTGAACCATGTCCAGCGGAATCACGTAGGTGGATTTGTCGATGCCGACCAAGAATCCGTTGATGATCGCCAGGGTCAGCGGCAAGCGAATACGCACCACGGTGCCCTGGCCGGGACGACTGTCGAGATCGACGGTGCCGCGCAGCAGCGTGATATTGCGCTTGACCACGTCCATGCCGACGCCACGGCCCGACAGATTGGTCACCGCCTCGGCGGTAGAGAAGCCCGGTTCGAAGATCAGGTTGTAGATCTCCTGATCAGAGAGCACCGCACCGCTGGCCACCAAACCGCGCTCTTGAGCCTTCTCCAGGATCCGTTCGCGGTTGAGTCCGTTGCCGTCGTCGGCGATTTCGATGACGATGCTTCCCGAGTCGTGGTAGGCATTGAGGCTCAGATGGCCCTTCCCCGCCTTGCCGGCAGCGCGCCGGGCATCGGCGCTTTCGATGCCGTGGTCCATGGCGTTGCGCAGCAGATGCATCAGTGGGTCGCCGATTTTTTCGACGACGGTCTTGTCCAGTTCGGTTTCTGCGCCGCTGATGGTCAGCTCGATGTCCTTGCCCAGCTCCTGGCTGATATCGCGCACTACGCGGCGGAAGCGATTGAACGTGTCGCCGATGGGAATCATGCGCAGGTGCAGTGCGCCATCAAGAATCTCCTCCACCAGTCCTGATACCGTCGAGGTCGCCTCTTGCAGCGGGTCGTTCTGGCAGGAACGTGCCAACAGGCTGGCACCGGCGCTCGCGATCACGAGTTCGCCGACCAGGTTAATCAGCTCGTCAAGCTTGTCCGCATTGACGCGCACGTAGTTGCCGTCCCGGTTTTTTGGCTCACTGGTCGCCGGTAGCCGCTGCGCCGACGCCGTCAATGGCCCCTGCTCTGCCTGAGCAACCAGCTCGCCGCCGATGGACACAGCCTTGTGGGACGTTTCGTCGACGGCCTCGATGCGCACTTCACAGTCGTCACGCACAAAGTCGAAGACTTCGTTGAGGGTGGCGTGGCAGGCCGTCGAGCGCAGGTCAATCTCGAAACCCAGATAGCAGCTCTCCGGGTCCCAGCTGTCCAGTGCTGGAATAGTGTCGGTGAGGGTCGTGACTTGCGTTATCTGCCCCAAAGTCTTCAGGTAGCGCAGGAACGACAGCGGGTCCATGCCATTGCGAAACACGTCCACACCAAAGCGCAGGGAAATATGCCAGAGCACCTCAGCTGACGTGTCGGCAGCGCCGGTTTCGGTGTTTTGGACGCCAGTGTCGGGGGTGCTGTGCGGGGCCTGATAGGTGCTCAACGCCTCGCGCAACGCCGCTTCACGCTCCAGGGCGGCAGGCTGGAGCGTCTCGCCACGACTGGCGACGACGTTAATCAGCTCCAGCATATGATCGCCGCACTTGAGCAGCACCGCGATCAGCGCGGTGTCGACTGCCACACTGCCGTCGCGCAGTCGGTCGAGTACGTCCTCGACAATGTGCGTGAAGCTGACGACCGGGTTCAGGCCGAACAGGCCGGCGGAACCCTTGATGGTGTGGGCGGCACGGAAAATCGCGCCGATGGCATCCTGGTCGGCGGGCTCGTTTTCCAGCTGCAGCAGGGATTGCTCCATGACCTGCAACAGTTCGTGCGCCTCGACGATGAATGTCTGTAGTGCCTGGTCGAGATTGATGCTCACCCGGACCTTCCTTGTCTATCAATGAACGTGCAATGAACGGGTTGGGACTGGCGCGGCGGTCGGTTTATGAAGCCGCTTTGCGACACAACTCAAGTGCCTGCGTGACCGCCAGGCTCTGGCCGGTGACGCTTAACGCCGTGCCAGCGTTCTCGGCTTCACGCTGGATGACCGCGAGCAACTGCAGCCCGGCTCCATCCATTTCCGTGACCGGCGAGAGGTCCAGCATCAAGCGTGGCGCGGCCCCCATCTGCGGCAACAACGCGCCCGCCAGCTCGGCGACGGTGTAGATCGTCAGCTCTCCGTCAATACTGACGCAGGTGCTGTCGTCGAGTGTTTCGATGGTGATCGGCATCGCAGCCTCCCTCGCAAGGATTCAGGGCAGGATCAGTTTCGAAACCGCAGCCAGCATCTGCGCGGGCTGAAACGGCTTGACCACCCACGCCTTGGCACCCGCCGCCTGGCCCTCGGCCTTCTTCGACTCCTGGGATTCGGTGGTCAGCATGATGATCGGGGTGAACTTGTAGCTGGGCAGTTTCTTGACCTCCTTGACGAAGGTGATGCCATCCATGTTGGGCATGTTCACGTCACTGATGATCAGGTGCACTTTCTGCCCGGTGAGCTTGCGCAGCGCATCCTTGCCATCGCACGCCTCGATCACGTCGTAGCCGGCGCTTTTCAAGGCAATGCCTACCACTTGCCGCACGCTGCTGGAGTCGTCGACCACTAATACATTCTTCGCCATGAGAGAGTCCTAAAAGAAGGTGATGTCTTGAGAGTTCTGCTGCACAGGCGTCTCGCCACGATGGGTGCGCCGCTGCTCGTCGGTGGCGTAGGTCGCGTCCATTCGTGCCAGCCACTGGCGGGCATCAATGGACGTCGCCTGATCCGGGGCCTCGCTCGCCTGGAGCAGGTGGCCATGCAAGTCGTCCATGTTGTCGCGCACATGGCTGAGGATCTGGCTCACACGGTCCTGGAATTGCAGGTCGACCAGCACCTCGGTCATCTCCTCACCAATGCCGCGACTTTCCTGTTTGAGCAGGTCCGCGGATTCGGCCAGGCGGCCGGTGATGTTGTGAAACCGCTCGAGGACGACTTGAATACTGTTTTCTGACGCAGCCACCGATTGACTGTCCTGATCGGCGCTGCTGGAGGCGGCGTGCACCAGTTGCGTGATGCCGTTATTGATGATGTCGACCTTGGCCGACATCTGCTGGCCGGTCTCACTGGATTTGCTCGACAGGCTGCGTACCGCGTCGGCCACGACGGCAAAGCCGCGACCGGCTTCACCAGCACGGGCCGCTTCAATGGCCGCGTTGAGTGCCAGCAGGTTGGTCTGCGCGGCAATGGCCGCCACGTCGGCGGCCATGGTGCGCAGTTCGCCGGTATACGCGGTAAGGCCGCGCACCTGGGCCAAGGTCTGGTCACGGCTGGTTTGCGCGGCCTTGAGCGAGTTGATCACCTGGCTTAAATCGCTTTCGCTGAGGGACAGCACTTCAACCGCCCCGTCCGAGGTTTGCCCGTCGAGTTCGCCGGCCGCACGCTGGGACGCCTGAACCGTTTCCTGCAATCGCGCGGCAATCCCGATAAAACGATTGGTCAGATTCACAATCGCCTCTTCTGTCTGATGCCGGGAGCTTTCCACTTGCCGAGCCCAGATGGGCATCGCTCCCAGCAATACCTCATTGAGCTGTACCCGCGAGGTCATGCCGTTGCTGACCGCATCCGCCTCCGACTGATCCGCTTGCGCCAGAGCAGTGGCTCGCAGCACCACGTCACGCCGGGAGACCGCATCCCAGGCACCGGCAGCGAGGCCGATGAGCACCAGTGCCGCGCACGCAATGAGGTTAGGGAGAGAGGTTGACTGGAACAGTGTCCATGCAACGGCGGGCACGACCGGAATGAAAGCGAACCAGAGAAAACGCGGCTGAGCGGAGCGGGGAATGCGGATGGATTGACGCTGGGTCATGGGTTCGATCCTTGAACAATGCTGCTGATGTAACTGACATCACGGTTATCTGCCCAGTGCGTCACAACTTGAGTCACCCCCGCTGCCTTCCGTCTGGTTTATGACTGTCGCGTGACCGCCGAGGATGCCTGCCCTCCTCTTGCTGCCGGCCACGACCACGCGATTCCCGGTGATGCCGGACTGCAAAACCGGGGACTTTTTTTGTGCGGTGCGATGTGATGCGGAACGTGCCTGAACCTTCCTGCTAGCGCATGTGCAGGATGACGGGATCAGGGCTCGTCAGAGAGCGACCATCATCGACATCCCGATTGACACTTATATAAAGAACTGGCGATTGAAAGGGTCTTCCAGGGAAAACGGGAACGCTATGCCCAGCAACTTTCCGGCATTGGTGAGGTTTGTTCACAGAAGCATGCTGGAGACCGGCCTAGTTCGGCCTCTTCTCCGGGGGTAGATTGCCGTGACATCAGGCGTCCAACGTAAGTTATTAATGGCGAAACGTTGAAATCGCCGACCGCTTTAATCACTGCTCCCTGACTCACTCGCCCGTGAATCATTCCACTGTATAAGGTGCCCACAGTATGCGCGACCATCAGTTCGGCCTCTTCACTCACGCTCATGCCGGGGGCACACGAGGGCTGACGCGGGCCTTCGGACTTCTGTTCGGACTGGCCGCCTTCAGCGAAGCCAATGCGTCGCCGCTGAGCAGCGCGCGCGCTGCCCCACAGGCCTCGTCAATCAAGGCGCAGCAAGCCGCGTCGCGCATCTGGATGACCGTTCGCGACACGCGCTTTGAGATTACCCTGGCCAATACCCAGGCAGCCCGGGAGTTTGCCGCCCTGCTGCCACTCTCCCTTGACATGCCCGACCTCAACAACAACGAGAAACACGCCGAGCTCCCCAAGGCGCTTACTACGAATGTCACCCGGCCAGGCACGATCCACAGCGGTGACCTGATGTTGTACGGGTCGCAAACCCTGGTCGCTTTTTACGTCACCTTCCCTTCGTCTTATTCCTACACCCGCCTGGGCCGCGTGGATGACCCTGCCGCACTGGCGCGCCTGGTTGGCAGCGATGACGTACGGATCAGCTTCTCAAAACAATAACGTCCGATCACTTATTCCAGACGTCTACGCGTCGCAACGGCCGACGTCTGAATAACGCTTTTATAACGAGCGCACCCACGTGGCGATTTGAATATGGCGGCGCCTGTCGTCATGTTCAGCCGTCGCTGACGAACGGGGGTTTGCTTTAAATACTTAATACTCTTAGTTAACAGGTAACCCATGAAACTACAGACACTTGCCGCCTTGATGACGGTCTCGGTGCTCGGCGGTTGTGCCACTGGAACAACAAGTCCTGAACCTGGAAAGTCCATCGTCAACATAGAGGCCCACGCGGGAGACGACATGATAGCAAGGCGTCTCGACGGAAATCAGGCCCAACATTTTAATCACTTCATTGTTTCACCGGGCAGGCATTCGATGGAACTGGGGATTGTGATGATCGGTTATCAGAATAGCCATCGTCGTTGCACGGCGACACTTGACTACGCCAACTTCGCGGCCGATCAGCGCTATACATTGGTACAGAGCCAAGCAGACAGCGAGGTCAAGGTTTCGCTGATGGACAGTGGTGGCGTTGAAGTGGCTCAAGCCGGCACGGTGCCTTGCCTTTAATAAGCCAATCAGTCCTCTACGCATTGCAAACCGAATCGAGGGTGGCATCCAGCGAATGTCGGGATGCCAACCCTGAGGCACTGCCTGCGAGGGCGCAAGCGCTTAAAACCGGCTTAGCCGCGCAAGCGACTGCCATTCCCCACGATCAACGCGCCCAATACCAGCAACGCGGCAGCGCCCATGAACGTCGCGGCAATGGAGACATGATCCAGCAGCAGGCCACCCAGGGCGCCGCCGACCATAATCGACAGCTGGATCGCCGCAACCAGCAAGCCGCCGCCACTTTCCGGGTCATCACTGACGCTTCTGCTGAGCCAGGTTGACCACGCCACCGGAATGGCCGCGTTCAGCCCGCCCCAGCAAATCATCGCCACGGCGACGCCTGGCTTGAGGTGGCCGAACAGCAGCATCAACAGCGTCACCGTTGCCAGCAGCAATGGCAGCCAGCGCAACAGCGCATACATTCGGTCACTCACCAGCGCCGTCCCCGCATAGGTGCCGGCAAAACCTGCGACACCGAGCCCCAGCAAGAACAGCGACAGCTGCGGGGTCGTTGCCTGCGTATAGGTTTCAAGGAAGGGTCGAAAGTAGGTGAAGGCCGAAAACGCGCCGGCGAAGGTCAACATCACCGCCATCATGCCGAACGCCACGTGACGACGACGCAGCAGCGCGAACAATTGACGGACCGAGCCCGCCGACTTGGGCGGCATGGACGGAAGGCTGATCCATTGCCACAGCAGGTTGATCAGCACCAGCGGGACCAGTCCCCAGAACACGCCTCTCCAGCCGATGATGCCGCCCAGGTAACTGCCGATAGGTGCAGCAAATGCCGTGGCGATGGCATTGCCGGTGAAAATGATGCCGAGGGCTCTGGGCACGGTATCGGAAGGAACGAGCCGCATGACGGTCGCCGTGGACAGTGCCCAGAACCCGCCGATGGCAATCCCCAGCACGGCGCGCGCAATCATCAGGACCAGAAAGCTAGGCGCCTCGGCAATCAGGATAAGCGAGGCCAGCATCAGACTGGTCAAGCCGATCAACACGTAGCGACGATCAATGCGCCCGGCGATGACCGACATGAACAGGCTGGTGACGACGGCAAACAGTCCCGAAATCGAAATCGCCTGGCCGGCCATCCCCTGGGTCGCTCCGAGGTCGGAGGCAATCGGTGTCAGCAGGCTGACCGGCATGAATTCGGATGAAATGAGCATGGCCACGCACATGGCCATGGCACCCACGGCGCTCCATACACCTCGATCAGGCCTGGCTATTTCAGGCTCGACTCTTTGTAGCTCAGCAGTACGCATTCATGCCCTCGACACGTGTCCGGCCCGTGCAATCGCCTCACGCCAGGGTGATGTGCGACGAGCGCCGGTTTTGATGGATTGAGTGGCGTCACGGTACAGGCGACGTCAGCCCTCGCCTATCGGGGTGCGTGTGATGCGGTGATGAGCATTGCTCATTAATGACGGGAAGCGGGAGCACCCTGTGGGACAGGCTTTAGCCGGGAAAGCGTCAGACCTCCCGGTTTGAGCCGTTGCGGATCACCCCAGCGGGGCAATGTCCCGGATCATGTCGATCAGGAGGCGCAGGCCCAGCGGTTGCTGGCGATAGCTGGAATAGTAAATGTGGAAACCCGGACTCACACTCGCCCAGTCCTCAAGCACCAACTCAAGGGAACCGCTTTTCACGTAAGGCGCGAGGATCGGTTCAGCCGCGTATATCAGTCCACTGCCCGCGCAGGCCAGTGCAATCGCCATCCGCGTCTCATCGAGAATCACGCCACCGAAGACCGGGACCGCGAGCTGCACGCCTTCTTTTTCGAACTCCCAGTCGTATATCTTGCCGGTGCCGACCTTGAACTTCAGGCAGCGGTGTTGCTTCAGGTCCTCAGGGTGAACGGGGGTGCCCCATTTGCGCAGATAGTCGGGCGTGCCGGCGACCAACCAGCGCACGTCCGGGGACAGACGGTGCGCGATCATCCCTTCGGGCACCGTCGCGCCAAAGCGCATGCCGGCATCGAAGCCGCCCTCCACGACATCGACCATGCTGTTGGAGATCGAAATATCCACTTCGATGTCCGGGTAACGCTCTCCGAACAGCGGTAATACCGGCGCCAGCAGCAACAGCGCGGCATCGCTGAACACATTCAGCCTGATCCTCCCCGTGGGCTCGTCCCGGTAACGGTTGAGCACTTCCATGGCCTGGTCGATGCGGTCGATGGGCTCACGAATCGACGCCAGCAACTCCTGACCGGCAGCGGTCAAGGTGACATTGCGGGTGGTCCGGTTCAGCAAGCGCACGCCAAGCCTGGCTTCCAGCGCCTTGATCGCATGGCTGAGAGCCGACGGGCTGATGCCGACTTCCAATCCCGCACGGCTGAAACTCAAATGCCGGGCGACGGCCAGGAAGTACATGAAATCGGCGAGGTTGGCACGGGTGAGCTGCATCATCTACCTACGCAAGGGCGTCTCGAACGGCGAGGGACGGGTTGATCACGAACACGCGAATTGGGCGGAGTATATCCGGGTTCACCACTGGCCTTAGATGAGCGTAGGTCATGAGTGAGCTGAGGGTGGCTCAGCAGTTAGTGCGGTTATGCCACGTGCCTGGCCCCTATCCGGCCCTGCTGGCAAACACCTTCTTTAACACCGGGACCGCTGAAAACACGTTCGGCTATCCGGCATAGAACGCGAATTGGGTGAGCATTTCCGAGGCCTGAGGTTGGGTCAGGCCGTTATCCATCGCGCGATTGAGGTGAAAGCCCACGGGCTCCCGAGATTCGAGGCTTGCGAGCCGTTGGGGACGAGGGTCATGGAGGGTGCGCTATCCTCCGCCTGAGCGTTGGCGACCATCAGCATCATCGCCAGCGTCGAGAGTGCTGCAACTGCGTTCATGGGCGAGCTCCTGAGTGAATGAGGTTTGGCCTTCAACCTCATTCACGCGGTAGCGATGTACTACAGGGCCCTGTGACAAACAGCAGTGAGCGATGCTCATGAATTCAGGCTGATCACCCCTTTCCCCAATTGCTGACCACGGCGAATGTGTTCAACGCCACGACAGCGCCGTTAGCCCTGGTCAGGGGTGAATAAATCAGACCGTTTCAAGTAGTCGGCAATCGCCGCCAATGCCTGCGCCGGGGAATTGAGCGCGGTGTCTACGGTGAAGGGTTCGGTGTCCCAAGGCTCATAGTCATGGTTCATAACGGATTGCCAAGAGGGAGGCGTCAGCCCCGGGATATCGACCTGCCGGCTCTCCACCCTGCGTCGATGCTCCGTCATGTCGGAACAGATGACCTGAATATTCACCAATGGCGCGCCAGAGCGAGAGGATATGGCGCTCCACGCTCTACGGCTTTCCACCACGGGATTCACACAGTCGACAACCACCGTGCCGCCCAAACCAAGGTTGCCGGCCGCCAACCCGTAGGCGATCAGATAACCCGTGCGGCCCACATCCCGCGCAAAATCCGCCGAATCACGAAGGGCTTGTTCAATCGTATCGATGCGCACATAAACGGCACCCAGCTTCGCGGCCAGACCCTTGGCGATGGTCGTCTTCCCGGTACCGGGCAGACCACTGAAGACGATGAGCATCTGAGACTTCCCCATAGGATGTGCTGTTAAAACAGGCTAATTTACTCCTGTAAGGGATGCCAACGCCGCCGGTGGCGTTCAAGATCAAATAAATAGACCCTTTGAATACAACATGCTGAGTTGAGCCATCCATGCAGATCCGAGCCGTTTTGATACTGGCGAGCTCTGCGCGCCTCACGGGCTGAATGAGCTTGAACAGGGGCTTTTGCGCATGAACTCAGACTTCCCGCAACCCGCGCTGTTTCGCAAAAAGGCGCAGAGCTATCAGGCACGCTGGCCCTGGTTGCGCGTTCTTGAGTGAGAGCCCGGTTGCGGTCTCCAGGAAGGTTTCAAGCACCCCGCGCCAGCGCGCTTAAGTGACGCCAGTGATAAGTAAATCGGCCTGTTTTAAAAAACGTGACGTCAATTTACCGACTGCAAATTTACCCTCTAATCCCTAGAAAACCTAAAACCGTCATATTCCCGACGAAACGCACTTTCACCGCATTGCCTTCTGCCATCACCTCCCCTCAGAATCACGTCACACCCGCTGTCCGCGCCGTGATTTGCCAAAAAGGAATGAGAGCAATGAAGAGCATTTTTGTGGTTGTGATGAGTATGTGTTCCGGTGCGGAAGGATGTCTGGACGAGAACCAGCCGACAGCGTATTCGACCCGCGCAGAATGCATGGAAAGCGTTGCCCTGATGCCGACCCGAAAGGGGATCAAGTACCACTGCTCCTCAGTGCCTCAGGTGCTGATCACCCAGCAGCGACGTACCACCAAGAACCACCTCGTGACCAACTCCGTCGAAGCATCTGTCGGCCCTTGAGCGGCAACGCCGGGCTGCGGATAATCCGCGCCCGGCGCACCTCATTCATACAGCCTGCCGATTCAGCCCGCAGCCACCACCGTGATCTCCACCAGCAAATCCGGCGCTGCCAGACGTGATTCCACGGTGGCCCGTGCGGGCGCGTGCCCTTCCGGTGCCCAGGCGTCCCAGACTTCGTTCATACCCGCGAAATTCGCCGCGATGTCCGACAGCCAGACCTGGCGTCAGGCTGATTCCGACCCAGGAGGGTCAGGCGTTCTTCCAAGAGGTCGAGCGTGCCTACGTCGGGCTGGACAGCCTGAAGCTGTCGGCCAAGAACATCCGCAATCTCGGCACGGGGCGCCTGCGGGTGGCGGCCGTGCCTTCCACCGGGCTGAGCATGATTCCCCGGGTGCTGAAGGCGTTCACCGAGACGCGCCCGGAGCTGACCGTTTCCCTGCACGTGAACTCCTCGCCCACCGTCGAGCAGTGGGTGAAGTCGCAGTTCTGTGATGTGGGGCTTGTGGTGCATCCCGGCGATGTCGACAGTCAGCAGATCGAGCTGCTCAGCGAAGTGGCGGCAGTGTGCGTGCTGCCGGCGTCCCATCCCCTGGCAAGCCGAGCGCAGATCACCTTCACCGATCTGGAGGGAGAGACCTTTGTTTCCCTGTGCCACGGCGATGGCACCCGGGCGCTGGTCGACGGCCTGTTCGAGCAGGCCGGCGTTGAGCGGGTCATGACCGTGGAAGCGCAGTACAGCGCGATTAATTGCGAGATGGTCGCGCTGGGCATGGGCATTACCCTCGCCCACCCGCTGGTGGCCCGGGATTATCGCCACCGCGATATTGTCATCCGACCCTTTGTGCCGCAGATCCTCTTCCCCACCTACGTCATGTGGGCACCGGCCCAGGCGCGGACGAAATTGTCCGAAGAGTTCGTTGATACGCTGAAAGCGTTCTACCGGGACATCGTTTTTTAGGGCTGAAGGCGGCTGCATTGGGGGAACGCCGCTGCTCGGTGATGCGACATATGCAGCATGGTCGGACCGCATACCCATAGTAGGACCGGCTTCAGCCGGGAAAAGGCCAGCGTGAGCGACACATATTCAGCGGTGTGACATCCGACGCTTTCCCGGCTAAAGCCAGTCCTACAGGGCGAACGTATATCCCTAGTAGGACCGGCTTCAGCCGGGAACAGGCCAGCGTGAGCGGCACATATTCAGCGGTGTGACATGCGCCGCCTTCCCGGCTAAAGCCAGTCCTACAGGGTGACCGCATCTCCATAGTGGGACCGGCTTCAGCCGGGAACAGGCCAGCGTGAGCGGCACATATTCAGCGGTGTGACATGCGCCGCCTTCCCGGCTAAAGCCAGTCCTACAGGGTGACCGCATCTCCATAGTGGGACCGGCTTCAGCCGGGAAAAGGCCAGCGTGAGCACCCTCGAATGTGCGGGCTGCCATCACAAAAAAGGCCGTCACGCACCACTGCGTCACGGCCTTTTTACACATCAGCCCATCAATCCAGACGAAACGCGATCACGCTGTCGCCCAGCGTGGTGCCGAGCGAGCCGTGCCCGCCGGCCGAGATGACGACGTACTGCTTGCCGTCGCTGCCCAGGTAGGTCGAAGGCGTCGCCTGGCCGCCCGCCGGCAGCTCCTTCTCCCAGAGCACGTCATCGGTGTTGATGTCGTAGGCGCGGATGAAGTTATCCGCCGTGGCGCCATGGAACACCACGCCGCCCGCCGTCACCAGCGGACCGCCGTGGGCGACCATGCCCATCGGGAAGCCGATCGGGAAGCGGCCCGGCAGGAAAGAGGTCTTGAGGTTTTGGGTGGTGCCGGTGCGGCGCATCCACTCGGTTTTGCCGGTGGTCAGGTCAACGCCGACCATGCGGCCCCACGGCGGCGCAATGCACGGCACGCCCAGCGCCGAAGCGAACTGCTTGATCCGTATGGCGTAGTCGCCGTTGAAGTTCTCGTTCCAGTACGGCGTACCGTCCTGGGTGAACAGCCGTTTCTCGGCGGTTTCCGGCGTGCGCTTGATTAGGTGATAGGTGTAAGCCAGACGCACCGGCGCGGCGATGAGAATCTGCCGGTCCGGATCGACCGCCACCGAGCCCCAGTTAAATACCCCGATGTTCCCCGGGAAGATCAGCGAGCCCTGCTCGGTGCTCGGCGTCCAAGGGTTGGCGTCGTAGCGCAACTTGTTGTACGTCGTGCGACAGGACATCTGATCGAAAGGCGTCAGCCCCCACATCGATTTCTCGCTCAGCGGTTCCGGGATGAAGTTGATCTTCGACACCGGCTGCGTCGGCGCGAAGTGTTCGCCCGGCACGCCGCCCTGGGTCGATACATTGACCTGAACGACCGGAATGATCGGCTCGCCAGTCAGCCGGTTCAGCACAAAGATGTTGCCCACTTTGGTTGGCAACAGCAGCGCCGGTTGCTGGCTGCCCTCCTTGCCCACGTCCATCAAGGTCGGCTGCGACGGGTTATCCCGGTCCCAGAGGTCGTTGTTCGAGGACTGGAATTTCCATTTGAACGCGCCAGTGTTCAGGTCCAGCGCCACCAGCGTGTCACGGAATTTTTCCGTGTTGCTGTTCGGGTCGCGGTTGATGCCCAGCTCGTCTGGCGAGGCGTTGCCGAACGGCACAAACACCAGGCCGTTTTTCATGTCGGCGCTCAGGGTGCCCCACGCCACGGGTGTGTCCTGCGGGTAGGTCTGGTCGGCGGCGATGGGCTGGGTCATCTCAGGATTGGCCGGGTCGAAATTCCACACCAGTGCGCCGGTCACGGCGTTGTAGGCGCGGATCACACCCGAGGGGTTGCCGTCGTTGTAGCCGTTGTCCATCACTGAACCGCCAACGATGACCAAGTCACCGGCGATCAGCGGCGCAGCCGTCTGCATCAACGCGTGGGGACGAATCTCGCCCATGTTGGCGCTCAGATCGACCACGCCTTTGTTACCGAAATCGCTGCACAGCGTGCCGGTGTCAGCGTCGAGGGCCACCAGTTTTGCGTCTGCGGTGGCGGTGATAATGCGCTTGGCGCATTGGCTCGGTGAGGCATCGGCCGCAGCCGTTGCGGCCGGCGCGTAATAGCTGACGCCACGACAGGTCTGGTGCTGCTGCAGGTAAGAGCGGTTCTTCTCCGGCACCCACTTCCAGTCCGGCTTGCCGGTTTCAGGGTTCAGGGCGTGCACTTCGTTGTGCGCGGTGCAGACGTAAACCCGATTGTTGACCTTCAGCGGCGTGGCTTCAAAGGTGTACTCGCCGGCGTCTTTCGCGGCGTCGCGCAGATCGCCGGTGTGGTATTCCCATGCCACCGAGAGCTTCTTCACGTTACCGGCAGTGATCTGGTCAAGGCTGGAGAAACGCTGACCGTTGTTCGTGCCGCCGTAGGCCACCCAGTCATTGCCGGCTTCGCCCGTGCTGCGCGTCGCCAGCGGGGTGTCGATCTTGCCCGCCACCGGGTAAGGGTCGTAGAACATCACCGCCAGCACGATCAGCATCATCACGCCGACGGTGCCACCCAGAAACGGATGGAAGCGGCGGGTATCGCCCGGGTTATGCGCCTTGTACAGCGGGCGCACCACCCAAGGCAGCGCCAGCCACAGACCCAGCAGCGCGAACAGGTCACCGCGCGGAATCCACTGCCATTTGTCGAAGCCGACCTCGTAGACGATCCAGATCAGAATCGCCCACATCAGCAGCGCATACACCGTCAGCGCCGACCGCTTTTTCAGGATCAGCAGCACCGCCGAGGCCAATACGGCGAGGGCGATCATCGAGTACGCCGCCGAGCCGCCGGCGGCCACCAATTGCGCACCCATGTACAGCAGGGCAATGGCGAAAATCGCCATCACCGCCCCAGTCAATCTCAAGATCATCGTTGGTCGTCCGTGTTGGGGCCGGTGATGGCGCCCGTGTGAGGAGTGGGCGAAAGCGGACTGTTCGAGCCGTCCGTTCGCACGCGTCCTGTCCATATTAGCGCCCACACCTCCCACCCCGGAAAACATTGTTACTCGCTCGCGAGCCTCTAGCGCAGGGCTTGTGGCGCGCCGGCGCCGTTCAACAACTGCATCTGCTGACGATAATCGTCGGTGACCTGACGCGCCTGGCTGCTGCTGTTGATGACCCGCGGCGTGATCAGCACCAGCAACTCGGTGCGGTCCCTGGATTTGCTGCGATTGCCGAACAGCCAGCCCAGCCCAGGCACCCGGCCGAGATACGGCACGGCGCTGACGCTCTCGCTGTTGTCCTGCTTGATCAGCCCGCCGAGCAACACGGTCTGTCCGCTTTGCGCCGCGACCTGGGTCGACACCGAGCGCGTCGAAATGCGCGGGTTGCCGTTCACCGTCACCGTGCCGTCGGCGTCGCTGACCTGCTGCTGAATGTCCATATACACCAGCCCGCCCGGATTAATGCGCGGCACGACATTGAGGATCACGCCGGTCTGCAGGTACTCGACGCTGCTGAGGGTGGTGTTCGAGACACCGGTGTTGACCGTCGTCTGACTGATGGGGATGTTGTCGCCGACCTGAATCTGCGCGTTTTCGTTGTTCATCACCACCAGCGACGGCGCCGACAGCACCTGGGTGCGGCCGTTGGTTTCCAGGGCATGAATGGCCACTTGCAGGTTGGTGCTGACGAAGGAGTAGAACAGCGAATCTGTCGCGCCCAGACCCGCCCCGCCGCCACCCAGCGCACCTTGACTGCCGGCAGTGTTGGCGACGGTGGTGCTGGTGGAATTGCCGGCCAGGCGTCCGAGGTACCACTGAACCCCCTGATCCAGCTCGCCGGTCAGCTTGACTTCGAGAATCCGCGTTTCGATCTGCACTTGCAGCGGCGCGTTGTCCAGACGTTTGATCGCTGCTTCGATCTCCTTCCACTGCGCCGGGCGCGTGCGCACCAGCAGCTGGTTGCTGCTTTTCTGCGCCGAGATGCGGGTGGTCGAATCAAGGCCTCTCTGCCCATTACCCGAGGCAGAAGTAGCCGATGATGTGCTGTCGTCGGAACCGCCGTCACTGCTGGCGTCCGCGTCTTGTTCCTGCTCGTCGTCCGAAGCTGCCGCGCTTTGAAGCCCGCTTTGGGACATGCCGCCCTGGCCGCTGCTGTTCAAGCCCATGCCGGAACCTGTCCCCGTGCCGGAGCCGAGACCATTGGATATGCCACCGGACGTACCGCCTGTCAGCGACGACATCGAGCGCGTGCGCAATCCTGGCGCAACCTTCGCAGCACTCTCCTCTTGTACCGCGCCCGTGCCGTAGATCTGCTTGAGGTATTTCGCCAGATCCGTGGCCTTCATGTTGCGCACGTCGTACACGTACAGCTGCGGCTCGTTGCCGCCGCCTTCGTCAATGGTGCGAATCCACGTGCCCACCTCGTTCAGGTATTCGGGTTGGGAAGAAAACGCCACCACCGAGTTGGTCCGCTCGATGGGCAGGAACCGCACCATCCCGGCCAACGGCATGCCACTGTCCGGTCCGAACAGCTTCTGCAGCTCCGGCATCAGCTCGCTGACCGAGGCCCGTTGCAAACCGAACACGCCCACCGACATGCCCTTGAGCCAGTCGACGTCAAAGGTGTCGATGGTCTGCTGATAGTTCGCCAGCTCTTCAGTGGTGCCCGCCAGGCTCAGCACATTGCGGGCCGGGTCCACCAGCAGGAACGCGTTCTCCCGGGCAAACGGCTTGAGCAGTTTCTGCATTTCCGTGGCGGAGATGTAGCGCAGCGGGAACAGCCGCGCCGACAACCCGGCAGACGGTTGGGCCACGGCCATCTCCGGCACCAGCTTGCCGGCAATTGCCTGGCTGGCCGGGAGGATGACGTAGCGATTGCCCTGACGAATCATCGCGTTGTCGGTCCATGACAGCAGTGTCTCCAGAATCGACAGTGCCTGCTGCTGGTTGACTGGCCGGGACGTGGAGAAACTCACCTCGCCCTTCACCCCTTGGGCAATGGTGTAGCTCTCGTGAAGCATGTCGCCGAGGATGCTGTTGACCACCGCTTCGATGGGCTGGTTGGCGAAATTGAAGACGATGTCGCCTTCCGGCGCCCGGGGCGTTGCGGCTGTCGGCGCCGGTGTTTTCACGAAGCGCTGGGTGCCCCGGATGATCTGCCGGGTGCCGGTAGTCGCCGTCGAGCTGTCCGCGGCACTGGCTTGTGCCTGGACCGGCAGTTGCTCGCTACGCGGGTCGACCGGCCGCCGCTGGGTGCCGGTTCCATCCAGCGCCTCGCGCAGCATGCCGTTGTCCGGCTCAAGGGTCGTCGGCGCGGTGGTGCAGCCGCTCAAGGCGACGGCGGCGGCCAGGCACAGCAAGGGCGAACGCAGCGTGGCGACGGGTTTCGTGCTAGAGGCACGGCGCAGGTAAGGATTACGGGGCAGGTTCATGGAGGTCTTCACGGGAAAAGGAAAGCGGTGGTGGGGTCGACAGCGCAGGCAATCGCAGACGCCGGACAGTCAGGGTTTCGGTGCGGTCGCCGAGGCCAAACGTGGCACTCGTCGGGCTGATGGCGCGCAGGGTCCAGCCGTTGGGCAACGGCCCGTTGAGGCGGACTTTCAGCGCCGGGCCGGTGGCCGGTTTGATGAATGCCAGCTGCACCGTGCCGTCGAGCAGCACACCGGTCAGGGTCAACCCGCTGAGACTCGACGCTGCCTGCTGAGCTGCTTGTTGCAGGTCCGGACGGCGGTCGACGCTGAACAGCGGGGTCTGCCAGGCGCTGGCCAGGCTGGGCAATTCCACGCGCGGTAATGTCGGCGTTCTTGCCACGACGGCCGGGCGATGATTCGGTTCGGCAGGCAGCCAGTCCGCCGACTGCCAGGTGCCGGTGAGCACCAGGGCGATCAGCGCCAGCAGTACGAGGGCGACGGCCATCAGCACGCGCTCGAGTGTGAGCGGGAAGCGCGTCATGGGGCGGCCTGCGCGGGGTCGGTTTGATCGGTAGATGCCTTGACGGCAACCGGCTGCAGATAGCCGCGAATCAGCAGTTGCACAGTCAGTCGTCCTGCCCCGCCTTTGCCCGGCGCATTGCTCGCGCGACGCACGCTCATGTGATCGATGAACAGCAACGGTCGCTGATATTCCAGCCCGTGCAACACCGCCATCAACGGCTCGATGGCGCACTCCAGGGTGACGCTGACCTTGACCTGGCGGAACGGCTCGCTGCCATCCTGCTCCGGGGTGATCGGCATGCGTTGAGTGAGCGTGCAACCTGGGCCTTTCGCGCCTTGGGCCGTGATGACGTCCGCGACGTGCTGCATGAGATCGGCGGCAACCGCACTCGGGTCTTCGCCGGTCAACAGGCTCGCGCTGCTGGCCGGGTCCTGCTCGGCGCTTGCCAGCGCTGCGCTCAGACTTTCGCGCTGTTGCACAAGGCCAGCGTAGCGCTGTTGTTGAGACCTGAGCTGCTCGACCTCTTCACCCATGTCCCGCAGCGGGCCGGCGAACCAGCTGTCGAAGAGCAGCCAGTAGCCTGCGCTGATCACCAGGGCGAGGACGATCAATGCCGCGCCGCGACGTTCACGGGGTGTCAGGGCTCGTGTTGTCAGCTCACGGGGCATTCGGCGCATCGGCGACCTCCCGATGCAAGCGTGCGTGCAGGGAAAAGCGCTCTTTGCCGCTGTCGGCGTCGGGCTGGATGACGCCCTGAAACTGCGGATTTTCCAGGCTGGGGCAGTCTTTCAAGTGGTTGATCAGGGCACTGGCGCGCACGCTCTGCCCGGAAAACGACACGTCGTCAGCGTCGATTTCCAGTTGCTCCAGCCAGGTGTCGTCGGGCAGGCAGGCGGTCAGTTGACTCATCAGCGCAGCCATGGTCGGGCGCGCTGCCTTGTGACGGGTCAGGTAGTCGGCGGCGCCGAGGGTGTTGGTCAGTTGCTGACGCAGGTGTTGAACCTGCGCCACCTCGCCTCTCTGCGATTGCACCGTGACGCGCATGCCTTCCAGCCGTTGCTGACGATCGTGTAGCCACAGGCCCATCAACGTGACGAGCAACACGGCGCATGACCCGACCAGCACACGACGCCGGTCCACGGCACCACGCGGGCTCACCGGACGCGCGGATTCGGGCAGCAGATCGATCCCCAACGGCGTGCCGTCCGCTGCGCAGACGTCCACCCGTTGCGGCGTCAGGCCCTGGGCGGCGCACTCAGCCAGAATCGCGTGCATGCGCTCGCGGAGGATGGCGATCAGGGTGATCTGCAACCTGCCCGCGCTGCGTCCGCCCTGGCGCACGACATAAAGCAATTGATCGCGGGGATACGGGGTGTACTTGTCCAGTTCATAGCCGACCACAGCGGTCAGATCCCGCGCGGCTGCGGTCGGCAAGTGCAGGCGATGAATCATCACCAGAGTGGTCGGCAGCATCAGCACCTGGCGGGCGCCGGCCTGCACTACGGGGCCGGACATCGTGATCGGCCAGCGGTGGGTCTGCACGGTTATCGGGGTGCTGAAGCGGTGACGCAAACGCGCCGGTACGCAACCGTGCAATTCCGCCAGCCAGAGCTGCCAGAACCGTTGCGCCGCGCTGCCCTGCCAGCGCCGTTCAACGTTAGCCAGGTACGCCTGAAGCGGCGCAGGGACTGATAGGAGTGAATTCATTCTTGCCAACGCAGCACCCGATACGGCTGAGCGTTACCCTCCGATGGGGACAGTAGAACGGTGGTCTGAAGCCGGGCGATGACGCCACCCCGCAGTTGTGCCTGGCTGTCGATGCTCAGCACGCTGCCAGGGTCGGTGCCCGTGGCTGTCTGTTGCGGCAGGTTCAAGGCGCTGCGCAGCAACGGCGAGGCGAATGCAGCGTCCGGCCGCGACAGCCCGCTCCACAGCGTCACTTCCGGCGCCATGCGCTGGTACAGGCGCTGGGTCATGCCTGGCACCTGGCGCAGCTCTTCGATGACCCGCAACGGCGCAGCGCTGCCATTACGACGGGCCTGCAGGGCTTGGCCCAGGCGCGTCGCCTCGTCGCGATCGGCGCCGCAGGCCTGGGCGACGCGGGTGATGTCCTCATTGCTGGCCGCATTCAGATCAAGCTTGCCGCGTTCGCTGGTGACGCTGACCACCATTCGCGCGTCGTCGAATGCCAGCGGGACCGCGCGGCCGTCGGCGATCCAGCGCGGTCTGTGATCAGTGTCCTGCAATGCCTGCAGCGCCAGATTCATGCCGGCCTGGGCCGCCAGCAGCGCCTGGGTATGCTGCCGCTGCCATGACGCCTGGCGAGTTTCCAACTGCACCCAGCCGGCCAGACCGCCAAGCAACAGGCTCAGCGTCGCCACTGCCCACAGCACCAACAACAGCGCCACGCCGCGCTGCCGATTCATTCCGCGCCTCCCGCAGCTGGCGCAGTACCGGAAGCCCCGCCGGACAGATCAAGGCGCAGGGCGATGACTTCGCCGGGCCAGTTCACCGGGCCGTTCATCTGCACCTCGACGCGCACGACGCGGGGCAAACGGTTGGGCCACGGCCACTCAGTCAGCCAGCCGGTCGCCTCACCTTTTGGGGTCACGCCGCGATAGCTCAGCGACAAGCCATCCACGCCGTGAAGCAGCACCTGAGGCTCACCCCACGCGCGCAATACGTTGTCCTGGACTTGGGCGAAAGCGATCTGCAAACGCCGGTCCGTTGTCGGGCCGGAGACTTCCAGAGTGTGCAGCTGAATGCCGCCGCCCAGGTTGCCCGGCAAGGTCGCGGCAAACTGCATGCGTTGCGCCGAACCTACGAAGAGCCCGGCACCGGAGTGGTCGTTTTCCGCCAGATCCAGCGGCAGCGCCTGACTGATGGCCTGGCGCAAAAAGCCTTGGGCGGCCCGTCGTTCATCCAGGCGTGAGGTGTAGTGATCGGCCTTGACCACCGCGCGGTTGGCGCCCACCAGCGCGCCGCCGATCAGGGTCAGCAGCACCGCCAACAGGCTCAGCACGATCATGATTTCCAGCAGGGTGAAGCCGCGTTGTTGATTGTTCACTGGGCGCCCGCCTTCGCTGGATTCACCAGCCGCAGCGTGCTGAAGTGTGCCTCACGCCGCCCTTCGCTGACCGTCAGCTCCACCCGCAACAAGCGTGGCTGGCCAGCGTTGGCAGGCAACGCCGAGACGCCCATGGCCCAACGGATGCCGCCGTCTGTCACGCCGCTGCTCTGCCCCGGCTGCAACACGCCGACGGCCTGATCATCGAGCACCGAACGCGCCGCCTGGCTGAGCCGGTCCGCGCGATCGACCTGCTGCAACGAGCGCGTGCTTTGCCCGAACCCCATCAGCAGCACGCCACTGCACAGGGCCATGACCACCAGCGCGGCGAGCATTTCCAGCAGCGTGAAACCGGACTGACCGATGCGGGCACTCATGGCAAGGCGCGGCTCTTGACGCTGCCGGTCAGCCAGCCAACATCAATGCGCCAACGCCGATCGCCCTGGAACACCAGCAGATTGCCGCCGCTGGAACTGCCATCCGGGTAGAACGCGAACGCTGCGCCCCCGCCCTCCCCTAGATCCGCGGCCGTGTTCAGCTGCACGCCGACCTCGGCGGGCCATTGTTGCGGCCGTTTGCCGGGGGTCTTGAAGGTGCGGCGGTCGAGATCGAATGAGGTCTCGCGAGTCTGGCCGCTGATGATCGCCGCGCTGCGGGTCGTGCGCAGGGCCTGAACCATTTGCCCAAGCAACTGGCGATCCGCGGCCTGCTGCAAACCCTTGTGCAAGCCGAACCCGACCACGCCGATGCCGATGCTCATCAAGACGATGACCACCAGCATCTCCAGCAGGGTAAAACCACGGCTTGGCCCAGGCGCGTTCATGCTCGCCGGTTACTCCCAGTTGCCCAGGTCAGCGTTGTAGCCTTCGCCGCCGGGCTGGCCGTCCTGGCCGTAAAAAATCAGGTCGAACGCGCCGTGCTCACCAGGGGAACGGAAGCCGAAGGCGTGACCGAAGGGGTCCTTGAGGTCCGACGGCTTGGCGTACGGCCCGGCCCAGCCTGAAGCGTTGGCCGGTTTTTCCACCAGTTGCTGCAAGGCTTTCGGCGGCGAACCCAGGTCCAGGCCATAGCTTTCTATCTTCATGCTCAGGCTCGCCAGTTGCGCCTTGCCGGCACCGTATTTGCCCTTGTCGACGTTGCCGCCGACCTGGCGCACGACGATGGTCGCCACGATGCCCAGCAGCACGATGACCGCGAGCATCTCCAGCAGGGTGAAGCCGCGCTGGCGGCGGGTTGCAGCGGTATACGGAGTACGACGCATCGGTCTGGTTCTCTGATTGAAAGGGTTCGGGCTTCAGATATTGCTGGTCAAGCTCATCAGCGGCAGCATGATGGCCAGCATGATCACCGCCACCAGCACCGCCATGACCACGGTCAGGGTCGGCACCAGCGCGGCGAGCATGCGGTCGATGCCGCGTTTGGCCTCGACATCGAACACGTCGGCCACCTTCAGCAACATGGTGTCCAGTTCGCCGGCCTGTTCGCCGACCTCGATCATTTGCAGGGCCAGGTCCGGCAGCAGCGGCTGCTCGCCGAACGCACTGGCGAGTGTGCCGCCGCCTTTGACCGACTCACTGGCCTGCTCGACCTGCTGCTGCAGCGCCCGATTGCTGCAAACCTGTCGGGCAATGACCAGCGCCTGCAACAACGCCACGCCATTGCTCAGCAACGTGCCCAGGGTCCGCGCCAGCCGGGCCGCTTCGATGCGCTGCAGCAACGGGCCAATCACGCGCATGCGCAACAGGCGCCGGTCACGTCGCAAGCGGCGTTGGGGATCGCGGGAGCGCAGCGCGATGATCCAGACCAGCGCAATGCTGCCGGCCAGCAGCATCAGCCCGTAGTCGCTGAGAAACTGCCCAAGCCAGAGAATCGCCTGGGTGATGAAGGGAATCGGCACGCCGAGGTCGCGGAAGATCGGCACGAATTGCGGCACCACATAAGCGAGCAGCAACGCCAGGGAGCCGAGCACGCCGACCACCAGAAACGCCGGGTAGATCAGCGCGTTGATCACCTCGCCGCGCAGCAGCTGGCTGCGCTCCAGGTATTCGCTGAGCTGGCGCAGGGTGTTTTCCAGCGCGCCGCCGGCTTCGCCCGCGCGGACCATGCTGATGAACAGCGGGGAGAACTGCCGGCCCTCTTCTTCGAGCGCCACGGACAGCGGCTTGCCGGCCTTGACCTGTTCGCGGATGCGCTCGATCAGCGCGCGGGTCTGAATCTGATTGCGGGACTGGCCGGGTTGGCGCAGCAGAATGGTCAGCGAGCGTTCCAGGGGCTGGCCGGCGCCGAGCAGGGTCGCCAGCTGCTGGGTGAAGCTCATCAGCGCAGCGCCGCTCAACGTGCCGCGGCCCAAAGCCTGACGCAGGCCCCCCAGGCTCGAAGGCTCGATCTGCAAGACCATCAAACCGCGCTTGTGCAGCAGGGCGATGGCCGCGTCGCGATCGGCGGCGTCCAGCAGGCCGTTTTGTTCAGTGCCCTGTCCATCCAGCGCGCGGTATTTGAACGGGGTCATGTCATTCGCCTCGGGTCACGCGCAGGACTTCTTCGAGAGAGGTAATCCCCGCCACCGCCTGCCGCAAACCCTCTTCATGCAAGGTGCGCAATCCGGCACGGCGCGCTGCGTGCTCCAGCGTCGAGGCATCGGCCCGGCTCATCAGCAGGCTGCGCAGTTCCTCGTTCATCACCAGCAGTTCAGTGATTGCACTGCGGCCCCGATAACCGCCGCCGGGCGCATCGGTGCGCGGGCGGTAGAGAAGAATCGGGCGCTCGTCGGTGAAGCGCTCCAGGTCGTGTTCGTCGATCAGCGCCTGGGGTGCTTCGAAGGCTTCGCGGGTGAGCGGATCCAGACGGCGCACCAGGCGCTGGGCGAGAATGCCGTTGACCGTCGAGGCAATCAGGTAGCTCTCGACGCCCATGTCCAGCAAGCGCGTGATACTCGCCGCCGCGCTGTTGGTGTGCAGCGTCGACAGCACGAGGTGGCCGGTCAGTGACGACTGAATAGCGATGCGGCAGGTTTCCAGATCGCGCATCTCGCCGATCATGATTACGTCCGGATCCTGCCGGACGATGGAGCGCAACGCCCCGGCGAAGTCCAGGCCGATGGCTGGCTTGACCTGAATCTGGTTGATCCCTTCGAGCTGGTATTCCACCGGGTCTTCGACGGTGATGATCTTGCGTTCGGCGGTGTTGAGCCGCGACAGCGCGGTGTACAGCGTGGTGGTCTTGCCCGAACCGGTCGGCCCGGTCACCAGCAGAATGCCGTGGGGCCGTTCGAGCACCGCCAGAAAGGCATCCAGCCGCTCGCCGTCGAACCCGAGGCTGGGGAAATCGAAGTTGATGGTCTGCCGGTCGAGCAGGCGCATCACCACCGACTCGCCAAAGCTGGTAGGCACCGTGCTCACCCGCAGATCCAGCTCCTTGCCCTGAATCCGCAGCATGATCCGGCCATCCTGGGGCAAGCGCCGTTCCGCGATGTCGAGGCGCGCCATGATTTTCAGGCGGGAGATCACGGCAGCCGACGAGCTGGACGGCGGCGCTTCGGCTTCGTGGAGTACGCCGTCGATGCGATAACGCACTTTCAGCTGGCTCTCGAACGGCTCAATGTGGATGTCCGAAGCGCGCTGCTCGACGGCCCGCTGCAGGATCAGGTTGACCAGCCGGATTACCGGCGCTTCCGAGGCCAGGTCTTTCAAGTGTTCGATGTCTTCGGGCGAGCCGTTGTGGTCGTCGAGGGATTCAATCAGCGTACCAATGGCGCTACGGCCCTGGCCGTAATAGCGCTCGATCAGCGTGTCGACGTCATTGCGCGAACCGATCGACAGCCATACGGGCACCTGACAGCAATAGGCGATGGCTTCAAACGCATAGGGCTCGCAGGGGTTGGCCGACACCACGTGCAGACCGTCTTCACGCCACGCCAGGGGCACGACCTGGAAATGCCGCATGAAGCGCTCGGTCAAGGCCGGCAACGGATCGAGCATGTCGGCCGCTGCGTCGAGTGTCAGAAGCGGCGTCTGCAGCAGCGCTGCCCAGGCCCGGGCCATCTCGGTTTCCGAGACCAGCCCCAGGCGGGTCAGCAAGGCCAGCAGCCCGGCGCCTTCGGACTCGGCCATCAAGCGCCGCGCCCGCTCCAGATCGAGCGTCTTCAGCCCGGCGTTCGTCGACAGCCAGGCGCAGACCTGCTCGGCGTCCGGAATCTTCAGTTGTCTGGCGTCGAGCGGGCTGAGCGGCATGGTGGCTACAGGTCTGGATGGATAACGGCGTGTGGAGTTGATTAACTAATAACGGAGCCTGACTGTTTAATAGCGCCCACGCGTTATAAGCCGTGGGCAATTAATCCCACGACTGTCGTGCAGGTGACGTTTAACCTTAGTGCATCTAACGGCTTATTAGCGAACCACGGAATGCTATTAACCGCCAAAGCTGGCGAGTGTGCGTCGACAACTAAGGCGGCTATGCAGTCGTCTGATTGGTCGAGGATTCCTCAGCGCGGAGAGAGCTTACCAGCAAGCTAAACCTAATAGCAATTAGGTTTTCGACATCGCAATTAAAATAGATGAAAACTCATTTTCATGGGCCTAGTCCGCCGTTCATTGCGGTGTTATCGGTGAATTATTGCGTTAAACAGCATCTAGCCGCTCACCCATCAGTACCAACCACCGCTACAAGGCCGCGCTACACGTGCCTTTTCGATCACCGCTCGTCTAATTAAAAAATAATCTTGCAAACGCTGAACTAATCAGTAGATTCCCCGGACTTAACGTTCGTCCTGTTCCCCTCTGGGCGGGTTTGCGCGTTCATTTAATTTCCACACCCCATCAATCGAGAAACAATCGATGAATAGACCCATGCTGTCTGTTTGCAGCGTCGTGCTTTTCGGCGCCTGCAGTTTTGCTGCTGTTGCGGCGGACTCTACGTCCAGTCAAAACGCAACTTCTGCAGAAACCGTTCGCGCCCAGGTTGAAAAACAGCGCGACCAGCTTTCTGGCGTCGACAAGGTAGCCGTGCCGACCACCAAGACCTCCTCTGCGGTGCTTGATGCTCCCGTCGACACCGGTGATGCGCCGGTACTGGTGCAAAAGCCATGACCGACCGCCACGACATCACGAACTGCCACCTGCCCACGAGGACGTTGCCCTTGTCAGCTTTCAAACAGACCATGGCGTTGAGCCTGCTGGCCATCAGCGTCGCCCAGGCCACCCTCGTTCACGCCGCCACGCCGATGACCGGCAACGAGGTTGAAGCCCGCGTTGGCGCGGTGCTCGACAACATGAACATCTCGGAAAAGATCAACTTCACCCGGGTTGACGACGGCCACATGATTCCTCGCCTGCCCAAGTGGGGCATGGAAGGCACCATCGCCTACGACTCGTCGATGGGTGTGCACGTCAACAACGCCACGTTCGGCGCGCAATACCCGGCGCAGTCTGCCCTGGCCGCGACCTGGAGCATCAACCGCGCCAAGGAATTCGGTCTGGCGATCGGTTACGAAACGCGGATCTCCGGCGGTCAGCAAATGCTCTCCCCGGGCGTCAACCTGTACCGCACACCGTTTGGCGGTCGCTCCGCCGAATACGTCAGTGGCGAGGACCCGTTCCTCGGCGCAGTCATGGGCCCGGCCATCGCCAACGGCATCCAGGCCCAGGGCATTCAGGCAGCGGGCAAGCATTTCCTGGCCAACGAGCAGGAAGCCAACCGTCACTACGTCAACATCAAGGCCGACGAGCGCACCTTGCGTGAGCTGTATCTGCCGGGTTTCGAATCGCTGGTGAAGAACGCCAACGTCGCCTCGATCATGTGTGGCTACAACAAGATCAACGGCGATTACGCCTGTGAAAACCATCATTTCCTGACCGAAGTGCTCAAGGGTGAATGGGGCTATCAAGGCAACGTTATGAGCGACTTCAACTCGGTGCAGGATGCGTTCAAAGGCGCCTGGGCCGGTACTGACATCGACATGCCGTCAGGCCTGCAATTCACCGAAGCCAAGCTGCTGCCTTACCTCTGGAGCGGTCAGCTGACCCAGAACGTCATCGACGACAAGGTCAAGCGCAACCTGCGCGCGCTGGTGAGCTACGGCTTCGACAAGCAACTGAACAAGGCGCAAACCCTTGATCACCCTGAATACGGCCAACGCGCAGCGCTGAACATGGCGCGGGAATCCATTGTCCTGCTGCGCAACGAGAAGACCTCGGCGGGCAAGCCCCTGCTGCCGCTGGCACGCGATGCGAAGATTGCTGTGATTGGCGACTTGGCCCTGCAGCCGCCGACTTCGCCATTCGGCACGCCTAACTCGCCGCCGAACACCTACGTCACCGAACTCAGCGGTCTGCAGCAGCTGGCTTCGAACGGCGCGAACGTCGAATACCTGAGAGAGATGAGCCTCAATCCCAAGGCGTCCGTCTGGTATCAGCCGAGCACCGGGCAGAACGGCATCAGCAACACGGGTGTGAAGGCCGAGTACTTCTCCAACACCGAGCTGGCCGGTTCTCCTGCCACGACCCGCGTCGAACCGGGCGTCAATCTGAGCTGGACCACCAACACCAACACCACCGATAGCGGCGTCACTGCGGTGTCTGGCTTCAACACCACGCCAGGCGCGTTCTCCGCACGCTTCACTTCGAAAATCAAGCCAACCATTTCCGGTGAGCAGGTCTTCAAAGTGCGTGCCGACGGTGCGTTCAAGTTGTGGGTCAACGACGAGCTGGTGCTGGAAAACGACGGCACCGAGAAGTCCTTCGACCTGATCAACGCACTGGTCACTTCCGGCAAAACCGCGAAGTTGCAAGCCGGAAAGGAATACACGGTCAAGCTGGAATACCGTCGCCTGCAAGGCAACTTCACTCCAGTACTGGGCGGCATGGCAGGCGTTCAGATGAGCTGGGCGTCCTTGCGTCCGCCGAAGGATCTCTCGAAGTACGATGCCGTGGTCATCGCCGCCGGTACCAATTTCGAGTACGAAGGCGAGTCCAACGACCACGACTACGCACTGCCCGAGTATCAGTCCGACCTGATCACCTACGCCACCAAGGCCAACCCCAACACCGTGGTGGTCTTGCACAGCGGCGGCGCGCTGGACATGCAGCCGTGGGCGAACAAGGTAGGCGCCAGCCTGCACGCCTGGTTCCCGGGTCAGCAAGGCGGTCAAGCCCTGGCCGAGATTCTCTACGGCAAGGTCAACCCGTCGGGCAAATTGCCGATCACCATCGACAAGAAGATCGAGGACAACCCGAGCTACCCGTCGTACTCCGATCCCAAGCAGTACCTGGGTGACAACGCGCTGACCGAAATGAACTACAGCGAAGGCATCTACCTGGGCTATCGCGGTTATGACAAGAAGCACGCCAAGCCGCTGTATCCGTTCGGCTATGGCCTGTCCTACACCACGTTCGACTACAGCGACCTGAAGCTGTCGACCAACGTGATGGCGCCGGGCAGCACGGTTGACGTGAAATTCACCGTCACCAACAGCGGCTCCCAGGCCGGTTTCGAGGTCGCGCAGCTGTACGTTCACCCTGCAAACCCTGCGGTTGACCGTCCTGAGAAGGAGTTGAAGGGCTTCACCAAGGTTTACCTGCAACCGGGCGAAAGCAAGACGGTGAGCATTCCGATCGATTCGCGCTCCCTGGCGTACTACGTCGAGAAGACCGACAGCTGGGATGTGGACGCCGGCAAGTTCAAGATCCTCGTAGGGCCTGATTCCGAAGACCTGCCGCTGGATCGCACCTTGATCACGCTCTTCCCGGAACACCTGACCACGCGCGACAGCAACCCGCTGCCGTCTCCACTGCGCAAAGCAGTACAGGTCAGCGCCGCACAGACCTACTAAGCCGCAGGATTCAAGCTCAGGGACGAGCTTGAATATCCGCCTTCAGCCGCTGTAGATAAACATCGAATACCGCCATCACATCGACTTCATCGGGTGCCCGCAGCCACTGGATCTGCAAGCCATCCATCACCGAAAAGATCTCCTGAGCCAACGCGCTCGTCTGAATGTCCTCACGAATCTCCTTCGCCTCAATCAGCGCTTTCAGGTGGCCCTGGGCGTGATGATGGGTGATGTGAAAGCGCTCCTTGTACCAATTGAACGCCGGATGCAGATTCGAAAGACTCTCGGTGTTCAGCACCATCGCCGCCTGGCACTCCGCAGCACTCTCCACACTGAAGCTCATGCTTTGCTTCAGAAAACGCACGAACCCCTCCAGCGTCATCTCCATGGTCAGTTCGCTGAACCGCGACACCACCCGCTGATCCCGGCGCTCCAGCAGCGCATTGAGCAGCGCTTCCTTGTTCGGAAAGTGATGCAGCAGGCCGACGGTAGTGATGCCGGCGAGCTGCGCGACATCTTTCATCGAGGCACTGGAGTAACCATTGCGGGCGAAGATCACTGTTGCCGCATCAAGCAAGGCGGCACGACGCATTTCACCTTTCGGCGCACGACGCCGTTTTGGCGAGGCCGCCTCGGGCGAGTCATTCCCTGATTCGTCGTCTGTCATAAAACCTTGTCTCGTTGATTCGGATAAAGCCTGACCGAGCGCGGCAATGGCCTGCTCACGCCACTGCCCGGGCGTCGCCCCGGCGCTGAAAAAACCGCCGGGCCGTGAGGGAAGCGATTGTAATCGAAGTCACGGCAATCAATGCGTTACCCGTAAGCATGGCCGGGAACGCACCGGCCGCACCGAACAGGTGAATCCCGCCCAGCACGAACGGCACGGTCCCCAGCGTTGCCCGCAGCCAGGCGAACAGCGCCACCAGCCAGGGTCGGCCCAGGGTCACAAACATCGCGATGGCGACAAAATCCAGCCCGATCAGTGCCCACAGCCCGCCGCCGACGTGGCAGAACGCAAGAAAGATCGCCCGCCCGGTGCCTTCAAGCTCGTAAGTGTCGGCCAGCGACGTGGCCACCAGCAGCAGCACGGCCCACACCAGCAGCCCATAAACGATCACCAGTTTGCGGCTGAACACGATGGCTGAGGCGACGCGGGCGTGGCGATGGGCTCCGATGTTCTGCCCCAGCACCGGCGCGAGGGCGCTGGGCAGGGAAAAGAACACGCAGTAGGCAAACTGCATCACGCGGTCCATCACCGCCATGGCCGCCAGCGCCGACGTGCCATAGGCGCCGATCGACGAGACCAGATAGGTCAGGCCCACCGGCGTCGCCAAGTTGCCGACCATGGCGGGCAAACCGACCTGCATGACCTTGCGTGCGTGCAGGCGCAGCAGTCGCCAACGGATGGAGAAAGGCATCGCCAGCCGCACCCGCAGCCAGTAAATGCCCAGACCCAGGGACACCAGCGCCGACAGCGCATAGGAAATCCCCGCGCCCTCAAGCCCTAGGCCAAAAGCGAAGATGAACAGCGGATCGGCCAGCGCCAGGGTCGCCGCACCTGAAAGTACGACCCACAGGGCGCGGCGGCTGTCGCCGGCGGTTCTCAGGATCTGCGCCGCCATCTGCATGGCCGATTGCAGCACGCTGAACGGCAGGGTGAGCCAGATGAAAATTCGCGCGGCTTCGTAGGTGCTGGCGTCCGCGCCGAGCGAATGGGTGAGCGGTACTAGCAGCGCAAGTTGCAACGCCGCCGCCGCACCCGATGCGACCATCACCATTAACATCAGGTGCGTGACCAGACGGGATGACGCCTTCGAGGCGCGGTGGCCGATCCGCTCGGACAGCACCGTTGCGGCGGCAATGATCAGCCCGCTGGAGACGGCGCTGTTGAGGAAGATCAGCACCTTCGCCACCCCGGTCGCGGCGAGCAGTAACGGATCATGGAGCATCGAGACGTAGATCAGCGTGAAGATGTCCACAAGAAACACCGCGAGCAGGCTCAACGCGCTGGTGCTCGACATCACCAATACGTGCCGGGCCACCGAGCCTTCGGTGAAAACAGCGCGCGGGTGATTCATGAACACTCCAGATATAAACAGTGGCCGGGTGCGGCAGCAGGTGTGATGGAAAAAGCGCTGCCGGGACAGCGCGCGCACTTTATACGTTTGTGCCCACCGCCGCCGTATTTCTCGCCGCCAACAGCGCGTGAAAGTCCGGGGTGGTCAGCGGAAGACTCAAGAAATAGCCCTGACCCTCATCGCACTGCACTGACTTGAGCAATTGCAGATGCTCGGCGGTTTCAATGCCCTCAGCCGTGACCGTGAGTGACAGCGCCCGCCCCAGACCGACGATGGCCTGGACGATGGAGCGGTCGCCTTCGCTTTCGGTGAGGCGGGTCAGGAAGCTGCGGTCGATCTTCAGCCCGTCGAAGGGGAAGGTGCGCAAGTAGCTCAACGACGAATAGCCGGTGCCGAAGTCGTCCATGGCGATGCGCACCCCCAACTGCTTCAGGGTCTGCATGACATCGAGTGCCCCCACGGCGTCTTCAATCATCACGCCTTCGGTGATTTCCAGTTCGACCCGCGACGGCTCGATCCCCGTGGCCGTGAGGGCGAACTGAATGCGCGCCGGCAGGTTGCCGCGCTTGAATTCAGCAGGCGACAGGTTGATGGAAATGAACAGGTGTTTCGGCCAGCGCACGGCTTCACTGCACGCCTGGGCCATAACCCAGTCGCTGAGGGGAATGATCAGCCCGCTTTCTTCGGCGATGGGAATGAAGGTGTCCGGCGGAATCAGCCCACGCTGGGGATGCTGCCAACGCACCAGCGCTTCGGCCCCGACCATTGCGCCGTCGGAAATACGAAAACGCGGCTGGAAATGCAAGCGCAGTTCATCGTGTTTGATGGCGTAGCGCAGGTCACTCTCCAGCCGACGGCGTTCGATGATTTTGGCGTTCATGTCCCCTGCGTAAAACCGCCAGGTGCCGCGACCACTGGCCTTGGCTTCGTACAGCGCGATGTCGGCGTACCGCAGCAGCTCGGCGGCCTCGCGCGCATCGGTAGGCGCCATGGCGATACCGATACTGGCGCTGACGAATATTTCCTGGTCGTCGATCAGCACCGGGCGTTCGATGGACTCGATCAGCCTCCGACACAACGCCTCGACTTCGTCCTGGGTCTGGGTGTCGCTGAGGATCAGCACGAATTCGTCGCCGCCCACCCGCGCAACGAGGTCACCATGGCGCACGCAATCGGACAGCCGACTGGACACGTCATTGAGCACACGGTCGCCGGCAGCGTGGCCGAGCAGGTCATTCACCGGCTTGAAGCGGTCCAGGTCGATGCTCAGCATCACCAGTGGCTGGTCGAGGGTTGGCAGCGCTTTGAGTTTGCCATCCAGAAACTCCTGCAACCGGACCCGATTGGGCAGCCCGGTCAGCGCGTCGTGCTGGGAGAGAAACTCGATGCGCCGACGCGCTTCCACTTCTTCGGTCACATCCGTGGCCGTGCCGCGGAATCCGCCGACCACCATCGACCGCGCTGACAGCCGACTGATGCGCTCGCGACCGCAGGTCTCCAGGTAGCGGCACTGAATAGTGATGTCGGGGCGACGGTTGGGGATCGCCAGCCACTGCGACACTTGGCCGAGCTCGGTCTGCAGCAGGTCGTCCATCAAGGCGCCGATCCACTGCGCGCGGTCCAGGCCGGTCACGATCTCGAAGCGGTCGGAAAGGTACGTGAACCGCCCTGCGCTGTCGATTTCCCAGACCCAGTCCGAGCTGGCTTCCACCACATCGCGAAAGCGCGCCTCACTGGTGGCCAATGCGCTTTCGCTTTTCTGCAGGGACGCGTAGCTGTCATCGAGGGAGCGTGCGGCGGCGGTGGCGCGACGCAGGATGGCCCAGGTCATCAGGCACACCAGCAGGGCGGCGAGCCCGATCAGCGGCAGACCAAGGGTCAGCAAACGCAGGCCTGGCTTGGGGGGCGTCCAGTGCAGGGCGCCGGCAGTACCGCCCTCGCCCAGTCGAAAGATCGAGACCTGGTTGAGCTCGTCGGGCGTTGCAACGTGCAGGCCCTCTACCCCGTATTCCTTGCCCAGAACGGCCAGCTTGGCGTCGTCGAGCACGTCGACGAAGATCAGTACCGAAGGCGCCCGGCCATCGGGAATCACGCTTGGATCGGTGCCGGGGGTGATAGCGGCTGCAGCGACCAGCGCGGGGGTGCCGTTCAAGTCGATGAAAGCGGTGAACGGGGTTTCTGTCTCGGCGCCCTCCCGCGCTTTGGCCAGCAATAGCTCCCTGGCCTGGCCCAGCCACGGGTCGGCATCGATCTTTTCCAGTTGCCCTTCAATGACCGAATACACCGTGCGACCGGCGTCATTGATGACGAACAAACCCTGAAACCCGAAATCGCTGTACAGGGTAGGTCCGATGTTCTGGCGGACGAAGGCCCACTCCGTGTCCACCTGCAAATGCAGGTAGCGGTAGGCATCGCCCCAGAACGCATAGTCCCTGACCGTGACGGACAGCGATTTTTGAAGAGATCGCATCGCCTTCTCGGTGTAGAACGCGCTTTCGATCTCCTCGTTGTGATCGAGGTCATGGGCGAGGAACGCCAACAAGTAAGCGGCCAGCAGAAACACGCCTGCCAGCAGGAACACGAACTTGAACAACGAACCCCGCGCCAGCTCCACGGTCGAGGGGCTCGCGGGGAGGATGGCTGGCGTCGCGGGTGGTGTAGTGGTTTGTTTTGGCATGGCTTTCTGCAGAACTGAAGACCGGTGGGTCGCTTACGTCTGTATCGGCGGCGCCGCGGCAATAATGAGCTGCACCTGAGCGCGCAGGCTGTCGTTGTCCTCGCTCAACACAGTCACACGCTGATTGGCCTGCGCCAATTGCTCGCTGGCCAGTGCCAGCGCTGTCGCCAGGGTTTTACTTTCCGCTTTTATAGCCGTCAGTTGCTCTTGAAGCTGCTCACGGGCGCCGTCGGCTTTGGCGGTGGTCATCTGCGCGTTGCGAAGTTCTGTGGCCAGGCGCTGCGTCTGGTCTTGCTGATCGGCCAATGACCGGGCCTGCTGACGCATCTCGCCGAGCAGGCGCTCGTTGTCGCGGTTCAGGCGCGTGGATTCATCCTGCTTGACGACCAGCGTCTCCTGAAGTTTTCGCTGCTCGACCTGGATCTGCTGAAGCTGGGCGTCGTGGCGCCGCTGATCCTGCTCGCGCTGCTCCTTGATGGCCTCGCGGTAATGCTCCAGCGCGGCGCGGGCGTGCACATGCTTTTCTTCGAGGGACTGAATTTGCACGTCCTTGTCCTGCACGCGCCGCTCAAGGTCCTGGCACTGCTGGCTCAGACCGGCGTTGCGCGTCAGTTCCGACTGCCAGGAGGAGTGCGTGGTGTGCAGCTGGGCGCCCTGCTGAGTCAACGCGGCGTGCTGCGATTCGCACTGCTGGCGGGCTGACTTCAGCTCCGACTCAAGGGTTTCCAGTCGAGCTTCCCAAGACTCCCGCTGGCGCTCGAAGTCTTCCTGTGCCTGGGCAACGACCTCCGCGCCCTCCTCCGTCAAGCGATCAAGCAGACTTTCAACCAACGCCTTGAGCTCGTCGCCCATGCGCTCCCGCGAGGACGCCTGCGCCGGCGCCTGGGCGTCCAGCTCTTTTAGATAGCGGGCAATGGTGGTCTTCGAACCCGTGTTGCCCAGTTCCACACGCACCGCATCGATGCTGGGGTAAGCGCCCTTGCTCAACAGCGCCTGTCGTGCCCTGTCTACCACCGCCTTGTTGATGCCTCCGCGTGCCATGTCGCCTCCTACGATTTCGTACTGTGTTACGTAACACGTTATTACGGGGCACGTTATCATCTAAAACCCTGTATGGAAATGTTTCTTCCAGCAAACGATAATAGTGCTTTATCGCTTTTCAGACGCTCATTTCACGACTTGCGTCAGTAAAGCGCCCGTGTCACGCCCATCGAGGGATGTATGGAAAAGGCAGATCGATACCTGTCAGCAGGCACCCGCGCCAATACGCGCCGGAGCTATCGGGCCGCGATCGAGCATTTCGAAGTGGTCTGGGGCGGCTACCTGCCCACGACGGGCGATGGCATCGTGCGCTACCTCGCCGAGTACGCCGACAAACACGCCATCAGTACGCTGAAGCAGCGCCTGGCGGCGCTCGCCCAGTGGCACGTCACCCAAGGGTTTCCGGACCCGACCAAAACGCCCACCGTGCGGCAACTGCTCAAGGGCATTCGCGTTGTCCATCCGGCACAGGCCAAACAGGCGGCGCCGCTGCTGTTGCGTCATCTTGAGCAAGCGGTGGCGTGGCTGGAGAACGAGGCCGATGGCGCCTGGCAGCGGGGCGACCACAAGACTTTGATGCGGCACCGACGCTCTATCGCGCTGGTGCTGATCGGCTTCTGGCGAGGGTTTCGTGGCGACGAGCTGGCCAGGCTGGACATTGGCAACACCCAGGCGCAGGCGGGCGAAGGCATCAGCTTCTATCTGCCTTACACCAAAGGCGACCGCCAGCATGAGGGCACGACGTTTCGCACCCCGGCACTGAAGACGCTGTGCCCGGTCAACGCCTACATCAACTGGATCACCGTGGCCGGCCTGACCCAGGGGCCGGTATTTCGGCGGATTGACCGCTGGGGCAATCTGTCCCTGGAAGCCATCAATTCCCACAGCCTGGTGCCGATGTTGCGGCGCATCTTTAAAGACGCCGGTTTGCCTGATGACCTCTACAGCAGTCACTCAATGCGCCGGGGATTTGCAACTTGGGCGTCCGGCAACGGCTGGGATATTAAAAGCCTGATGAATTACGTCGGCTGGAAAGACATTAAATCGGCCCTGCGTTATGTAGACCCGACCACCTCGTTTGGCGGGCTGGCATTGAAGCCCGCGTTGAACCCGGCCATGCAGCCTGCAGCGCTCGAGAAAACCTGACCGCCGTGCAAGTTTTAAAGCGGCAGCGGCGGATGAACTGTCTGCCTTGCAGTCAAGGCAGAAAAGTTTGCTGTAAGTACTGGCATCCATGCACCCACTCGCACTACAGTGTCCACGGTTACACCAGTAATCACCGTGCGCTCCAATGTTCGCCAGTGCTAACGCCGCACGTCAGTATCAACAAACCGAAACATGGAGTTCCAATGTCTAAACTTGCTGAATACCGCCAACTCGAACGTCACCTTGCCGACCAGCTCGCTGCCCTCGAGGCCATGAAAGGCGATAAAGGCCTGGAACAGGAAATCGAATTCGAAGGCAAATTGCGTACGCTGCTCGGCGAATACAATAAGAGCCTTAAAGATATTATTTCGATTCTGGATCACCCTACCGGATCCAAACAGGGCAAGAACACCAGCGCCCCCGAGAAGACCACTCGCAAAGCCCGCGCTGTCAAAGTCTACAAAAACCCGCACACCGGTGAAGTCGTAGAAACCAAAGGCGGCAATCACAAAACCTTGAAAGAATGGAAAGCCGAACACGGTTCCGACACCGTCGAATCCTGGGTTTCCTGATCGGCCTGTCAACGGGGACGTCTTATTGATCAGCGCCCCGTTGCCGATCTCCCGATGCACGCGCCCGCGGCGCTGCATCGGTGATTTGACCGCTGCCTGTATCGCGCTCGCGATCGTTGCTCCCTCTCTGGTTTGCAACTGCCCGCCCCATACTTCAATCGTTTAAAAGCACTACCGCCACACTTCAGCCCGGTATTTCTCAGGGCTTCGCTTCTACTTGTCTGTCGGAGTCATCCCGTGAAGAACATAGTTGCCGGCGTGCTGAATGTTTCGTACCGCGACATAGGCCCGGACGGGGGCCCGGTGGTCGTATTGCTGCACGGATTTCCCTATGACATCCACGCCTACGACGAGGTGTCGGCGCGCCTGGTCCAGGCCGGCTGGCGCTGCATCGTGCCTTACCTGAGGGGATACGGCCCTACCCGTTTTCTCGATTCAGCCACGCCTCGCTCCGGCGAACAGGCAGCACTGGGCGCCGACCTGCTGGCACTGCTGGATGCATTGCATATCCCGCAAGCCACTCTCGCCGGTTACGACTGGGGCGGACGCGCCGCCTGTGTGGTGGCTGCGCTGTGGCCGGAACGCGTGGCGGGGCTGGTCAGTTGCGACCCCGGCTACAACATTCAGGACATCGCTGCTGCAGAAACACCGGCGTCACCCGAAACGGAGCGGCGACTGTGGTACCAGTATTACCTTCACGGTGAGCGCGGACGCGCGGGCCTTGCCGCCAATCGAGTTGAGTTTTGCCGTTTGCTGTGGAAGCTCTGGTCGCCGACATGGTCATTCGCAGACGCCACGTTCGCTGATACAGCGCAGGCATTCGAGAACCCGGACTTCGTCGATGTGGTGGTGCACTCTTACCGCCATCGCTTCGGGCTGGTGGCGGGCGACCCCCGCTACGCCTTTATCCAGCAGAAACTCGCGCAGCAGCCAATGATCAGTGTGCCCACGGTGATTCTGGCCGGAGCAGACGACGGCGTGGCTTCAACACGCGACAGCAGCGCGGCGATACGTGGATTTGCAGGGACAGTGCGGCGACAGGTAATCGAGGGAGTGGGCCACAATGTGCCCCAGGAAGCACCGACAGAATTTGTCGATGCGATAACAAGCCTGCTGAAGAACCAGTAAGTACAGGTAAGCCGGCCACTGATTATTCAGGAATGCTCGGCATCGCTCAGTTCAACGGCCGACTTGGCCGCTTCAACTTCATCTTCGAAATACAACACGGCGCCCTCTTCGTTCTTGACACGGAACACGGCGGTGACACCCGACTGCCGATGTTCGAGGGGGATATCTTCACCTTCCAGTCTGACGACGGCCACGGCCATTTGCTTCTCCTTGGGATAACACTGACAGCACTGGGCCCGCTCACGCGGCCACTCACTAGAGTTGCTAATCAGCTTCGAAATTCAAGCACACCGATATGTTCCGGGGCATTAAGCGTACAAACGGGGCTCGGTGCGGATACGTGGAGAGCTGAACATCTGCGAACTTTGTGCACTCACGGGAAGCGGGCGGTATTCAAGATCGATGAGGCGAACCCCATTGATATTGGGCTGCCCACAAGGCATTGCACCGAAGGCGGAGGCCAGGACAATCTGCCTGGGATCGAACAATACGATGGTCTCCGCGCTGACGGCGTCCATATAAAGCGAGTAGGGACAAGGGGCGTCGGGACACATTTGATGACGAAGTTCGTTCAGTGCACGCAGGCGGCTATACACCACGGTGCCTTCACCCAAAGATTTGCTGTACCAGGTATTCATCGCACTGCCCGACTCGTAAGCGTTATCAGTATCGACCCGGGGCTGAATCGATTCGTTCAACGACAATGACGGTCGAACTGGAAAACCTTACAGCCGGGCTTGAAACAGAGCGTGAATTTTGCCGATGACCTGGTCGATATCGAAGGGCTTATCAATCACCTCATCAAAAAGGTCCGGCCGCTCGGCCCCCATGTAGGCCTGGGCGCCACTCATGAGCATGATCGGCGTCGACATGTGCTTCTCGCGGGACTTGATTGTCTCTGCGAGTTCCAGACCGGTCATGCCGGGCATCATGAAATCAGTGATGATCAGGTCGGGGCGCTCGCGATCGAGAATCTCCAGCGCCTTGCGCCCGCTGCCAGCCACCACTGTCTGAAAACCCTCATCCTCCAGCGCGAAACTGAGAATATCGGCAATCAGGTATTCGTCATCGATGATCAGAATCGTCGGCATCAGATGGCCACTTCCCACGATGTCGCGAGGGCCGTGCACCTGATCCAGCAACTCACTCGTTCTGGCCGCCCCCACGTTGCGAATCGCATATATCAGACCTTTTGCATGGTGATTCCAGCGTTGCTCATCACGACTTCAAGTGGCGAGGGATCGTACGCATTGTCTCTGATCTTAAGAATCGAAACCTGACGTTGAAGTTCAGTCCGATGCTGAACGAACTGGACGAGCAGCAGGTTATCAACCACACCGGAGACATCCGGGGCCGGGACGCTCGGTTGATCGTCGAACAACCGATGCGCTTCCCAGGATGCCATCACCGTCACTCCACGGGCGCGAAGCTCGCCGAGCAAGGTGTCGAGGACGTCCGGTACCCGACTCTGATCGGCAGTCGCGCGGCTCAGGGCGTTGAGACTGTCAATGAACACACGTTTGATCTGCAGCCGCTCTACCCGGTCGAGCAAGTCGTAACAGACACGATCAATCAGACCTGCCGAGGCCGGTGTCCAGACGGTGTGCAGCGCGCCCGCCGCTTCGAGCGCTGCGAAATCCTTGCCGAGGGAACGCGCTTTGGCCCTCGCCCGTTGCGGCGACTCATGAAAGCCGAAGTACAGCCCGGGCTCTTGCGCAGAGCAGCCGCTTAAAAACTGGATGCCAAGCGAAGTCTTGCCGGCGCCTGAAGGGCCCATGATCAGGGTCACCGAGGAACGGACCAGACCGCCACCGATGTGGGCGTCCAGCCCGTCGATGCCGCTGCTCAGGATTGTGTAGGGGTGTTCGGGCATGGCACCGGTTCGGGTCAGCATGCATTCCAGGCGCGGATAAATGGAAATGCCCTGGTCGTTGATCTCGAATTCGTGGGCGCCGGGTATGGCGCCGCTGCCCCGGGTCTTGCGCATCTTGATCCGGCGCACCGCGCGCGAACCGACCATGTCTTCGCCCATTTCGATCACGCCATCGACCATGGTGTGCTCAGGACTGCCATCGTCGAGTTGCGAGCTGGTGAGGAATAGCACCGTGCAACCGGCGAATGCGGCATGACCCTGCAGTTCGGCAATGAACTGTTTGGTGTCCAGCGGCGTTTCCGCCCTGGAGCGCGCGTTGAGCAGGCCGTCCAGAATCAGCATGCTGGAGCGTTGTCGGGTAATCTCGCGGCGCAGCAACTTGACCACTTCGTGCAGACCGTCGTTCTCAAGGGTGTCGAAGGCACTGACGAACTGGATGCTCTGGCCCACGGCACCGCGATCAAAAAAGCTCAGGGTCGACAGGAAATGAAACAACCGGTCGTGGGGCTCGGCGAGCAGCGTTGCGAACAGCACGCGGCCGTTCTGCCGGACATGATTGAACCCTAGCTGGTTGGCGAGGATCGTCTTGCCCGACCCTGGCCGTCCTTGAATGATGTATGAGGCGCCCGCAACAAGGCCTCCTTTTAGCAGCGCGTCGAAGCCCTTGATCCCGCTTTCAAGGCGTTTTAGCTGATTCAAATCCGCTCCCTCTCCTGATAGGCATCAGGCCTGAAAATACGCATTGCGCACGCGCGAAGGCCAATACAGTGGCGGGTAATCACAGTTCCGTCCAGCGCCTCGCAACGTTTCGGATTACGGGTGATGTGGCCGCTTTGGCGGGATCCAATTCCGCGCCCTCGGCAGAGACAAAAAAGCCCGCTTTCGCGGGCAAAATCGATGGGCTAGTAGCGGGATGAAACGGGCTAGCCAGCGGATATTTTCAGGCAATCGTCCACAGAAGCTCCACGCCCTAGTGGAGTCTCTCAACTCCTTTTACCGATTTGGGCAGCAGTCCGGCTTTGAATTGCTGAACAAACAAGGCCATTCTGAAACCGCGACCGAGCGTCGCTGCTTCTGCTTCGAAACGCGTCACACAAGAAGAGAAGTCCAGCTGAGCGTTGTCGTTGAACAACTCGCTGTCTTCATCGAGCGTCGAATCTTCCAATAACGTGTTCATTAGAAACCTCCCTGCTGTACGGGGCAGTGATCAGTTCGTCGGCAGGGCCGGCCAAATGCCGGCCCTGCTCTTATCGGTTTACTCGGCTTTGCCCTGAGCCATGCCCGACCCGAGGTCGGCACCGGTCATGGGGTCGGCTGTCAGATCAGACTTCAACCGCTCTTTCATCATGGTCAACGTGACCGACTCGTCCTCGCTCAACGTGACCGAAGCGGTTCCGTCGCCCCCGTCTACTGCCGGCTTTGGATTCTCGACGTATTCGAAGTCGTCGTCGTTATTCCATGGCCCACGCACATTAGGCTCGCCGTTTGACATGCTGAAGTACGTCCGGGAGAACTCTGGCATGCCTGGCAACTTGCCTTGGGGGAAGTTCGGCTGAATCGAGTGGAGCGCTTTTTCGAAGGAAATCTGGTGCGCGATTTCACGGGTCATCAGGAAGCCCAACGCGTCCTTGATGCCTGGATCGGTGGTCACGTTCATCAGGCGCTCATAGACGATCTTGGCCCGCGCTTCGGCAGCGATGTTGGAACGGAAGTCCGCTGTCGGTTCACCAATGGTGTCGATGTAAGCCGCCGTCCATGGAACGCCGGCCGAGTTGACCAGCGGAGCACCACCGCCGTACAGCAGACTGGTGATGTGGGAATCATTGCCGGCGCCGTTGATGTCACGGTACAGCTCGCCTTCGGCTTGCACGCCTTCGGCCAGTTTGCCTTTGGCGCCTTTGTTGAGCATCACAATGATCGAGCCGATGATTTCCAGGTGGCTCAGCTCCTCGGTGGCGATGTCCAGCAACAGATCCTTGCGACCTGGATCTTCTTCCGCCAATGCTTGGGTGAAGTAGCGAGTGGCTGCGGCCAGCTCACCCTGAGCGCCGCCAAACTGCTCCAGAAGCAGATTGGCCAGACCCGGATTAGGCTCGGCAACGCGAACTGTGTATTGAAGACGTTTATTGTGCAGGAACATAGTGTTACCCCCTTCTCAGGCTAATGTGATATCAGGGTTTATTAACGACAAGTTCAGCTTTTCTATTGCGGCGATCGGTCAACTCAGCAGAACGCACAGATATAAGGAGAGATCGCTGGAGATGGAATTCAGGGAAGCGAACTTGGAACCGACCAATGGTTTACCGCTGGAAGTTTAGTTAGATAGGCGAGCGTACCGACGGGTGGTCTGTTGTTTCACAAACAGCCGAACGGATTAAATTTCTCGACCATAGGGTATCTAAACGAAGCGTTTTCGGGACCAAGATCGACGGCATTGCGCCGTCGATTGGCGCCGAGATGTTTCGCAGGTCGTCAGCGGGCCGGCGCAAGTGTGATCAGCTTATGACGGCGGCCTTCGGCCCGCTGGCAATAAGGGCTGCGCCACAGGCGGTCTTCATGCCGTTCAACGCAACCGGCACTCCGTCCACAGCGTATGTGCTGCTGCCTTCGACGATGGGGAAAACACCTTTGCATAAAGGGCAGCTGACGTTGTGCCCCACCCCCGCGATGGGCTTGCCGTTGAGGTCGGTCTGCGGAAAAGCCTGAAGCACGACGCCGCCGTGGGTGGTGAGGTCGCCTAGGCGGATAATGTCTTTCATAGTGGTGAAAACTCTCGGTCAGTTTGATTGATTATTTATATATTTACGGTGATTGGTTATAAGAAACTCAGCACTGCTAATTATTTCCAAGTACTCCTGACTGCAACCGCTTGCTGGCGAACGCGTTGTACCAGCCAACGCGATCCTGGGGCGTCAGGCGGCACGGACGATTTAAATCGCAAGCGGCACCCCTGGAACGTTGACAACCGAATTACCAACTTCCATAAGGAATGCTGTGTTGGTCTATCCAGGCCAGTGCCGCTGGATTTGGTGCTCGGTAAAACAAGCCTTTTCCGTCCTGGTTGGGTCCGAGGGGCTCGACTTCGACTTGGTAGCGGCCAACTTCTTTGAAGCCCAGGCACGATCCGCCTAACCACACTTTTACAATTCCCCCTGGCGCCATTCCAAGGGTAATTGCGGCGCGATAGTCCTCCTCCTTTTTGCGTGTCCATAAGCAAAATGCTTGCTCTGGCTTGATCATCTGGTCGCGCACCCATTGCGGTATCTGAATACTAAGCTTGTAGGCTTGCGGCTCGACCAGAGATTGCCAGCGCAGAAAGATTCGCTCAGGAAAATCGACGTTGTTGATGGGTTTCGACTTGCCCGCGCCATTTCCCCAGCCCTCTGACTGACCGGTGTAACTCGCGACTCCACCATGCACACGAAAAAAAGCCAGACCTCGCTCATCGATCACATCAACCGTCTCCACCCACACCTCCTCTGCTTGCGCCCACACGGCATGGGTCTCAACTCTTTGACCGGTTGGAACGCTGGCTTTAAAGGGCTGCGTCATCCACAAATTTTCTCGTGCTCGTGGGAGATAGCCCCCGCCCACATCGGAATGAGCGGCGCACTGGATTCTGAGACGTTCATTTGTGCGGTGGCGCGATGGGTGCGAGGCCGCAGCAGCATTACCAACTGCCATAGGGAATGCCGTGCTGTTCTACGTAAGCTTTGTTCTCCGGTTCGAGCGGGATGTACTTGCCCCTGCTTGCGCCACGGTAGGGGCCGAGCGGTTCGATTTTAGCTTGGTAACGACCGACTTCCTTGAAACCCAGACATGGCCCACCGGCCCAAACTTTCACGATACCTCCCGGAGCCATTCCCAACGTAATCGCGAAACGGTAGTCGTCTATCCATTCTTTTGAGCCACGGCAGTAGACGCGCTCTGGCCTAACCATCTCATCGCGTACCCACTGCGGTATTCGGATGCTGATTTTGTAAGCCTGAGGCTCCACGAGTGACTGCCAGCGCAGAAGTAGTTGGTCTGGTAAGTCGACGTTGTTGATGGGTTTGCCACCAGATGTGCCCTTGTGCCAGCCCTCGGGCTTACGTGTGTAACCGGCGACTCCAGCATGCACGTTGAAGAAAACATATCCCCGCTGATCAAGCACATCGACGCTTTCCACCCACACTTCCATGTGTTTGGGCGCGGCGAAGCCGATGTACCATGCCGGATAAGGCAGCTTGACAGGTGGGGGTACTGAGCCACCCGTGGCACAGGCACTCAGGCTGAGTAGCAATCCGACTGCAAAACCCATGCGCCTCATTCCGGATAACCTTCTTGCGGACGGTTGAGGTGCACGTTTCTACGATTCAGCGGCGCCGGTTTGCTAAGTAAGAAGGGACCTTCAGGGGTCCAGTGCGCGGATATGTGGATGTAACGCGCTCGTAGCAATGCCTCTTGCGCAGGTTCCAAGCTTACGAGCCGGTCCGTCATTACCTGCTGCAAGATTCGCTTAGCGATAGGCATAAGCTCCTCTGGCACTGCGAGTTCAGGCCGCGCTTCCAGACCCTTGAAGGGAACGGCGTGACGTATCCCAAGTTCACGCATGACACGCAGTGCAATCAGGCTAAGTTCGCCATGCACCGGGCGTTCAAGGAGTACGGTTATCCAGTAGTGCTCCATGGCCGACGCAGCTTTGCCGCGAGGGTTGGTTGCTGCAGGCCAGGCTTTCACCGCAATGTAGCCATCGCGGGCCACGCCTGATTCGCGCAATACCTTGGCGTGCGCCTCTGCACGGGCCCATGCGGCATGGGATTCAACCTTTTGACCGGTCGGAACGCTGGCCTTGCAGGGCTGCGTCATCCACAACTTTTCTCGTGCTCGTGGCAGATAGCCCCCGCCGACATCGGAGTGGGCGCCCGGCAGTCCGATCTGGAGGTGCGTGTGGTGGACGTTATTAAGAGAAAAGTCGGCTCGATATTCGTCGAGCGCCTGAAGCTGAATGACCTGCCGCGCGCAGTCGGGTGGCAGATAGAGATTGACGCCACGATTTACGTCGTCGCCAGGACTGAAGTCCCCATGTGCAGGGTCTGAGATGGCTGCAACGGTATCGAACAGGCCGATCAAGTTGATGGATACGTCCGTCGATGCGTCGAAGCTCTGTTGCAGACCATGACTTCTGGCGGTGAGGATTTCTCTAAATACGCCGCACTGGGGTTTGAGAAACTCATTTGCGCAGTGACGCGCGGCCGCTGCACCGCGACTGAAGCCGAAGATATCGATCTCGATCTTTTTAATCGAAATGCCGGGGTTGGTTTGTTCAAAAAAGCGTAGCTGTGTTTTTACTAAGGCTGGCGCCTGCTTCACCCGCGCTACTACCCCCGTCTCACCCTGGCCAAGACCCTGCCCAATGACCGTTGCATCCTTGCCACCGCTGCGAGTACCGATACCTTCTACGTACGCCTTGATATATGCGGTTTTGGCTTCAGCCGAAATACCATCCACCGCGTTGTCCGGATACAGCTGAAACAAATAAGCCACATTGCTAGGCGCATTCCCGTAACTGTTATTCGGCGCGCTGTTAAACGCACTCCCGTCAAACTCCCCAAACCCATATTGCTTGCACGTCGCGGCGATGCTCTCCAGCTCTTCACGGCTGAAGCTGTCCAGATCCGATTGTCGGCACTGCGCGGTCGCCGCCGCATTACTTTGATTATTCCCCGTCCCGTCAAAGAACAACCCGATGCGCAGCGTGATGCCTTCGTTGATTTCCTCTTCCTCTTCTTCCTCCTCCAGTTCAGGTGTGGGACGCGGCTTCAGTCTTTCTTCGGACTGCGGAAAGTCGATCGCCACATGTCCGGGCAGCATCGTGTGGACGGGCATGGTCTTGCCGTCCTTGTCGGTCACGCCGTTGAACACTTCGCCGTTCTGCGTGGTGATCCGGTAACGGACAAAGCGCGCGGCGGCCTGTTGCGCGTCGACCAGGGTGTACCCCGCCCCATAGCCATAAGGTATTGGCGTCACCGGAGTCGTAAGCGTGGTGGCACCTGCCTTCAGCACATAAGCGGCCCGGTGATAGATATTCCCCGGCGCACCCAGCTCGATTTCGCCATCCTTGATACGGATGAATGCGCCGCCGCAGCTGAGGACGAGTTCCTTCGGGGCGCTGATTTCGATCCGGCCGGCCAGGCTTTCGATCTTGATGTCGTCTTGTGCGAGCGCATGCAGTGCGGCACTTTGGGCGTGAAGCTGAACGTCGCCCTGAACCGCTTTAACTTGCAAACCCTTGGTGACGGCGCACAGGCTGATCGCACCTTCGGCGGTACCGGTGATGTTGCTTCCGGCGCTGAGGTCGGTTGAGCGTGACGAGGTGATGGCGACGCTCTCGCGACCGGAGGACACGCAGATGGCCTCGGGGCTGACCATGCCGATGCCGGCCGGTGCGTGCAGCAGAACACCGGGCTCGGTGAGATTGGTGAGCGCATCGTTCAGTTGCGTTTGGCCGCTCCTATCGGCGGGAATGGCGCCCGCACCTTTTGCGGCCTGGGCCATGGTACGGGCCAGGGACAGCGCGGTTTCGAGCTGGTCGATTGCAGCGTCCATGTCGAGCTGCTGACCGTGCGCCTGGGTCTGTTCACCCGCACTGATGAACAGCCCGCTTCCCGCCCGAATCGCGCCCCAGCCGTCGGTGCGCAATTCAAACCCTTCGCCGCGCTTATCCTTCTCGTTGTCGACCAGATGCCCAAGGTTCAGCTGGCTCTTACCGCTGTGCTCGGTGCTGAGTTTGATGTGTTCTTTGCCGCGATCATCTTCCATGCGCAGCTTGTTATTGGCCGGGGTGCGCAGGACGTTGCGTTTGTAATCGCTGCGCGTGAGGGTGACGTGATCGGGGTGTCGGCTGTCGTGAAGGGCGTGGGCGATGTAGGGCCGATCCGGGTCACCTTGCTCGAAGGCAATTGCCACTTCGGTGCCGCAGATCAGTGGCAGGTGCAGGCCATGGGTGTCGCCCGCATAAGGTCGGGCAAGGCGCAACCAAAGGCTTTCCTGACCCAGCTTCCAGCTGTCGCGGTCAAACAGAAAGCTGACCTTGTAGCGGCCTCCGCTGTCGATGTGGCTGTAGGGATCGTTGGCCAGCGAGCTGGTGACACGGGCCGGAACAGTGCCGGCTATCGCAGGCTTGGCCAGCAAAGGCGGCCGAAAACACACGCTCTCCGAATACGGAATTGCCTCAAAGCTCAGCTCGAAACTGCGGTCCCGCGCCGCACTCAGCTGCAATCGGGTGATCACCGCCCCGGGATCAAACGCTTGCGGCGCACCACCCGAAACCTGCAGCACCTGCGCCAGTCCCAACGAAGCGCCGCTGCTGATACCGCTCAGGCGCGTCTGATCATTCAGATACCGCTCATGCCGCAGTCGACCATAGAAAAACCCGCTTTCCCCCAGCAGATCTTCATCCTGATCCAGCTTGTCGCCCAATACGCGATACGGCTCCGCATAGCGATACGCCTCGCCATAAGTTGTGGTGTCCCCCCGAGTCTGATCTACATCCCCGTCCAGCCATGCGTTCGCATCCCGATGGTGATAAGCCCGAAAGTGAACGCTCTTCTCCACTACCTCATGACTGACCTGCAGCCCCCAAACCCCATCCTGGCCGCTGCTGCCCAACCCCGACTGGGGCCGGTAGGGCAGACTGATCCGAGGGCGAACGTAATGCCGCTGATCATCATGAAACTCGACGACCGCAATCCCCAGTCGCTCATCATTACTAAAGCGATACCAGATCCCTACCTCCGCCAGCAGCCGCGAAATAAACGCCAGATCACTCTCGCCGTACTGCATCACCTGCTCGCGCTTGGGATACTCCCGCACCAGTGAGAACAGAAAATCCTGTCCTTCGAAATCGTGGCGCGTCCGCAGAATGCTCTCGACAATCTGCGGCACCGACTGATGCTGATAGATCCGAAATTGACGCCCCCGATCCAGCAATGCCAGTCGCGGTTCCAGTGTCACTTCATAGCGCGCCTCATCAGCGGAACCGGACAGCCGCTTGAACCCGGTAATCACCCCATGCAGCGTTCGCAACGGTTTAACTGAAGGCACGGGCAACCCAGGAATCGCAATCGGAAACGTGTGGGCCGCCGCATTCAGGCTGAACTGAGCGGTCTTGCCCAGCATCCGCTCGGCGCCGATGTCCTGCTCGACCGAAGTAAATTCCACGCGATAAAGAAACGGCCGGCTCAGCTGTTCTTCACCTTCAAAGGCTAAAACGTCGAGGGCGATAGGCAGGCTGTGAACAACCAGTTTATGGCGACTGTGATCAAAGAAAGGCGGCAATACGGTGAGCATGAATGAGCGTCCGTGTCAGAAGAAACGCCCCCGACCGGTCTGCAGAAAACCGGATCAACTCGTCCATGAGAGAGGGCTGAGGCGAGCGAAGATGAGGCATTTCAAAGTGTGACTCCAGACGAGGAGACACGAAGGAGACGGTTCCAGCGGCATTTGCGGATTAATCCTACAAACAGAAAACCGACAGCAAACCCAGCCACGCTTTCTCTGGCACAATCCCCTTTTTTTTCGAGCAGGACAGGCCAGGACATGGATCTGAACAACGTTTTTCAGCGTTTGAACACCGGCAGCAAAAAGTGGAGCCAGTACCCCGAAGACGTGCTGCCGATGTGGGTGGCGGACATGGATTTTCCGGTGGCCGCGCCCATTGTGCAGGCGCTGAAGAACCGTCTGGAACATCCGCTGCTGGGCTATTCCGTGCCCCAGCAGGCGTTGCGGGAAACGCTGGTCAAGCACCTCGCCGAGCGCTACGGCTGGCAGATCGAAGCGCAGGACCTGGTCTTTCTGCCGGGGGTGGAGCCCGGCGTGAACATGGCGCTCCATGCACTGGTCTCGCCGTCTAGCGCGGTGCTGGTGCAGACGCCCAATTACTCGCCGCTTCTGCACGCACCGGCCAACTGGCAACTGCCGCGTGTCGATCTGCCCTTCCATGCCAACGCCCAAGGTGCATACCCCACCGACATCGCGGCGCTGGAACGCGCCCTGCCCGACTGCGGCGCGCTATTGCTGAGCAACCCCCACAACCCGCTGGGCAAAGTCTTTGAGCGTGAGGAATTGCTGGCCATCGGTGAGGCCTGTGTGCGGCGCGATGCGCTGATCATTTCCGATGAAATTCACGCTGACCTGCTGTTCGACGGCCGACAGCACACGCCGATCGCGTCCCTGAGCCCGGAGATCGCGGCGCGCAGCGTGACGCTGATGTCAGCGAGCAAAGCCTGGAACATTGCCGGCCTGAAAACCGCGTTCGCCGTGGTGCAGAACGCCGAGCTGCGCCAGCGTTTCAATGCCGGGCGGCTGGGGCTGGTGGACAGCGTCAACGCCTTGGGCCTGGAGGCCACCGAAGTGGCCTATCGTGAAGGTGGCGCTTGGCTGGAACAGGTCGTGGCGTATCTGCAGGACAATCGCGATTACCTGGCCGAGACCATCAAAAGCCGTTTCCCGGGGATCACGATGCACCTGCCCCAGAGCACCTATCTGGCGTGGCTGGATTGCTCCGGCCTGGGGCTGGACAGCCCGCAGCAGTTCTTCCTCGAACACGCGAAAGTCGCGCTCAGCGACGGCCTGGAATTCGGCGACGACTGCGGCCAGTTCGTGCGCCTGAACTTCGGCTGCCCACGGCCGATGCTGGAAGAAGGCCTGGCGCGCATGGAACGCAGCCTGCGTGACATTTGACACCTTCCCGGCTAAAGCCGGTCCCACCCGTCAGCGTCGCAGCAGGTCTCTCTGGGTGCATATACACACTTAGTAGGACCGGCTTCAGCCGGGAAGAGGCCCGCGCCTGCATCGTGAGTTTTGCAGCGTGACACATGAAGTCCTGCGCAGACCGCGTTGGAATGGCCGTACTCAGAAGTACTTGAGCCAGGCAATGTCCCGGCGACGCGCCTTGAGCGCGGCGAACCAGTTCACCGCCGGCCATAGCACGACGGTGAGCACCGCGGCGCAACCCCACAGGCCCAGTACCGAAGTGAACCCAAAGTACTGGCCTTGGGTGGTGCCCCAGATCGCAACTGCGCCGAGGTAAAGCAACTTCAGCACATACAGGTGCAGCAGATAGAAAAACATCGGCGCCGCGCCAAAGGTCACCAGCGGTCGCAGCCATGCCCGCCCCTGTTGCCGCTCAAGCCAGGCCAGCACCAGTAGACCGACGCCCAGGGTCAAGCTGATGAACAGCAACGACGGCGGGTACTTGGTGACGTTGAGGACGCTCATCAGCGTCTGCGCTGTGGTGTCACCTTCCACCCACGGCTTCTCGCCATAGCCGTTGATCCCGCGCAGGGCAAGAAACAGCGTCAGTGCGCCAAACCCCCAGGCAATCAGGTTGATCTCGCGCTTTTCTGCATTCGCGTCGCGGCCAAACCACGGCCCGGCGGCGTAGCCGACGGCAATCACGCCGATCCACGGCAGCAGGGGGTACGAGGTGCGCAAGCGCAGGCTGTCGCCGACCTCGATCCAGCCGCGGTCATGGAGAATCGCCCACGGAATGTGCATCGCCGAGCCCGCGGCAAAGTGCACGTCATCCAGCAGGTTATGCCCGGCGATGATCGCCAGTCCCAGCGCCGCCAGGACCCCACGCGGCAATACCACCATCGCTGACAGCGCGATCATGCTCAAGCCAATCGCCCAGATGACCTGTAAATAGATCACCGTCGGCGGGAACTGGAACGTCCAGGCGAAGTTCACCAGCGTCAGTTCAAGCGCGATCAATACCAGCCCGCGCTTGAACAGAAATCCCGCCACCGCGCCCTTGCCCGCATGACGTTCGCCATACAGCCAGGCCGAAAGCCCGGTAAGAAACACGAACAGCGGCGCGCATAAATGCGCGAGGGTGCGGCTGATGAACAGATCGACGCTGGTGTGGGCAACGTCCATCGGATCGCTGACCTGATGGTGCAGAAAGAAGGTCTCGCGCACGTGATCCAGCAGCATGAACACGATGATCAGGCCACGCAGGGCATCGATCGATTGCAGGCGGCCGGGATGGGCGATAGACGTGGCGGGAGATTGCAAGGGGACAGACAGGGTTTGCATACGCGGTGGACTCTCGAAGCGCGATAACCGACAGGCCTGCGGACGGCCTGTAAAAACGAGTTATAACATAACACTTCAAAGCCTCCTGCGCGCAACCAAAATCGCGCGCAGGGTCTTGGTTGGGGAGAACCGGCGCACCCGTCACCGGACAGGAACACCCTGCCCCATCCGGTGAATCGTTTCCCGTCTGGGTTAATAGCCCAGCGACAACCCCGTGCTGCGACGTGGATCGTTGGCACCGTAGAAACGGTTATTACCCACTGGCTTGCCACCCAGGGACGGCGCGCCGACGAGGATCGCGGCCAGGTGGTTGGCGTCTTGGGGACCTGCAAACTTATGGCCCCAGCTTTCGAGGATCTTCTGGGTGTCAGGGCTGACGGCGAAGGCTTCCAGGTTGGTGGTTTCCGGCATCCACTGTTGGTGGAAACGAGGCGCATCGACCGCTTCCTGGATGTTCATGCCGTAGTCGATGACGTTGAGCATGGTCAGCAGGGTGGCAGTAATGATCCGGCTGCCGCCCGGGGTACCCACCACCATCACCGTCTTGCCGTCCTTGGTAACGATGGTCGGGCTCATCGATGACAGCGGCGACTTGCCCGGCGCGATGGCGTTGGCTTCGCCCTGAATCAGGCCGTACATGTTCGGCACGCCCACCTTGGAGGTGAAGTCGTCCATCTCGTCATTGAGGATTACACCGGTACTGCTCGCCATCACGCCTGCACCGAACCAGTCGTTGAGGGTGTAGGTGACAGACACCGCGTTGCCCCATTTGTCGACGATGGAATAGTGCGTGGTGTTGTTGCCTTCGTGGGGCGCAACGCCGGGTTTGATGTTCTGGGAGATCCCGGCCTTCTGCGGTTCGATGGCGGCGCGCAGCTTGGCGGCGTAGTCGCGGTCGAGCAGATGGCTGATCGGATTCTTGACGAAGTCCGGGTCACCCAGGTAGCTGTTGCGGTCGACGTAGGCATGACGCATGGCCTCGATCTGATAATGCAGGCCCTGGGCGGAGTGATAGCCCAGCTCCTGCATCGGATAGCCTTCGAGGATGTTCATGATCTCGCAGATGACCACGCCACCGGAGCTCGGAGGCGGCGCCGACACGACGTGGTAGCCGCGGTAATCACACTCGATCGGCGCCAGTTCGCGGGTCGCGTATTTGTCCAGATCGGCCTGGGTGATGATGCCCTTCCCCGCCTGGCTGGAATCGACGATCGCCTTGGCCACCCAGCCCTTGTAGAAACCGTCGCTGCCTTTTGCGGAGATTTCCTTGAGGGTTTTGGCGAGGTCTTTCTGCACAAGGGTGTCGCCAACCTGCAGTGGCTGGCCCTTGTTCAGGAATATCGTGCCCAGGTCCTTGGCGTCGGCCTTGAATTCGTCGGTGGCGGTGCCGAGCAGGTCGACATCGCCTTGCTCCAGGGCGAAGCCGTTTTCAGCGAGCTTGATCGCCGGCGCAATGACTTCCGCGCGCTTTTTGGTGCCGTATTTGCTGAGCGCCATTTCCATCCCGGACACGGTGCCGGGGACGCCGACGGCCAGGTGCCCCTTGGAACTCAGGTCCGGTACGACATTGCCGTCCTTGTCCAGGTACATGTTGGCGGTCGCCGCCAGCGGGGCTTTTTCGCGGAAGTCGAGGAAGGTCTTGCGCCCGTCGGCCAACTGGATGGTCATGAAACCGCCCCCGCCCAGGTTGCCGGCAGCCGGATAGACCACGGCCAGCGCGTAGCCCACGGCAACGGCCGCATCCACCGCGTTACCGCCGGACTTGAGCACGTCCACGCCGACGTGGGTGGCCAGGTGCTGGGCGGTCACGACCATGCCGTTTTCAGCGGCGGCCGGCGCCACGGAAGCGGCGTGAGCGCAGGACAGACCAAGGATAAGCGCCGTCGCAACGAGCGACTGGGCAAAGGGTTCGAACTTCATGGGCGGAATTCTCTTTTTCTTGTGATGGGGAAAACGGTGGGCAGAAGGTGCCCGCACTAAAATAGCGCATGCGGGGAAAGTTGCCAGTGATTGCCGGGAATCCCGGTCAGATGAACACCGGGCCCAAGGTGCGTTTCCCCGAGATTTAGCAGTGCAGATATCGGCTTGCCGGCGAATGCGGTGGGTCATCCTGCGCTGCGTCATCTGGAAGATCGCGTTCGCGGGCGGGCGGGGGGGTTTGGTGGGGGGGGGGGGGGGGTGTGGCGCCCGGGCGCCCGCGAAGGCGGTGTGCCATTTTGCACACCTTGATCTGAAAGAATGCATTCGCCAGCAAGCCGGCTCCTACAGTGGGCGCGGTGTTTCAGGCGACAACATACTGAATGCAACTTCGTCTTCGCGGGCAAGCGCGCTCCAACTGTAGAAGCCTGTTTAGCCCGCAACTGGCACAGGCGGCTCGGTTCAGAACCACCGGTCGTTGCGCTTGCGGCCCTTGGTCAGGGACGGGAGGATCAGGCCCAGCAGCAGGCCAGCGCCGGCGATGCTGCCGCCGTAGACCATGTAGCGCATCAGCACCTGATTGTTCTCGTCACCCAGTTTCGCCTGGGTCGTGCGCAAGTCCGACTGGGCGCTGGCTAGCTGTGCGTTCAAGTCCTTGGTCCGCGCTTCGAGCTCGTCGACCAGCTTCTTGCGCGACTCCAGGGTTTCCTGCATGCCCTGAACCTTGGTCTTCCAGTCATCGTCGATGGTCTTCAGCTGCGCGCTGAGGTCCGCGGCTTTCTGCGTCAATTGCGGCAAGCGCTCGGCCTGGCCTGGCACTTCCTGCAGGTCAGCGGTGGGAATCCACACGTTGTCGCCGGCGCTGCCGCGCACCTGGCTGTAATCGCCCTGGGTGTTGATCAGCTCCACTTTCTGCCCGGACTTCAGGGTGCCGACGATGCGGTAGCCGTCGGTGGGGCCACTGCGCACGTAGGTGCTGAGGGTGTCGCTGACCCAGCGATCCTTGCTCGTGGTTTCGGCCAGTGCCAAGGGGCTGGCAAAGCCTGCGGTCAACAAGGTGGTCAGCACGCCGGCGTTGAGCAAACGGCGTCGAACGCCCGACACGGTGGAAAAGCGAAGGGAAGCATCGGAGGGAGAAATAGGCATGGTTAATCTTCGACAAATTGAAAAGAAGGCCGGTGGGCGGGCCGCATGCAAGGGAATCACGCCTGGTCGGACAGCACGAACAACGCACTGCAACTGCTGGAAAAGGCATCTGGCGCGGGCGAAATTCAGCCGGACGCCCAAAGTCGTGACCCGGGCGTACTGCGCGCGCAGTGGTCAACAGACCATTGAAAAGATGTCAGGTTCAGTAGCGAGGGATGACATTCGTCCGGGAAACGCCCCACAACGCGTGTCGGAATGGCTGAAACGACAGTGGGAGCGAGTCTGCTGGCGAATGCCCCGACCCGCCGACAGAGCCGCCGGGTAAAGACGATTCGCGAGCAAGCTCGCTCCCACAAGGTTCACAACAGTCTGGCGGGGGGAATCACCCCTCCTGTTGCAGTTGCTCCACCGTCGGTTTGAGGATCACCACGCCCAACGGCGGCAGGTTCAAGGACAGCGAGAACGCCTGGCCATGACTCTTGAGGTCGTCGGTGCGCACACCGCCGCCGTTACCGAAGTTGGAACCGGCGTAGATATCGGCGTCGCTGTTGAACAGCTCGGCCCAGTTGCCGCTGAACGGAACGCCCACGCGATAGGCCTCACGCGGCACCGGCGTCAGGTTGGCGACCACCAGCAATGGTTCGCCCTCCTTGCTCCAGCGCAGGTAGGCGTAGACGCTGTTGCCGGCGTCGTCACCGATGACCCACTGGAAACCCTGGGGCTGACAGTCCTGCTCGTGCAGCGCCTTTTCAGTGCGATACAACCGGTTGAGGTCGCTGACCAGCGTGTGCACGCCCTTGTGGTCGGCGTACTGGAGGAAATGCCAGTCCAGCTCGGTGTCGTGGTTCCACTCTCGCCATTGACCGAACTCGCAGCCCATGAACAGCAGCTTCTTGCCCGGGTGCGTCCACATGAACGACAGGTAAGCGCGCAGGTTGGCAAATTTCTGCCAGCGGTCGCCGGGCATCTTGTCGATCAGCGAGTGCTTGCCGTGGACCACTTCGTCGTGGGAAATCGGCAGCACGAAGCGCTCGGACCATGCGTAAACCAGGCCGAAGCTGAGCTGAGAATGGTGATGCTGGCGATGGATCGGGTCCTGCTCGACGTACTTGAGCGTGTCGTGCATCCAGCCCATGTTCCACTTGTAGGAGAAGCCCAGGCCGCCCTGTTGAGTCGGCTGCGAAACACCCGGCCACGAGGTCGATTCCTCGGCGATGACCAGCGCGCCCGGCGCTTCGATCGCCACTACGTCATTGAGGTGACGCAGGAAGTCGATCGCCTCCAGGTTTTCGCGGCCGCCGTAACGGTTCGGCACCCACTCCCCGGCGTTGCGGGAATAGTCGCGATACAGCATTGAGGCCACCGCATCCACGCGCAACGCATCGACGTGGAAGTGCTTCAGCCAATGCAAGCCGGACGCGATCATGAAACCGTGGACTTCGGTACGGCCAAGGTTGTAGATCAGCGTGTTCCAGTCCTGATGGAAGCCCTCATGGGGATTGGCGTATTCGTACAGCGCAGTGCCGTCGAATTGGGCCAGACCGTGTGCATCCGTCGGAAAGTGCGCAGGCACCCAGTCAAGAATCACACCGATGTCGTTGCGGTGACAGGCATCGACGAATGCGGCGAAGTCTTCCGGCTTGCCATAACGGGCACTCGGTGCGAACTGCGACAGCACCTGATAACCCCACGAACCGCCGAAAGGGTGTTCCATGATCGGCATCAGCTCGATGTGGGTGAAGCCCATATCCTTGATGTAAGGGATCAGGTTATCGGCCAGCTCGCGCCAGTTGTACGGGCGATCGGGCTCGTCATCGCCGCCGTGATGCCACTTCCACGAGCCTGCGTGCAGCTCATAGATCGACAGCGGCTGGTGGATGTCGTGCTTGTCGCCACGGGACTGCATCCAGTCACTGTCCTGCCAGTCAAAGTCCAGCGGCGCAGCGACTTTCGACGCCGTAGCCGGCGGCAGTTGGGTGGCCAGGGCCATAGGGTCGGCTTTCAGCGGCAGAACGCCGTGCTGGCCGAGGATCTCGTACTTGTACGCCTCTCCCGGGCCAATACGCGGAATGAAGATTTCCCACACGCCCGTCGGGTGACGCAGGCGCATTGGATGACGACGGCCGTCCCAGCTGTTGAAATCGCCCACCACCGAGACACGGCGGGCATTCGGAGCCCACACGGAGAAACGTACGCCATCGACACCGTCGACGTTCTTCACCTGTGCGCCCAACGCGCTGCTCAGGTCACGATGGTTGCCCTCGGCGAACAGGTACAAATCCATCTCGCCGAGCTGCTCGCCGAAGCTGAACGGGTCTTCGGTGATTTGCTCGCCGGTGGCCCAGGAGATCTTCAGCAGGTAGGGCTCGCGCACCGCAAAGTGGCCGGCAAAGAACCCCGGCTTGTCGGTCATGCTCAGCTCGCCCAAGTCACGTTCGCCATCGCGAGCAAGCACGCGCACGGCCAGTGCATTGGGCAGATAGGCGCGGATTACCTGGCCTTCAGCGCCATCGCTGTGGGGGCCGAGCATCGAGAACGGGTCGCGGTGCTCCGCGCGGATCAGCGCATCCAGGTCGACGGCGCTGGGCAATATTGCGTGGTTGCCGTTACCGAATTGGTCAGAGGCACTCATTTTCATTCTCCATCAGACAGGTCTAGAAGCCCGCGCAAGCCTTGAAGCGGAACCGACAACCATGTCGGGCGATTCTCGGCCTCGTAGGCCACTTCATAAGCGGCTTTTTCCAGGGTGAACAGCGCCAGCGCGGCCGCCTCACCTTTGGCATCTTTCCAGTCGTGACCCACTTCGACGGTGGCCTTGCGGTAGCCGTCGAGGAAGGCTTCCCGCGCCTGCAGCAAATACGTCTCGGCCACTTGCTGGCGTGCCGTTTCAGCCTGCACCGAGGTGTCGGCACTTTGCGCGTTGCGCATGGCCATCGCCGCAGCGTAGTCGAAGGAGCGCAGCACGCCGCTGACATCTTTGAACGGGCTGTACTTGGCGCGACGTTCCTGCAGCGGACGTGCCGGCTCGCCCTCGAAGTCGATCAGGTAGGCATCGCCCTTGACCACCAGCATCTGCCCGAGGTGCAAGTCGCCGTGCACGCGCATTCTCAAGCCGCCGACCGACTGCTTCGCCAGGGTTTTGACCTGAGCCAGCAACGCTTTGCGTTTGCCCAGCAGTTCAGTGATGAGCTGCTGGTCCTGGGCTTCCAGGGAGTCACGGTGCTGTTCAAGCAGCTGCAAGGCGCGCTCGATCTGCGCCGAAACGCTCTTCGCCGAGGCCTCGCTGTCCTTGACACTGGTGACTTCGGTTTTGAAGTCCGGGTTATCCGTTGGCGCGCCGAGGATCACGTGCATCTCGCCCAGACGCTGGCCCAGCAGGCCGGCGAAGTCTTTCAGTTCGATCAGCGCGTTGGCTTGCTGCTCCAGCGACGATTGACCGTGGGCCATGTGATCGCGCACGGCGCGTTCGAGATTGTTCTGCGTCCATTCCCACGCATCGCCCTGATTGCTCAGGTAACCCTGAGCGATCATCAGCAGGTTTTTCTCGCCCTGCCCGTCGACGCGCACGACCGCGCCCAACAGCGGCGAGATGTGCGGGTAGCCGGCTTCGGTGAGGTACGCACCCATTTCCAGTTCCGGGTGGGTACCTGCCGCCACACGGCGAATCATCTTCAGCACCAGCTTTTTGCCGACCACCACCGAACTGTTGGACTGTTCGGCCGAGAGATAACGCACTTCGGCGTCTTCGTTCAGACCCAGCGGCGCCAATTGCGAGGTGCTCTGGAATTGCAGCTCACCGTCCGGCGTCGCCAGCACGGTGTTGTCCTGCATGCCTTTGATGACGTTGCGAATGAACGGCTCAAGGGTGAACGCATCAGTGATCAAGCCGACCTGACGTCCACGCCGCACGCGGGACAGGGCCAACTGTTGGGGCAAGGCGCTGCTGATGTCGTCTTCCGGCAACAGGCCAAACGGCAACTGGTAGCGCACCGTTTCGCCACCAGAGGTGACTTCGATTTCGCTCAGCAACGCCGGCCGCACCGTGGAGCCGAAGCGCACGGCGTAGGCGATGTGAATGCTGTCGATGGCCGTGCCTTTACCCGCGAACCAGCGACGTTTCGGCAGGTAGACGGACAGCGACTGCTGCTCCATGGTCTGGCGCAGGGGTTCTTCGAGCAATTCTTCCAGGCGCTGCTTGAGCACCAGAGTCGGGAAGTCCGGCATGCTCTGAGCCGGTTCAACGTGCCAGCTGGGCATTTGATTCTCCGCGGCCAGCAAGAACCAGTAGAAGCCATAGGGTGGCAACGTCAGCAGGTAATTGAGCTGGCCAATAGGTGGAAAGGCGCTGCCGCCGAGCATTTCGACCGGCACTGTCCCGGCGTATGGCGCCAGTTCGAGTTCGGCGGCCTGGGAGGCGGCCGAGACGTTGGCGACGCAGAGGATGATTTCGGTCTTGCCGTCCGGCCCGGTGTATTCGCGGGTGTAGGCCAGGATGCGGCGATTGCTCGGCGAGAGCATTTTCAGGGTGCCGCGGCCGAAGGCTTTCTGCTGCCGGCGCACGGCGAGCATGCGCCGGGTCCAGTTCAGCAGCGAGTGCGGATCGTGATCCTGCGCCTCGACGTTGACCGACTGGTAACCGTACAGCGGGTCCATGATCGGCGGTAGCACCAGGCTTGCCGGGTTGGCGCGGGAAAAGCCGCCGTTACGATCGATCGACCACTGCATCGGCGTGCGCACACCGTCGCGGTCACCGAGGTAAATGTTGTCGCCCATGCCGATTTCGTCGCCGTAATACAGGGTCGGCGTGCCAGGCATGGACAGCAGCATGCTGTTCAGCAGCTCGACGCGCCGGCGGTCACGTTCCAGCAACGGCGCGAGACGACGACGAATGCCCAGGTTGATCCGCGCGCGGCGGTCCGAGGCGTAGTAGTTCCACAGGTAATCACGCTCACGGTCGGTGACCATTTCCAGCGTCAGTTCATCGTGGTTGCGCAGGAAGATCGCCCACTGGCAGTTCTCCGGAATTTCCGGAGTCTGGCGCAGGATGTCGGTGATCGGGAAACGGTCTTCCTGAGCCACCGCCATGTACATGCGCGGCATCAGCGGGAAGTGGAACGCCATGTGGCATTCGTCGCCGTCCTTGCCCTTGCGGTCACCGAAGTACAGCTGGGTGTCTTCCGGCCATTGGTTCGCCTCGGCCAGCAACATGCGGTCGGGGTAGTTGGCGTCGATCTCGGCGCGGATCTGCTTGAGGACCTGGTGGGTCTCCGGCAGGTTTTCGTTGTTGGTACCGTCACGCTCGATCAGGTACGGAATCGCGTCCAGACGCAAGCCGTCGATGCCCATGTCCAGCCAGTAGCGCATGACCTCGATCACCGCTTTCATCACCTGCGGATTATCGAAGTTCAAGTCCGGCTGGTGGGAATAGAAACGGTGCCAAAAGTACTGCTCGGCGACCGGGTCCCAGGTCCAGTTGGACTTCTCGGTGTCGAGAAAGATGATCCGGGTGCCGTCGTATTTCTGCGGGTCATCGGACCAGACGTAGAACTCCCGCGCCTTGGAACCCTTCTTGGCATGCCGCGCGCGCTGAAACCACGCGTGCTGGTCCGAGGTGTGGTTGATGACCAGCTCGGTGATCACCCGCAAGCCGCGGTTGTGCGCCTCGGCGATAAACTTCTTGGCATCGGCCATGGTGCCGTAATCGCTGTGCACACCCCGGTATTCGGAGATGTCATAGCCATCATCGCGGCGCGGCGACGGGTAAAACGGCAGCAGCCAGATGGTGTTGACGCCCAGCGCGGCAATGTAGTCGAGCTTGGCGATCAGGCCGGGGAAGTCACCGATACCATCGTCGTTGGAATCGAAAAACGATTTCACGTGGACCTGGTAAATCACCGCATCCTTGTACCAGAGCGGGTCTTCGATAAAGGCAGCGTTGCGGGGTTTCTTTGCCATGACCACATCCTTTGAATTATTGGTTTGTGGCCTTGATGCGCCAGATGCCGAACGGCTGGTAGGACGGGTCCAGACGCATGAACTGGGTCTTGCCGTACCAGGTCCAGGAATGCCCGGTCATCAGGTCTTCGCCCAACGTAGCGGCGTCGTCCGGCAGGCCCATTTCCCACAGCGGCAGTTCGAAGTGCGCTTCCTGCGCGTTGCGCGGATCAAGGTTCACAGCAACCAGAATGAAGTTGCTGCCGTCCGCCGTGCGCTTGCCGAAGTACAGGATGTTGTCGTTGTACGCGGTGTAGACCTTCAGGCCCAGATGGGTCTGCAGCGCCGGGTTCTGGCGACGGATGCGGTTGAGCTGGGCGATCTCGGCAATGATGTTGCCGGGTGCGGTGAAGTCACGAGGACGAATCTCGTACTTCTCCGAATCCAAATATTCCTCTTTGCCCGGCACCGGCGCGGCTTCACACAGCTCGAAGCCCGAATACATGCCCCACAAACCCGACCCCATGGTCGCCAGCGCCGCGCGGATCAGAAAGCCCGGGCGACCCGAATCGTGCAGGAACGGCGGGTTGATGTCCGGCGTGTTGACAAAGAAGTTCGGCCGGTAGCACTCGCGCCACGGCGACTCGTTGAGCTGGGTGAAATACTCGCTCAACTCCGCCTTGGTGTTGCGCCAGGTGAAGTAGGTGTAGCTCTGGGAATAACCGACCTTGCCCAGGCGCGCCATCATTGCCGGCTTTGTGAAAGCTTCAGCGAGGAACATGACTTCCGGGTGCTTGCTGCGCACGTCGGCGATCATCCACTGCCAGAACGGCAGCGGCTTGGTGTGAGGGTTGTCGACGCGGAAGATCTTCACGCCCTCGTTCACCCAGCCGAGGATCACGTCACGCAGCTCGGTCCACAGGCCTGGAATCGCGTCCGGCGCATAAAAATCGACGTTGACGATGTCCTGGTATTTCTTCGGCGGGTTTTCCGCGTAACGGATGGTGCCGTCCGGACGCCACGAGAACCAGCCCGGGTGCTCCTTGAGCCACAGGTGGTCCTGGGAGCACTGAATGGCGAAATCCAGGGCGATTTCCAGGCCATGCTCGGCTGCAGCGGCCACCAGCTCGCGGAAGTCTTCACGGGTGCCCAATTGCGGGTGAATGGCGTCATGCCCGCCTTCAGCGCTGCCGATGGCGTAGGGGCTGCCGACGTCATCCGGCCCTGCGGTGAGGGAGTTGTTAGGCCCTTTGCGGTGGGCGCGGCCGATCGGGTGGATCGGCGGGAAATACAGCACGTCGAAGCCCATGTCGCGGATCATCGGCAGGCGCGTGTGAACGTCCTTGAAGGTACCGTGGCGCTTTTTGTCATCGGTGATGGAGCGTGGAAACAGCTCGTACCAGCTGGCGAACTGGGCCAGTTCACGCTCGACGTCCAGCGGGAATTCCAGGCTGCGGCTGAGGAACGCGTGGTTGTCCGCCTTGGCCATGACGGTGGCGGTTTCGCTGTTCAACAACAGTGCGACTTTGGCCTCGTTGTCCGCAGCCTCGCCGAAGCGCTTGATCAGGCTGTCGAGCTGGCCGCGCAATTCGAGGATGCTGCGCTCGGCGGCGTGCACCAGGTGCAGGCGCCCTTCTTCCAGCTCCAGATCGATGGTCACGCCGGCGGCGTACTTCTTTTCCAGCTCGTAGCGGTAGCTGCCGAACTGATCGATCCAGGCTTCAAGCCGGTAGATATAGCGGGTGAAGGTCGGCGGGGTGAATTCGCCAATCCAGCTGTCGTTGCCCAGCTCGCGCATGGGCACGGACTGCCATTCTTCCTGGTCGACGGCGCGATAAACGATGCGCACCGCCATCTTGTCGTGGCCGTCCGCGTAGATTTTGCTGGTGACCGTGACCGGCTGACCGACAACGGCCTTGGCGGCCAGCTGACCGTTATCGATCACCGGTTGGGTGTCCTCGATCACGATGCGCGGCAACTGCAGGGCTTGGGTCAGGGGTATAGGGTGGATAGAGTGGAGAACATCGTTGGCCAGGGAATCCGGGCCGTACGGCTGATCAGCAGTATCATTCATCGAGCATCACTCCTCACGCCCAGGGACGCCCGCTGTGGGGCGCCCATTGCTTCAGCGTCTTTGTCCATAACATAAGAGAGAGCCACGGGATCAACTCATCCGGACGTGGCAGCATAGGTTCCGAACGCCAGCCTCGGGCAAAAGTTCAAACAGCTTGCGTGACGTTTGACCAAGTCACCGCGCGGATAATGGCAGGCCAGGGGCTGCGCCGTAACGCGGTCTCCACGCCGATTGAGTGAATCATTGTCACCGCGATGGGGTCGACATGCTTGCGTGATGGCGGGTGTGATGCAACGTCACCTGGCACGCCCCTCTCGACGAACCCAAGGAAGCGAAGACCATGAGCATTCCCGTTCCCGCAGAAACGCCCGATCCGAACATAGACGATCCTGAATTGCCGGTGCCAAAGCCCGAGGAGCCACCTTCCCCGCTCATGCCGCCGGTGATCGAACCACCCGTGGGTGATCCGCCGAGCGGTGAGCCCCCGGCGATTCTGGATGATAAGTTTCCAGAGTGATTCACTGACCCGACGCGGTGTTGTAGGACCGGCTTTAGCCGGGCAGCTTAGAGACAGCATGCCGGGATGTTGAGGGTGCGCCAACTGGCCTCTTCCCGGCTAAAGCCGGTCCCACTCACAAATGCTTCGCGTCAGTGGGATCGACACCAGAATCACTAACCCAACGCTGGCTCTTGGTGGAACCGGCTCCAGGCGGGAAAGCGTCAGCCGTCGCCCCCTCAAATGACCGCTGGTTCAAGGCTCCTGGGCGTCGCCACCGGTGCTCCGGGCCGGATCCTTTGCCCGTTCTTCTGCCGATTCAAAGCGTCTGACAATCCGTGGCATCAGGCTGAAGATGCCCAGGGCCAGCACTGTACTCAGCACCGCCGTCATCTCCCTGCCCATCCCCGCCGCAATGCCAATGGCCGCGGTCATCCACAATCCCGCCGCGGTGGTAAGGCCCTTCACCTGAGTGGCATTGAGCGCGTCGCCCTTGAGGATGGTCCCCGCGCCGAGAAAGCCGATCCCCGCCACAATGCCCTGCACCACCCGGCTGAGTGCTGCGTCGTCGGCACCGGCCATGCGCGGGACCAGCACAAACAGCGCAGCGCCCATGCACACCAGCATGTGCGTTCGAACCCCGGCTGCCTTGCCCTTGTGCTCCCGCTCGAAACCCAGAATCCCGCCCAGCAGCGCCGCGATAACCAGGCGTATGGTCACTCGGGTGATCTGCCCGGCATCGGTGATATCAGAGAACTCGGCCTGCAGCGTCTCCACGACTTCTTCCCACCAGGCATTCATCAGCGCATTCCCCTCATTGTGCGTAAGTGCGGTATGGACCGCAGCAGCGGCCGAGAGTGCAGGAGGCCCACATCGAGACTCAGCGGTTGATCCGGTTGTTGTGCGCGAATCTGCATCTGTACTAATCCGCAGGCAGCGGGCATATTCCGCCCCTGCCCCCGGCCCAACCTCCTTTCCCGCCGGCCGGCACTGCATGGCTGCTGCGCCACAGAAGCCACTCAGCACGAGCCCATCATGAAGCGTTATGAAAAGTTTGCCGATGACATTGCCGAGCTGATTCGCACCGGGGTGCTGGCTGCGGGTCAGCGCGTGCCGTCGGTGCGCTACGCCAGCCAGACCCATGGGATCAGTCCGTCGACGGTGTTCCAGGCCTACTACTTGCTGGAACGTCGAGGCCTGATCCGGGCGCGGCCGCGTTCCGGCTATTTCGTCAACGACAGCGTCCGCCTGCAAGGCCTGAGTGACGACGTCACAGAGCAGGATGTGCGTCCCGCGCCGGCGCTGAGCGAATCCACCGAAGTCGACGTCAGCGAGCTGGTGTTCTCGGTGCTGGAATCCATCAAGGACCCGAACACCGTGCCGTTCGGCTCCGCCTTCCCCAGCGCCGGGCTGTTCCCCTTGCAGCGCCTGGCCCGCTCCCTGGCCAGTGCCACCCGCGACATGGACCCGCGCATGGTGGTCAGCGACCTGTCGCCCGGCAATCCGGCCCTGCGCCGGCAGATCGCGCTGCGCTACATGGTCGCCGGGCAGATGTTGCCCATGGACGAACTGCTGATCACCAACGGCGCCCTTGAGGCCTTGAATCTGTGCCTGCAAGCAGTGACCGAGCCCGGTGATCTGGTGGCCATCGAGGCGCCGGCGTTCTACGCCTGCCTGCAAGTGCTCGAGCGGCTGAAGCTCAAGGCGGTGGAAATCCCGGTGCACCCGCAACAGGGCATTGATCTGGCAGTGCTTGAGCAGGCGCTCGAGCGATACCCGATCAAGGCCTGCTGGAGCATGACCAGCTTTCAGAATCCCACCGGCGCAACCGTGCCTGAGGCGCGCAAACGGGCGCTGGTGGAGTTGCTGCGCGAGCACGAGGTGCCGCTGATCGAGGATGACGTGTACGCCGAGTTGTATTACGGCCAGCACGCGCCGAAACCGGCAAAGGCGTTCGACACTGAAGGTCTGGTCCTGCATTGCGGCTCGTTCGCCAAGAGCCTGGCGCCCGGGTATCGGGTGGGCTGGGTCGCTGCCGGGCGTTATGCGCAGAAAGTCGAGCGGCTGAAAATCATGACTTCGCTGTGCGCCTCGATGCCGGCACAGGCCGCCATCGCCGATTACTTGCAGCACGGCGGTTATGACCGGCACCTGCGCAAGTTGCGCCACAGCCTGGAAGACCAGCAGCGGGCCATGCTTGGCGCCATCGCCCGGTACTTCCCCGCGCAGACCCGTGTCAGCCAGCCCACTGGCGGATACTTCCTGTGGGTTGAGCTACCGGCACAGATCGACTCGCTGAAGGTATTCCAGGCCGCCCTCGCCCAGGGCATCAGCATCGCCCCCGGCCCGATGTTCTCGCCAACGCGGCGCTTCCAGCCCTTCATCCGCCTGAACTACGGCAGCCCGTGGGGCGAAACCCCTGAACGGGCGATGGAGACCCTGGGGAAGATCATTCGCTCGATGATGGCGGGTTAGGACATCGCTATCAGGATCGCGACAGGTTCAGGGCAGGAACGTGGTGGCGCCGCGATGATGGTTTTTGATTCTGGCCGAAGGCCGTAGGAGCGGGGGGGGGGGGGGGGGGGGGGGGGCGGGGGGGGGCGCGGGGGGGGGGGGGGGGGGGGGGGGTGGGGGGCGGGGGGGCGCACCCCCGCGCGGCAGCG